>DAISRJ010000091.1:0-1594 GCA_036828955.1 Candidatus Dormiibacterota bacterium | reverse complement strand
GCCAGTGAGGCGGTGGCGATGCCTGGTTGACGCGACTACCACAGCGGCGTATAGCAACGGTTGGGGAGATTGTTCGGTAAGGAGAGGGAAATGGCGGATCGAGTAGCTCACGTGGCCTGGGCCAAGCCGGGGCGCCGCTTTGGATTTGGCGCGGGCTTGGCGGCGGTATTCGTCGTGGCCGTGGCGCTGCCAGCGAGTGGGCTGACCACGGCTTCCTCGGCCGCTCGCACGATCCGTGCGAGTGCTCTAACGGCTGACCAGCAGTCGATTAACGCGAAAGTAAGCGCCCTGCTAGGGCGGATGACTGTCGCCGAGAAGTTCGGCCAGCTGGAGATGGCGGGTCCGGACGGGCCGAACGGCACGCCGGGTGACCTGCTGACTGAGGCGAAGAACGGGCAGATCGGCTCGGTCCTCGACCTCGTTGGCGTCAACAACATCGACCAGGTCCAGCAGCAGGCGCTGGACTCACGGCTGGGCATTCCGCTGATCTTCGGGCTCGACGTCATCCACGGTTACAAGACGATGTTCCCGGTGCCGCTCGCCGAAGCCAGCAGCTGGGATCCTGCGCTGGTAGAGAACGACGAGTCCGTGTCGGCCTCGGAGGCCACCGCGGACGGGATCAAGTGGACGTTCAACCCGATGGTCGACATCAGCCGCGATCCCCGCTGGGGCCGCGTCGTCGAGGGTGCGGGCGAGGATCCGTATCTGGGTGCCGCGATCGCCGCCGCGAAGGTTCGCGGCTACCAGGGCTCCGATTTCAGCGCCCCGGACAAGATGGCGGCGACCGTCAAGCACTTCGCGGCCTATGGCGCCCCGGTCGCAGGCCGGGAATACAACACGGTCGACATGTCCACCCAGCAGCTGTTCAACGATTACCTGCCGCCCTATAAGGCGGCGGTCGACGCCGGCGCCGCGACGGTGATGGCCTCCTTCAACTCGCTCAACGGGGTGCCCAGCACCGCCAATCCGTACACGCTGACGACGATCCTGCGCGACGAATGGGGATTCGGCGGCACCACCCTCAGTGACTACCAGGCCGTCCAGGAGCTCGAGGCCTTCGGCTACGCCGCAAACGGGGCGCAAGCGGCACAGCTGGCACTGACGGCCGGAATCAACATCGAGATGGCGGTACAGGTCGGAAGCTCCAGCCCGTACTCCACCTACGACAACTACGGACCGCAGCTGCTCGCGTCCGGGAAAATCACGATGGCCCAGCTCAACGACGCGGTCCGGCACGTACTGACGCTCAAGTACCTGGCCGGCATGTTCTCGCACCCCCTGACCGATCCGGCGCGGGTGCAGACGGCGGAGCTGACGCCCGCCAACCTGGCCGCGGCCCGGAAATCGGCAGACGAGTCGATGGTCCTGCTCGAGAACCACAACCACGCGCTGCCGCTGAGCACCAGCGCGCCGTCGGTCGCGGTGGTCGGCCCGCTCGCGGACGATGCGCTCGACCAGCTCGGGCCCGACGTGCCGATCGGGTACGACATCAACACGGGCGATTTCAGCACGGTCGACAAGGTCGTCACGGTCCGCCAGGGGATCATCAACGCCGTCCCGAAAACAACGACGGTTAACTACGCGCCGGGCTGCG
>DAISRJ010000090.1:0-1662 GCA_036828955.1 Candidatus Dormiibacterota bacterium | reverse complement strand
ACAGATCATGCGGCACGCTGTCAAAGAACGCTCGGATGTCAAGATCCAACACCCAGTAGGCGTTCACGGGGTGTCGTGGGTTTGAGGAGGATTCCTGCTGGGTGCACGGAATGTTTCGTGCATGCGGCGGGAGGAGGTAGGGGCGGTCGGGTTGGCCGGCGGGGAGCCGGCCGAGCAGCTGGTGCTGGCGCTGCTTGACGAGGTCGTGGTGTTGCGTGAGCGGGTGGAGGAGCTGGAGCGTCGCGTTGGTCAGAACTCGTCGAACAGCAGCAACCCGCCGTCGTCGGATCTTCCAGCGTCGCGGGCCGAGCGTCGCAAGTTGGCGCGGGAGGCGTATAAGCGCTCGATGCGCAAGTCCGGCGGTCAGCCTGGCCATCAGGGCAAGACCCGGGAGCTGGTCGCGCCCGAGCGGCTGGACAAGCGGGTCGCGCATCTGCCGGACTGCTGTGGTTGCGGGCATGTGTTTGACGGCAGCGAGGAGCGGGTCGGCGATCCGGTGTGCCATCAGCAGTTCGAATTGCCGGTGATCCGCCCGCTGGTGTTCGAGCACGCGCGGGTGCGGTTGCGCTGCCCGGCGTGTCAGAAGGCGACGCTCGCGCAGCTGTCGGCGGGAGCTGGTTCTGGGTTCGGGCCGCGGGTCGATGCGCATGTCGCGATGCTCGCTGGCGTGTTTCGGCTCTCGCGTGACCAGGTCCGCCAGACCGTCGTTGAAGTGTTCGGGATCCCGGCATCGACAGGGTCGATCGACAACGCGATCATGCGGATGAGCGCGATCCTTGCCGACCCGTGGGCTGAGCTGCGCGAGGCGATCGGCAAGGCCGAGGCCGTGCATATGGACGAGACGACGTGGCGCCTTCAGGGAGCTCAGCAGTGGCTGTGGGTCGCGGCGTCGGCACTGGTGGCGTGTTTTCGGATCGACCCGACCCGGTCCCAGAAGGCGGCCAAGGCGCTGTTGGGCGAGGAGTTCGGCGGGTTCGTGATCAGCGACCGCTACACCGGCTATCACTTCCTCGACGTCCTCCAACAACAACTGTGCTGGTGCCACGTCATCCGCCAGCTGGTCGAGGTCTCCCAGCGCACCGGGGCGGCGGGCCGTCGCGGCATCCAGCTCGTCACGCTCGCGCGCCACGTGATCGCCGTCCACCGAGAGTTCCTGACCGACGGCCACGACCCGGACTGGCTCAGCGACCAGCTGGCGCCACCGCGAGCGCAGATCCGTGGGCTGCTGGAGCAATGCGCCACCGGCCGGCACACCAAGACAGCGAACTTCGCCGCCGGACTGTTGGAGGAGTACGACGCGCTGTGGACCTTCTGCGACGTTCCCGACCTCCAGATCGACCCGACCAACAACGCTGCCGAGCGTGCCGTGCGCCACGCCGTGCTGATGCGCAAACTCCAGGGCGGCACCCAGTCCGATCACGGCAGCCGCTGGATCGAACGCATCCAATCCGTCCGCGAGACGTGCCGCCTGCAACACCGCTCACCGCTGGCCTACCTGACCAACGCCGCGACCGCCGCCCACCACCGGCTCCCCGTCCCCTCGCTCGTCCCGACATAACTCACGCAGGAACCTCCTCGTTCACGGCGATACCCCGTGAGCGCCAACATGGTGTTCTCGTTGCTGCCACGCTGCCACGGGCTGTGAGGTTCACAGAAGTACAC
>DAISRJ010000089.1:0-1770 GCA_036828955.1 Candidatus Dormiibacterota bacterium | reverse complement strand
CCAACGGCGGCGAAGCCCGTCTGAGCAAGGCGCCGCGACCCCTCTCCCCCTCGCACGCCCCAGAACGGCTGACTCGGCACCCCTCGTAGAATCGACAGCACGTGATACCCCGCTACACGCCCCCTGAGATCGCCGCGATCTTCAGCGACGAGTCGCGGCTGCGCCGCTGGCTGGAGATCGAGCTGCTGGCCGCCGAGGGCTGGGCGGAGCTGGGGCGCATCCCCAAGGAGGCGCTGCCCGCGCTGCGCGAGGCCCGCATCGACGCCGACCGCATCGCCGAGCTGGAGGCGGAGCAGGGCCACGATGTGGCCGCGTTCGTCGCCGCAGTCCAGGAGACGGTGGGCGAGGAGGGGCGCTTCATCCACCTCGGGCTGACGTCGTCGGACATCGTCGACACCGCCCTGGCCACGCAGCTGCGCGACGCCGCGGCGATCATCGACAAGGACGTCGCCGCCCTCGAGGACGCTCTCGGCCGCCAGGCGGAGCGGCACCGGCTGACGCTGATGATGGGGCGCACCCACGGCGTCCACGCGGAACCGCTGACGCTGGGCGTCAAGCTGGCCAACCACTACGACGAGGTGCGCCGCTCCCGCCACCGCCTGCGCGCCGCCGCGCTCGAGGTGTCGGTGGGACAGCTCAGCGGCGCGGTGGGCACGCACGCGTCGGTGTCGCCGCGGGTGGAGGAGCACGTCTGCCGCAGCCTGAGGCTGACCGTCGCCCCGGCCGCCACCCAGGTGCTGGCGCGCGACCGTCACGCCTCGTTCGTGTCGGCGATGGCCATCCTCGGCGCGGTGCTGGAGCGCCTCGCCACCACCATCAGGCTGCTGCAGATGACCGAGGTGGACGAGGTGGAGGAGCCCTTCAGCGAGCACCAGAAGGGCTCGTCGGCGATGCCCCACAAGCGCAATCCCATCCTCTGCGAGCGCGTCTGCGGCATCGCCCGGGTGCTGCGCGGCTACGCGACGACCGCCATGGAGGACGTGGCGCTCTGGCACGAGCGCGACATCTCCCACTCGTCCGCGGAGCGGGTCATCCTGCCCGACGCGTGTGCGCTCACCAGCTATGCGCTGCGCCTCACCAAGCGCGTTGTGCTGGGGCTGCGCGTCAAGCCGGAGAACATGCGCCAGCACATCGAGGCCTTCGGTGGGGTCGTGTACTCGCAGCGTGTGCTCGGCTCGCTCATCATCGACGCGGGCTGGCCGCGCGAGCGCGCCTACCGGGCGGTGCAGGAGCTCGCGCGTCGGGCGCGTGAGGGTGAGGCCGGCTTCCACGAGCTGGTGATCACCGACAGGGAGATCAGCACCGCGCTCGGCGTGGAGAACATCGAGGCCGCCTTCGACGTGCACAGGTACCTGAACCACATCCACGACACGTTCCTGCGCCTGGGGTTGTCGACGACGGTGACGGCGGCGGACGCCCTCGTGACTGCGCCGACGTCGGAATTGGCTGTTGAAGCGGGGTTGGGAGGAGGGCGCTGATGCCGGTGATGACCACGGCCATTGCGGACGGTCTGCGGGTGTTCCGCCGCGGCAAGGTGCGCGACACGTTCGCGCTGGACGACGACACCCTGCTGATGGTGGCCACCGACCGGTTGAGCGCCTTCGACGTGGTGCTGCCCACGCCCATCCCCGACAAGGGGCGCGTGCTCACGCAGATGTCGCGCTGGTGGTTCGACAAGACAGGGCACATCAGCCCCAACCACCTCCTCGAGGACGACCCGGAGATCATCCCCGCCGCCGAGCGCGACGACTGGCTGCAGCGCTCCATGCG
>DAISRJ010000088.1:0-1809 GCA_036828955.1 Candidatus Dormiibacterota bacterium | reverse complement strand
ACGCGCTGGTGCGCACCGCGATGGCGGTGCCTTTACGGTTGCTTGCCCTCGCGTGGATCGTGCTGTGCCCGATCGCGCTGCTGGTCGGACGCAACCACCTCGGCCCCGCTGTCGGGATAGCGCTGCTCGCCGTCACCGCAGTGTCCTGGGTGCGGTACCGGCGGGTCGCCCGCGAGCGCGGAGTCCGGGCCCATCTGTGGCCGTGGCTCGCCGTCGCAGTGATCGCACTCGGCGGCGGCGGCGCCGCATCACGCGCCGGGACCGGTCACGGTCTAGCGTGGCTGAATATCGCAGGCCCGTTCGTGGTCAACGCGCTCGCGCTGCTGGCTCTCGCCGGATTCGTTCGCAGCCGCGCCATCGGTATCGCCGCGGTGACGATGCTTGCCATGTCGTTCATCGTCGCCGGCACGCTCAGCGGGGACGTGGCCGTCGCGGTTCAGCTCGCGGCATACGCGGCGGTGCTCATGGTGGCATCGGCGAGGATTGCCCGATGACCCAACATCCGATCCACGACATCGACGACGATGTGCATCAGCGGGTACGGCTCGGCATCCTCGCGTCGTTGAGCGGTCTCGCTAAAGCAGACGTCAGGCACCTGAAGACGACGCTCGGTGTTACCGACGGCAACCTCGGCCGGCACCTGCAGGCGCTGGAAGAGGCCGGCCTTGTTGCCCAAACCAAGACAACGGGCAATGGCCGCCCACGCACCTGGGTAAAGATCACCGCCAAGGGGCGGCGGGCGCTCCGCGACGAGATCCGGGCCCTCCAGCGGCTCCTCAGCGAAGTCGGCGCTCTGTCCGACCAACCAGACCCCGCCCGAGAACCGTCCTTGGACACCTAGGCCTGATCGGACGGCCGCTACGATCCAAGGCGGAGGCCGACATCCGGGAGATGATCCGGCCCATAGGCCCGTGGTGCAGCACGGGCTCCGCCGTCGGACCCGCCCATTCCGCCGCCACCAGAGCGCAGGAGCTCGGCGGGAGTGGCTAGCATGCGCTGCGCCTGGCATCGCGGAGGGTTCTGCGCACCGGGTTCAGCGGTGGCGATCCAGCCAGTTGACGAGTAGCTCGGAGACCTGCTCCGGCTGGTCGGTGCCGAGGAGGTGGTTCGCCAGCGGGACCGTCACGAGCTCGGCTCCGGGAATGCGATCGGCGAGGATACGGCCGTTCGCCGGTGGGACGAGCGCGTCGAGCTCTCCGTGCACCACCAGCGTCGGGGCGGTGATTCGATCGAGGCGGTCATACCCGTCCCACTGCGACGTGCCGGAGGCCTGAGCCAGGTACCCCTGGTTCGTGGCGGCGAGTGGCAACCGCACCGCCCAGTCCTCCTCAATGCGCCCGCGCGGGGTCGAGGGGGCGTAGTTGAAGGGGACGGACGCCTCTGCCGCCTCTTGAGGCGTCAGCTCCCCTCGCTTCCCCAGAATCGCCATCGCCTCGGGATTCATGACGGCATGCGCGATCCCGGGGTGCGTGGCGAGTAGGCACAGCGAGCGAACCCGCTCCGGCGCGGTGAGGGCGATCTCCTGGGCCATCAGCCCACCCATGGAGATGCCCACGACGTGGGCGGTCCTCACGTCCGCCGCGTCCAGCACAGCCAGGCAGTCCGCGGCCATCGTCTCGACGGTGTACGGCGCTCCCGGCACGTCACCGGTGTGGCCGGCGCCCCGGTTGTCGACCCGGATCACGCGGTAGCGCTCGGTGAGAGCGGGCATCAGGCGAAACCACATCGCTGCCGGGTAGGCCAACCCCATGATGAGCAGAACGGCTTGGCCGTCGTCGGGGCCGTTGGCCTCCCACGAGATGCGGGCGG
>DAISRJ010000087.1:0-2153 GCA_036828955.1 Candidatus Dormiibacterota bacterium | reverse complement strand
ACGTGGTGCCCGCCGCCGCCAGCCCGCCACCCGCGTCGGTGAAGTTCACCGTGCCCATCCTCTTGTTTGCGGAGATGCCGCTGAAGGTTGTGTCCGGTCCCTCGTAGCCCGTCGCCGGCCGAGGCGTGGCCGTGCAGTAACCACTGCCCGTGAAGGTGAATGAGCACAACCCGTCGTTGGGAGCCTCGAAGCCGAACACGGCCACCGTCGCGCTGCCGATGGCGATGGACGGAGCCGTGGTGGACGAATTGTTCTGGACCCCGATGAGCGTGTCGTCAGAACCGTCCAATGCTCCCTGTGTGGCGTCGCGGAGGATGGTCAGGGAGCCGTCCGGCTGGATGACGATCAGGATCGCGCAGCCGGCGTCGAGGCCGACGGCGGGGCACTGCCTGAAGGGTGGGGTGGGATTCGCCGCCCGCACTGTCGACGGCATCGTCAGCAGCGTCGCCCCCGCCGCCAGGGTGGCCACCATCCCGAGGATGGCCGCCCGCCACCGACCCGGCGTGCGTGGCCCGTCGAGTGAGGTGCGCCAGCGACGTACGGGGATCTCCCCCATCCCGAACCTCCCTCTGAGGGCGGCAGAATAAACGATGCGTCCGGGGTCCGTGCGGGCTCTCGCCTGACCCCTACGTGGCGGCTGACATGAGCAGTGCGAGTGCCAGCGCGGGATCCATGACGCTCAGCGGCGAAAACGCCGCGGCCACCATCGGTGGGCCGACGAACGCCACCACGTGTCCCGTGGGCACGCCGCCGAGGACGACGTTCGTCGCCGCTCGCCCGCGTAATACAGACATCCACCCTCGCGGAGGATTCGCGAGGGCGCCAGGAAGTTGACGAAGTCGGTGTCCTGGAGGTCGCGGAGTGCGCGTATCGGTTGCACGAGGAGGTCGGCGACCAGGCCGGCGCACACGACGGCCAGCAGCCGGCTCCGGAGTCGCGCGCTCACGCCTGTCAGGTGACGAGCACCCCACCGTTGATGTGGAGTTCCTGGGCGTTGATCCCCGTGTTGGTCAGCAGGAAGTCCACCGCGCCGGCCACCTCGTCCATGGTGACCAACCGGCCGATCGGCGTTCGCGGCACGTGGGGGTGATTCGGAACACCGCGCCACTTGGGACTGTCGCCGACGATCCCGGGGTGAATCGCGTTGACGCGGTGCGGCGCGATCTCGATAGCCAGGGTCTTGAGCAGGCCGCTGACGCCGCCGTTGACCACGGTGATCATGGTTCCGCCGGGGTAGGGACGCTCCTTGGCGATCCCGCCGAAGAGCACCACCGACGCACCCTCGCGGAAGCGTGGGTGGAGCACGCGCACCGTCTCCGCGTAGCCCACCAGCTTGATGGTCACAAGCCTCACCGCTGCCGCGATGTCGAGCTCACGAATGCTGTTGGGGACCTGCTCGATGGCGGTGATGACCAGGTTGTCGACGTCAGTGACATCGGCCAGCGCCTCGGCAATCGTCTCCGGGCGCACGAGGTCGAGAGCCAGGCCGCGCGTGCTGCCGCCGATCTCCTTCGCCGCCGCCTCTGCCGTCGCCCTGGTGCGGCTGGTGATCACAACCTCATCACCACGGTCGGCGAAACGCTGGGCGAGCATGCGGCCGAGACCGCCGGTGCCGCCGACAATGACCGATACCGTCATGAAGAGGTCCTCGCTGCACGCCGGGACAATGGATCGAGAGCGTAGTACACGGCGAGCAGCGCGTGGAATGCGAGGCACGCGTACGCATTGATGAAGGCGACACCGACGGACGCCGTGTAGAAGACGACACCGATCGAGAACGCCAGCGATGCCGGGCGGCGCTCGCTCTCCGGGAAGGCCGCGTTGAGCAGGCGCCTGCCGCGCGAGGCGTACAACCAGAGCGCACTCCACACGTACGCGTTCACCGCCATGGTTGCGCTGTACATGACCGCGGCGACCTCAGCCCCGCTTCCCTGGCGCAGCGCCTCGCCGAAGACCTGCGTCGGGTATGGGATGAACGCGATGGTCAGCAGGAGCAGCAGGTTGAGGTACACGAGGCCGCGGTCGACTCGCCCGAAGTGGGCGAAGATGGAGTGGTGGTTGAACCACATGATGCCGATGACGCTGAAGCTGACCACGTACGCCGCAAAATCGGGCAGACGGGCGACGATGTCGTGCTGGAGATCGTGGTAGTT
>DAISRJ010000086.1:0-2182 GCA_036828955.1 Candidatus Dormiibacterota bacterium | reverse complement strand
GCGCCCTCTACCCTTTCGCGGCGGAGTGACGCATGTCTTCCACCCGCACGGATCGCGGATCATGCAGGAGTGCAGTGATGTGGCGCGAGAAGTGGTGGTGCGGGTGCGCACAGTTGAGGGCGCTGACGCCCCGGGGTAAGAACCGTCAGTGGACTTCGACGCCCAAGGCCAGGTCGAAACTGGCGCCGTTCTGCGCCAGCCCCATCAGCAGGACGCCGGTCCATTCGAGGGCGGTGGCCATCTGAAGTCCTCCTGTGTCGAGGGGCCGCAGGCCCAGGCTCTCCAGGAATGCCGCGACGCGTGCCTTCGCCTCGGCGCTGTCGCCTGCGAGGAACGCGTCCAGGGGCTTGTCCTGAGCAAGGACGTGGCCGAAGATCGTGTTCAGCGCCTTGACGACGTGTGCGTCGTCGGGGGCGGCAGCGGCAATCTCCTGGGCCGCCGAGCTGCCTGGGGCTGTTGCCAGTGCGCTGGCGTCGGCATTGAACGTGTTGGAGATGTCGACGAGGATTTTGCCGGCCAGTGCATCGCCGTAGTCCGCGACGGCTGAAACCACGTCGGTGTACGGGACCGCCACGATGACGATGTCACCGGACGGCGTTGCGCCGAACGTGCCGACGGTGGTTCCGCTACCGATCTGGTCCGCGAGCGCCTGAGCCTTGGCGGTGTTGCGGCTCAAGATCTCGACGCTGTGTCCGTGCTTCGCCGCCCTGGTGCCGATGGCGGTGGCCATGTTGCCCGAGCCGATGATACTGATGGTGGTCATGATGAATGTTCCTCCGTGGTGTTGGGGTGAGCACCAAGGTGAGGCACCCCTCCGGTTGTTGATGTCTTTGTAACCGGAGGGGCGCCTCATTATATTCCGGAGGGGTGACTCGACTTGCTGGAAGTGCTTCGAGTTTCAGCTTGTGGCAGTCTCGAAAGACGTCAACCGCCTTCTCGGGTTCTTGAGCTGCGCAGAAGCGGAGGCCGCCCTCAGCATCGTCGGTAGACTGAGCGAGTGAGCCAGAGCGACGTCGAGCAGATGCGGAGACCCATGCGCCGCGACGCCCAAGAGAGCCGCGACAAGCTCATCGCGGCGGCGCAGCGCGAATTCGCCACACACGGCGTGGATGCCTCCTTGGAGAAGATCGCCCGCGAAGCCGGCGTATCCATCGGCACCCTGTACCGCCACTTCCCGGCACGCCTCGACCTGCTCATGGCTGCCTTGAGACCTCGTCTCCACGAGTTCCTCGGCGGGGCCAATAAGGCCCTGGAGATGGACGATCCGTGGGGAGGATTCGTCTACTACTTGGAGAACCTGTTCGGCATGCAGGTAGGAGACCGAGGTTTCAGCGACTTCCTCTCCCGCCGCTTCACTCACAGCGCCGAGACCGAGCGCATCCACGACCAGATGTCCCAACAGATTGTCGATGTGCTCACCCGAGCTCAGGAAGCCGGCCAAGCTCGCCCCGACATCGCCCAGGCCGACATCATCAATCTCATCTGGTCCATCGGCCGGATCATCGACGCCACCAGCGCCACGGCGCCCACGGCTTGGCGGCGCAACCTCTATCTCATGCTCGACGCCTACCGGGCAGAGCGGGCACATCCGATCCCCGAGCCGCCGATGACAGACGAGCAGCTCTATGACGCCATGGTCCATCTCAGCAAGGCGAAGTAGGGCGACCGGTCTGCTGTACGGTCAGCCCACCTTTGCAGCACAATTGCTCCCGCGGCTGCCACCGGCCATTTCGCCAGCCACCAGGACGCCGATGCACGGCCAACTCGAGTTGGCAGCGAAGTCCTTCGCGTGATCTGACGCGAGTTGTGGCGCCGAAATCGACCCATGCCGACGGGCTTGGCGGGATGCCGCGCGTTCTATCGCTGCCCTGTCAAGCGGCGGCGGGGATGGCGTTGTCGACGAGGACGGCTGCGATGGCGGCGGCGGTGGCGAGGGTCTCGGTGTTGAGGACTCGGCTGCGGGCCGAGGCGCCGTCCAGCAGCAGCGCCAGTTGCTCGCCGAGCTGTTCGGGGTCGGTGGCGCCGGCCTCGCGGGCGGCCGCGGTGAGGCGCGCGGCGAAGGCCAGCTTGTAGTCGCGGGCGTATACGCGTGCCGGGTGGCCCGGGTCGGGGATTTCGACGGCCGCCGCGATGAACGGGCACAGGGGCGCGTGCACGTCGAACGCGGCGAGGAGGCGTTCGC
>DAISRJ010000085.1:0-2332 GCA_036828955.1 Candidatus Dormiibacterota bacterium | reverse complement strand
GCAGGCATTGTTCGTGGCGCAGTGCGAGGGAGTGCCGCACGAGATGCGGCCGCGGTTGCGCGGTACACGTTTGCGCCGCGCGCAACCTGTGTGAGCGTCGCCACAGAGGACGTGACGCAAACGCCACCACGAGGCGCCGCGCTGCATCTACGGTTGTGCCGTCCGCCCCAACGGGCGACAATCAGACGCGGCCGCCCGCAGGGTCGCTCCAGCCGTCGCGTGGAGACAGCGCATGAGCGAGCCCGATCCTCTTCCAGCACCACCCCACAACGATGGGTCGTCGCCGGGCGACAGTGATCTGCCAGGACCGCCTCGCAGCCTTCGCCTGATCGCCGGCATCGCGGCCGTCGCCGTCGCAGTTGCGGCCGCCGCTGGATTCCTGGCGCTGCGCGCCTTCCATGGCAGCGCCGACGCGTTCGTGTCGATGGTTCCGGGCGACACGGCCCTCTACGTCACCGTCAACCTCGATCCGCCGGCCGGCCAGAAACTCGCTGTCGCCAGCTTGTTCAACAAGTTTCCCGCGCTCAGCGATCAAAAGCGGAGCGCCACCGTCAACGCCTGGTTGGACACGGCCTTCTCCAGCACCGGGCTCAAGCACGACGACATCACGCCCTGGGTGGGATCGGAGCTCAGCGTCGCCATGCCGGCGTCAGCAATCTCGCCGGTGGCTTTCGGTGGCGGAGGCGCAACGTCGCGGCAGCCCGACGTCAGCGTGCTGGTCGCCAGCAAGGACGATGCCAAAGCCCAGGTGGCCCTCGACAAGTTCAAGAACGGACCAACCAGCCGCGCAAGCAGATGGACAACCAGCGTCTTCGACGGCGTCACCGTCACGACGGGCGGAGGGGCTGGCTCCGGAACCTACGCGATCACCAACCACACCGTGATCCTTGCGTCCACCCGCGCCGCCGTTGACGCGGTCATCGACACCACCCAGGGCAAGCGCGCCAGCCTGCAGTCGTCCAGTCGCTACAGGACGGTCGAGTCGCAATTGCCTGCCGACCGGCTGGGGCTGATCTACATGGACATCCCGGCGTTCGTCAACGGTGTCGCCTCCTCGCTACCCTCGATTCCCGGCGTCCAGACCCAGCTCAGCGCGGCGCGGGCGTACGGCGGATTCGGCGCTGCCCTGGTGGCCAGCACCGACGGGGTGGCGCTCTATGGCACCGAGAACCTCGACGCGTCCAAGCTCACGCCCGCGCAGCGAGCCCAGCTCGGGGCCGCTCCGCATGCCAATGGAAGCATCGCCTTCGTCCCCACGACAGCGTTCGGTTTCCTGGCTCTCACTGGATTGCAGCAGACACTGACCAGCGTCCTGCAGACGGTGTCACCGACCGGGTCCGCGATCGACGCGACGCTGCAGCAGCTCGGCCTCACCGGGTCCGCCGGAATCATCGGTCACCTCAGCGGCGACGCCGCCATCGAGGTCAACCAGGCGCCCGGACAAACGACCCCCGGCGGCGCTCTGGTGTTCGACACCAACTCGACGAGTGCCGCACAGAGTTTCCTCGATCACCTCATGTCCTCCGTCTGCGTCCAGTCCAGCGTGTGCGACCGGTCGCAGATCACCACGCAGCTCGACGCGGGGGTGAAGATCTCGTCAGTCCCGCTGGCGGCAGCGCCGGGCACGGGCATCGCGCCCTCGTGGGCGGTCAGCAATGGTTGGGCGATCATCGCCACAGGTCCCGCCGAGGTGCGTGCCATGCTGGCCAGCCACGCGTCGGGCTCCAACATCAGCACGTCCCCGGGTTATACGGCGGTGACGAGCCACGTGGGAACGAGCAACAACGGCATGTTCTACGTCGATGTCCCCTCGGTGCTCACGGCAATCCGCACGGTGCTGCCGGCGGACGCGCAAGCATCGTTCGACAGGAGCGTCGCACCGTCGCTCGGCCACCTCGGCGCGGTGGCGTTCTCGAGCAGGAACGCCTCCGACCACATGACCTTCACCGTCTTCGTCCAGGTCCGCTGACCAGCACGCCCCGGCGGGTGGAGGCTCCTTAGCCGACCGGTGGCGGCGGCGGCGGGTAGACCGGCGGCGGCGGCGGTTCGTAGCGAGGCAGCACCGATGGGCGTGGTCAAACCGCGCGCACGAACGCCCAGGCGGGCAGAGCGATGATCGCAAGAAGGATCAGCATCATCCAGATGTGGCCGGTACCGATGAACGGCCTGACAGCACTGTACGCCGCCTGACGGGGTGGAGACGGCGCTGGACGCTCGCGCGATCAAGGCCAGCTCGGGCAGCCAGTGCCGTTCGAGGCCACCCTGTTCGCTGGTCCTCTGTCAGGCCGAGGCCACACCGAGCTGCGCCGACGGATCACTGGTCCATTCCGTG
>DAISRJ010000084.1:0-2609 GCA_036828955.1 Candidatus Dormiibacterota bacterium | reverse complement strand
GTCTAATCGTGCGCGTCCTCATCCTCGGCGTCACGGCGCAGGTCCTCGCCGCGGAAGTCGAGATCACGGAGCGAAGGAGCGCCGCCGCGCCGCGGGGCGGCATGTCCAAAGCGATCGCGCAGCGAGTCGAGCGCGTGGTCGAGGCGTGTCTCACGCGGCGCCGCGCTGCGATCGAAGAGATCGAGTTGGGCGGCGTCCACGATGCCGCTGACGCCCATGCCGAGAAGCCGGACCGGCTGCCCGTCCCAGGTGTCGTCGAGCAGTCGCATCGCGGCCTGCGCCAGGGCCATGTCGCCGTCCTGCGGAGCCGGCCACGTCGCCTGTCGCGTGAGCGTGGTGAAGTCGGAGTAGCGCACCTTGAGCGTCGCCGTCCGCGCCGTCCAGTGACCCTGGCGGAGCTGCCGTCCGACGTCGGCCGCACAGTCTCGGAGCAGGCGCTGCAGTTCGGCACGCGCGGCCACGTCGGCGGAGAAGGTCTCCTCTCTCGAGATGCTCTTGGGCCGTTCGGGGAGGGTCACGGCGCTGCCGTCGATGCCGCGAGCGCGCTCGCCGAGGCTGATGGCGGCATGCTCACCGAGGCGACGTCTGAGCGTCGCCTGCGGCATGCTCGCCAGCTCACCGAGGGTGGCTATTCCCAGTGCCGCGAGAGCACGCTCGGACGCCGGGCCCAGGCCGGGGAGCCGGCGCAGGGGAAGCGGCGCCAGGAAGGCGGCCTCCTGCCCGGGCGGCACGACCACCATGCCACGCGGCTTCTCCAGGTCGGACGCGACCTTGGCGACCAGCTTTGACGTGGCCACCCCGCAGGATGCGTCGAGGTGGCACACAGACGCGATGCGGTCGCGCAGGCCAACGGCCATCTGCTCCGGCGAACCCATGCGCCTGATCGAGCCGGTGACGTCGAGGTACGCCTCGTCGAGGCTGAGCGGCTCCACCTGCGGGGTCAGCTCACGCGCCAGTGCAAAGACCTCCTTCGATGCCTGCCGGTACGCAGCGAAGTCCACCGGCAGGACAACGGCGTGCGGGCAGAGCCGGCGCGCCCGACCGAGCGGCATGGCCGAGTGAACGCCGTAGCGGCGTGCTTCGTAGGATGCGGCGCTGACCACGCCGCGCCGGTATCCCTCGCCGCCGCCGCCGACGATCACAGGGCGTCCGCGCAGCTCCGGGCGGCGCAACTGCTCCACGGACGCGTAGAAGGCGTCGAGGTCGATGTGGATGATGGCGCGCGGCCAGTGCACGTTCCAAGTATCCGCCGCGACGCGAGCCTGCCGAGGTGCTCGCCACACAGCTCAGCCCGCTGAGCCCGCCTCGACGACCGCGCCGTTCTGCCACTCACGCACGTCCTCGTCGCGGAGGTGGCCCGCCGCGATCATCAGGTCGACGTATGCGACCCCCAGGTGTGGGGCGGCGCGCCGGAGCACCCAGGGAGGCGGGTTCTCCTTGTTCTTGTTGACGGCCTGGTAGAAGTAGATCTGGTTGAGGTCGCAGAGCAGCGCCAGCCGATGCAGGGAGATGCCGCGCTCACGGCATCTCTCTTTGAGGTAATCGCGAAAGTCCACGAGTGCTGTGCCTCGACATGCGCATGATCGGACAACCGGTGGGGCGCTCCGCGAGTATAGACGCGCTCAGTTTGCCGTCCGAATTTCGTTACAAGTGGCGCACGCGAAGCAGAGTCGGCAGCTCAGAGAGCGAGTTGACCACCGCGTCGGGTTCGCGCAGACGTGGGCCGATCGCCGCTGATTCGTCGCGCGCGATGAGCACGGTCCGCATGCCCACCTGCGCCGCGCCGAGGATGTCCTCACGGATGCGGTCGCCGACGAACACGGTGGTCTCGGCGCGCGTGCCGAGCGCGTCGAGAGCCGCGGCAAAGACCTGGGGCGACGGCTTCCTCCAGCCCACCTCGGCGGAGAACACGGCCGCGTCCAGGACGCCGTCGAGCCCCACGTGGGCGAGCTGGGCGCGCATGCTCGCGGCGCGATAGGCCGCGTTGGAGCACAGCCCGACGCGCAGGCCGGCGCTGCGCAGCTGGTCGAGAACGTCGAGCGCGTCGGGGTAGAGGTGAACCCCACGCCACCACGCTTCCTGCGCCAGCACGCTGCACTGATCACGAAGGTTGGGCGACAGGTCCAACCCGATATCGGCGAAGGCGCGCGCCTCCAGGGCGGCGACGTCGATCTCCTCGAGCGCTCCGCTGGCCTCGTGGGACGCGATCTCCGCAGCCACCCGGTCGTGGACCGCCTCAGCGATGAGGGCTTCGGGACAACGCGGATGGCCCGCGGCCTCGATGAGCTCCGAGATCGCCACTCGCGCCGCCGCAAGCGCTTCGACGGGGCGCACGATGTGGACGAGGGTGAGCCCGTAGTCGAAGAGGACGGCCTCGATCGGCGGACCATGGCCGAGGGATGGCGACCTGTACGCATCGGAGCCGAGCACCCTGGCCGCATCGAGGGTCACCCGGGCGGCTGCCGGTCTCCGCCCCGCCCGCGGCGGCCCCGCCGGCGCCTGCCCCCGGATCCGGGGGCACGTGGCTGCCCTGGCGGTGGCGAGCTCTCCTGACGCGGAGGCTGGGGGGCCGCTCCCGGCTGACGCGCCGCGTCGCCTCCTGGAGCACC
>DAISRJ010000083.1:0-2726 GCA_036828955.1 Candidatus Dormiibacterota bacterium | reverse complement strand
CAGCCTTCCCACGGGAACGCGAAGCTGGATCGCATGATCAACGGTCTTCTTGAGAGAGCTGGCTCAGGAGGTCGCACCAGCGTGATGCCAGACGGCATCGCGCTCCTGCCGTTCGTGAGCATTTCCGATCGAGCGATGATCGGGTACGAGGTCATCGCACGGCCGCCGCTCGGTTTCGACCCATTGGCGCTCGTGCACCACGGACTGCACAGTCGTCACCAGGTTTCCCCCGCGGTGCTGTTCGTGCCTCTCCCTCCCCACCTCTCTGGGTCAGCAGCATTCCAGCCAGCCGAACTCACAGATGGGCGCGTCAAGAAGCCGTCGGAGGTCGCCTGGGTCCTGCCCAGGAGCACCTCCACCGATGAGGCCGGCGCCCTGGACCATCGGGTGGCCGAGCTGCGCGAAGCCGGGTTTCTCCTGGTGCTGGAAGCGGACGGCTGGCCACGGCTCGGCCACGACCGCATTCTCACTGTGCGCCCCGACTACCTGTTCTTGGGGGCGGACCTGGTCGCCGGCTTGCGCGAAAGCCTCACCGCCCGCGCTGAACTCGCAGGCCTGATCTCGTTCGCAGCGCGCCTCGATATTCGTCTGATGGCGCGGGGCGTCGACGACGAGGCCTGCGCGACCGCGCTGGTTGCACTCGGTGTGCAGTTCGGAAGCGGTACCTACCTGAGTCCGCCGCTGGTCCTCGATGCCGCGCTTGCGATTCCGGGCGACAGGGTGGTGGGACATTCGTGGTTCCGGCAGCACCCGCCCCGCAAGCTCGAGGCTCCGGGAGGCACCGAGTTTGCGCCCGCTCACGTCGCTGATCTTCCTGTGCGCGCAGTGCAAGCGCCAGATGACGGCACCTTCGCTCAGGCACTGGCCGAGGTGGCGCGGCGTCTCCAGGCGGAGCACGATCCCACGCGCATCCTGGACATCGTCACCGACCTCCTGCCGCGCTTCCTGCCCATGAGCGCGCTCGCCATCTTCGAGGCGGACTGGGACACGGACGTGTTGATCCCGCGTGTCATCGCGGGCCAGGACATCGAGGGCCTTAGGGATCAGACCATTCCGATGAGCCGCGGCATCACCGGCTGGGCATTCACGCGTGGCCTGCCCTACATCTGTGACAACACGGTGTCACATCCAGCTGCCGGCACCGTGCCAGGAACTGAGAAAGACGAGGGGCCTGAATCGCTGCTGGTCATCCCGTTGGTCGCCGGCGATCAACGGATCGGGGTCCTCGACGTCTGGCGCGCGGGCGTCAACCAGTTCACGACGCGTGACCTTGAGCACTGTGGGCTGGTTGCCCACCTCACCGCCGCCGCGTGGCACAACGCGCAGCTGTACCGTGAGCTTGAGGATCGCGCTCGTACGGATTCGCTGACCGGGCTCCACAACATGCGCTGGTGGGACGAGGTGGCGCCCCAGCATGCGGCGCGAAGTCTGCGTCACGGCACCGAGATCGGTGTGCTCCTGGTCGACCTCGACCACTTCAAGTTGGTGAACGACACCGGAGGGCACGCGGCTGGCGACCGCGTCTTGCGAGACGCCGCTCGCGCGATGATCTCGGCGGTGCGAATCGGTGATGACGTGGTGCGATTCGGCGGCGAAGAGTTTCTCATCCTCCTGCCCGAAAGTGGCCTTGACGGCGCCCTCCGTGTCGCGGAGAGCATCCGCCAGGCGGTGGATGGCATGACGCCGGGAGAGACGGGCGGGCGCATCACGGCATCAATCGGCGCGGCCGTGTTCCCGCTCAATGGCCCATCGTTGGACGACGTCGTGCGGGCGGCAGATCTCGCAATGTATCGGGCCAAGGAAGAGGGACGGAATCGCGTCGTGGCGGCGTCGAACTGACGGCCCCCGAACCGGCCGCACCGTGCGGAGATCGCCAACCCGCCCCGTAGCCCGAGAGCTACATCGTGCCCGCCTTGGTCAGCCCGATGACGTTGCCGTCGGGGTCGGCGAACATGGCGAT
Source organism: Candidatus Dormiibacterota bacterium (assembly GCA_036828955.1). Lineage (GTDB taxonomy): Bacteria > Chloroflexota > Dormibacteria > Aeolococcales > Aeolococcaceae > Aeolococcus. Next base: position 766 of record DAISRJ010000083.1, on the reverse strand, counting down.
GGTGGGCCCGCCCTCGATCGCCTCGGGACCCATCATCCGCTTGGCTCCCTTCGACTCGGCCAGCTGGAGAGTGGCCTCCAGGTCCGCGACCTCGACGTAGAAGGTGGCCATGGTCGCGCCCATGCCCCCGGTGATGCCGCCCGTGATGCCGTTGTCGCCGCCCTTGGCGACCATCCCGTAGTTCATGGGGTTGTTGGCGTCGATGTCCCAGCCGAACACGCCGGCGTAGAACTCCTGCGACTTGGCGGCGTCCGAGCCGTGGACCTCGAAGTGGATGACTGGATTCGGCATCGCTTGCGCTCCTCACTGTTGCTGACCCGCGGAAGGGGCGCAAGTGTCGCCCCCGGGGACAGCGTCTGGCTAGCTCACCGACCGAGCCGCGGCGAGAACGGCTGACGCCATGGGCCGCAGCCAAGGCGTGCTCCGTCCTATAGCCGCCACAGCGTCGGCTGGTCGGGGTCGTACATGCAGAAGCTGCCGGTGCGCACTGCGTGGCGGAGGTGCCTGCCCAGGGCTGGGTGCACAGCCTCGATGTGGTTGATCGAGTCGCGCACACGCCAGGCCACCGCCTTGCGCGCCCTCTCGGCCGGGTCGAGGGCAAGGCGTGGCCGCCCGGCAAGGCCGACAGCCGCGCCGAGCTCAGCGAGGACGAACGTGCGCTCATCGCGCGCGCGGCTCGCGCGGTGAGGGTCGTTGCACCTGTCGGCGTCGCCCGGGGTGGTCCAGCGTCCGGAAGTGCTGCGAGGCCGACGCCAGCGCCGGGGCT
>DAISRJ010000082.1:0-3049 GCA_036828955.1 Candidatus Dormiibacterota bacterium | reverse complement strand
GGTGAAGTTGAACGGGGTGATGGCCAGCACGAAGCCCTCGAGCGGACGCAACTCCATCCGGTTCCACACGCCCGGGGGTGAGATCGGCTGGCTGTCGTTGAGATGCGCCGCGTAGTGGACGTTGAAGCGCCAGAAATCGATCAGCTCGGCGGCGGCGTCGATCTCCGCCTGGAAGACCGTCTTGCTCTGGCCCAGCATCGTGGCCGCGTTGACGCGTGCCCGCCACGGCCCGGCGAGGAGGTCGGCGGCGCGCAGGAACACGGCCGCGCGAGATTCGAACGATGCGTCCGCCCAGTCCCTGCCGGCGCGCAGGGCCGCGTCGACCGCGCTGGTGACCTCGGCCGCGGTGGCGGTGTGGCCCTCACCCAGGACCAGCCGATGGCGGTGCGGCGCGGTCACGGTGAACGGCGTTCCCGAACCCTCGATGTCCGCGCCGTCGATGCGCATCGGGAGGGGGAGGGGCACCGACGCGGCGAGGTGGTCGAGCGCCGCGCGCACGGCGGTGCGCTCGGCGGAGCCAGGCCGGTACTCGAGGACGGGCTCATTGCGCGGCAGCGGCGGGCTGACTGTCATTGCTGAGATTGTGGCTCACCGTGACCCGGCCGCCACCGCTCGAGTGCGCTGTACAGTTGAGGGTGGCATGCGCGACATCCCGTTGACGCCGACACCGCGCGCGAGCCGGCAGGAGGACACGCGCCCTCTGCACCAGCGCCTGCTGCCGGAGGGTGTGGACAGGCGTCCGCCGTGGCTGACGGTGAAACTACCTGCAGGTGACGGCTACAGCAAGGTCCGCACCCTGATGCGTGGCCTCGACCTGGTCACCGTGTGCGAGGAGGCGCGCTGCCCCAACATCGCGGAATGCTGGGGCCACGGCACCGCCACGTTCATGATCCTGGGTGAGGTCTGCACCCGTGCCTGCGCCTTCTGCGCGGTCACCAGCGGCAGGCGGGGCGGTGACATCGACGCCGATGAGCCACGCCGGGTGGGCGCCGCCGTCGCGCAGATGAGCCTGGCCCACGCGGTGGTCACCTCCGTCGATCGCGACGACCTGCCTGACTTCGGCGCCGGCCTCTTCGCGGAGACGATCCGCGAGATCCGCCGGCAGGCCCCGGGCACGACCATCGAGGTGCTCACTCCCGATTTCAACGGCAGCATCGACTCATTGCGGGTGGTGATGGCCGTAGTTCCGGAGATCTTCAACCACAACCTGGAGACGATCGAGCGCCTCTACCCGAGGGTGCGGCCCAAGGCCGGTTACGGGCAGAGCCTGACCCTCCTGGAGCAGGCCAAGAAGCTGGAACCGCGCAGCCGCACCAAGAGCGGGCTCATGCTGGGGCTCGGCGAGGAGATGGGGGAGGTGAGGCAACTGCTCACCGACCTCCGTGCCCACGACGTCGAGATCGTCACCATCGGCCAGTACCTGCGTCCTTCACTCAAACACCATCCGCTGGTGCGCTACTGGACGCCCGACGAGTTCGCGGAGCTGAAGGACTTCGGGCTCCGCCTCGGCTTCCTCCACGTCGAGAGCGGGCCCCTGGTGCGCAGTTCCTACCACGCCCACGAGCAGGCGGTGGCGGCGAGCGCCGTCTGAGGCATGGCCACACTCGAGTACCTATGGCTCGGGCGAGTGCCCTACAGGGAGGCGTGGGCCCTGCAGCGGCGGCTCGCCGCAGCCCGGGCGCGCGATGAGATCGATGACCTGCTCCTGCTCGTCGAACACCCGGCGGTGTACACCATGGGCCGGACCGGGTCGGCGGACCACGTCCCCAGCGGGCCCGAGCACCTGCGCTCCCTCGGCGCCGACTACGTCGATGTCGACCGCGGCGGCTCGGTGACCTTCCACGGCCCCGGCCAGCTGGTGGCCTACCCGATCCTGCGGATCGCGGACGTCTTTCCCCTCGCGGGGCACCCCGGCCGCGGTGACGTCGTCGCCCACCTGCGCGCGCTCGAGGGGGCGTTGATCGGCGCGGTGGCAGCCTACGGCGTCGCGGCAGAGCGTCGCCCCCCGTTCACCGGGATCTGGGTGGGCGAGGCCAAGCTGGCCGCCATCGGCGTCAAACTCGCGTCCGGCGTGACCACCCACGGGGCGGCCCTCAACGTCAGCACCGACCTGGGCTGGTTTGCTGAGGTGATCCCCTGCGGGATCAGCGGAGCCGGGGTGTGCTCGCTGGAGTCGCTGGGCGTCCGACCCGTGCCGCGGCTCCACGATGTCGCCGGTCGGGTGGCGGTCGACTTCGCCGCGGTCACCGGGCGCGCCCTGGTCCGCGCCGGGGGGCATGTGCAGTCGGTGATTGCCGAGGACCGCGCGGTCACCGTCTGAGCGGGACTTCCGGGGTCACACACGCCTGGCGATTTGTGCTCGGATGACGAGATCCTCGCCAACAAGTCGGTGCAAACCCACAAACCACTGGTCAACGGCCGCCAATCCCGCTACCATGCGGCCCCAGGATCGCCAACCCGCTCGGCTCGTTCTTTCCACGTTCTTCCACCCCCCGAGCAGGCGCGCTTCCCGAGGACACCTGCGATGGCAACCTTCGTCCGCAATCGCGTGCTCAACCAGCTGACCTGGGCCGAGGAGGAGGAGGAGAGGCGGGCGCACCGCCGCGACGCACTCTGCGAACTCGACGGCCTACTCACACAATTGGAGGAGGTCAACCTCCGCGGGGGGGCCGTGCCGACCCGCGTTCTGGTGTCCCTGCGCCGCCGCGGCGTGATCGCCCGGCCGGGCGTCAACCCGGCCGAGTTGATCGAGGCCATCTTCGGCGTCCAGGAGGCGTTCATGCGCCAGCCTGAGGGAGCCGACCGCCTGGTGGCGTACGAGGACCTGCGCAGGCGGATCGCCTGAGGCCCGAGGCGCCCTGCTAGCCTGCGGCGATGGACCAGGAGATGGCCAAGCGCGCGGTGGGGGAGGCGGCGGCGCTCCTCGTCGAAGACGGCATGACGGTGGGGCTGGGCACGGGGACCACGGCGCGATGGTTCATCGAGGCGGTCGGAGCGCGTGTTGCCGACGGCCTCCACGTCGCCGCGGTGGCCACCTCGCTGGCGAGTG
>DAISRJ010000081.1:0-3482 GCA_036828955.1 Candidatus Dormiibacterota bacterium | reverse complement strand
GTGGTCTTGCCCGCGTCGATGTGGGCCATGATCCCGATGTTGCGGGTCTTCTCGAGCGGGAACGCCCGCGTTGCCACAGCCATCTCTAGTACCGGAAGTGGCTGAATGCCTTGTTCGACTCAGCCATCTTGTGGGTGTCCTCGCGCCGCTTGATCGAGGCGCCGACGCCGTTGGCGGCGTCCATCAGCTCGCCGGCCAGGTTGTCGGCCATGCTCTTGCCGTTGCGGGCCCGGGCATAGCGGATCACCCAGCGGCGCGCCAGCGCGGCGCGACGGTCGTGGCGGATCTCCACCGGCACCTGGTACGTGGCCCCGCCGACGCGCTTGGGCTTGACCTCGAGCACCGGGGTGACATTGCGCATCGCCTGGTCGAAGACGTCGAGCGGCTCACGCCGCTGGGAGCGGCGGATCTTCTCGAAGGCGTCGTAGACGATCTTCTCGGCGGTGCTCTTCTTGCCGGCCAGCATCACGCAGTTGATGAACTTGGCCAGGCCGGGGTTGCCGTAGATGGGGTCGGGCAGGATGGTCCGTTTCTGGATCCGGGCGCGGCGGGGCATTACTTCGCCTTCTCGCGCTTGGCGCCGTACTTGCTGCGACCCTGCTTGCGGTTCTTGGCGCCGGCTGTGTCGAGGGTGCCGCGCACCACGTGGTAGCGCACACCGGGGAGGTCGGCGACCTTGCCGCCGCGCACGAGCACGACCGAGTGCTCCTGGAGGTTGTGGCCGATACCGGGGATGTAGGCGGTGACCTCGACCTTGCTGGTCAGCCGGACGCGGCACACCTTGCGCAGCGCCGAGTTGGGCTTGCGGGGGGTGGTCGTGTAGACGCGCACACAGACGCCGCGGCGCTGAGGGCAACCCCTCAGGGCGGGCGCCTTGGTCTTCTTGACCGCGGTCCGACGGCCCTTGCGGACCAATTGCTGAATGGTGGGCACGCTACTCCGATAGGTATGAACAGCACAGTCCGAGCGAACTGCGCGCGAATACGTCGCCGCCTTGATGGCGCGGACGGACATCGTACCAGCGACCCGGTCTAGCCGTCAAACGAACTCCGCCCGTTCCAGTCAGCCCCAGGGGGCCAGCCGCGGAGCCGGCTGCTCCGCCCCGGTGACCGATCGGCAGAGGTGGTCCCACCCGCCTTCGGGATAGGCTGCGAGGACAGCCTCCACCTCGGCGTTGCCGCGCAGCACGTCGGCGACCAGCGCTCCGGCGGGGCGGCCGGCCCCGGCCTCGATGTCCTGCTTGCGCCCCTCCGCCCCGCCGGCGTACTGGTCGACGACCCTGCCCTCCGCGGCTGCTTGGAGGCGCCGCACCACGCTGTCGGCGTTCCGAGCCAGGTGCGTGAGAACGTGGCCGACCGACCAGTCTGGGAGCAGGCTGGGACGCCGCGCGACCTCGTCGGTCAGAGCTTCGATCGTGGAGGCAAGAGCCACGTGGGCGCTGATCGTGCCTGAGATCTCTGTGGCCGGGAGGCCCGGGTCCACGTCAAATGAACCTGGGGTAGGTCGACATGCCGCCATCGACAACCAGCGTGGTGCCGGTCACGTAGTCAGCCTGGTCGCTGGCCAGCCAGGCGACCGCCCCGGCGATCTCCGCGGGCTGACCGAAGCGGCCCAGGGGGATCTCCTCCTCAACCATGTGCTTGGCTTCAGGGTCGTCGAGCACGAAGTTGTTGATCGGGGTGGCGATCGCCCCCGGGGCCACGTTGACGCAGCGGATGCCAAGGGGAGCCAGTTCGCGCGCCACGGTCTGGGTGAGCAGCTTGAGGCCGCCCTTGCTGGCACAGTAGTGAGCGAAGCCCGGCCAGGGGATGAACTCGTGGACGGAGCTCATGTTCACGATCACCCCGCTTTTCGCGGCGGCCATGTGCTTGCCGGCCTCGCGAAGGCAGAGGAACGCGCCCGTGAGGTTGGTGCGCAGGACCGCGTTCCAGAGGTCGAGCGGCATCTCCAGCGTGGGTACCTGCTTCTCGATGCCGGCATTGTTGACGAGCACGTCGATGCCGCCGAAGCGGTCCACCACCGCGGCCACCATGGCGATCACCTGCTGCTCGTCGCCGACGTCGGCCTGGAAGGTGAATGCCCGCTTGCCGGAGGGGTCGATGGCGGCGCAGACGACGTCCGCGTCGGGTTTCTCCGGGTCTGCGTAATAGTTGACGCAGACGCTGGCACCCTCGGCGCCGAAGCGGATGGCGGTCGCCTTGCCGATGCCGCTGGAGGCCCCGGTGATCAGAGTTCGACGTCCGTCGAGGAGCATGGAGCAGCCTCCGTTGGCCTGGCGTGATGGAGAGGCGCTGAGCCTATCCCTGCTATCGTCGGCTCCGCAAATCAATCCATGGTGCCGTCGAGGCAACCATCTCGCCCGAGACCGCAGGCGGAGCGGCGCGCTCCTCAATCTCCTGCGCTAGGTGAGTGAGCGGAGCGGTTGCGCGTCCGGGACGCGTTGGCCGTGACGCCCACCTCACACAGGGGTGGGTGTCGCCGGAGGTTCCTGCAACACGGGAGGAAGCGCATGCCGGTCAACGCCGCCGAAGACGGCGAGGTCCGCGCGGGCCCGCGCAAGCACGAGGCGGTGGCGAGCCTCACCGACAAGCTCACCAGGGCGACGTCGGCGGTGGTCACCGACTACCGAGGCCTCACCGTTCACCAGCTCGAGGAACTGCGAACCAAGCTGCGGGGCGAGGACGTCGACTATGTCATCGTCAAGAACACCCTGGCGCGCCGCGCCGCCGACGCCGCCGGCCTCCCCCAGTTCTCCGAGGTTCTCGCCGGGCCGGTCGGGCTCGCCGTCGGCTATGGCGACCTCGCGGCCCCGGCCCGGATCCTCAGCGAGTACTTCCGGGTCAACAAGCGGCTCCCGTCCGTCGCCGGCCTTGTGGAGGGCACCGTCCTCGACGCCGCCGGCGTCAGGACCCTTGCCGAACTGCCCTCGCGCGAGGTTCTTCTTTCCCAGCTCGCCGGGACGCTGCTGTCGCCGCTGACCCAGCTCGCGGCCTCGCTCGATTCGATCACAGCCACCCTCGCGTCGACGCTCGAGGCGTACCGCGACAAGCTCGCCGCCGCCGCATAGCGGCCCCCACAGGAGACCCACATGGCAACCAAGACCCTGACCCCGGAGGATTTCGTCGAGGCCCTCAAGGACTGGACCGTGCTCGACGTCGTCAGCGCCGTGAAGCTCATGGAGGACAAACTCGGCGTCAAGGCCGCCGCGCCCGTCGCCGTGGCCGCCCCGTCCGGTGGCGGCGCTGCCGCCGAGGCCGTTCCCGAGGAGCAGACCGAGTTCACCGTTGTCCTCACCTCGGCTGGAGACGCCAAGATCAACGCCATCAAGGCGGTCCGTGAGGTCACCGGTCTTGGCCTCAAGGAGGCCAAGGACCTGGTCGACGGCGCTCCCAAGGCCATCCGTGAGGGCGTGTCCCGTGAGGACGCGGACGCCGCCGCCGCCAAGCTCAAGGACGCGGGCGCGTCCGTGGAGATCCGCTAGC
>DAISRJ010000080.1:0-4027 GCA_036828955.1 Candidatus Dormiibacterota bacterium | reverse complement strand
GGCGCCCAGCGGCGTTCGCGCCAGCGGAGCAGACGGCGTGCACGGGGCCCTGACGGTCACCGTCGACGCCACCTACGCGGGACAGGCGATCGACATCGCCTGGCCGCTGCTGACCACGGCGCAAGCGGTGCTGGACGGCACGTGTGCCGGCACGCCCGCGTGGAACCCCACCGAGGCACGCCTGACCATTGCGGTCAGCCCCGGACAGGCCTGTGTCATGCACCTCGTCGCGGCGCGCTGAGCCGGTCGGCTGTCAGCGGCGTCGCAGCACGTCGGCGAGGGCCACAGCGCCGAGGGCGGCCCCGGCGAACACCCGCGGGTTGGCGACCTTGTGGCGCAGGTGTATCGCGAGCATCGCCGCATTGCCGGCGGCGACCGCGCCGGCGAGCGCCGTCGTGACGGTGCCGGGCCGAGGACGTTGCACGGCTGAGCTGACCGCAAGCGCCAGCCACAGGGACCCGAAGGCCGCGCTGCCCACGGCGCGACCGCGGTTGTCACGGAACATCTCGGGCCGCTGGGCGAGGAAGACCGCGGTGTCGGCCGCGCCGGCGAGTGCCACTCGGCTGGTCAGCTGCATGCCCGCTCCTCCATCACCCGGTGGGGACGAGCAGGAAGCTCTCCGCGCTCCGTCCCTCGCCCAGTCCGTTCTGTTCCGCGTTGAGACGAGCCCAGCCGCGAATCCGCTCCGCGAGCGCGTCCCAGTCGTCGTACTGGCTGGCATGGCAGCGCAGCGCCTCCAGCTTGCGGTCCACTGTGTCGGTGATGTCGACGATGGTGTCGCCCTGGGCCATGGCCATCAGGTACACCTCGTCGACGGTGTGCGGCTCGAGGCCCTCGTCGTTGAGCAACTCCATGTGCGCAAAGGGGTTGCGTGCGTCCGGGTACACCGCGCACAGCGCCGCCTCGCCGGCCGCACGGTGGTCGGGATGGCTCGCGAAGATGCGCCCGTAGTTGCGCTCGGGCGACTGCGTCACCACCCTCTCCGGCCTGCGCTGGCGGATCACCCGGCTGATGTCGCGGCGCAACGCGATGCTCACCTCCACCTTGCCGTCGGGGTAACCGAGAAAGGCGATGTCGCTGACCCCGACGACGGCTGCCGCTGCAGTCTGCTCGCGGCGGCGCAGCTGGGCGACCTCGGCACGGGTGGCGCTGCGGTCAGAGCCCCCGGCGTCGCCGTCGGTGACGATGCAGTAGGACACCTCGCGACCCTCCGACGTCCAGCGTGCCGTGCTGCCCGCGCAGCCGAAGTCGCAGTCGTCGGGATGGGCCACGACAACGAGGATGCGCTGGGCGGTGTCGTTCTCGGCCACGGCCGTCGATGGTAGCCGAGCCCTCCCGAACCACGGCCCGGTGCCGTCGCGAGGCCGGGTCCTAGACTGGCGCCGTGACGCCGTCTCCCGCCACCGGGCGTGTCCCGAGGCGCGCCGGGTGGCTGGGCGCTGTGCTCGTACTCGCCGCGCTCGCCGCCTGCGACGACGTCGACAACGCCGCCTTCGACTCCGCATACCACTCCATGAACGCCGCCGAGGTCACGGTGCGCGGGACGGTCTCGGCGCTGCTGCCCGATTCGCCGGCGGGCGCCGACGGGCCCCACCAGCGCTTCGACGTCGCCGTCGATGGCGTGTCCGTGGAGATCGACCACAACCTCGACCTCGCCCAGCGCGTCCCGGTCGCCGCGGGCGATGTCGTGGTCATCCACGGACAGTTCGAGCCCGACCCCGGCCACCCGGTCATCCACTACACGCACCACGCCACGGGCAGCCACGAGGGTGGATGGATTCAATTGAACGGTTCGACGTACGAGTGACCCACCCTATGATCGTTTGACGATGCACATCCCCGGGTCCGCCGACGTCGCCAACGCCGCGCGAACGCTGATGCCGTCGTCGAAGCGCGCTCTGCCGATCGCCGACACGGCCGCCGATCCGGGGCTGTTCGGGCCGGGATCGGTGACCTGGCGGGTCATGGCCGAGCCGGTGTTGATGCTCGGAGCGGGCCGCGCCCTGCTCATGCAGGCCGCCCATCCCCTGGTTGCCGAAGGGGCCATCGAGCACAGCACCTACGCGAGCGACCCCTACGGACGCCTCGAGCGCACCGTCGAATGGGTCACGGCCGTCTGCTTCGGCACCACCGGTGAGGCGCGGCGTGCCTGCCGCGTCGTCAACCGCCTCCATGCCGAGGTCGACGGCGCGCTCAGCGCCGACCACGGCACCGACGCGGTCCCGGCCGGCACCGCCTACAGCGGCCGCGACCGGATGCTGCTGCGCTGGGTGCACGCCACCTTCGTCGACACCATGCTCGTCGCCCACGATGCCTTCGTCGGCGGCCTGACCGAGGCTGACGCGGACCGTTTCGTCCGGGAGTGGGACGCCGTCGGCGCCCTCATGGGCCTCCGCCCCGAATGGCTGTGGGAGAGCCGCGCGGCTCTGTCGGCGTACGTCGAGGCGGAGCAACGGGACCGCACCGGCGCGGCCATCCCGGGCGCCGGGTCGCGGCTCGTCGCCGAGACGGTGCTGCACCCGCCCGTGTCCTCGGCGGCGATGCGGCCGGCGTGGTCGGTGATCACCTTCGCGACGTCCGGCCTGCTGCCGTCCGCGATGCGCCGGCGCTACGGGATCCGCTGGACGCCCGCCCACGCTGCTGCCCACCGCGCCCTCTCGCGGGGGCTGCGCAGCGGGCGCATCGCCGTGCCGCGCCGCCTCAAGATATCCCCGGTGTACGACTTCGCCATGGCCCGGACGGCGGGGCGGCTCGAGGAGGACGAGGGAGCCGCCTGAAGCGAAGCGGGCGCCCTGGCGACGGCGGACGGGACCAATCCGGTACGGTCTTGGTGATGGTCGCGCTTGTCGCGCGGCATCGATGAGGGCAGCGGGGCCGCACGAGAGACTACCCGTGCTCGCGCAGGAGGTGACAGGAATGGACCCCTATGAGGTTCGTGAAGAGCGGGTGACCAGCGGCGCTGTGCCCCCCGACGGAGTTGCACCGGCCGCAAGCCCACCCCCGGCGACCCCGGTGGCACCGGCGGCCCCAGTCGCAGCGGCGGTCCCGGCCAGCAGCAGCAGCGTCTACACCAGCCGCACCAGCGTGACCCCGGTGGGTTCGCGGGTCAGCCAGGCGGTGTGGCTGATCGTCGCCGTCGTCGACATCATCCTCGCGCTCGACTTCATCTTCCGCGCGGCGGCCGCCAACAACACCGGGTTCGCGCACTACGTCTACCGGCTCGGCGAAAAGCTGTCGGTTCCTTTCGACGGCATCTTCAACACCGCCGTCGTCAACCTCAAGTCGGTCTTCCGCTGGGCAGACGTCCTCGCCGTGGTGATCTACTCGATCCTTGCCTGGGTCGTGACCAAGGCGATCAGCATCGCCTACACGCCCAAGACCGGCTCCCGCTCCGCCTGACCTGCCCCTTCCCTCAGGACCCGATCGCATCTGCGGTCGGGTCCTGTCTTTGTCCGAGAACTCAGAGGAAGTCCGCGCCGGCGGGTGAGCGCAGCTCGGGAACGCCGCGCGCCGAGCGGATTGCACGCGGGCGGCCGCAACCGCGACGATGGCCAGGTGCGGCAACGTCGGGGGACCTTCAGCGGAGTTCGCGGCGTCCCAATCGCGCACCGCGAGTGGCTGCCCGACGGCGACGGGCGCGGCACGGTGGTCATCGCCCACGGGATCAACGAGCACTCTGGGCGCTACGCGCACGTCGCTGAGCGCCTCGTCGAGGACGGCTGGCTGGTGGCCGCTCCCGACCACAGGGGCCACGGGCTCTCAGGCGGGCGGCGCGCCGCGGTGGAGCGCTTCGACGACTGGGTGTCCGACCTCGATAGTTACATCCGCGACGTGCTCATCGGCACGCCGCGCCCGCTGGTCCTTCTCGGCCACAGCCTGGGTGGTCTGATCGCCACCGTCTACGCGCTGCGTCACCAGCCAGTGCTGGACGGGCTCATCCTGTCGTCGCCGAGCGTGATCGCCCCGCCGCTGTCGCCGGCGACCCTTCGAGCCGGGCGCTTCCTCTCGCGCTGGGCCTCCCACCTGC
>DAISRJ010000079.1:0-4101 GCA_036828955.1 Candidatus Dormiibacterota bacterium | reverse complement strand
CCGGCCTGGATCACATTGCCCATGAGCACCTCGTCGACGTCGTCGGCCGTGAGCCCAGCGCGGCGGATGGCCTCCTCGACGACAACGGCGCCCAACCTGGGCGCGGCGACGCTGGCAAGCGCCCCACCCATGACCCCCACAGGCGTTCGGGTGGCACTGACGATCACAGCGTCTTCCATGTGATGACCTCTTGGCTTCCTGGCTTGGCGTTTCAGTCGGGCGTCGGAGAACCGTCCACGCGGGGACGCCCGCGCCGGCGGGGACGGGGGGAGGCGGCGGGCGACGCCTCACGGCGAATCCGTCGGTTCTCCTTCGACCTGGTGTGTCCGTTCTGGCTCTGTCGCGATGCCGCGGAGGTGCGGCGCGGCGCCGGCTCGGCGATGAAAGGCGAACCGACCACGCCGCGGACGTAGCCGCCTGGAGCGGGGTCGCCCTCCGGAAGGCGCGGCGGCGGCACCATGGCACCGGAGCGCTCAGAAGCCCAGCTGATCCAATCGTCCCACCAGCTTCCCGCTGATCGCTCGGCGCCGGCGAACCAATCGTCAGCGCCCAGGCCACGGGGGGCCGGAGCGGTCCAGTAGCCGGCCTTGGGATTGCCGGGTGGGTTGACGATGCCGGCGATGTGGCCGCTGGAGGTGAGCGTGTAGCGCGCCGAACCTCCGACGTGCTGGGTGGTGAGGTAGCTGCCGCGCCACGGCGCGATGTGATCGGCCTGTGCACCGAGAACGTAGAGATCCTGGCGGATCCGGCGCAGGTCGATCCGGGTGCCCTCGATGGCGAAGGCGCCCGGATCGATCAGCGCATTGCGCAGATAGCAGGCGCGCAGGTATTGCGAGTGCATGGCCGCGGGCATGTTGGTGCTGTCGCCATTCCACGCCAGCAGGTCGAAGGCTGGCGGTTTCTTCCCCATGTACCAGTTGTTGACAACGTAGTTCCAGACCAGGTCGTTGCCGCGGAGCCAGTCGAACGTCTGCGCCAGCGCAGATCCCGGGAGGAAGCCCTGCTTGCGCATGGTCCCTTCGAGCTTGCGGATGTCAGCTTCAGAGGTGAAGGCCCCGAGCTCGCCGGGGACGCTGAAGTCGACCAGGGTGTTGGTGACCGTCATCCAGCCGACGCGCCCACCCTGGCCGTGGGCCGCGAGGTAGGCGAGCCCCACTGTCGACATGGTGCCGCCCAAGCAGAGGCCCACGAGATTGACCACGTCCGACCCGGTCAGGGTCTGCACCTGCTCGATCGCGGTGAGAAGACCCAGTTGCAGGTAGTCGTCCCAGGTGGTGCCGCTCATGGACTCGTCGGGGTTGCGGTAGCTGATCATGAAGACGGTGAAACCGTGCTGCACCGCGTACTCGACGAAGGACCGCCCCGGGGCAAGATCCATGATGTAGTAGCGGTTGATCCACGGCGGGCTGCAGAGGATGGGCTGGGTGTGGACCAGCTCGGTCTGGGGCTCGTAGGCGAGCAGCTCGATGAGCCGGTTGCGGAAGACCACCCGGCCCGGCGTCGCCGCCATGTTGGTACCCACCTCGAAGCTCGTGGCGTCGACCTGGCGCGGCCGGCCGCCGTTGTGGGCGAGGTCGTCGAGGAAATTCGAGAACCCGGCAAACACGCTGGCGCCCGCCGTCTCGTATGCCTCTTTGACGACGGCGGGATTGATCCAGGGCACATTGCTTGGAGCCGCGGCGTCGAGCACCATGCGCAGCGAAAACCTGGCCTGCTGTCGAACCCGGTCCGAAATCGGCGCTGCGTCGACCAGTTCGCCGGCCCACGCCGCGCCGCTCAGGTAGGCCTCGGCGATGGCGCGCAGGAACGGGTTCCTCTGCCACCCGGGGTCGGCGAAGCGATTGTCGCCCGGGGCCAGTCGGTCGCTCGCGCCGCGCCCCACCAGCCGTTGGATTGCGTCGACACCGACCGTGGCCTGGCGCCGGGCAAGGTCGCCCATGGCGGTGGCCAGCTGGTCGGGGTGGCGAAGCGTGAGCTGGGTGACCGCGGTGCGTAGGGCGCTGTCGAGGGAACCGCTCTCACCGGCGACGGCGTCGCCGTAGATCGCGTCCTCGAGGGGCTGATCCGCTGCCATCAGGACGTCACGGCGACATCCCACCGTTGACTGTGTAGACCGCCCCCGTGATGTAGGCGGCGTCATCCTCGAGAAGGAACCGGACCACCCTGGCGACCTCGCTGGGCCGTCCGAGGCGGCCAGCGGGCACCTTGTCGACGATGCCCTTGAGGATCTCGTCGGGGATCGCGCTGACCATTTCGGTCTCGATGAAGCCCGGGGCCACACAGTTGACGGTGATGCCCTTGCGGGCCGTCTCCAGGGCCAGGCTCTGGCTGAGGCCGAAGAGGGCGGCCTTCGACGCCGCATAGTTCGCCTGGCCGATGTTGCCGGTCTGGCCGATCACCGAACTGAGGTTGACGATCCGGCCACTGCCCCGCTCCAGCATGTGGTCCAGCACCGCCTTGATCATGTAGAAGGCACCGGAGATGTTGATGTGCATCACCGCATGCCAGTCGTCGATGCTCATGCGACGCACCGTCTTGTCCAACGTGATCCCGGCGTTGTTCACCAGGAAGTCAACCCGTCCGTGGGTGGACAGGACGTCCTCGATGACCCGGCCGCAGTCGCCCGGTTCGCCGACATTGCCTTGGTGGATGGAGATGGAGCCGCCCGAGGCGGTCAGTTCATCGCGCAGCCGGGACGCCGTGTCGAGATCGCGGTTGTAGCCGGCCGCGACGTGAGCGCCGTGCTTCACTAGCTCCTGGGTGATCGCTGCACCGATCCCCCGTGTTCCACCTGTGACCACGGCGACGCGGCCATCGAAGATGCGTGGTGCCACAGCCTGGCGTGTCGGAGACTCCAAAGTTGTCATGGTCACTCTCCATTGCATCGGCCACGCCGATTCCCGGGATCACAATCGAGCCCGCTCCGCCGCGATGGATCGGGATCCTGCTGGTCGCGGCGAGGGCCATGGCCGGCGCCGCGCCACGAATGCGACCCACGATACGCCGCGGGCCCCTCGAGTTCAAGGCTGCGCGCGGTCGGCCCTTCCGTAGCTTGGCTCTCCAAGCAGTACCATGGCTGCGTGGCTGCACCCCCAACCCCGCCCACGCTCAAGTCGGTCGGCGAGTTCATCCGCACGCAGCGAGAGCTCATGTCACTCTCGATGCGCCAGCTCGCCGGGATGGCGGCCGTCTCGAATCCGTACCTCAGCCAGATCGAGCGCGGGGTGTACACCCCGTCGGCGCAGGTGCTCAAGGCCATCGCAGGTGCTCTGGACCTCTCCACGGAGACGCTGTACCAGCAGGCCGGCCTTCTGGACGACACCGTCGAACGGCCGACACAGACCGTCGAGGATGCGATCCGGATGGATCGGCGCCTCACGCCGGAAGGGAAGCAGGCACTACTTCAGGTGTACCGAGGCCTGGTCGCGTCGGACCAGCCAGCTCCCGAGCGCGAAGTACCTGCGCGGCCCCGAAGGCAGACGAAGCCGCCCACGACCAGGTCGAGGTCGGCCAAGCGCTGACGCGGCCGGTCAAGAACGCCTCTCCCGCATCGGGCCGAGGGCGCAGGGACTGCAGCACGCGCTGGAAGACCTCCGCGACCGAGCCGGTGCCGTCGACGCTGGCGACCAGCCCCTGGTTGCGGTAGTGATCCAGCACCGGCAGAGTGTTCCGCAGATAGACGGCGATGCGTCGCTGGGCGGTCGTCGGCCGATCGTCGTCGCGCACCACCAGGCTCAGGCCGTCCGACTCGCAGGTCAGCGGTCGTGGTTGGTCGCGGTCGCGGACGTAGCTGCGGCCGCAGGCAGGGCAGGTGAGCCGGCTCGTGATGCGCCGGATCAACTCACCCTCGGGCACATCCAGATAGAGGACGCGGTCGAAACGGATGGCCATGGACGCCGCTGACGCGTCGAGTGCCCGTGCCTGCGCCACGGTGCGGGGGAAACCATCGAGCAAGAAGCCGTTGTGTCGACCACAGCTGTGAACCTGCTGCCGGATGATGTCGATCATCAGGGCGTCCGGGACCAGGGCGCCGCGCTGCATGTAGGGCTCGGCACGGAGGCCGAGCTCGGTCCGCTGCACCAGCTCGGCTCGCAGGATGTT
>DAISRJ010000078.1:1349-4255 GCA_036828955.1 Candidatus Dormiibacterota bacterium | reverse complement strand
GGGGTTGGTTATCTCCGCCGCCGGCTCATACCGCCGTGGCCTCCGGCACTACGTCGCGAGGCAGCTCAAGTAGGTGGTCCGGTTCCTTGATGCGGAGAACGCGGGCGACGGATTGAGGGAGGTACCAGTTCCACTCCCCGAACAGGGACACCAGGGCGGGGACCAGCAGCATTCGCACAACGGTCGCATCCAAGAGGATGCCGAAGCCCAGGCCGGTGGCGAACACCTTGATGTCCGTCTCCGGTCCGGACGAGAGCGACAGGAAGGCCAGGAAGAGGATCAGGGCGGCGGAGGTGACCAGGCGGCCGGTGCGACCGACGCCCTCGATCACCGCGCGATTGGTCGAACCAGCGCGGTCGTACTCCTCGCGGATGCGCGACAGGATGAACACCTCGTAGTCCATCGAGAGGCCGAAGAGGAAGGCGAAGATCATGATCGGCAGCCAGAAGGTGATCGACCCGGTCGGCGCCACGCCGAAGAGCGACTTGGACCCCCACCCGAACTGCCAGAAGAGCACCACCCCACCGAACGTGGCGGATAGCGACAACAGGTTGAGGACGATCGCCTTGAGCGGCACGAGCAGCGACCGGAAGGCGCGCACCAGCAGGATGTAGGTGACCACCACGAGCAGCGCCAGGACAAGCGGGAAGGTGCCGTAGACGCCGGTCTGGTAGTCGAGCTGCAGTGCCCCGACACCAGTGACGCCGAGGACCCCGGGGCGGCCGTCGACCGCGGCCTTGATGTCGCGCACCACCTGCACCGTGGAGCCGTTGTAGGTCTCGTTGGTGGGAACCGCGATGACCAGCCGCGTCCCGGCGGCCGCTGCCACGGGACCATTGGGGACGAGTGCGCTGACCACGCCGGGGACGGACCGAACCGTGGCTGCGGTGTGAGCGGCCGCGGACGCATCGGTCAGCACCACCGCCGGTGTGAGCGCACCAGCGGGAACGCCACTGCCCTGCAGGGCGTGCCAGGCGTCATACGCCGGGCCGGAGGAGGCGAGGGAGTCGGCCCTGGCCGTCCCCACCGACAGGCTCAGGAATGGAATGAACAGCGCCCCGAGGATGACGACGGCCACGCCGGTGGCGATCCAGGGGCGATGCACGACCCCCCTCCCCCAGCGCAGCCAGAAGCGGCTGGCGGTGTCCTCGTGCCGGATCCGTGGCCAGTCCACTCGTGGCCCGATCGTGCCGAGGAACGCAGGAAGAAGGGTCGTCGCCACCGCAACGGAGACGAGCGGAATGAGCATCCCGCCGATACCGACCGAGCGGAGGAAGGGCACCGGGATGACCACCAGCGCGACCAGTCCGATGGCCACGGTCAGGCCGCTGAACACCACTGCTCGTCCCGCGGTTGCCATGGCGTTCTCGACCGCCTCGTGGTTGGTGAATCCGCGCGCCCGCTCCTCGCGCCAGCGCGTGACGATGATCAATGAGTAGTCGATGGCGACCCCGAGCCCAACCAGGGCCACCAGGAACTCCACGATGAACGACACGTCGATGATGTACGTGAGCCCAAGGACCACGAGGAAGGTCGTGAGGATCGCGATCGCGGCGATCATCAGCGGCAGTAACGCCAGGAACGAGGCGAAGACGAACAGGAGGACCGCCAAAGCACCCACGGCGCCGATGAAGGTCTCCGCGAGCACCCCCGGACCGCTGCCGGAACTGCCGTTGTTGGCGAGAGCCTCCTCCCCTGTCACGGATCCCGACGTGCCGGCCGGTGCGTCCGCCGCCAGCGCCTTCTGCAGCTGCGGAAGGGTGGAGTCGCTGAAGCCGCTGGGCTCCGGGATGAAGGCGTAGGCAAAGGCCGTGTGCCCGTCGGCGGCCACAAAGATGGAGTCGCCGGTCTGCTGGTGGCCGATCACGCGCGCGGCCGGGACCGCCTGCTGCACCGTCGCGAACGCCGTGTCGGTCTGCGCGGCCTCGACGTGCTGACCGGGCGCCGCCGTGATGGTCAGAAGGTAGGGCGCGATGTCTGCGGCGATGCCGTATGTCTGCAGGACGCGGCTGGCGGTCTCGAAGCCGGGCTGCCCGGGCAGCGAGAAGCTCGTCGAGAGGCGGTCGACCGACTTGCTCACCCCAGCGATGCCGGCGATGAAGATGACCACCCACGCCACCACGACGAGGCGGCGGTGCCTGAGGACGTACCTGGCGAGGTTACGCATGGTCTGTGGTTCTCCTCACTGCCTCGTGCACGCCCAACCCTATGCTGGGATCGGTGCCGATTGTCACATCGCCCGAGTTTCGCGGGTCACCCTCATGACACCGAGCGATGAGGAAATGTGACCGATGAACGAGCACGACGTACTGGCGGAACGATTCGAGGCCGAGCGGACCCGTCTGCGCGCGGTCGCCTTCCGGATGCTGGGCTCGCTGAGCGACGCGGACGATGCGGTGCAGGAGTCCTGGATGCGGCTCAGCCGTTCCGGCGCGAGCGACGTCGAGAACATGGGCGGATGGCTGACCACGGTGGTGGCGCGCGTCTGCCTCAACATGCTGCGCTCCCGCAGGTCACGGCGGGAGGTGTCACTGAGCGCGCAGCCGCCCGAGCGGGTGGCCGACCGCGATGATGGGACCGACCCCGAACAGGAGGCGCTGCTCGCCGACTCCGTGGGTCTCGCGCTCCTCGTGGTGCTCGACACCCTGACTCCCGCCGAGCGGCTGGCATTCGTGCTGCATGACACGTTCGCTCTGCCGTTCGACGAGATCGCTCCCATCGTGGGGCGCTCCCCGGCGGCGGCGCGGCAGCTCGCCAGCCGGGCGCGCCGGCGGGTGCGGGGCACCGGAGCCCTGCCCGACGCCGACATCGCCCGCCAGCGGAAGGTCGTCGATGCATTCCTCGCCGCGTCACGCCGGGGTGATTTCGAGGCGCTCCTCGAGGTGCTGGACCCGGACGTCGTGCTT
>DAISRJ010000078.1:0-1339 GCA_036828955.1 Candidatus Dormiibacterota bacterium | reverse complement strand
TCGTGCTTCGTGTCGACGCCGCCTTAGCACGACACGGCGTGCCGGTGGAGATCCGTGGCGCCACGGCCGTGGCGAAGGGCGCGGTCGCATTCTCCTCGCGCGCCCGGGTTGGGCGGGCGGCGCTCGTGAACGGGGTGGTGGGAGTTGTTGTGGCGCCACGGGGACGGCTCTTCGGAGTGGGCATCCTGACGATCCAGCACGGCAGGGTCACGAAGATGGACCTGGTGGCCGATCCCGAGCGGCTGAGGAAGCTCGACCTGGCCGTGTTGAACGACTGACGTAGAGGACGGTCGCCGCCGGAGGGAGAGGAGGTGGCCGGTCGTCTCGGCCTGGCGGGGCGAGAAGGCCTTGCGTCGCTCATCAAGAAGCATTTCGCGGCGCCGGTTCTGTACTTCGCCGCCCTCCTCGTCACCGCGGCCAACACCTTCAACATCGGGGCCGACCTGGGTTCCATGGCCGCATCGCTGCGCCTCGTGATCCCAGTCCCCTTCGTCCCGCTCCTCATCACCATCACGGCCGTCGTCCTCGTGCTTGAGGTGTTCATCCAGTACCACCAGTACTCCCGGCTGCTGAGGTTTCTGACACTCTCGCTATTCGCCTACATCGCCGTGCTGGCTGTGGTTCACGTCGACTGGCGTGCGGTCGTTTCCAATCTGGCGATTCCTCACTTCAGCATGAGCAAGGCATACCTGGGCGGCTAGGTGGCCATTTTCGGGACAACGATCTCGCCCTACCTCATGTTCTGGCAGTGCAGCGAGGAGGTCGAGGAGACGGAGGACCTCTATGAGGTCACGAAGCAACCGAGCCGCCGCCGGGTATCCGGAATGCAGGTTGATGTCATCGTCGGGATGACCACAGCGGTGCTCATCATGTTCGCGATCCTGGTGTCGGCTGCATCAACGCTCGGCGCTCACGGGATCACCAACATTGGGACGGCGGATCAGGCTGCGCGGGCTCTCAAGCCAATCGCTGGAAACTTCGCCGGATTGCTGTTCGCGTTGGGAATCGTGGGCACTGGAGCCCTTGCGGTGCCGGTTCCTGGTGGGTCGACGGGCTACGCGCTGGCGGAGACATTCCATTGGCACGAGGGGCTGTCAAAGAGCCTCCGAAAGGCCGGCGCCTTCTACGTCGTGATCATCTGTTCGATGGTCGTCGGGCTGTTGATGAACTTCATCGGTCTCAACCCGATCAAGGCATTGGTGTACTCGGCACTGTTGAATGGTCTGACCGCTCCACCGCTGATCCTGTTGATGCTGATTCTCGGCAACCGCGTGAAGGCGGTGCACGGCTACCGCAGCGGCCGCGTATCGAATGCGCTGGTCGGAATCGCCTTCCTGCT
>DAISRJ010000077.1:2735-4600 GCA_036828955.1 Candidatus Dormiibacterota bacterium | reverse complement strand
GCCGTCGCGGCCGGCCGAGGGGCCGGTTTCGCCGGGCTGTGTCCGCTTGCCTTGGCGGGTGACGCCGCTGTGCGTCGCGACGCTGTCTTCGGAGCCGCCGGCTTCGCCCGGGCCACCGGCTTCTGCGTCGGTCGCGATGCCGGCTTGGGCGCTGCCTTGGGCGCCGGCCGCGAGGCCGGCTTGAGCGAGGGCTTCGCCGTCGCCTTGGGGGCCGGTCGTGGAGCCGCTTTGGCGGACCGCTTGACCGGGTGCGGGGGCTTTGCCGGGGCGCCCTTGCCGGGGGCGGCGGCCTTCAAGGCGGCTCGTGTGGCGGACGAGGCGGCCGGGTGTGTGGCCGTCTTGGGAGACGGACGCGCAGTCACCTTGGCGGGGTGCGTGGGCGTCATCGAGGCGGATTTGGCCGCTCCGGCCGCAGGAGTTTTGGTTGTCGCCGCCTTGGCTGCGTGCTGGACGGCCGGCGGCGGTGCGGGGGCTGCGACCGCGGCGGTGTCCTTCTTCGCGTCAGCCGCTGCCGGGGCGGCAGCTTCCGCGGGGGCCGGCACGGCCGGGGCTCGGGGAGCCGGAGCCAGCCGGGCGGGAGCCGGTGGGGGCAACTCGCGCGGCGCGGGCGGCCTGGGGACGCCCCGAAGCACGGCCACGGGGTGGGCGGCCGTCGAGCCCGAGGTCCGCCTGACCGGCACCGGGGGTGGGGGCGGCACCGGTGGCCCGTCGCCGCGGCCGATCACGCCCTCCGCCGTTTCGAGGCACGTGAAAGCGACCACCTCCTTGGTCTCGGGCGCGCGGTCGAAGCGCACGATCGCCGTCTGGCTGAGGACCGTCTCCACGCGGCCGAGGGAGCCCACGGGGTAGTCACCGATGATGGTTCCGGTGCGCGGCCGCGTGTTGGACGTCAGGCGAACGCGCTCGCCGATCGCGAACGGCGGCGGCTCCTCCTCCTTGGCGCTTGGCGGGCGGCCCGGCTGCGGACGAGGGGTCGGCTTGACCACGGCGATGGGGGCGGCCACTTCGGCCTTCTCGTCCTCCTCCTCCTCCTCGTCATCGTCGTCAACGATGACGACGACCTCGGTGTCCTCGACGGCGTCGACCTCGATGACGTCCTCGACGACGTCTGGCTCGGCAATCTCATCGAGAGTCGCCGGCTCCTCGGATTCGTCGTCGGCGCCGCCGGCGGGGGCGTCGGAAGGTGGTGTGCGAGCGGGCATGTATGAAGACCTGTCCTGAGTGTGCGCAGCGCCTGCGCGGGCTGACGAGGATAGCCGTTCCGCCTCGTGCACGGGCTCACTGGGCGAGCGCGGGCCTGCGCGCGAGGCGCCCGCCTAGACTGGGTCTGTGATCGCCAGCATCGGATGGCGCCGTCTGAGCCCTCACGCCAGGCAGCGGCTGCTCGAAATTGTCCCCGGTGCGCTGACCTGGACGGTGTTGCTCACCCCGGTGGCTGTTGCGTTCGCGATCCGGCTCAACGATCCCACCAAGCTCTGGGTCCTCGGCGTCGGCGCCATCATCCTCGACGTCTACTGGGCCGCGCGGACTTATTACACGGTGCGCGCCGTCAAGGCCTCGCGGCGGGTGATGCAGGAGACCGAGGCCGTCGACTGGTGGGAACGCTGTTCGGCGCTCGAAGACGTGGCCGGCCGGCCCCACCCCACCGACGTGGTGCACTGCGCGCTCATTCCCACCTACACGGAACGGTACGAGGTGCTGCGGGCCACGGTCGCGGCCCTCGCCGATCAGAACTACCCGGAGCAGCAGCGGGTCTGCGCCATCATCACGCGGGTCACCGACACCGGCGGCTGGGAGAACGTCGCCCGCCTGCGCGAGGAGTTCGGCCACCGTTTCCGAGGCTTCATCCACATCAAGGACCCGCT
>DAISRJ010000077.1:0-2635 GCA_036828955.1 Candidatus Dormiibacterota bacterium | reverse complement strand
TGTACCCCGTCGTGGGGCTGGCGCTGAGCGTGATCCCGGCCCTGGAGGCCCAGACAAGGCTCATGTTCGGCGCCTACCTTGAGTACACGATCACTGAGAAGGAGTGACCAGCCGGGAGGATCAGGCGGCGCGTCGCCGATCGCGTCGATCCGACCCCGAGGCGTTGCCCCAGGTGACGCTGCCGTTCGGCCAGACCATCGCGGTGGTCTTGGGTGGGCGCTCGACGACCACCTCGCCCTGGCTGATGTAGACGGGCATTCCCCTCTCGCGGGCGAACTGACGGGCGCGGTTGTAGACGTCTGGACTGGTGGCGAGCTGGGTTCTCATGGCGTTCCTCGAACCGGCGGAATGGGACCGGTCTCGATCAGGGTACCCGTCCGCGACCCTGACAAACCGTTTTTAGCCGGCGGCCTCGTTCCTCATGGCCCGCTGCTGGGCCGCGAGGTCGGACTCGACCATCATCGCCACCAGCTCGGCGAAGGACACCTTCGGCTCCCAGCCGAGCACGCTGCGGGCCTTGGAGGCGTCGCCGATGAGGATGTCCACCTCGGCAGGGCGGAGGAAGCGGGCGTCGTCGCTGGCCACATGGTCGCGGTAGTCCAGGCCTAGGGTGGAGAAGGCGATCTCGCAGAACTCCCGGACACTGTGCGTGGCCCCGGTGGCGATCACGAAGTCGTCGGGCCGGTCCTGCTGCAGCATGAGGTGCATCGCCTCGACGTAGTCGCCCGCGAAGCCCCAGTCCCGCTCCGAGTCGAGGTTTCCCAGTTGGAGCTGCTTCTGCAGGCCGAGCTTGATCTTGGCGGCGGCGTTGGTGATCTTGCGGGTCACGAACTCGAGGCCACGCCGCGGGGACTCGTGGTTGAAGAGGATGCCACTGCAGGCGAACATCCGGTAGCTCTCACGGTAGTTGACGGTGATGTAGTGGCCGTAGACCTTGGCCACGCCATAGGGGGAGCGTGGGTAGAAGGCTGTCGTCTCGGTCTGTGGCGACTCGCGCACCTTGCCGAACATCTCGCTGCTCGACGCCTGGTAGAAGTGGATCTCGGGGTTGACGGCACGGATCGCCTCAAGCATCCGGACCACGCCCAGCCCGGTGACCTCGCCGGTCAACAGCGCCTGCTTGAAGCTCAGCCCCACAAAGCTGATGGCGCCGAGGTTGTAGACCTCGGTGGGTTGGCATCCCTCGAGAGCAGCCACCAGCGAGGAGTGATCGAGGAGGTCACCCTCGATGAACTCGATGCCGGGGCAGAGCCGGCCCACCATGTCGAGGCGCGGGTTGTTCTGGCCGCGCACCAGCCCGTAGACGTTGTAACCCTTGGACAGAAGGAGTTGGGCGAGGTAGGTGCCGTCCTGCCCCGTGATCCCGGTGATCAACGCTGTTCCCGGCACGCGTGCTCCTCAGGTCGGGTGGTGGTGCGCCCGCACCCACCTCAGGCGGGGTGCATGTACAGCCTCGGCGGTCGGGCCATGATATCGCGGGCCAGCCCCGGGCCCGGCGGTCAGCGGCGTTCGAGCACGGTGGCGTAGACGCGCAGCGTGGCCGCCGCCGCAGCCTCCCACGTGAATAAGGCGGCGCGATTGCGGCCGAGGCGGGCGCGGCGAGCACGCTCGGCAGGATCGCCAAGAAGCGCGCTCACGGCGCCCGCCATGGCCGCCCCATCCCCGTCTTCGATGACCAGGCCGGCCTCACCCACCACCTCGCGCAGCGAGGAGTTGTCGAAGACGGCGACCGGCGCACCGGCGGCCATCGCCTCGAGCGGAGGCAGGCCGAAGCCCTCGTACGCCGAGGCAAACAGAAGGCAGTCGGTCAGCGAATAGAGGCCGGCCAGGTCCTCACCGGTGACGTGGCCGAGGACGCGGGTGTGGTCGCTGATGCCCGAGTCGTGCAGGGCGCGCTCGACGGCGCCGGCGAAGTTGCCCTGGAACCCGGCGATCACCAGCCCCACGTCATGGTCGGCGCGCAGCCTCCGCGACACCTCGGCAACCAGTTCGACGCGCTTGCGCGGGTCGAACGTGCCCACGGCCAGGACGAACCGCGCCGGGAGCCCGAGGCGCACGCGCAGCTCGGCGAGCTCGGCCTCGGCGATCTCACGGGGTGGGTTCACCCCCTCGGCGATGACGGTGACCCGGCGAGGGTCGACACCCGCGATGCGCTCGAGGTCGGCCTCTGTGGACCGCGACACCGCGATCACGGCGTCGGCGTGGCGGATCTGGCGCATTGCCAGCGCTCGTTCTCTGCGCATCCAGGGGTACTGCCCGGGCATCACGAACGGGATGAGGTCGTGCACGGTGACCACGACCGGAACTGTCGGGAAGACCGGCTGGGCGTACTCGATGGCGTGGTAGAGCGCGGGCGGATCGACGCTGAGGGCGCGGCGCACCTGGAGGGGGTCAAGCGTCGGGCGCAGATGGCGATTGAGCGGTCGCAGCCGCGAGCGGTGGATCGTGACTCCCGTCGCCGTCACGTCGGGCGGCGCGCTCGCGCCGCGCTCGAGAAGGAGGCCCACCTCGCCGCTCACTCCGAGTGTCTCGAAACCACCGAGCAGCCCGCGGAGGTAGGTGCCGATGCCTCGAACCGACGAGGCGTCCTGCAGCGGCCTGCCGTCGAGGAGGAAGCGGATCACAGGCGTCGATC
>DAISRJ010000076.1:0-4677 GCA_036828955.1 Candidatus Dormiibacterota bacterium | reverse complement strand
AGGTTGAAGGTGTCACCGACAGAGTTGATGGCGAAGCCACCGGCGAGGAACAGCCACTGCGGGTTCCTGCGTCCCGTGATGATGGCGGTGCCACCGACGACGAGCAGGAGCAGCAACGCGTCGCCGGTGGGATAGGCGAGGTTGGTGGCCACGGCCGCGGCGTCGCCACCGACTGAGTGAAGGACGGTGTTGAAGGCGAAGCAGGCGGTGACCGCCGCGGCGCCGAGGCCGGCGACGGCCCCATCGAGCCAGGTGGCCGGCACGAGCTTGCGGACATGGGCGCGCATCAAGAGCACCAGCGCGACGTACATCACCGGGTAGAAGGCGAGGTAGAAGAGGTCAGCGACGGAGGGTGTGGGTGGTGACGCTCGCCCGGCCGACTCGGCGGTGAGCAGCGCGTCCCCGATGCTCCACGAGAGGATCCCGAGCCCCAGCGCCAGCGAGATGGCGCGATTGCGGTGAGAGGTGAGGGCGCGGCCCAGGCACAGCCCGCTCACCACGATCTCGACTGCCACGACCCCCCAGCCGTCGATCCAGGTGCCCGACTGCCCGGGCTGGCGGACGACAAGCGAGACGAAGTAGCCGGCGAGCAGTGCGCCGATGAATGTGTAGGCGGTCAGGACGGCGCGGGGAGCGTCACTTCGGCGCGCGGCAACGCCGTCACGTGGGGCCCGTGCGAGCGCGGGGGACACGCTTCGAACACTAGGTGCGCGGCCTTCGAAGACATGCCACGGTGCGGGCGCATCCCGTCACAAGATCGCACGATCGACCGGTCAACACAAGAATGTGTATGCTGGGCGCGAACAGGGTCGAGACCGAGGCGGCGGGGCGGCGCGGTTTGCTGGAGCGTGGCCATGCCCTTCCTGTCGGCGCGTGTGCTGGTCCCTGTCGCGGTGGTACTGCTGGCGTGGGGCGGTGTCCACGTCCTCGGATCCCACAACTTCTCGGTGAGCCCGGCCACCTGGCCCGGGCCGGCTACGACGCCGTCGAGAGCCCCAGCCATCGTCTCTCCGGCAGCGCCGCCCGCCGCCGCGATCCCCTCCCCGGCGGCCGGGAGCGGGGTCGTTCCCATCCTTCCCGGGGCACTGCGGCAGCTCAACGGCAGCACCCGCGACACCGCCACGGGCCTGTATGCGCTGATTCAGCAGCTCGAGGACGCCTTCCGCTCCCACCTCGCCCAGGTGATCCAGCAGCTCGAACCGGGGCGGTAGGTCAGGCGTCCTCCTCCGCCTCGCGCACCACATCGTGGGAATGGCCGCTCTGGTCGAGCTGCAGCTTGCGCCGCTCCTCGTCGCGACGCTGGCGGCGCAGCGCGCCGACGCGACGGATCTCGGCGGCCTCGGCGGAGACGGAGACGCGGTCGACCGGACGCGCCGGCGGTACCGGCGGGCCCGGGCGCAGGCGCGGGCCCGACCACAGCGCCGGGACGACGTCGAGGGCGGCAGCGAGGGCGTAGGCGGCCTCCTCGTAGTTGACGCGCCAGCCCTTGAAGTGCACCCAGGCGGCCTCCGGCTCACGCTCGAACTGCATTCCCCCCTCACGGGCTCTTTCCGCGGCCTCGATGAACTCCTCGCGGGTGAGGGCGATGTCGTCGTCCGGGCTGGGGTCGGCGGGCACGGGGTGGTCGAGGGTGTTGGACAGCTGACGGAACGCGAGGTAGCCCACGCGCATCAGGCTGCGCGCCGGCCCGGGGACTGTGATCGGGCACAACGCCAGGTGCATGGCGGCGGCGTCGAGGATGGAGAGCAGCGAGATCACCCAGGAGCGCCGGGCGCTGGGCGATCGGAAGTACATGAGCACGACGTACGCGCTGTGGCTCTCCGAGACGTCCGCCGCCCACTGCATCCAGCGTTCGTACATGTCACGGAGGCCGTCGAGGTTGTCGATCGACGCGGAGCGCAGCAGGATCTCGGGTCCCCATCCCGGCGTCCCCGCGAGGCCTTCGAGCATGGTGACCAGGGTCTCGCGCCTGTTGTACGCCGCGTACAGCACGGGCAGGTACGCGATCTGCAGGGCCACCAGGACCAGGCCTGTGAGCGCGGCGAGATAGACGACTGCCGTGGACACCGTCCCATGCGGCAAGGCGAACCCCAGCGTGAACATCGACGAGCCGGCGGTGCGGAACGCGTCACCGAGGTCGGCGCTGGACGGCCAGAGCATCAGCGCGAATCCCAGGAGGAACAGGACCAACCACACCGCGAGGGTCGCCACCAGGTACGCGGACGACGCGTACGCGAGCATCGCGTCCCGTCGCTCGTAGTTGTGGATGCCGGAGGCGAGCAGGCGGATCGGCAGGTTGACGAGGCGCAGCACCGCCGGGGTCAGGCCGGTGCGGGTCCCGCGGGGCACGATGGTCGTCTCGAGGACGCTGGCCGCAGTCGCCGCCACGAGCAGCAGGCCGAAGGCGAAGCCAAGCCACTCGATGGCCCTCACGGTGCACCCTCGCCCTGCATCGTCCGGACGATAGCAGCGCACCCTTGTGTGTCTGTTCGGGCCGTGATCCGCCTGCCTCGATGCCCCGTATACCTCCGTGGATCCGCGCGAGTGCGAGAGCCGTCTTCGGCGGCTCACCAGGCAAACGGGAGGTTCACGGAATGGGCAAGCTGACAAGGCGGGGCTTCATCCACACGTCCGTTGGAGCGGCAACCGGCCTGGCCGCCGCCGGGGCGCTCGGGGCGGCGCCGGCGCTGGCCGGGGCGGTCGTCAAGCCCTCCGGCAAGACCCCTCTCGCGGAGGGCGCGCCCCAGCCGATGGTGGCGTTCGTCCGCGACGCGAGCAGGGGCGAGATCGCGCTGATGGTGGGGGACCGTGAGGTCAGCTACCACGACAGCGAGGTGGTGGCGCGCCTCATCAAGGCCGCCAAGTAGCCGCGCGGCTGCCGTATCAACAACAACCCAACTGAACGGGGGAAAACATGTCGTCCCATCGCGAGGCTCCGGGGATCAGCAAGGACCCGGTTGCCGACAACACTGACACCTACGCTTTCGTGAGCCCGGATGCTCCTGACAGCGTCACGATCATCAGCAACTACGTGCCTCTCGAAGCGCCGTTCGGCGGTCCCAACTTCTTCGAGTTCGGCGACGACGTGCTGTACGAGATCCACATCGACAACGATGCCGACGGTGTCCCGGAGATCACCTACCAGTTCCTCTTCGAGACCAGGGTTGCCAACCCCAACACCTTCCTCTACAACACCGGGCAGATCCTCTCGATCGGCAGCGCCAACTGGAACCGCAAGCAGTTCTACTCTGTGACCAGGGTCGTCAACGGACAGAGCCGGGTGCTCGCCAGCGGGCTCGCCTGCCCGCCCTGCAACATCGGCCCTGCGTCGACACCGAACTACTCCGAGCTTGGCAGGGCGGCAGTGCATCGCCTCGCTTCCGGTGAGAGCGTCTTCGCCGGCCAGAGGCTCGAGGGCTTCTACGTCGACCTCGGTGCGATCTTCGACCTCGGCGACCTGCGTCCGTTCCAGAACCTGCACATCGTGCCCCTGCCCGCGGCCCCCGGCGTGAACGCCTCGCAGGACTTCAATGTCCACTCCATCGCCCTGCGCATCCCCAAGACGATGCTGACCATGGACGGTTCCAACCCGACCAACCCGGCGAGCGCCACGTCGGTCATCGGCGTCTGGGCCGCGGCCAGCCGCCGCAAGGCCGAGGTTCGCGAGATCGGCAACGGGATGTCCCACGAGTCCGGCCCCTGGGTGCAGGTGTCGCGGCTGGGCAACCCGCTGATCAACGAAGTGATCATCCCCATGGGGAAGAAGGACTACTGGAACTCGCAGCCGGCGCAGAACGACAGCCAGTTCGCCTCCTACGTTGCCCACCCGGAGCTGGCCAAGCTGCTCCCCGTCCTGTACCCGGGGGTCTTCCCGAATCTCGCGGGCCTGACCGCCGCTCGCGCCGACCTGCTCGCCATCCTGCTCACCGGCATCCCGTCGGGGATCATCCCCGGCTTCCAGAACTACACCGGTGCGACCCAGGCCGACCAGCTGCGCCTCAACATGGCGATCCCGCCGGCAAGCAAGCCGAGCCCGCTGGGCATCATCGGTGGTGACCTCGCCGGTTTCCCGAACGGCCGTCGCGTCTTCGACGACGTCGTGAGCATCGAGCTGCGTGCCATCGCCGGCGCGACCTACCCACTGGTGGCTACATATACGCCCGACGGCGCCGCCGGCCTGCTCACGGACGGTCTGACCTCGACGGCCACGCGCTACCAGTCGAGCTTTCCATACCTGGCAACGCCGGCCAGCGGCTACCAGACAGAACCGCTCCACTGATGAGCGGGACGGCGACCGGGCGCGCGGTGACCGACCGCGCGCCCACGTCGTCGGCCTCTCCGCGTGCCGAGGCACGCCCGCGGGAGTCGGCGAGCGTTCTCGTCGACGTCGGCAACGGGAAGGGAGCGCTGGTGCTGTACCTGGATGATGGCTTTATCGACGACGAGATCGAGATCAGTCCGGTCCGGTCCGCGCACCGCGTGCACACGGGGGTCCTGGATCGCCATACCGCGTCGGGGGTGGTTCGGGCGGCGGTGTTCGGCTCGCTCGTGGCCGGTTCCTACACGGTCTGGCGCGACGCCCGCACCGCCGCCGCGACGGTCACGGTCGTGGCCGGCACAGTCACGGAATGGACCAGTGATCCGTCGGCGCAGCTCGGTGTGGCCTCGGCCTGACAG
>DAISRJ010000075.1:0-4779 GCA_036828955.1 Candidatus Dormiibacterota bacterium | reverse complement strand
CCGTCGGTTTTCTCTTCGCCAGACGCGCGAGGAGCGCCGTTCTTGCTCGGTTCCTTCGCGCTCACGCCTCCTGACACCCCGGCACGATAGAGCGAGTTGCCCGCGCCTCAACGATAAAAGCGCCCGCGCCTTGACTTCGGGCAGGAAAAGAAAAACTTTAGCGATATGACCGAAGAGCACCTGTCCGCGCTGCTCAGCGCCGCTGAAGCGAAGAAAGACGACAAAGGCTGGGTTGGAGCCGCCGACGGCCGCCTGTTTACCTTTTACGTCGCCTATGGTGGCGCGGGGCTCACCGTGTCCATAGAACGGTGCGGGTACGCCTGCGTGATCAGCCGCACCGGGCGGTCATAGAACACGTAGTTCCACCCCCGGTTGATGAGGATGACCGCCTTGCTGCGGAAGGTGATGATGTAGGTGAGGTGGACGAACAGCCACATCAGCCAGCCCACGAACCCGGCGACGCGGATCCGGCCGATCTGCACCACTGCGTAGTTGCGTCCCACCGTCGCCATCGTCCCCTTGTCGCGGTAGCGGAAGGACGTCGGCGCGCCGCCCTCGATCATGGCGATGACGTTGCGGCCCGCGTGGATGACCCGCTGGATCGCCACCGGGGCGAGCATGGGAAGCAGTTCCCCCTTGTCGCGCAGCTCCGCCAGGTCACCCACCACCGGCACCTCGTCGTGGCCGGGCAGTTGCAGCGTGTCGCGCACCGCGACGCGGCCAGACCGAGCGGTCTCACCGAGCTGCTCGCCGAGCGGGGCCGCGCGCACTCCGGCAGTCCAGATCACCGTGGCGGCGTCGATGCGGCTGCCGTCGTCGAGGATGATCCCTCTGTCGTCGGCACTCACCACCAGGCGATCGGCCACCAGCTCGACCTGGCGGCGCCGAAGCACCCCCGCAGCCATGGCTCCGAGGCGCGGGTGGAATGTGTCCAGCAAGCGGCCGCTGCCCTGCACCAGAACCACGCGCACAGGCGCGAAGTCCAGGCGCGGAAAGTCCTTGGGAAGCAAGTGGCGGAACAACTCTCTGAGCGCCCCGGCGTACTCCACGCCGGTGGGGCCACCGCCGGCGATGACGAACGTGAGCAGGTGCGCTCTCTCGCGGGCGTCCGTGCTCTCGGCCGCGCTCTCGAAGCGCCTGAGCACGGTCGCTCGCAGCGACAGGGCGTCGTTGAGGCCCTTCAGGCCCACGGTGTGCGCGGCGATGTCCTGGTTGCCGAAGTGGTTGGTCACAGCCCCCGCCGCCACGATCAGGTAGTCGTACGGGATGTCGATGTCGACCCGCACCACCTTCCGCTCCAGGTCGATGCCGCGCACCTCCTCCATGCGCACGTCGGTGTTGCGATGGCCGCGCAGGATGCTGCGCACCGGTGGGCGATCTCGGCCGGGTCGAGCAGGCCCGAAGCCACCTGGTACAGAAGCGGCTGGAAGAGGTGGTAGTTGTGCCGGTCGAGGACGAGCACGTCGGCGTCCGCCCTGCGCAGCGCACACGCCGCGCTCAGGCCCCCGAAGCCGGCGCCGATGATGACCACGCGAGGCCGCGCCATTCGGTCACCCTCCAACAGCGGAGCTACTCCCGTGCGGCCATGGTGCCAGCGTCGGCACCCCCCATGCCCAGCCGCGACGGCCTGCCGCCGTGCCGTGCTCGGCGCGTGCGCACCGTGAGCACGCCGACGCCGGCCGCGAGGACGCTGATCCCGCCGACGATGAGCAGGTACAACCAGGCCCCGTAGCGGTCGCACATCCAACCCGTGAAGAGGCCACCGAGCGGGGCGGTGCCGAAGAACACGTAGCCGTACAGCGAGAGCACCCGACCGCGGAGGCGGTCGGGAACCACCATCTGCAGCGACGAGTTGCTCTGCGAGCTGTAGAGCGAGAACGTGAAGCCGGTGAAGACGAGCACCACGCAGGCGGCCCAGACGCTGCGCTGCGGGGCCAGGGCCAGCAGCGACGCGCCGAATCCCACCGCCCCGATGAGCATCGCCCTCGTGCTGGCGCGTGCCAGTGACGCCGAGGTGAGCGCCCCGACAAGGGCACCGACACCGAACGTGGCGCTGAGCAGCCCGAACACCTCGGGGCCGGAGGCTAGCGTCTTCGACGCCAGCACCGGCAGGAGCACGTTGAAGTTGATGGCCAACGTGGAGATGACCAGCATCAGCAGCAGCACCAACCGCACCGATGGCGTGCGCCATGAGTAGGCGAGGCCCTCGCCGATGCCGCGCAGCAGCTTCGGCCTCGTGGCGCCGCGGTTGACCGCGTACAGCTCATCCTCGCGCATCAGCAGCAGCGCGCCGACCACGGCGAGGTAGCTGACGGCGTTGATCAGGAAGCAGATGCCCACGCCGGTGGTGGCGATGAGGATGCCGGCGATGCCGGGGCCGAAGACGCGCGACGCGTTGAACAGGCTGGAGTTGAGCGCGATCGCGTTGGGCAGCTCGGAGCGGCCCACCATCTGGATCGTGAACGCCTGACGCACCGGGGTGTCCACGATGAGGATCGCCCCCGACGCGGTGGCGATGAGGAACACCTCCCACACCTGCGCGCTGTGGGTGAGGGCCAGGGCGGCGAGGGCGGCGGCGACCGCCATCGACGCCGACTGCGTGAACACGAGGGTGCGGCGGCCGTTGATCCTGTCGGCGAGGGAACCACCGAACAGTCCGAGCAACGCGTAGGGTCCGAACTGGCAGAGTGCCAGGGCCCCGACGGCGAACGCCGACCCGTGGGTCAGCACGATGATGAGCCACGCTTGGGCGACGTTCTGCATCCAGGTACCGCTCAACGACACGACCTGGCCGCCGAAGTACAGCCGGTAGTTGCGATGCCGCCTCAGCGAGGCGAAGGTGCGCGAGGAGGCGCTGCCGACACTCACCCTGCCGAGCGCTCCACGAGAGCCGAGAGGCCGGCCATGGCAGCGTCGATGGCGCGCAGTTGATCCTCGGGCAGGTCGCGCAGGCGGGCCGCCAGCCAAGCGGTGCGACGCGAACGAACGGCGCGGAGCACGCGCGCCCCATCTGCCGTGCACGTCAGCCCGACCCGACGCTTGTCGTCGCCGGCGCGGGTGCGCGTCACCAGCCCAGACGCCTCGAGGCGGTCGATGTGGTTGCACACCGACGGGGCGGACGTGCCTTCGTTGGCCGCCAGCTCCCCCACCCCGATGCCGGGCCTGTCGTGGATCGAGGCGAGCAGAGACACCTGGCTGCTGCCCACCCCCAGCGCATGCAACTCGCGACGGAGGTGCCGGTTGAGGTGGACGACAACAGGCCGCAGCCGATTGGCGATGGCCACGGGGTCGAGGCCGGCGGCGGCGCGGGGGGCCTCTCTGCCGGGGGCTGCGGTTCTGCTCATGACAGATGTGATTATAGAGGCTAACTATATTTTATGGCAAGCCACCTCGGCCGCTCCCAGTGCGACCATGCCCGGGTGAAACTGCTGCCGGCTGTCCGGCGACGGGGCGGTGAGGGGGCTCGCGGAACACGCAGCGGGGTGGCTGTCGTGCTGGCCGTGGTCGCGTCGCTGGCCTGGTTCGAGATGCCCGTGTCCGCGCTCACCACGACCGTCGGCGCGGCCCACCGAGGCGCGGCCAGCTGGGGCCTCTCCTGGCTGTCCGTGCACGACCGCACCATCGTCGACGAACAGGGCCGCACCGTCCTGCTTCGCGGTTTCAACACCTCGACCCTGCTGGAATCGACGGTGCTGCGCTCCCCGCTCGACGACGGCGACGCCGCCATGATGGAGAGCGACGGCTTCGACGTGGTGCGCCTCGCCGTCTCGTGGGGGCGCCTCGAACCTCAGCGCGGCACGTGGGACACGACATATCTCGACGCCATAGACAGCACCGTGCGCCTGCTGAACAGCCACCACATCTACGTGGTCCTCGACATGCACTTCCTCGACTGGAGCTCATCATTCGGCGGTTCCGGCGCGCCCTCCTGGGCGGCCGTCCCGGCCATGCCCGACCTCCACCTGTCGATCCTCGGCGACTGGCAGCGTCATCTCTCGCCGGCCGTCAACGCAGCCAACACCTACTTCTGGCTGTCCCCAGACTGGCAGGCCGACTACATGCAGACCTGGCGGCTCCTCGCCGCACACTTCCGCGGCGACAGCGGCGTGGCCGGCTACGACCTCTACAACGAGCCACACGCCCTCCCCCTGCCGCCGATCCGCTTCGAGAAGGACTTCCTCTGGCCGCTGTACG
The DNA here is from genome assembly GCA_036828955.1 of Candidatus Dormiibacterota bacterium. GTDB lineage: Bacteria > Chloroflexota > Dormibacteria > Aeolococcales > Aeolococcaceae > Aeolococcus. The sequence continues at coordinate 585 of DAISRJ010000075.1, read as the reverse complement.
CGCGCGCCATCGACGCCATCGGCGCAGTCGACCCCAACCACCTCTTCATCGTCGAGGGTCAGTTGTTCGCCGATTTCGGGACGACGGTCGTGCCCCTGCAGGCGCCCGATCTCGTGTACTCGCCCCACGAATACACCGGGTCCCTGGTGCCCCCCACCTTCGACGGCGACGCGCAGGCGCTCGACGCCCACGTCGCGCAGGTCGCCGGCGAGGCGTCACGCGTCCCGGCAGCGCTCTGGGTGGGTGAATGGGGAATGTCGTCGACGCAGGCGCAGGCCACGCTGTGGATCGACGACGCGCTCGACGCCTACGATGCCGCCGGTGCCGGCTGGGCGTGGTGGCAGTGGCGCGAGGACTCCACGTGGGGCATCCGTGACAGCGCGGGTCACACCGACACCAAGGTCCTCTCTCACCTCGCGCGCCCCTACCTGGCGGCGGCGCCCAGCGGCGTTCGCGCCAGCGGAGCCGACGGCGTCGACGGGGCCCTGACGGTCGCCGTCGACGCCACCTATGCGGGACAGCCGATCGACATCGCCTGGCCGCTGCTGACCACGGCGCAACCGGTGCTGGACGGCACGTGTGCCG
>DAISRJ010000074.1:0-4898 GCA_036828955.1 Candidatus Dormiibacterota bacterium | reverse complement strand
GCGGTCCGCGGGTGTGTCGCCCCGCGTGTCGGGGACGATCAGCCTGTCGGTCACCAGCAGCATGGTAGAGCCGCGCCCAGCGCCCGGGCGGGGCGCGCTGCCCTGACGGCGCTCCACCGGTACACTCGACCCCGAGATGAGTGAGCTGTCCACGCGCGCCCACGAGGTCAAGGCCCGAGCAGTCGACCTGCTGGGCCACCTTTGACCTGGACACCAAGCGGGTCCGGCTCGCCGAGCTCGACGCCGAGATCAACGACCCCAGCCTCTGGGACGATCCTCGCCACGCCGCCACCCTGACCCAGGACGCCTCGCGGCTGCGCGACGAGATCACCTCGGTGGCAGCCATCGAGAAGCGCACCGACGACGCCCTCGACCTCGCGTCGATGCTCGCCTCCGAGCCCGACGACGAGATGGGCGCGGAGGTCTCGTCGGAGCTGGACTCGCTGGAGCGGGAGCTCGACCGTCGTGAGCTCGAGCTGCTCTACAGCGACCCCTACAGCGACAACCCGGCCATCGTCGGCATCCACGCCGGCGCCGGCGGCACCGATTCGCAGGACTGGGCCGAGATGCTGATGCGCATGTACATGCGCTGGGCGGAGGAGAAGAAGTACTCCGTCGAGTTCATCGACGAATCGCCGGGCGACGAGGCCGGCATCAAGTCGGCAACGTTGCGCATCACCGGGCCACGCGCCTTCGGGTTGCTCAAGTCGGAGCGCGGCGTGCACCGCCTCGTGCGCATCAGCCCGTTCGACGCCGCCGCCCGCCGCCACACCTCGTTCGCGCTCGTCGAGGTGACCCCCGAGATCGAGGACGCGGTCGATATCGACATCGACCCCAAGGACGTCCGCGAGGACGTGTACCGCAGCAGCGGTGCCGGCGGCCAGCACGTCAACAAGACGTCCTCGGCGATCCGCCTCACGCACATCCCCACCGGGGTCGTGGTCACCTGCCAGAACGAGCGCTCCCAGCACCAGAACCGTGACGTGGCGTGGCGCGTGCTCCGCTCCCGGCTGCTGGCGCTCAAGCAGGCCGCCCACGCCGAGCACGTCGCCGAGCTGCGCGGCGAGTCGATGCCCGCCGAATGGGGCAGCCAGATCCGTTCGTATGTGCTCCACCCGTACACCATGGTCAAGGACCACCGCACCGGCGCCGAGGTCGGCAACGCGCAGTCGGTTCTCGACGGCAACCTGGACCCCTTCATGGAGGCCTACCTGCGCTGGTCGGCCCGCGAGGCGGCCTGACCTCTCGCGGCACACGACGCAAGCGCGTCGCGGTGCACCGATCGATCCCTGCTCGTTTCTGTGGGTTTGTCGCGATTGTGCGAGCAAGTTCCGACCCGGTCGTATACTCGGACGGTCCCTTCGCCGGTCTCAATGCGCTCCACGCTCCACGCGAACCGGGCGGGACCTCACGCCGTGCCACCCGGCTGGGCGGTCGTGAAAACGGGCCTGCCGGGCGCTGGGATCCCCCGCTGTGAACCATTCCGACGCCGATCCGCGTCCTGCGCTCCGGCGATCCACGCCGCCCGCGGAGCTGCGCCGGCAGGGAATCGCGTGACCATCGCGCTCGCCCACCGCCCTGCCCTTGCCAGCGACCCGGCGCTGCGCCCCGTGATCAGCTTCCACGGCGTCGGCAAGACCTACGCCAGTGGCACGGTGGCCCTCCGCGACATCGACCTGGCCATCTACCAGCGTGACTTCGTGTTCCTGGTGGGCGCCAGCGGGGCGGGCAAGTCCACCCTGGTCCGCCTGCTCATCCGCGACGAGATGGCCAGCTCCGGTCGCATCTTCGTGGACGGTCAGGAGGTGACTCGGATGCCCCGTCGCCGCCTGCCCAAGCTGCGCCGCAAGTTCGGGATCGTCTTCCAGGACTACAAGCTCCTGCCCACCATGACGGTGGGGCAGAACGTCGCCTTCGCGCTCCAGGTCACCCGGCCGGGTCAGCGTCATCTCCGCCAGAAGGTGGAGGAGACCCTCTGGATCGTCGGCCTCGAGGACAAGATCGACAAGTTCCCCGATGAGCTGAGCGGCGGCGAGCAGCAGCGCGTCGCCATCGCGCGTGCCCTGGTCGCCCGGCCGCGCATCTTCCTCGCGGACGAGCCGACCGGCAACCTCGACCCCGACACCTCCTGGGGCATCGTCCAGCTCCTCCTGCAGATCAACCATCGGGGCACCACCGTGCTCATGGCCACCCACAACCGTGAGGTCGTCGACCTGGTGCGCCGCCGGGTCATCGCCATCGACGGCGGACGGGTGATCCGCGACGAGCAGGAGGGTCAGTACCTGCGCGAGGGGGAGGCAACCATTTGAGGCGCTTCTTCTCCGCGTTCTGGTTCGCGATCAGGTCTTCCCTTCAGAACTTCCGCCGCAACCTGGGAGTCTCGCTCGCGGGCGTCTGCACGATGGGCCTCATCCTCGTGCTCATCGGGGCGCTGGCGCTGGGAACGCACCTTCTCACCAACGTGCTCAAGGACCAGGAATCACGGGCGAGCAAGCTCAAGATCTACATCCAGGACGGCGTCTCCCTGGCCGACATCGTCAACTTCCAGCACCGCCTCCAGGTCGACACCCGCGTGCTCGACGTCAGCTTCGAGAACAAGGACCAGGCGTTCCAGGAGGCGGCCAGCAAGGGCACGGACATTGCCACGGCCGTGACCGCCCTGGGCAGCAACCCACTGCCGGCGTCGCTCAACGTGGACGTCAAGCAACTGCGCTACCTCGTGCTCCTTGACGCAGTGGCGCGGTCCGACCCGATCGTCGACACCACTCAGCCGACCGACTACAACCCCGATGTCACGCCCAAGATCCAGGCCGCCATCAACATCATCGAGGCGGTGGTGGGCTTCGTGTCGCTGATGCTGCTCGTGGTCAGCCTGGTGATCATCATGAACACCATCCGCACCGCCGTGTACGCGCGCCGCACGGAGATCGAGATCATGAAACTGGTCGGCGCCACTGATTGGTTCGTGCGCTGGCCCTTCCTCCTCGAGGGCATCCTCGGCGGGGTGCTTGGGGCGATCCTCGCCGGCCTCGTGGTGCTCGGTATCTACCGGCTGGTGGTGTCGCTCACAGCGGGCGCGCTTTTCTCGATCCCCTTCGACGGCCTCTTCACGCTTGTCGTTGTCGCCGGCCTGTTCGCCGGTGGCGCCATCATCGGCGCGATCGGCAGTTACCTGGGGGTGCGTCGCTTCCTCGCCGCCTGACGGCGGAAGGACGCGATGGCAGATCCCGATGACCGCCCCCATGCCGACGTCGAGGCGCCGGGCTCGGCGCCGCCGCATGCCGTCGCTCTCCCGCGGCCTCGTGGCCGTCGTGCTGGCAACCGCCGTGGTCGCGATCGCCGCGCTCGGCACCGACTCGCGCCGCGCCGCCGCGGACGGCATCACCGACAAGATCGGTGCGGCCAAGCACCAGCTCTCCGCGGACAGCGCCAGCATGGCGCAGTTGCGCAGCCAGCTGGCGGCGGCCGCCACCCAGGAGTCGGCTCTGGAAAAAGCCATCAGTGGCCTCAACACTCAGGTGTCCACCACGAGGTCGCAGGTCGCCAGCGCGCAGACGCAGCTCGGTCTCATCAAGGCCGACCTGGCCGCAGCACAGACCAACCTCGCGCTCACCCGGCAGCACCTGGCCGCCGACCGTCAACAGCTCACCGTCGAGATCGTGGTCATGTACAAGGCGCAGCTGGCGTCGAACACCTTCAGCAACTTCCTCAACTCCGGCGATTTCAACAGCTTCTGGCAGCACGTCCTCGATGTCCATCGTCTCGGCCAGAGCGAGCAGCAGCTCATCGCCACGGTGACAACTGAGGAGCAGGCGGTGCTGGACGACGTCGCCAGGATCAGCACGTCGAAGAACCAGCAGACCCAGTTGCTGGCCACGCTGAATGGGATCGTCGCGCAGCTCGATGACGCGCTCGGCGCTCGCCAGCAGGCCCAGCAGGAGCTTGTCGCGCTGCAGGCACGGGACCAGGCGGAGCTCGCCGCGATGGAGCAGGCAACCAAGGAGCTCAACGCCCAGATCGCCGCCCTCCAGGCACAGGAGGCGGCCGCTCTCGCTGCCGGTGGCGGCAACGGCCACTTCGCGTGGCCGGAGACCGGCCCGATCACGCAGGGATTCGGTTGCACCACCTACCCGTTCGAGCCCTACGATCCCAACTGCGCCACCAGGCACTTCCACAGCGGCATCGACATCGCGGCGCCGTGTGGCAACAGCATCACCGCCGCGGACAGCGGCATCGCCCACACCTACTACAGCGCGTATGGGTACGGTGACCACATCCTCATCGTCCACGGCAACGGCTGGATCTCCGTGTACGGCCACATGGAATCGTTCACCGTGGGGGACGGCCAGACGGTGCACCGTGGACAGCAGATCGGGTACGAGGGCAGCACCGGCAACAGCACCGGCTGCCACCTCCACTTCGAGGTGGACCTCAACAACGTCCCGTTGAACCCGCTCGCCTATCTCTCGTGAGCCTGCTCGGCCCGCCCGGCGCCGCCGAGCGGCCCGAGCCCCCAACCGTGCCTCGGCGACCGCGACTGGCACTCCCGCCCATGGGCGTGCGCCGCACCGCGGCAGTGGTCGCCGCGTGCTACCTGACGGCGCTCCTGGTGGTGAACCTGTCGACATCGTCGCTCGGGGGTGTGATCGCGACCGTGTTCCCGCACATCGGCGCCGGGCCCGGCATCGACCAGTCCAGCATCGCCGCGGCTTGGCAGGCCGTCGAGCAGAATTACGTGATTCGAGACCTCCCGGCCGCCCAGGGAACACAGGGTGCCGCCCAGGGGATCGTGCAGATCCTCCACGACACCTACAACGATCGCTTCTCCGCCTACCTGAGCGCCGCGCAGTACCAGGAACTGACCTCCACCCTCGGTGGTCGCCGCGACGGCAGCATCG
>DAISRJ010000073.1:0-5076 GCA_036828955.1 Candidatus Dormiibacterota bacterium | reverse complement strand
CTGTTCTCCGCCTTCGACTTGCCGAGCAGGACGGCTGCAACGACCCCGTCTCCCAGGAGGATCAGCAGGGCTGTCCCGATGATCTCCGAGACAAAGATTTTCGTGACCATAGCCACCTCCAGTCGCGATCCTGTACCCGGGTAGGGCGGTGGGACACTACCCTCGGTCGTGGGGCATTGTCAATCGCCTCATGGCATGGCCCTACTTGCGCCGCACCGGGCCACTCACACGCTAGGCTTCCGCGGTGCCCAAGCCCATCCAATCGATCGAACGAGCCTCGGCGATCCTTCGACTGCTGTCAGGGCGCACGCGCCGGCTGGGCCTCGTGGAACTGGCCGGGGAACTGGGTCTGCCCAAGGGAACGGTGTACGGGATCCTGCGCACCCTGCTCTCGGTCGGCTTCGTCGAACAGGACCCGGAGTCGGGCAAATACAGGATGGGCGCCGCCCTCCTTCACCTCGGCAGCAGCTACCTCGACGGCAATGAACTGCGCACCCGAGCGCTCAACTGGTCGGACTGGCTGGCGGCGCGGAGCAACGAGAGCGTTCGTTTGGGCACCATGCACGACGGGCACGTGCTGGTCGTTCACCACGTCTTCCGGCCCGACGACAGCCCCCAGGCACTCGAGGTCGGAGCCCTACTGCCGGCGCATGCCACCGCAATGGGCAAGGGGTTGCTGGCTCATCACCCCTACCTGGCGGCCGAGCTGACCAAGAAGGAGCTGGCCCGCTTCACCCCGGCCACGATCACCGATCCGCAGCGACTGCTGGCGGAACTCGAGCAGGTGAGGGCGGACGGGTGGGCGTCAGAGATGGAGGAGTTGATCCAGGGCGAGGCCTCCTGCGCTGCCCCGGTTCACGATCGGATGGGCGTCGCCGTCGGTGCCATCGCCATCTCCGGTCCGATCGAGCGCCTCTGTGAGGGATCGCAGATACGCAGCGACCTCGTCTCCTATGTCCGCGAGGGTGCGCGCACCATCTCGCGCGACCTTGGGGCAGTCCCGTGGTAGCGGGCCAATGCCCCATCGACTGTCACGCAAAAGACCCCCACGCCGTTATCACCATGACTAAGGGCAATGACAAACGCTGTGGGGCATTGCCCTTGTCCCTGCGGAGGACACCTGGGCGCAGTGGTTGAGAGAGGAGCCGGGATGCCGTGAGCGAGAAGTACATCGCCGCCGTCGACCAGGGGACCGCGTCCTCACGTTGCCTTGTGTTCGACCACCAGGGCCGGATCGTGTCTGTGAGCCAGATGGAGCACGAGCAGATCTTCCCGCGTCCGGGTTGGGTCGAGCACGACCCGCGCGAGATCCTGCGCAACGTGGTCGAGGTGGTGCGCCGGGCCCTCGACACCGGTGGCTTCGGCGTGAGCGACCTGGTCGGCCTCGGCATCGCCAACCAGCGCGAGACGACGGTGGTCTGGGACCGTGTCAGCGGTGAGCCGGTGCACAACGCCATCGTCTGGCAGGACACCCGCACCGACAGCATTGTGCGCAAGCTTGGCGAGGAACACGGGCAGGACCGCTTCCGCGACCGCTGCGGATTGCCGTTGGCGACCTACTTCTCGGGACCGAAGGTGAGCTGGCTGCTCGACAGCGCTCCCGGGCTGCGCGAGCGCGCCGAAGGCGGTGACCTGCTCTTCGGGACAATGGACAGCTGGCTCGTCTGGAACCTCACGGGACGTCACGTGACCGACGTGACCAATGCCAGTCGCACCATGCTCATGAACCTCGAGACGCTCGACTGGGACGACACCCTGCTCGATGCGATCGGCGTCCCCCGCGCCATGCTCCCCGCCATCCAACCTTCGTCGAAGGTCTACGGTGAGGCGGGAGACTCACTCGGTGGCGTCCCCATCGCCGCCGCTCTCGGCGACCAGCAGGCGGCTCTCTTCGGGCAGACGTGCTTCTCCGTCGGCGAGGCCAAATGCACGTACGGGACTGGGAGTTTCCTGCTGCTGAACACCGGCGACCGACCGGTTCGATCAGCACACGGGCTGCTCACCACCGTTGGATCGAAGATCGGTGACGAGCCGGCCACGTACGCGCTCGAGGGCTCGATCGCCGTGACCGGGGCGCTCGTGCAGTGGTTCCGCGACAAGGTGGGCCTGATCGGCAGCGCCCCTGAGGTGGAGACGCTGGCACGCACCGTTGAAGACAACGGTGGCATTTACTTCGTACCCGCGTTCTCCGGTCTCTTTGCGCCGCACTGGCGGGGCGACGCCCGCGGTGTCATCGCCGGTCTCACCGGCTACGCCACCAAGGGTCACCTCGCCCGCGCCGTGCTCGAGGCGACCGCCTGGCAGACCCGCGAGGTCGTCGATGCCATGAACGCCGACTCGGGCATCGACCTGACCACACTCAAAGCCGATGGTGGCATGACTGCCAACAACCTCTTGATGCAGTTCCTCGCCGACGTCCTCGGTGTGCCCGTGGTGCGGCCGATCGTCGCCGAGACGGTGTCGCTCGGCGCCGCCTACGCCGCCGGGCTCGCGGTCGGCTTCTGGCCTGACGTGGAGAGCCTCCGCGCCCACTGGCACAAGGCCGGCGAGTGGCTTCCGCAGATGGACTCCACAGCGCGCGACAAGGGCTATCGCAAATGGAAGAAGGCGGTGCAACGAACGCTCGACTGGGTGGACGACGACGACTGAGCCGGCCATCCCGGCTGGCGCGGACGAGCGGCGCTAGATGATGAAGTGGCGGTATCGCCAGAGGTAGTCGAGCCCGCTCAGGACAGTGGCGATGACCGCGATCCAGGTAAACGCCACCGCAGGCGCCGTGAGGATGCCGAACGGCTGGGCCAGGATGATCAGCACGATCATGATGTTCTGGGTGAGCATCTTCGACTTGCCCCACGGCGTTGAGCTCACCACCACACCCTGCGCCGCCGCCACGGAGCGGATCCCCGTGATGAGGAACTCGCGCGCGGCGATGACCACCACGACCCACGACGGCAGCAGCGACTGGCCGGCGAGGATCACCAGCACGGTGATCACGAGCAGCTTGTCCGCCAGGGGATCGAGGAACTTCCCGAGCTCCGACACCAGGTTGCGGCTGCGCGCGATGCGCCCATCGAGGGTGTCGGTGGCTGCGGCGGTGGCGTAGGCCACAGCGCTGTACTGGTAGTGGTCGGCGAAGTCCAGGGCCAGCATCGCCGCGATCACGGGGACGAGGAGGATGCGGAAGATGGTCAGCTGGTTGGGGAGCGTGAGGTGGCGTCTCACGTCCAGCCGCGCGTGTCGGTCAGGGCTGGGCTCGCACGTCCTCCATCCTCATCAGACGGCAACTCCGCACTCAAAGCCCGGCAAGGATACCGACCGGCAGGTGACCCGGGAAGCAGCGGTCTAGAATCGCCGGGTGAGCCTCCTGACAACGGCGCTGGTGGGGCTTTCTGGATACGTCCTCGGCAGCCTCGCCTGGGGGTACTGGCTGGCGAGAATCGTCACGGGCACCGACATCCGCCGGGTGGGCAGCGCCAACACCGGTGCCGCCAACGTCTGGCGGGTCGCCGGCTTCAAGACCGCGGTCGCCGTGGCGCTGCTCGACATCGGCAAGGGTTCCCTGGCGGCCGCGGTCGGGCTCGTGGTGGGCGGCGGCACGGGTGCGGTGGTGGCCGGCATCGGGGCGCTCATCGGCCACTGGCGACCGCTGTTCCTGCGGTTCCGGCGCGGCGGCAAGATCGTGGCCACCACCGTCGGGGTGGCCCTGGTGATGGCCCCACTGGCATCGCTGGCGGTGGCAGTCCTCTGGTGGCTGGTGCTCCTGTCCACGCGCTACACGTCGGTCGCCTCGATGACGGGGGCCGTGGCCCTACCGCCGCTGGTCTACGTGTTCGGAGGCTCGTGGGCCGAGGTGCTCTTCACCGGCGGCGCGGCGGTGGCCATTCTCGCACTCCACCAGGCCAACATTCGGCGGCTCATGCACGGGACCGAGAACCGGTTCACGATCCGCCGTCCCGGGCCCCCGCGCCGAGCACCCACGCCGGCGCGTGACAGCGGCCGGCCCTGACGAGCCGGGCCGGGCTACCCGGCCGGCGGCGCTAGCTCCGGGTCCTCGGCGGGGTCGCCGGTGAAGCCGGGCAGCGCACGGGTCAGGAGACCCTGCTCGATGTACCAGGCGATGGTGCGCCGCATGGTGGTCTCGAGCGGGGCGTAGACGAGCCCGAGGCCTCGCGCGGCCCCGCTTCCGTCGTAGGTGTGACCCTCGATGAGCGTTCGCACCATCTCGCGACAGAAGGACGATCGCCGCCGGCGGGCGCGGGCGACGACCTCAACCCCGGCTGCTGCCGCGAACGCCACCCCCGGCGGCAGGAAGCGCGGAGCGTCCTCGATCCCGGTGAGGCGGCCGAGCAGTTGCAGGCCGGCACGCAAGGTCGTCGAGGCGCCGCAGAGCAGGTAGCGCTCGCCCGGGACACCTCTCTCCGCGGCGAGGATGTGGCCACGGGTGCAGTCGGCGATGTCAATGACGTTCAGGGGGCCGTCCACCGCCACGCGCAGCGTGCCGTTCAGGTACCCGATGAGGAGCCGGGCCGTGCCACTGGTGCGCCCCGGGCCCTGGACCGACGCCGGGTTGACGCAGACGACGGCGAGACCGGTCTGGTCGGCCACCTCGAGGACGGCGCGCTCGGCCTCGGTTTTGGACTGTGCATACCTGGAGAGGAAACGCGGTTCGACGCCGGGGCGTCCGGTGGCCGCCCGCTGCACGTCCATGGTTGCGGCCGACGACGTGTAGACGAGCCGTCCCACGCCGGCGGCGGCTGCGGCCAGGGCGATGGCCCGAGACCCGGCGACGTTGACCTCGAAGAGCGGCCGCGGATCGGGCAGGCAGAAGGCGTTCACCCCGGCGACGTGGTAGACGACGTCGCAGCCCGCCAGCCCGGCCTCGAGGGCAGAGCGGTCGAGCAGGTCGCCGAACACCGGCTCGACGCCGAGCGCGACCATCCTCGCGGCGGCCGCATCCGAGCGGACCAGCGCTCTGACGGAGCGAGCGGAATCCACCAGGCTCTCGACGAGCGCCCCGCCGAGGAAACCTGTCCCACCGGTCACAAATGCTCGCGACGTCATTCCGCAGCCACCATA
>DAISRJ010000072.1:0-5228 GCA_036828955.1 Candidatus Dormiibacterota bacterium | reverse complement strand
AGCAGGGGACTCTTAATCCCAAGGTCACAGGTTCGACCCCTGTAGCGGGTACCACGTCATCGACGACCGCCGGGCATCGGACGCGCGAGGGCTGTGTCGGTGATTCACCGGCCCGCCGCGTGCACGGGCAGGTCGAGCCGCCAGTGGTTGGTGAACAAGGTTCGACCAGCGAACTGGGCGTGACGCTGGCCGGCAAGGGTGAACCCCAGTGAGCGGCAGATCCCGTTCGAGGCTCCGTTGGTCACCCCCGCAAAAGCGTGCACAACTCCCCAGCGGCGTGAGCCACGGGCTCGTTCAATGAGCATGCTGACCGCCGATTTGCCGACGCCACGGCCCTGGAAGTCCGGCAGGACCATCCAGCCGATCTCTGAAATCGCGTCGCCGTCGTCGTCGTGCGACCAGAGGACAACGCTGCCGGCCACCCTTTCATCGGGTGACTCGCCGACGATGATCATGCAGATCCAGGCATCCCCCGACGCGACCAGCGCGATGTCGCTCTCCACCTTGGCGTCGATCCCGTCACGTGGCAGGGGTCCGCCCAGCTCCGCCATCATCCGTGGGTCGCAGCGCATGCGTACATAAGCATCGACGTCGCCGCGCTCCACGTCGCGAAGGCGGATGTTTGGGGGAGAGGGTGTCAACCGCGTGGGTATCGCCACTGCGCAGACCGGCCGCGACCCGTCTCAGTCGCGGTGGCGGAACGACCGCATTGCGATGGCGAGCATGGCTGCGCTGAATGCCGCGAGGACGCCGACGTCCACCCCGACGGGAACGATGTAGCTGCCGATCGTGACCGACGTGAGGCGGTCGACCGCGGCCTGGGGCAGGCCCGCACCTCCGAGGATCGCCGACCGCACCGGCGCGATGCCGTACGCGACCGGATCGAAACGGGTGAGCACCGTCATCCACCCGGGCAGGCCGCGCAACGGGAACAGCGCCCCGCTGAGGAAGAACATCGGCATCATCAGGAAGTTCATGACCACCTGGAACCCCTGCATCGTCTTGAGCCGGGCGGAGATCGCCACCCCGAAGCTGGTGAGCGCGAAGGCAAGCAGGAACAGCAGCGGGATGACCTCGACCACCGACACCACGGTCAGGTGCACCCCCACGAACGGCGCGAAGACGAGCATCACCACGCCCTGGAACGCCGCTTGCGTGGCGCCGCCCAGCGCTTTGCCGAGCGCCACGGCCGAACGGCTGATCGGTGCGACGAGGATCTCCCTGAGGAAACCGAACTCGCGGTCCCACACCACCGACATGGCGCTGAAGATGGCCGTGAACAGCACCGCCATCCCGAGCACGCCCGGGTACATGAACTGGATGTAGCTGAACGACGCGGGCAGGCCGGCCCCGCTCAGCGAGCCCGACTTGCCCAGCGTGGAACTGAGGCCGACCCCGAAGATCGCCAGGTAGAGGATGGGCTGCGCAAGCGACATGACCAGCCGCACCCGGTCTCGCCAGAAGCGGATGATGTCGCGGTACCAGATGATGTAGACCGCCTGCGCCATCGACACCGAGACGCGAGGCGGCGTGGCCACCACCGCCGGGGGCGCTGTTGTGGTGACGCTCGTGCCTGCCGTCATCGGCGGCCTCTCGCACCGGCCATCGCCCGCATCATGCCCATGCGGCCCTCGCCCTCGGCCTCGCGGATGGCGCGACCGGTCAGCTTGAGGAACACGTCGTCGAGGCTGGGCCGCCGGACGGTGACCGTCTTCACGGGCATGGAGAGGGCGGTGATCAGCTGGGGCACGAACTGGGCGCCGTCCTGGACCTCCATGCGAAGAGTGTCCCCGTCGCGCACGGCGGTCACGCCGAGCTTGCGCGTGATCTCCTCGGCGGCAAGGGTGTCGTCAACCGAGCTGACCACGACGATGTCGCCGCCCACCTGAGCCTTGAGCTCGTCCGGGGTGCCGAGGGCGACGATGGTGCCGTGGTCGATGATCGCGATGCGATCGCAGAACTCCGCCTCCTCCATGTAGTGCGTGGTCATGAAGATGGTCAGGCCGGTGGTGTCGCGGATGCGGCCGAGGTGCTCCCACGCGTTGGCACGTGTCTGCGGGTCGAGGCCCGAGGTGGGCTCGTCGAGGAAGAGCACCTCAGGGGCGTGGAGGATGCCCCGGGCGATCTCCAGGCGCCGCTTCATCCCACCAGAGAACGTCGTGACCAGTGAGTCCGCGCGGTCCGACAGGTCGACGGTGGCGAGAGCCGCCACGATGCGCTCCCTTCGCTGAGCGCGGGGCACACCGTAGACCATGGCGTGGAAGAGGAGGTTCTCTCGCGCCGTCAGCTGGATGTCCAGCGACGGGTCCTGGAACACCAGGCCGATGCGCGAGCGCACTCCATCGGGGTCCCGCGAGACGTCCAGGCCGGCAACCCGTGCGCTCCCGGATGTGGGCTTGAGGAGCGTGCAGAGGACGGAGATCGTCGTCGACTTGCCGGCACCGTTGGGTCCGAGGAACCCGAAGATCTCACCGCGGCGCACGGCGAGGTCGATGCCACGCACCGCTTCCACCGTCCCGTACCTCTTGACGAGGCCGGTCACCTCGATGACCAGGTCGCGGCCGTCCTCAGTAGGAGGGCTCGGACGATCACGCAGCGCCACAGCAGTCATGTGGCTAGTGTGCCGCCTGAGCGCCGGGCGCGGCAGTCTCGACGCAGACGTCGGATCAGGGTCAGGGCCCAGTGGTCTGCGGGGTGGGCACGTCGTCGTCGTCGCGCAGCCACACCATCACCGTGCTCTCCTGGTCGACGACCCTGTAGTTGCTGGTCAGCAACGGAAGGACCTCCGGGAAGCCGGTCAGCGCGTCGGTGGTCGTGATGATGATCTCCGGGTCGATCTGCGCGACCGTCTCTGCCACCTGGCCGGTGTGTCCGAGGAGCACCTCGTCGTTGTAGATCGGCGGCGTGGGCAGACTGAGAGGGAGGTCCCCAAGGACGTACAGCCACGCGTCCGACGACCAGGCCACCGTGCTGTGACCGCTGAGCCCATGGCTCTTGATCCAGGCCGCCGTGGCGCGATCCCCGGACACGCGGTCGTCGAAGGTGTCCTGCATGCTGGTGAGGCTCCGCTGCCTGGTCAGAACCTCCATCGTCCCGCCGTAGTAGGCGAAAAGGTTGTGGCTGGTGGGCACGGTGCCACCGGTCGCCCCCGCCGGGATCCAGTCGACGCCGGCGACGCGGGCGATGGAACCGGCCGCGACCACCCCGGTGACCATCGCGGCTGCTGACAGCCCCCTCCTCACCGGGACGCCAAGCACCATCGAGGGACGGAGGCTGAACAGCGCCACGGTGACCGGGACGACGCTGACCACGAGGAAGTGCGCATAGGGCATCTGGGCCGACGCGGCCACGAGGAGGTCGGCGCCCGCCCACAGCCAGGCACCCCACACGACGGCGGAGTTGCGCCGGCTGCCGAAGGCGCCGGCACAGGTCAGCAGGACGGCGCCACCGAGCCCGGCGGCGAGGTGGACCAGCCCGCCACGGCTGGCGGGCAGCACCGACTGGGACCACGGGATGTAGAAGCCGATGAGCGCGAAGTACACAGCACTCGGGCCGGCGGTGATCAACGCGATGCTCAGCCAGGTCGCGGTGACCGCGGCCACCGTTCCCGCGAACAGGATCGCCTCGCGAGCGGTGACCCTGGGGCTGAAGAGGAGGACGAGCAGGAATGCGCCGGCATCGGCCAGGGCGGTCTGCTGGTATGCGATGGCCACGGCGGCGAGGAGCCCCGCCACCACCGGCCACCAGCGTGACGGCGATCCCACGCCCGACGCCCGCCGCAGCACCACGGCTCCCGCCCACGCCGCCGGGGCGATGAGGAAGCTCTCTGGAACGGCGAGCTCGGCGTCGAACACCGGCGTCCCGAGGAGCACGGCGACCACGAGCAGGGCGCCCAAGGCTCGGCGGCCGCCGAGGAGCGGACGCACCATGTACGCCACCGCCCCCAGCGTCAGCCCGCCGCTCAGGAGCGTGAGGATGTGCAGACCGGCCTCGGAGCCACCGAACGCCTGGATGTCGAGGGCGATGGTCCAGAGGTGAAGCGGGGGCTTGTTGCTCCAGATCTGCGAGTAGAGCACCCGCCCTTTGAGCAGCTCCCTGGCGGCGGCGGCGGCGCCGCCCTCGTCGGTGTACCAGTTCGGCTCGAGGAACGAAGGCACGCGGAGGAGGGCGAAGAGCGCGAAGGCGGGGGCTGCCCACCGGCCACGCCGGGCCAGGCTGCCGACCGTGCCAACCGCCCTGCTGCGCCGCCGTGGAACCGTGGTCATCCTCTCCTCCAGGAGATGAATGGCAGGTCGCCATTCGTCGCCGATCGGAGGATGCTCACCGCCAAATCATGACCGCTTGGTGACGATCCCCAGTACCGCGGACCGCTCCAAGTCTGCCCGGGACGTAAGATCCGCACCGGTGAGGGAGCTGCTCGGCGCCATGGTGGTGATCGCTGTCGTCGCGGCGATCGTCTTCGTCATGGGGTTCCTGGGACCGGCGATCGCGGCCGCGGGCCTGGTCCTCGCCGTGATCGTGCTCGCCGATCCCGCCGGTCTGGGAAGCCGGCTCAGGCGCTTCCTCGGCGGCAGAAGCCTGCCCGGCATGCGCAGCGCCTCCAGTAGTGCGCTTGCCTTCTCGGCGCTCCTCGTGGCGTACTCGGTGCCGGTTCCCCTGGGAGCGTTCGCCTTGAGTCAGCCCCCGGACACGGGCTCGGTGGCGACCACGAGCAACGTGCCGGTTCAGCCGAGCGCCAGTCCACTCGGACTGCTCCCCGCGCCGACACCGGTCGCCGACATGACCGTGCCCCCTGTGCCCACCGCAGCGCCGACGCCGTCGGCCTCCCCGAGCGCCACGTCGGGGCCCGCGTTGTCGTCGACGTCGACGCCGATGCCGCTCATCTCGTTCTCGGCGCTGCCCAGCCCGACCCCGACGCCGGTTGCCGTGAACCTCTGCGGCGCGCCCGCCAATCCCTGGGGCTACAACTTCTGCGGCGGCCCGGTGGTCACCGCGGCGCCGAGCAACTTCTGCCGGTACTTCGCCTGCGTCCTCCTGTTCTGGAAGGACACGGGCAACCTGGTGCAATGCGGCGACGGGCTGTACTCCCACGCGGGGGCCTGCTCATCGCACGGCGGTGCCAGGCGGTCCGTGCGCGCGTAGTCGCCGCTGGGGCGGCGGGCGTGGACACGGGCGACCCGGGCGACTCTGTGTCGCCGGGCCGTCCGCGCCACCGCGGTCCTCTCAGC
>DAISRJ010000071.1:0-6052 GCA_036828955.1 Candidatus Dormiibacterota bacterium | reverse complement strand
CGTTGCCCCACCGCTCAGCGATGCGGTCGTGCGCCAGGTACGCGTCCGGGGAGACGACGCCCCCGGGAACCCTGGTGCGGATCATCATCTGGTGGTGCTTGGCGAGCCCGAGGCGGCGTGCCTCCTTGCGGCGGTCGCGATCCTCCTGCTGGTAGCTGCCGTGGAACTTGAGCAGCTGGATCGACGCATCGCTGAAGGCTGCCTCGGGACCGTTCAGCTCGGCGCTGATGTCCCCGCGGGGGCGGTTGCTTGCCGCCTTGATCAGCTCGACCTTTGACTGCGCCTCGAGGTCGTCGCTGCATCCGCAGGTGTCACACACTAGACGCCACGAGGCGGGGTGTCGCGTGCACGCCGCATTCCTTCTCGATGCCGTTCTCCCACCACCAGCGCCCCGCCCGCGCGTGCTCGCCGGGGGCCACCGCCCGCGTGCATGGCGCGCAGCCGATGCTGCGGTAGCCGTGCGCGTACAGCGGGTGCTCAGGGAGCCCCTGCAGGCGCATGTACGTCCGCACCTCGTCGCCGGACCACGCCGCCAGGGGGTTGAGCTTGACGATCCCACCGTGGCGATGGTCGAGCTCGATCGGCGACGTGTTGGCGCGGCCGGCGGACTGGCGACGGCGCAGCCCGCTCATCCAGAGGTCGACGTCGCGCAGGACCCGCTCGAGTGGTTCGACCTTGCGGACGTGGCAGCAGTCGAGGCGGAGTTGTACGGACTCGTAGAAGGGGTTGACGCCATTCTCACCCGTGAAGCGCTCCAGGTCGGTGCGTTCGGGGTGGACCACCTCGATGTTGCGTCCCCAATGAGCGCGCAGTGTGTCCCGGTACGCATACGTTTCCGCGGGCAGGCGGCCCGTGTCGATGGTGAGCACACGCACCCGGGCGTCGAGCGCGATGGCCATGTCCGCGACGGCCACGCCCTCGGCCTGCAGGCCGGTCACCACCACTCGTCGCTGCCGCTCGAAACGGTCGAGTGACCACGCGATGACATCCTGGGGGTGTGCACCGTCGAGGCGCCGAGACTCGGCGTGGAGCTCCTCGTCGGAGATGGCCTGCGTCATCGCAGCAAGGGGTCAAACGGGTCGGTCACGGCTGCTGGCATCTGTCCTCGATCCTTCTTCTCTGTGCGGGGCGCCTGCGCTGTCGTGGCACGGGCGCGCGGCCTCGTGTCTCCACTAATGGACGCGGTCCCCTCGGCTGCGAGGTGGTGGGCCGACACTCAGACTGCGTGAGCCACGCCGACCGCATGACCCCCAAGGCCATGCATGAAGCCGATCGACCGCGCAGTTAGCGCAGCCGACAGAGATCGGTGCCGCAACGGCCGTGGTCGAGCCACAGCCTGCGTGTCAGCGAGTCACCCAGTACTGGCATGGCACGGATGCTACGCGAAATCGCTCGCGGTGTGTCCTGCCCCAGAGCCATCGTCCGCGGTCGGCCGGGCACGGTCGGCGCGTGCTGCGCCGGGGTTCAGCTGTGGGAACACACGGGAGCGTCGCGGCAGCGGGACGATGACCGGAGATGCCGCCGGCGGCGCGGCTCGGACGACTCGGTCGCGCCCGTTCTCCTTGGCGGTGTACATGGCGCGGTCGGCGGCGGCGAGGAGACTGTCGAGGTCGGCGGCGTGATCGGGGAATGTCGCGATGCCGATCGACGCCGTCAGGCGGGCGAGGCCGCACCCGGCGGGAAGCGCGATGTCGCGGATGGCCACCCGCATCGCCTCCGCCACCACGGCGGCTCCGGCGACATCGCAGTCCTCGAGCAGGGCGAGGAACTCCTCACCTCCCAGTCGGACCACGGCATCGGCGCTGCGCACCGTGGAACGGAGGCGTGCGGCGACGCGTTGCAGCACGAGGTCCCCGGCGGCGTGGCCGCCCCCGTCGTTGATGAGCTTGAAGTGGTCGAGGTCGATGAGGAGAAGCGACAGTGGTTTGACATCGCGGGTGGCGCGGGCGAGGTCCCTCTCACCTGTGTCGCGAAGCCAGCGGCTGTTGTAGAGGCGGGTCAGGGGATCTGTCATGGCGGCGTTGACCAGTTCCGCGTACAGCTGGGCGTTGCGCCACGCCGCGGCGGCGATGTGGGCGAACAGGGAGGCAGCCTCCACCTCGCGGTCGCTGAACTGCGCCAGGCCGAGGCGCCAGCAGTTGATGATCCCGAGCTTGTGCTCGCCGGCGATCAGGGGGATGAGCAGCAGTGACTCGTTGACGACCGGGGTCCCAGGAACCTGACGGGCCAGGGGGTGCGCGGACGTGTCGGGGATGTTCTCGGCTTTGCCGCGCGCGAAGGCCCAGCCGGTCAGCCCGGCGTCGAGCGAGAAGCTGTCGGCGAGGAGCTCGTCGCGGTCCGCGCCCGCCGCGAACATGGGGACCATGCGGTGGGTCTCGTAGTCGGCGGCGAAGATTGCCATCTCGCTCACCGGCACGACCCCGCTCATCAGCTCGGCCATGACCCCGACGATGCGCACCGGGTCGTGCTCGTTCTGCAGGGCGAGGGCTGCAGCGCTGAGCGCGCGAGGTAGGCCACGGCCGCGGATCGACGACGACGGCGCGGGCAGGGGCACCGGGGCCTGGGCAACCCGGGCCGCCTCGATCTGGGGCAGCTCGCGCGTGGTCGAGACGTGCTGGCGCGCGAACCAGGCGTCATCGACGACCTCGATCTCCGCGTGACCCTCCATCGGAGCGAGCAGCACGGGCCGGCCGGGCAGCCAGCCCTGGCCGAACATCACACCAAGAGACGACAGCACATCCTGCTCCGCGCGGGTCTCGATGCCCTCGGCGATGAGACGTGCCCCGATGTGGCCGCTGAATGAGAGCAGGGCCACCACCAGCGCGCGCCGGGCGCGGTCGCTGTCGACGGCGTGGATGAGGGAACGGTCGACCTTGATGAACTCGGGGCGCAGCTCGGCGATGATGCGCATGCTGGCGTGGCCGGCGCCGGCATCGTCGACGGCGATGCGGAAACCCCGGGCGCGGAGCTCGGCGGCGATGCGCTGCAGACGGGCGAGGTCGGTGACCGGTTCGCGTTCGCTGAACTCGAGGACGATTGAGCTGGGGTCGACACCGGCGTTGCGCACCGCGGCGTCAAGGGCGGTCATGCCGCTGCGATCGAGGAGGGTGCCGATGAGCACGTTCACGAACAGGTCGGCCTCACCAAGCCGCGGGGCCAGGCGTAGCGCGGCCCGCAGGCAGGCGAGGTCGACTGCGTTCTGCATGCTCAGCGACGACGCGGACGCGAACAGCTCGTCGGGCGTGCGCAGGTGGGCGCGCGGAGGAAAACGGGCCAGCGCCTCGTAGGCGATGACGCTCCCCTCGTAGAGACGGATGATCGGCTGCACGGCGGCGGCGATCGCGTCCTCAGCGAGGAGCGATTCGAGGGTGCGGCGCAGGCGCGCGTTGGGTCGCACCGCGGTGAGCGTGGGAAACCGCTCCACGGCGGGCTTGACCTCGCCGGCCCAGGACGCGGAGAGCATCGCCGCGGCGCCCTCGAGGGTCGGAGCGATGTCCCCTTCACAGCCCGGTCCCCAGACGGCGATGACGGCGACGACGGAACCGTGGCTCATCACCGGGACCGACACCGCTGCCCCCTCGTCATCGGGATGCATGGCGCGAGCAACGGCCGAGTCCGTGGTCAGGCTGCGCAGCGTCGCCGCGGCACCCGCGATGCCGTGGTAGGGGCGCTGCAGCAGCACTGGCTGCCGCAGGGCCTCGACGCCCTCGAGCGGGACGCGCATGCCCACCAGGCGGGACGCGGTGGCCGGGGACAGGGTGCTCGCCATGCCTGGCGGCAGATTGACGGCGACGATGACGGCGATGTCAGAGTGTATGGAAGCGACGGCGGCGCCGACGTCGAGCGAGGCCAGCGCGCGCACCACCTCCTGGGCAGCCTCCTCGGAGCTCGCGACGCCGGGCAGGCGCTGGCCGAGGCGGGTGAGCACGCCGAGACGGACGTCGCTGGGCAAGGGGCGCACGCATCCAGTGTGCTGGGGCAGGGACAGGGGTCAGTGACAAACTCGTCGCGTCCCCGCACAGGATCGGCACGAGTCCCCGCAGGGGTTCACGTCGCTCCCTGGGCGGCGGCGATGTCGGCTCGCAGCGTGGGGATGTCGAGCTCTCCGACGAGCTGGGCGGCGACCCGGCCTTTCCTGCCGATGACGAATGTGCTGGGCGGGCCGGCCACCTCGAAATCCACCACCATGGTGTCGCTCGGGTCGATGAGGCTGTCGTACGGAACCGTGTACTTGGTGAGGTACGACCGCGCGGCCGATTGATCGACGTCAACGCTGACCCCGACGAAGTGCACCCCCGTCGCGGCGACGTCGTGCGTGACGGCGTTGACCCCGGGCTGCTCACGCTGGCACGGCGTGCACCACGACGCCCAGAACAGGACCACCACCACAGATCCTCTCCAGGCACTCAGCGAGAGCCGGTGGCCCTGGAGCGAGGTCCCGGCCAGTGCTGGGGCGACGTCGCCGACATGCGCCCCCACCATCGGCGTGGCGGCAGCCCCCGGCGGCGCGGTCGCGCAGGCGCCCAGCGCGCAGGCGACCACGACGCAGGCGCAGCGCAGGCGCAGACCGGCCAAGACCAACGTCGGGCTGGTCAGCCGCCGAGCAACGCCGTCGCGGCGCAGAGCACGAAGACCGCCGCGAGGTACACGAGCGAATAGTGGAACAGCCGCGCCGCGCCGCGCACGCTGGAAGCGCGAAGTGTCCGCACGGCGAGAACCAGGTAGTAGGCGTTCAGGCCTGCGACGGGGATCGCGTAGGCAGGCCCCAGCGCGAACGCGGGCAGCAGGCTGACACCGACGAGCACGACCAGGTAGGCGAGGATGGCGCGAAGCGTGGCGCGCTCGCTGGCGATGGTGGGAAGCATGGGGACGTCCGCCCCCGCGTAGTCGCGGCGATACACGAGCGAGAGAGCCCAGGAGTGCGGGGGCGTCCAGAAGAACACGATCGCGAAGAGCACGACGGCGAGCCAGCCGACCCGACCGGTGGCAATCACCGAGCCGACGAGCACGGGCACCGCGCCGGCCGCTCCGCCGATGACGATGTTCTGCGGCGTGCGCCGCTTCAGCGTCATGGTGTACACACCGACGTAGTAGGCGGTGCCAAGCAACGCAAGGACCGCGGCCGCGGGGTTGGCCAGCCACCACAACACCACCGCTGCGATCGCGTTGAGGGCAAGCCCGAAGGTGACGGCCTGCCAGGCGCGCAGGCGTCCGCTGGGCAGGGGACGTGCGGCGGTGCGCCGCATCACGGAGTCGATGTCGCGGTCCCACCAGCAGTTGAGCGCGCCGCTGCCGCCGGCGGCGCAGAAGCCGCCGACCAGGGCGGCGACCAGCTCGCGGGCGCTGGGCAGCGCGCGCGCCACGACGACCATCGACATCAGCTCGGTGATGAGCAGCAGGACGATGATGCGCGGCTTGGTGAGGCTGAGATAGTCGGCGGCGACAGCCCGCGAGCGAGCCAGGAGATCGCTGCGCAGAAAGGGAACCTGAATGGCGCGTCCGACGCCGACCGGCGTGCTCACACCCCGGCCTCCACACGCTGCCGCATCTCGACCGCAGCCGCGGCGGCGTCGTTCTCGAACCACTGCGCCACAAGCGCCACGAGCACGATCACGAAGGGCAGGCTGGCGGGCACCCACATCACGCCAGCGGCGAGCTGCTGGTCCGAGAGAGCTGTCATGGTGGCCGTGCCGTGGTACGCGTAGAGCACGGTCGGCGCGTAGCCGATGAACACCGCCAGCAGCCAGCTGCCCACCAAACCGGCAAGCACGACCACGGCGCGGCCCATCGCACCCGGCGAGGGCGAGTCGGCTCGGCGGGTCAGCGCCGCGCTCCAGAACAGCAGCCCGACAGCGAGGAACGCGCTGTGCTCGACGTTGTGGACGGCGTCGTCACGAAGGGTGAGGTTGTACAGGGCCGGGATATGCCACATCCACATCACGCCGACGAACGCGATCACTGAGGCGATCGCGGCGGGAATGCGCCGGCTCGAGGCGGCCAGCGCACGATGCGGCACACCGAGGATGCTGCGCATGCGCGGGCCGAAGCCCTC
>DAISRJ010000070.1:0-6364 GCA_036828955.1 Candidatus Dormiibacterota bacterium | reverse complement strand
CGCGCCTGGGACCTCTACGCGGCTGGCAACGACATCGACATCTACCGCGAATGGGCCAACGCCGTCCTGCATGGGCGCGTCGATCGCCCCCTGTCGCGACGTCGCGCCGCCGGCATGGTCGCGCTCCGCCCCGACCGGGACGGGCAGATCACCCACTACGACGGCGTCGACGAGGTGCAGCACCGATTCGGCGAACACATCCTCGATGTGCACCTCCCCGAGCCCGGAACGCCCACCCAGCCGGTGGAGGCGGGGTACATGGCCAACGCCTGGGTCCGCCTCGTCCACCCCGACTACGACACGCTGCGGGCCATGCTCGACTCGGTCGGGCAGATCCTCACAGTCCACGCCTCGTGAGCGTCGCCGTCCTGCTCGGGCCGGCCGGTCCCGGCGCGGTGGCGGGCGAGTTCGGCCGCCTCGGCGTCGACGGCCCGATCGCCCTGGTCACGGCGGGCTGGGAGGAGCGGGAGCGCAACGACGCCGAGCTCGACCGCGCCGTCGGGGGGGGCACACGCAACCTCGGGCTGTTCGGTAGACGCCTCGACATCCTCGAGAGTGACCCGGAGTACGCGGAGGAGATGCGCCGCGTGCGCACCCTGCTCACGTCGTTCCGCGAGGTGTACCTCGTGCAGTTGCGCCACGCGCTCCTTGGCGTCGAGGCTGTGCGTCAGCACGATGCCGGGGCGCGCCGCCTGTCGGGCGTTCAACTCGACGAGGCGATCGAGACCGTCCGTGCCCTCGACGAGCGCCACGCCGCCCGTCTCGAGGCGGTGCTCGGCGAGTTCTACGCGCTCTACCCACCGCACGAGCGCGCCGCGATCGTTTCCCACCGCGACGCCGTGGCCTCGATCGTCGCGCAGTGCTCCGCGGTGGCCATCGCCGGCGGCCACGTCGGTGTGCTCACGGACTGCCTGCACGTGTGCAACCTCGGCGCCGCCCTTGCCGACGTGCCCGTGGTGGCGTGGTCGTCGGGCGCGATGGCGATCACCGAGCGGGTCATGATCGTCGACGACCACGACCTCGGCGGCGTCCCCGATGAGGTGTACGGCGCCGGCATCGGCCTGGTCCGCGGCGTGGTGCCGCTGCCGGCCTCGGCGAGCCGGCTGCGCATCGACGACCGCAACCATCTAGCCCTCCTCGCCCGGCGGCTGGCGCCGCGCGTCTGCGTGCTGCTCGACGAGGGCGACCGCATCGCCGTCGTCGACGGTGGCCCCGCGGACCTCAGAAGCGCACGTGTGGTCGGGCCGGACGGCGTGGTGCGGTCGGCAGCGACGGCGGCGTGACCGCCACCTCGCCGAACGCGCCCCGGCGTCGCGCGCTCACCAAGCTGCGCGCCGACGGGGTGCGGGTCGCAGCCATCGACCAGCTCCTCGCTGAGAACCGCGTCCCGCTCATCGAGGGGGTCGCCTGCACCTTCCTCTTCCGCGGCCACGCCGACGGGGTCGCCGTGGAGCACGCCATCAGCGGCCTCCCCGCGCCACTCCCGCTGAAGCGGCTGCGGCGCAGCGACCTCTGGTACGCCTCCATCGAGCTGCCTCCGGGCTCTCGCGTCGAATACCGGCTCCTGGTCCGCCACGGCGATCGCGTCGACAACATCCTCGACCCACTCAACCCCGAGTCGGCCACCGGTCCGGCGAGCACGATGTCCGTTCTGCGCGCCGAGGGCTACACGACGCCGTCATGGGCGCTGCCCGACCCCGCGGTGGTGACCGGTGAGCTCACCGAACTCCGTTTCCACAGCAAGGCTCTGCGCCGCGAGGCCCACGTGACGCTGTATTCGCCGGCGCGGATGCGCCGCGAGCATCGCCTCCCCCTGCTGGTGGTGCACGACGGTGGTGACTACCTCAAGCACGCGGCCTTCGGGACGGTTCTCGACAACCTCATGGACCAGCGCACAATGTCCGGCTGCGTGGTCGCGTTCACCCATCCCGGCGAGAGGCTGCGCGAGTACGGCGCCAGTGCCGCGCACAGCCGCTTCCTCACCGCCGAGCTTGTGCCTCTGCTTGAGGAGCGGCTGCCCCTGCGCGCTGAGCCGGCCGGCCGGGTTCTCGCCGGGGCGAGCTTCGGGGCCATCGCGGCGCTCTCGGCGGCATGGCGGGCGCCGGGTTTCTACGGCGGCCTGCTGTTGCAGTCGGCGTCGTTCCTCTACACAGTGGTGGGCCGCGAGCACCAGGGCGGGCCCGCGTTCGACCCCGTGGTGCGCTTCGTCAACGCCATCCGCGCGCAGCCGCAATTGACGGTGGAACAGATCTTTCTCAGCTACGGGGCGTTCGAGCCGTCGGCCCAGCGCAACCTCGCCATGGTCGACGTGCTCCGTCGCATGGCGTCGGAGGTCAAGGTGGTGGAATCCCTCGACGGTCACACATGGACAGGGTGGCGCGACCATCTCCGTGACGGCCTCAGCTGGCTGTTCCCGGGCGAGAAGCGCTTGCTCTACCCCTGATGCGCCAGACTCCGCCCTCATGAAAAGGCGCGATCGCTGGTATTCGCCGCGGCTCGAGAGCGACGTGAGCGTGGTGCGGTGGGGCCATTTTGGGCGCCCGGTGATCGTGTTCCCGACCGCCGGCGGCGACGCCGAGGAGGTCGAGCGCATGCTGCTCATCGACGCACTCGGCGACCTCATCGAGGCGGGCCGTATCAAGGTGTACTCCTGCGACAGCATCGCCGGCTACGCGATGGTCCGCGGTGACGGCGACGCACGCTATCGAGCGGCGCTGCTCAACGGGTTCCACGGGTTCGTCCGCGAGGAGATGATTCCCGCCATCTGGGCCGATTGCGGGACACCGGGCGCCGACGTGGTGGTCAGCGGGGCGTCGATCGGCGCCTTCAACGCGATTGCGGTGCTCTGCCGGTACCCCGAGGTCGTCAGCCACGCCATCGCCATGAGCGGGACCTTCGACGTCGCCTCCTTCATCGGCCCCGACGCGGGCGAGGCGCTGTATTTCGCGACCCCGCTGTACTTCCTGCCCGGCCTGCAGGGGCCGGCCCTGGAGCGCCTGCAGCACCGCTTCGCCGTCCTCGCGTCTGGAGAGGGGCGATGGGAGAACATCGAGCACTCCTGGCGCCTCGCCGAGATGATGGGCCAGAAGGGCATTCCCAACCGCGTCGACCCCTGGGGGCCGGAATACGACCACGACTGGCCGACGTGGCGCGCCATGCTCCCCCACTACCTCAGCCAGGTGTCGTGAGCGACCTGACCGACCACCCGCTGCGCGAGATCCGCCTTGCCGTCATCGGCACCGGTGTGATGGGTGAGGCGATGATGGCCGGGCTGGTGGATCGGCGGCTCGTCGGCGCCGCGCGCGTGGTCTGCAGCCACCCCCGCGCCGAGCGCCGCGACGCGCTCGTCGCCGCCCACGGTGTCGGTGTCACCGCCGACAACGCGGCGGCCGCGAGCACTGCCGACATCGTGCTGCTTGCCGTCAAGCCGCAGATGCTCGCGCCCGTCCTGGCAGAGCTGCGCGGCACGTTGCGCGAGGACCAGCTGGTGGTCAGCGTCATCGCCGGCGCGAGCACACATGCGCTGGCGACGAACCTGCAGCACCCCGCGGTGGTGCGCACCATGCCCAACACGCCCGCGCAGATCGGCCAGGGCGTGACCGTCTGGTTCGCCACCGACAGCGTCGACGAGCGCGGCCGCGCTCGCGTCCGGGCCATGCTCGGCGCCCTGGGGCGGGAGTTCGAGGTTCACGATGAGCGCCAGGTGGCCATGGCCACGGCTGTCAGCGGTACCGGCCCCACCTACGTCTTCCTGTTCATCGAGGCGTTGACCGACGCCGCCGTCCATCTCGGCTTCCCCCGCCACGTCGCACGCGAGCTCGTCCTCGACACCATGTCCGGGTCAGCGGAGTTCGCACTGCGCAGCGGTCGTCACGTCGCCGAGCTCCGCGACATGGTCACCTCTCCGGGCGGGACCTCGGCCGAGGCGTTGTACGAACTGGAGAAGGGACGCCTGCGCACCGTCGTCAGCGACGCGGTCTGGGCGGCCTTCGAAAGAACCCTGCAGCTGGAGGCGCGGCTGGAAGGAACCGACACCGAGAAGGACCAGCGCCGGCGCCGCTGACGCTGCTCGTTCGCGGTCTCCGCGCACGCTCGCGCGCCAAGTACCCTTTGCGCCCATGAACTGCGCTTCCTGCGGGTCGCTGAATCGCGAAGGACGGCGATTCTGCGGCAAGTGCGGGGCTCTCCTGGCCAAGATGTGCGCGGCCTGCAACGCCGTCAACGACAACGACGAGAGCTTCTGCGGCCAGTGCGGCGCCGCCCTCGACGGGTTGGCGGGCGAGCAGCCTGGCGCCGCGGCGGCACCGGCCGCCGCAGATCCACTGCGCAGCGCGGAACGCCGCCACGTGACCATCCTCTTTGCCGACCTGGTCGGGTTCACATCGCTCTCCGACCAGCGCGACGCGGAGGACGTCCGCGACCTGCTCGGCCGCTACTTCGAGACGGCGCGCACGGTGATCACACGCTACGGCGGCACGATCGAGAAGTTCATCGGCGACGCCGTGATGGCCGTGTGGGGCGCCCGCGCGACCCAGGAGAACGACGCCGAGCTGGCCGTGCGTGCGGCCATGGACCTCGTCGACGCGGTGGCGGTGTTCGGCGAGGAGGTGGGCGCGCCGGGTCTGCGCGCACGAGCCGGCGTGCTCACCGGGGAAGCCGCGGTCAGCATCGGGGCGGTTGGCGAGGGCCTGGTCGCCGGTGACCTCGTCAACACAGCATCGCGCGTTCAGTCGGTCGCCGAGCCGGGGACGGTCTACGTCGGCGATGTCACCCGCGAGGCCACCGAGGCAGCCATCGTGTACGAGGACGCGGGCACGCACCAGCTGCGCGGCAAGGTGGAGCCGCTGCGTCTGTGGCGGGCCCAGCGGGTCGCCGCCGGACGCGGCGGCGCGCTGCGGGTCAGCGGGTTGGAGCCGCCGTTCGTGGGGCGCGAGCGCGAGCTGCGCCTCCTCAAGGAGTACCTGCACGGCACCGCTGAGGATGGCAAGGCCCGCCTGCTCTCCATCGTGGGCATCGGCGGGGTCGGCAAGTCGCGCCTCGGCTGGGAGTTCTTCAAATACGTTGACGGCCTCACCGAGGTGATCCACTGGCACCGCGGCCGCTGCCTCGCCTACGGGGAGGGGGTTGCCTACTGGGCGCTCAACGAGATGGTGCGCATGCGCGCCGGCATCGTCGAGAACGAGGCGCCCGACACGGCACGGGCCAAGCTGCGCGCGGCGGTCGAGGAGTTCGTCACCGACCCGGAGGAGCGCCGCTGGGTGGAACCGCGCCTGGCTCACCTGGTCGGGCTCGAGGAGCGCGTCGCCACCGATCCCCGCGACCTCTACGCGGCCTGGCGGTTCTTCTTCGAGCGCCTCGCCGCCAAGCACCTCACCGTCCTGCTCTTCGAGGACCTGCAGTGGGCGGACAGTGGCCTGCTCGACTTCATCGAGTACCTGCTGGAGTGGTCGCGGTCGTCCCCACTCCTGGTCGTGACCCTGGCGCGGCCTGAGCTCACCGAGAAGCGCCCGGGCTGGGCGGCAGGCAAGCGCGGCGTCACCGGGCTCTACCTCGAGCCGCTCTCGCCGGACGCGATGGACCGCCTTCTCGAAGGGATGGTCCCGGGCCTCCCGGAGGACCTCAAATCGCGCATCGGCGAGCGCGCGGCCGGGGTGCCGCTGTATGCCGTGGAGACGGTGCGCATGCTGATCGACCGCGGCCTGCTGGTCGAGGTTGGTGGCGCCTACCGGGCGGAGGGATCGCTGGACTCGCTGGAGATCCCCGAGAGCCTCCACGCGCTGATCGCCGCGCGGCTCGACAGCCTTCAGCCCGACGAACGGCAGCTTCTCCAGGACGCGGCCGTGCTCGGCAAGGCGTTCAGCACCGGCGCTCTCCGCGCCATCAGCGCACTTCCCGCCGACGCGATCGACGGCGCCCTCAGCAGCCTCGTCAACAAGGACCTGCTGGCCATTCAGTCCGATCCGCGTTCCCCTGAGCGGGGCCAGTATGTCTTCCTCCAGGACCTGGTCCGCGACGTCGCCTACGGGACCCTTGCGCGGCGTGACCGCAAGCTGCGCCACCTCGCCGCCGCCACCTACCTCGAGAGCTCGTGGAGCGACGAGGAGGAGGTCGCCGAGGTGGTGGCGGCGCACCTGGTCGAGGCCTACGACGCCGACCGCGAGGCCGACGACGCCGCCGAGATCCGCGCCCGCGCTCGCGACGCCCTCGTCAAGGCAGGCGACCACGCGGCCTCGCTGGCGGCCGCGTCGGCGGCGCAGCACTACTACGAGAGAGCGCTGCGCCTCGCCGAGAATGCTGACAAGGCGCACCTCCACGCCCGCGCCGGCCAGATGGCCTGGTTGCAGCTCAACGCCGTGGCGGCGCG
>DAISRJ010000069.1:0-6407 GCA_036828955.1 Candidatus Dormiibacterota bacterium | reverse complement strand
GGCGGGGCGGGGGAGACCTCACAGCACGCCAAGGGCAAGCTGACCGCTCGGGAGCGGGTGGAGCGCTTCCTCGACACCGGGTCGTTCACCGAGATGGACGTGTTCGCCGTGCACCGCAACAGCAACTTCGGGATGGAGGAGCGCAAGGTGCGCGGCGACGGCGTCGTGACCGGCTGGGGGACCGTGAACGGCCGCCAGGTCTTCGTGTTCAGCCACGACGCCTCGGTCTTCGGCGGGTCTCTCGGCGAGGTGTTCGCCGAGAAGGTCACCAAGGTCATGGACCTCGCCGTGCGCACCGGCTGCCCCTGCGTCGGCATCAACGACTCAGGTGGCGCGCGCATCCAGGAGGGCGTCGTGTCGCTGGCGGGGTACGCGGAGATCTTCTACCGCAACGTCGAGGCCAGCGGTGTGATCCCCCAGCTGTCGCTGATCGCCGGACCATGCACCGGCGGCGCCGTCTACTCCCCGGCGATGACCGACTTCATCTTCATGGTCCGCAAGGTCGGTTACATGTTCATCACCGGGCCGGACGTCATCAAGGTCACCACCGGAGAGCGGGTCACGTTCGAGGACCTCGGCGGCTCCGACGTGCACAACCAGCGCAGCGGCGTCGCGCACTTCGATGCCGACACCGAGGACGAAGCACTCGGCCAGATGCGCACCCTGCTGGGCTTCCTGCCCTCAAGCAACCGTGAGCAGCCGCCCTACCGGCCGACGCTCGACGATCCGCTGCGCGCCGACCCGGAGTTGCAGTCGATCATCCCCGACAACCCCAACCAGCCCTACGACATGCGTGCCGTGGTGACGCGAGTGGTCGACGACGCTGAGTTCCTCGAGGTGATGGCACTGCACGCGCAGAACATCATCTGCGGGTTCGGCCGGCTCGACGGGCATTCCGTCGGCATCGTGGGCAACCAGCCCCGGGTGCTCGCCGGTGCTCTCGACATCGACGCCTCCATCAAGGCGGCACGGTTCGTGCGCTTCTGCGACGCGTTCAACATCCCGCTGGTCACCTTCGTCGACGTGCCCGGTTTCCTGCCCGGCACCGACCAGGAGCACGGCGGCATCATCCGCCACGGCGCCAAGCTCCTGTATGCGTACTGTGAGGCGACCGTCCCCAAGCTCACCGTGATCACCCGTAAGGCGTACGGCGGTGCCTACGACGTCATGTGCAGCAAGCACATCCGCGCCGACTACAACGTGGCGTGGCCCACCGCGGAGATCGCCGTCATGGGGCCGCAGGGAGCGGTCAGCATCATCTTCAAGCGCGAGATCGCCGCGTCGGAGAACCCCGCCGCACGCACCGCCGAGCTGATCAGCGAGTACCGCGAGCAGTTCGCCAACCCGTACTACGCTGCCGAGCGCGGCTACATCGACGACATCATCGAGCCCAAGCAGACGCGGGCTGCGCTCATCAAGGCCCTGCACATGGCCAGGGGAAAGCAGGTCAGCCGGCCACCGCGGAAGCACGGGAGTATCCCGCTCTGAAGCGCATGGTGCGCTGCGCCAGGGAGACGCCGCCGACCGCGACGACGAGCACCGCAATCGGGGTGAGCGACACGCCGACCACGTGAAAGGGCCAGACCATCGGGAGGATCGCCACCGTCGCCAGCGAGCACGCCGCAATGCCTGTCTGACCCGTGCCCGGCCAGCGCCGCCACAGCACCAGTGCCAGGGCGGTCGTGACCACAGCCCCGGCCACCGGTGAGACGACGAAGCCCGCCACGATCAGCAGCGAGCCGGCGAGGGCGAGGTTGAGCTGACGCTGACGGACCGCACGGCCGTCCACGCCGAGCAGGAGGGCGACCAGGGGGAAGAGCAGCACATCGTCGTTGGGATGCGCGTACGGCGTCGCCGCCAGCCAGATGGCCATGCCCACGCCCACCCCGAGCGCCACGCGCATCTCCGGGGCGACCGCCTGTGCGCGCCCGCTGAATGCCCAGAAGCCGGCGAAGCCGACCGTCGTGAGCACACCGGCCACCGCTATCACCGCGCCCACGGCCGATCCCCCCGGCAGGTGCTCGAAAAGGCCGGGCAACCCGGCCAGGTCCGGTTGCGCCGATGAGATCCCGCCGCCGAACGTGAACAGGTGGGCCATGAAGGCGGCGGTCGACCCCGGCATCAGGACCTCCGCGCCCCCGACCAGGACTGTGCCCGTGGTGGCGGCGGCGGCCGCGCAGCGCAGCGCGGCGCGACGGTCGGGTAGCTGCGTCGCCGCCACAAGGAGTGGCAGGGGCCAGAGGATATGCGGCTTGACGACTGCGGCGGCCATGCACACGGCGCCGGCCAGCCCGGGGCGGCGCCGCGCCAGGACCATGCCCAGGACCAGGAGCGCGAGGAGGAGCAGGTCGAACTGGCCGCTGAAGACCCCGAGAAGGGCGGGCCAGGAGAGGAGCGCCATCGCCGTCCACAGTCCCGCGCTGCGCCAGCCCAGGCGTCGCAGCAACGTGAACATGGCGAAGCCGGCGGCGGCCAGGCCGAGAATCGAGGCGAGCGCGTAGCCTGCCCAGAAGGGCAGGCGGGCCAGCGGCTGCAGCGCCCATGCAACGATGGGCAGGTCGGCGTAGTCGTCGAGCGCAGGCTGCACGACGGCGTAGTGGTTGATCGCCTGCTCGGACGCGTGCAGTGATGCGGCGTCGTACGGGCTGGCCCCGTTGTGGACCACCGTGGCCGCGGCGGAGAAGACGCGCCAGTCGTCGGCGAGCCCATAGGACTGCGGCGGGAACATCCGCGACACGGCGAACGCGGCGAAGCAGATGACCACGACGGCGAGCACCCCGAGCGCCAGCGGCGGTCGCGATTGCAAGTGCTTGCGCCCGCTAGGCCGCCATCCGGCGTCCACGGCGGGCGGGCGGATCGTCGCCTGGGCGCTCACTCCGCGACTCTCGCCGACCCGCCGGGCGCGGAGAGATCCATGGTCACGGCTGCGACCGGCGCGTCACGTTCCTGTGCGACCTGCGCCGGTTCTCCGCGGCTACCCGGAGGAGGGGTTGGGGGCGGCCCGCGAGCCGCCCCGCCAGGGCAGGCTACGACGCGCGGCGCCGATGGTGGGAGCCAGCGCGGTGGCGCTGAGCAGCACCGAGAGCATGGCCGCCACCGCCAGACCCGACACGGTGATCACCACGAAGCCCACCAGGGAGAGGGGCAGCGGAACGTTGAGGATGGCCGGCAGCGCGCTCGCGATGGCGTAGATCACGATGGGGTGGAGGATATAGATCCCCAGCGAGTAGCGGCTGAGCAGGCGGGTCACGGACGCGAGCGCTCCTCCGTGCCTCATCAGCGTCGCCCCCGTGAGCCAGAGGAGAACGGCGACGCTGACCACGAAGAGCGGCTCCTGGGGGAGCAGGAAACCGCCCGTCCCGGTGGCGAAGCCGCCGTGTGGCGCCGATGTGTAACTGATGGCGATGAGCGCGACACCCGAGATCGCGGCCACGGCGGCGACGGCCGCCACCGCCCCCCAGTGGATGCGCTGCGGTTCTCCTCTGCCGTCGAGCGCCTGTCCCGCCGCGACCCCGACCGCGAAGTAGCCGATCCAGAACGGCAGCAGCTGAAAGCCGTGCCACAGGAAGAACTGGTTCATCGCCTCGACGGGCATGGGGCCGTAGAGGCGGTAGACGCAGAGCACTGTCTGCACCAGCATCGCCGCACCAGCCCACCACCACAGCCGCCGGCGTGGCCACACCAGGTAGACGACGTACATCTGCGGGATGAGCAGCAGGTACCAGAGATGTCCGGCGCCGTAGCTGAGGAAGCCGACGACGCCGGAAAGGTCGTGCGTCGTGTCGCCGGTGACGAACCACGCCGTCAGCGTGTAGAACGGCGCCCAGGCGAGCCACGGGAGCAGGCTGCGCGACAGGCGGCGGCCCAGGAACTCGGCGGCGTCCAGCGTGTCGTCCCCCTGGCGGTAGCTGAGCAGGACCCCGGTCAGCACCATGAACGCGGGCACGGCAAGCCGGCTGAGCGCGTCGAGGTCGTCGTAGACGACCGACGCCTTCGGCCAGTGCGTCGTGTGCACGACGATGACCAGCACCGTGGCCAGGGTTCTCAGCACCACGGCCGATCCCAATCGCGCCGGCGCGGTCTGCGCTGTGTCAGCCATCCTCAGCGCGGGTTGCGCCGTCGCCCCCCGCCGGTCGGGCCGACCCTGTGTGGTGTCGACATCGGCGTGTAGGCGCGCGCGTAGGCCTCGTCACTGCGCCCCTGCGTGGTGTGCACGTAGGGCACCACGACGCGGATGAGCACCACCTGGAGGGCGGACGCCACAGGCACCGCGAGGAGCGCCCCGATCAGGCCCTCCAACGCGCCCCCGATGAGCAGCGCCACGACCACCGCAAGGGCCGGCAGTGACACCACCCGGTTCATCACCTGGGGCACCACGAGGTTGGCGTCGAGGAGTTGCACGACGAGCAGCACGACGCCAACAAGCACCGCGTGAGCCGGGCCGAGCGTGAGCCCGAGCAGGAGCGGGGGCACGATGCCGAGGAAAGGACCGACCAGGGGGATGGCGGCGGTGAGCCCGGCGAAGATGCCCAGGAGCACCGCGCTCGGCAGGCCCAGCGCCGTGCACGCCACGCCGGTGAGGATGCCGACCACCACCATGTTGATGGCGGTGGCGCGCAGGAAGCCGCCCATTCGCTGACCCATGTCGCTGAACACGTCTGCCGCGAGGTCCTGGTGGCGCGGGGGCAGAAGGTCGACGACGAAGTGCTTGAGGCGGTCGGCGGTGACCAGCCAGAGGAAGCCGATGACCAGGACCAGGACCAGGTTGACGAGCACTCCCACGATGTAGCCGCCGATGGTCAGGAGCACGTTCTTGGCGGTGTCGAGGCTGCCGGCGAGGGTGTTGCCGATGTTGGGGCTTCCACTGCCGCCGAGGTTGAGGTCGTGCTGCCAGGAGGCGACCGTCGACTCGATGCTCTTTTGGTAGGACGGCAGGTTGTGCGCCAGCGACGTCGCCTCGTCGACGATCGGCTGCACCAACAGCGTGATCAGCACGGCGAGAAGCACGATGAACGCCGCATACACGACTGCGATCGCCAGCGGCCGGGGCAGGCGCGCCTCGGTGAGCCGGTTCACGAGCGGGCGCATCCCCTCCGCGAAGACGATGGCCACGAGCAGGATGAGCAGGAGGTTGACAACCTGGCTGAGCAGGACGGCCAGTCCCAGCAGGGCGCTCACGATCAGTGCTGCGACGACCAGCGTGCGTACCGACACCACCGCACGTTCGACGACAACCGGCCGCGCGGCGACGACGGGCTCTAGCGGAGCCGCGGTGTCGGGCATTGACCGAGGGTAGCAGGGGTGGCCCGCAGTGCCTGCCGACCGCCGAAGTGGCAGCCGTGGTTCGATATGGGCACACGAGGAACCGCTGAGGAGACATGGATGACTGAGCTGCCGCGCCGCGCCCTGGGCGATTCGGGGATCGAGGTGCCCATCGTCGGCATCGGCTGTAACAACTTCGGCGGCCGAATTGACGCGGGGCCGAGCGAACGGGTGATCCTCGCCGCCCTCGACCACGGCGTTGGCTTCTTCGATACCGCCGACATCTACAGCCAGGGTCGCAGCGAGGAGATCCTCGGCCGAGCGCTCGGCCGGCGCCGCGACGAGGCGGTGATCGCCACCAAGTTCGGCGGCGAGATGGGCTCCGTCGAGCGCCGTGGAGGATCGCGTCGCTGGATCGCCGAAGCGGTGGAGGGCAGTCTGCGCCGGCTGGGCACCGACCACATCGACCTCTACCAGCACCACTTCTTCGATGAGCACACCCCGCAGGAGGAGACGCTCGGCGCCCTCAACGAGCTCGTGCTGGCCGGCAAGCTGCGCGCCATCGGCTGCTCCAACTACGACGGCGCGCAGTTGGAGCGTGCCGCGGCCATCTCCGGCGAGCACGGCTGGGCCACCTTCGTGACCGCACAGAACGAGTACAGCCTTCTCAAGCGCGGCGACGTCGAGAGATCCGTGACCCCCGCGGCACGCAGGCTCGGTGTGGGCATCCTCCCGTACTTCCCGCTGATGAGCGGCCTGCTCTCCGGCAAATACCACCGTGGCGAGGCGCCGGCGGCGGGCACACGGCTCGGCCGCGACGCCAGCCGTGCCGGGGACCTGATGTCCGATCGCAACTTCGACATCGTCGAGGCTCTGGCTGGCTTCGCCCGCGCCCGCGACCTCACCATCCTTGACGTCGCCATCGGCGCGCTCGCCTCCATGGCGCAGGTCGTCTCCGTGATCGCCGGCGCGACCACTCCCGAGCAGGTCATCGCCAACGCGCGCGCCGGCGAGTGGACGCCGAGCGCCGCCGACCTGCTCGAGATCGACCGCATCACGCTGCCCGCGGCGGCACGCTGAGGCGTCCAAGCCCACGCCGGGCGCGAGGAGCGCCGGGCTAGACTGACCCGCCGTCATCCCCACGA
>DAISRJ010000068.1:0-6961 GCA_036828955.1 Candidatus Dormiibacterota bacterium | reverse complement strand
TGCCCAACTTCACCATCGTCGGCCTGACTGACCGGGCCATCCAGGAGGCGCGGGAACGTGTGCGCGCCTCCGTCCGCAACGCCGGCTTCGAGTTCCCCTCTCGCCGGCTCACCGTCAACCTGGCCCCGGCGGAGGTACCCAAGGAGGGCACCGGCTTCGACCTCGGCATCGCCATGGCCATCCTCTGCCTCGGCAACAGCTCTCTCCGTATCGACGGTTACGGGTTCATCGGCGAGCTGGCCCTCGACGGCTCGGTGCGCCCGGTGACCGGCGTGCTGCCGATGGCGCGGTGCCTGCGCGCCGCCGGGGTTCGCCACCTGGCCGTGGCCGAGGAGAACGCCGCCGAGGCCGCCCTCGTTGACTCGCTCGCGGTGATCGGCGTCTCCTCGCTGCAGCGCTGCGTTGCCCACCTCGACGGCAGCGACCCCCTGCCAGCCGCGAACGCGGGCATTGCCACACCCGTCGAGGAAGCCGCCGACCTGGCCGACGTGCGCGGTCAGGGCCAGGCCAAGCGTGCCCTCGAGATCGCTGCCGCCGGTGGCCACAACCTCCTGATGATGGGGCCACCGGGGAGCGGAAAGACCATGTTGGCGCGAGCCTTCTGCTCGCTGCTCCCCGACCTCGACAACGAGGAGTCGCTGGAGGTGGCCGCTCTCTATTCGCTGCGCGGCGCACTGCGAGAACGCCCGCCCACCTCGACCCGCCCTCCGTTCCGCGCGCCCCATCACACCGTCTCGCGCGCCGGCCTGGTCGGTGGTGGCAGCGGGCTCGCGCGCCCCGGCGAGATCAGCCTTGCTCATCACGGGGTCCTCTTCCTCGACGAGGTCTGCGAGTTCTCGCGCAGCCACCTCGAAGCCCTGCGCCAGCCGCTCGAGGAGCGCGAAGTCAGCGTCGTGCGGTCCCGCGGCGCCGTGCTCTTTCCGGCGGATTTCGTCCTCGTCGCCGCCGCCAATCCATGCCCGTGCGGCCACCTCGGCGACGAGACCGGCTGTCGCTGCACACCCCGCGCCCTCGGCGAGTACGCCAGTCGCCTCAGCGGGCCCATCCGCGACCGCATCGACCTCGTCATCGACGTGCCTCGGCAGCGTTACGGAGACCTGTTCGGACGTCCGGCCGGGGAGCCGTCGTCGGTCGTGCGTGAGCGGGTGGAGACCGCTCGCGCCGCACAGTGGCGTCGCAACCCGGGCGCCGCGCGACGCCGCACCCGCAACGCGGCCCTCGACGGCAGGGAACTGCAGCAGGTCGCAGCGGCGACGCCCGCGGCCACCCAGGTTCTCGGCCTCGCCGGGGAGCGACTCCAGCTGAGTGCGCGCGGGTTCTTCCGCGTCCTGCGCGTGGCTCGCACCATCGCCGACCTCCGCGGCTCGGTGGAGGTGGGGGAGGCCGACGTGGCGGAGGCGCTGCGCTTCCGCGGCGAGGCGCCACCGCCGTGACGCCCGCTGTCGCGCGCCACCTCCTTCGCGGCTCACCGGGCTGGCCGGACCGCCTCGAGCACCTCGACAGACCGCCTGCCGAGCTCTGGGTGATGGGCCGACTGCCGCCGCCGGGGAGCCCCTGCGTGGCTGTGGTCGGCTCCCGCCGAGCCGCCCCGGGAGCCCTGCTCACCGCCCGCGACCTCGGAGCCGAGCTGGCCGCGGCCGGGGTCACGGTCGTGAGCGGCATGGCACGGGGCGTCGACGCCGCCGCTCACCATGGCGCGCTGCTGGGTGGAGGCGGCACCGTTGCCGTGCTCGGCTGTGGCATCGAGGTCTGCTACCCGCCGGAGCACGTCTCGCTCCGCGACCGGATCGTGGAAACCGGGTGCGTGCTGTCGGAGGACGGCGGCGCCGAGCAGCCCCTGGCGTGGCGTTTCCCACGACGCAACCGGCTCATTGCGGCGCTCGCCGAGGCGGTGGTGGTGGTGGAGGCGACCGCCCGCAGCGGCGCCCTCAGCACCGCGCGCTGGGCGGCGGACCTCGGCCGCGACGTGCTCGCGGTCCCAGGATCGATCCGCAGCCCCAGCTCGGTGGGAACAAACCTGCTCATCCGCGACGGCGTGCGCCCCTTCCTCGGGATCACCGACCTCTTCGAAGCGGTACCGGCACTCCGCCGAGCCATGAGCGCCCCGATGGCGGCGCGCGCGAGCGCCCACGCCGGCAGTGTCTCGCTCCCGCCCGGTGATGCGCTGCTCGCTCGCGTCCTCGCCGCCGTGGCGGCTGACCCCGTTCACCCCGACGACCTGGCCGCCGCGCTGGGGCTGGAAACGCCCGCCCTGTCGGCCGCCCTGACCACCCTTCAGCTGGGCGGCTTCATCACCGAGGTTTGCGGAGGGCGAGTTACGCGTACCGTTTAAGAGCGCCCGCGGCCGCCTCGACCGCTGGTTCTCATCAGACCCGTTGTTATCATCGGCCGGCCCTCGGCCGCCGCCCGCCGCCCCCGCGTCACCCCCGGCGCGACACCCACAGAGAAGATGCCCAATCGCCTGATCATCGTCGAATCCCCGTCGAAAGCACGCACCCTCGCCAAGTTTCTCGGCGCCGGGTACACCGTGAAAGCCTCGATGGGGCACGTCCGCGACCTCCCCAAATCCAAGATCGGAGTCGACATCGACGCCGGCTTCGTGCCCGAGTACCAGGTCATCAAGGGCAAGGAGAAGCAGATCAAGGAGCTGCAGGCCGCCTCCAGGAAGGCGGACAGCACCCTGCTCGCAGCCGACCCCGACCGCGAGGGCGAGGCCATCGCCTGGCACATCGCCCAGGCGCTCAAACTTGACAACCCCGACCGCGTCGTGTTTCACGAGATCACCAAGGCCGCCGTGGAGGCCGCGCTGGCCGATCCGCGCAAGATCGACCGCGGCCTGGTCTCGGCTCAGGAGGCGCGGCGCGTGATCGACCGCCTGGTCGGCTACAAGTTGAGCCCGCTGCTCTGGCGCAAGGTGCGCACCGGTTTGTCGGCGGGACGCGTGCAGTCGGTGGCGGTTCGCCTCGTGGTCGACCGAGAATCCGAGATCGACGCCTTCGTCACCAAGGAATCCTGGACCGTCGACGCCGTCCTCGAGAAGGGGCGGACGCAGTTCACGGCACGTCTGGTCGGCAGGCGCGGCGACCCGACGTCAGCCGACGTCGACAAGCTCGAGCTCGGGACTGAGGCGGAGGCGGCCATCGTGGCCACGGCCCTCGGCATCGACGAGGCCGGCCATCCCACTTCCGCGACACCACGCTTCGCGGTCGAGGGCGTCGACAGCAAGGAGACCTCGCGGCAGGCGCCGATTCCGTACACCACCAGCACCCTCCAGCAGGATGCCAGCACGCGGCTGCGTTTCTCGCCGCGGCGCACGATGAGCCTGGCGCAGCAGCTCTACGAGGGCGTCGAGCTGGGCAGCGCCGGGCCGGTCGGATTGATCACCTACATGCGAACGGACTCGACTCGCGTCAGCGACGTCGCCAAGGCCCAGGCGGCCGACCACATCACCAAGCAGTTCGGCAAGCAGTACCTGCGCAGCGGCGCCGCCCGGCAGCGCGCCGCCGCGGCCAAGGTGCAGGACGCGCACGAGGCGGTCCGGCCGACGGACATCGCACGCACCCCGGAGTCCGTGCGCGACCAGCTCGACCCCGGCCAGTTCCGCCTGTACGAGCTCGTCTGGCGCCGCTTCGTGGCCAGCCAGATGGCCGCAGCGCGCTTCCTCAACACGCGTGCCTCTCTGGCGGCGGGCGAGTACCTCTTCCGTGCCAGCGGCTCCGTGCTCACCTTCGACGGTTTCCAGGTGGTGTGGAAACGCGACGAGCCCAAGGACGGTGAGGAGAACACCCTGCCCGCGCTGGAGACGGGAGAGCAGCTTCCCTGCGTCGACTTCCGCCGCGAGCAGCACTTCACCCAGCCCCCGCCGCGCTACACCGAAGCCTCGCTGATCAAGGAGCTCGAGGAGCGCGGCATCGGCCGGCCGTCGACATATGCACCGACGATCGAGGTCATCCAGGAGCGCAACTACGTGCGCCAGGAGGAGCGCCGGCTTCATCCCACTGAGCTGGGCAAGACCGTCGACTCCGTCCTCCGTGAGCATTTCCCGGCGATCGTCGACGCCGCCTTCACCGCCGAGATGGAGAAGCGCCTCGACGGCATCGAGGACGGCACTCGCCAGTACGAGCCGACCATCCGCGAGTGGTACGACCCCTTCTCCTCGACGCTGACCCAGGCCGAGGCCAACATGGAACGGGTGAAGGTGCCGGCGCGCGACACCGGCGAGGTCTGCCCGCAGTGCGGCGAGGGCACCCTGGTGATCCGCGAAGGCAAATTCGGCGAGTTCACCGGCTGCTCACGTTACCCCGAGTGCGACTACATCAAAGACCGCAAGGCCGCAGCCGAACCCACGGGCGAGGCGTGCCCTGACTGTGGCAAACCCCTGGTTCTGCGCCAGGGGCGCCGCGGACCTTTCGTGGGATGCTCGGGGTACCCGAACTGCCGCTACATCAAGGGCGACGTGCAGGTGGCCGGGGCCGAGGCCGGCGGCGCGTCAACGCCCGAAGAATTGGGCCCCTGCCCAGAGTGCGGCAAGCCACTGGGGCGCCGCAACGGGCGGCGCGGCACCTTCGTCGGCTGCACCGGCTACCCCTCCTGCAAGTACATCCAGCCCGGTTCCAACCAGGCTGGGGGCGGCGCGCCGACGGCCGCGGAGCCAACCGGCGCCGCCTGCCCGGAGTGCGGCAAGCCGCTCGTCAAGCGCCAGGGTCGGTACGGGCCGTTCGTCAGCTGCTCTGGCTACCCGAACTGCAAGTACCGGCCGCCGAAGGGCGCAGCCGTGGAGAAGGTGGCCGCCACGTGAGCGACTTCCACGCCACCACCATCGTCGCGGTCAAGCGCGGCGGCGAGGTCGCCGTCGCCGGTGACGGCCAGGTGACCGTCGGCGACGTGGTCATGAAGCACCGCGCCGTCAAGGTGCGCCGGCTCTTCAAGGACCGCGTCGTGGTTGGTTTCGCCGGGTCGATCGCGGACGCGCTGACGTTGTTCGACAAGTTCGAGCAGCATCTCGAGAAGCACCAGGGCAACCTGCTTCGCGCCGCCGTCGGCCTCAGCAAGGAATGGCGCACCGACAAGTTCCTGCGCCACCTCGAGGCCATGCTGATCGCGGCCGACGACGAGCAACTCCTCCTCCTCAGCGGGGATGGGGAGGTCATCGAGCCCGACGACGACATCCTCGCCATCGGCAGCGGCGGCCCCTACGCGCACGCCGCCGCGCGTGCCCTCGTGGAGAACACCGACCTGGCGGCCCCCGACGTGGCTCGCAAGGCGCTCGAGATCGCCGCCCAGCTATGCATCTTCACCAACGGCGAGATCTCCGTCGAGACGCTGGCGACGTCGGCGGGGTCAGCGGGGTGAGCGACCCTACCACCCGCCTGGACGCCGACGCCGGCGACGTCGCCGCGAGCAACGGCCAGGGCGCCCTGTTCACAGCCCAGGCCCCGACGTCCACGAACGGCGCTGGCGAGCCTTCTCCGGCAGGGGGCGACGTCAGCGCGGACGAAGCGTCCAGCGCCGTGCCCGCGGCTGCCGCGGACCAGTCGCGCGCACCCGCAGAATTGCGCCCGGCCGAGATCGTCCGACGCCTCGACGAGTACATCATCGGCCAGCAGGCCGCCAAGCGGGCCGTGGCCATCGCACTGCGCAACCGCATCCGCCGGCAGCGTCTCAGCGACGAGATGCGCGGCGAGGTACTCCCCAAGAACATCCTCATGATCGGCCCCACCGGCGTCGGCAAGACCGAAATCGCCCGCCGCCTCGCGCGGCTGACCAACTCCCCCTTCCTCAAGGTGGAGGCGACCAAGTTCACTGAGGTCGGCTACGTGGGCCGCGATGTCGAGTCGATCGTGCGCGACCTCCTCGAGCAGACCATCACCGAGGCGCATCACACCCGCGTCGCGGACGTCGAGGAGCGCGCCAAGGAAACCGCGGAGAGCCGCATCCTCGACACCATGGTCGAAGCCGATGTCCGCGCCCACCCTGCTGACGGGGCGGCCGAGGACGAGGTGCTGCAGCAGCGCCACCGGCGCTCGATCCGGCGCCGTCTCGAGCGCCGACTCGACGGTCACCAGCTCGAGGACCGACTCATCGAGATCGAGGTCGAGGAGCCCTTCCAACCCGCCTTCGAGGGGTTCGCCGGCACCGGCCTCGAGGAGGTGGGGACCTCGCTGTCCGACTTCTTCTCGCAGATGGCCCCGCCGCGTAAGAAGACCAAGCGCATGACTGTCGCCGACGCCCGCACCGCGCTGGTGGAGGAGGAGACGGACCGCCTCATCGACATGGACCGGGTTTACGACGACGCCATCCGCGATGTCGAGGACGACGGCATCGTGTTCATCGACGAGATGGACAAGATCTGCGGTCAGCACAGCGAGCACGGCCCCGACGTGAGCGGCGAGGGGGTGCAGCGCGACCTGCTTCCGCTGCTCGAGGGCTCGACGGTGAGCACCCGCTACGGGCCGGTGCACACCGACCACATCCTCTTCATCGCGGCCGGGGCCTTCACCATGTCGCGACCGAGTGACCTCATCCCCGAGATGCAGGGGCGCTTCCCGATCCGCGTCGAGTTGAGCAGCCTCAGCGAGTCTGACCTGCAGCGGATCCTCGTCGAGCCGAGCAACGCGCTCACTCGTCAGTACTCCGCGCTGCTCGGAACCGAAGGCGTGGAATTGCGCTTCAGCGCCGACGGCATCGGCGAGATCGCTCACCAGGCGCACGCCGTCAACGAGCAGGACGAGAACATCGGCGCGCGCCGCCTCTTCACCGTTCTCGAGAAGGTGCTCGAGGAGGTCTCGTTCCGCGCCGAGGACTTCATAGACAAACCCGTGGAGGTGGACGCCGAGTACGTCCGCTCCCGCCTCATCGACCTCGTCCGCAACGACGACCTCCGCAAGTTCGTCCTCTGACGTGTGAGGGGCGGGGCAGATCCCCGCCCCCTCGCACGGTCGGAGTGAATCCGACCGTGCTC
>DAISRJ010000067.1:0-7087 GCA_036828955.1 Candidatus Dormiibacterota bacterium | reverse complement strand
ACCCTGCTCGCCATCACGCAGCTGCTCGACACAATGAATGTGCGCACCGTGGCTGAGGGGGTCGAGACCATCACCCAGCTCGAGTTCGTCGGGAGCCTCGGCATCCATGCGTGCCAGGGATTCCTGTTCAGCCGTCCCGTGCCCGCCGCCGACGTCATCGATCCCGTGCGCTTGCACTCCGGGGCAACACCGAAACGCCTGCGGCTGCCTGAGCCTGCCGGCGCCCCTGCCCGCGACCGCTAACTCGCGGACCTCTTCCGCCGGCCTGCAGCGCCAGCGTGAGCTCGCCGCGACCCGTTTGTGTCGAGGCCATACGCCCGATGGAGAAGCTCCACCGGGTGCACGGCCGACACGTCAGCTCCATGTGCGATCTGCCAGCGGCATGTCTCGCTGTCGCAGGCGGCGATGTCGGACCCCGTGGCCCTGATGTCGTCGAACAGCCGATTTCCCACCGCCATGGAGATCTCGTACTTCTCTTTCTTGAGCCCGTACGTGCCGGCGATGCCGCAGCAGTCGACCTCGAGCTCGATCGCGTCGAGGTCGGGGACGAGCGCGAGCAGGTCCAGAGCCGGCTTGCCGATGCCGTGGCCGCGCTGCTGGCATGGGGCGTGGTAGGGCACCGTCAGCGGCAGGGACCCGAAGTCGGTGCGCAGCTCCCCCCGCTCGTGGAGGCGGAGCAGGAACTCCATGAGGTCGAACATCGAACCGCTCACTGCCTTGAGGTCCTCGTCTTCCATGCCCAGGATCTCGTGCGCCTCGCGTTTCAACATGAGGCCGCAGCTGGTGGAGTTGGCGACGATCGGCAGGCCCTGGTGCGCGTACGGGGCCAGGTTGGCGACGAGACGGCGGACGTACGACCGCGCTGCTGGGAAGTTGCCGTTGGACTGCAGCGGCAGGCCGCAGCAGTCCTGCCTGGGGATGATCACACGGAAGCCGTTGTGCTCCAGCACGGCGACGACCATCTCGCCGAGGATGGGTTCGTAGAAGTTGGTGCCACAGCCGTGGAAATAGACCACCGCGGGTGCGTCTGCGGCAGCGACGTGTGTCCGCGACCTCTTCTGGAATGTCCGGCCGGCGAAGCGCGGCATCGGCGCATCGCGGTGGATGCCAAGGACGCTCTGCACCACGGTGCGTACGGCGCGGTTGTGCAACGCCCAGTTGGCGAGAGGCGCCACCGGGTTGCCCAATCTCCCGAGCACGCTGGGGCGCGCGATCAGTTGATTGCGCAACGGGATGCCGCGCTCCTCCCAGAGCTTCGCCCGGGCGCGCGAATTGATCTCGGCGATCTTGACGTCCTGGGGACAGACCGTCGTGCAGATCCCGCACCCCGAGCAGTAGTCGATAGAGGAGTCGGGTGAGACGCCGACGCCGCGGTACCGCTCCGCCTGCGGGCCCGCGTACTTGGGGCCGGGGAAAAGGGGGGTCACCTGCGACACCGGGCAGAACGACTCGCAGATCGTGCACTTGACGCAGTGGTCGAGAGAGGCGCGGATCAGGTCACTCATCCGATCGACCCGCTCACGCCCAGGGCGCTCGGCGCCAGGATCGCGTCGGCCGCGGCGTAGCCTGTCGCCACGCTGATCCCGGTGCCGGACTTCTCCTTCCAGGGCACGGCGCCGGCGAGAATCGCGCCGGCGGCGTGGAGGTTCCGGTACACGGGGCCTCCGTCCCTGCCGGTCGGGCGGAGGAGGTCGTCGACGGCAACGCCGGCGCGGGACAGTGGCTGGGCGTCGAAGTAGCCAGCCACGAAGCGAGTCGCGCCCTCGTCGGGAACCCCGGCCACGCGCAGGCCGAAGACCGTCTCCCGAGCGGCGCCGCGCGAGTCGAGTGTCAGGCCCCCGCTGGCGAAACCTCCCGACGCGAGGACGACGGAGTGGGTGCGGTATGACATCGTGGTCGCCGCACTGGCAACCTGGACAGACTCGATCTGACCGTCATGAGCCTGGGCGCCGACGACCGCGGCGTTGATCACCAGGCGCGCTCCCGCCCTGCGAAGGGCTGCGGTCAGAGTGTCGTAGAGGCGCATCCCGGGGATCGATGGGGGCAGGGTCGGGACTTCGAAGACGCGTCGCTCGAGCCTGTTCTCGAGGTCGGCCAACGTCTCGTCCGCGCGGCGCAGGCCCAGGACCGGGGGGAGGCCGACCCGCTCCTCGGCCTCGACCCTGCCCTGCAGCGCCCGGACCAGCCAGTCGGTGAGCTCCCCGCTGTCGAATCGCCGGGCGAGGAGGCGGCCGGACAGGTCGCCGCGGCGTTCCGCGGGCGGCTCCAGCTCGAGCGCGCGTGCCGTGACGGGCGCGGGGAGCCGGGCGTGGGCGAGGTTGTCGGCGAGCAGCGAGGGGTGGAAGTCCTTGAATCCGCGCAGGCCGACGAACAGGAAGCGGCCCCCATCGCGAAGGTCGCCGCCAAGCATCGTCCGCGGCGCCAGTGCCGACGGCCGGGCGACACCGATCGCGGTCGGGAACAGCCGGTTGTGGTCGAGGCCACCGGCGTACCCGAGTCTCTCCAAACGCCGGCAGAACCACTCCAGCGACGCGCCGAGCTGTTCTCGAGAGACCCGCCCGTAGGGGTGACCGGGAACGTCGGACAGCAGCGTGGTGAGGGCGCTGGCCGGGCTGTCGACGCGCTCCTCGCCCAGGTAGCCGAGCACGTCGACCGTCGCCGGGGCGAGGTGGGTGGCGCCCACGCCCCTGGCGACGATGACGACCTTCTGCCCC
This sequence comes from Candidatus Dormiibacterota bacterium, assembly GCA_036828955.1. Classification (GTDB taxonomy): domain Bacteria; phylum Chloroflexota; class Dormibacteria; order Aeolococcales; family Aeolococcaceae; genus Aeolococcus. The sequence continues at coordinate 4,373 of DAISRJ010000067.1, read as the reverse complement.
TGCTCGGTGAGGCGCAGAGCGGTCGTCAGGCCGGCGAGGCCGGCACCGACGACGAGCGTGTCGTAGATCATGCCGGCAGGTGCTCCACGTCGAGGATGCCCTGGAAGATCCAGTCGTCGAAGCGCGCCTGGCGGAGCTGGTCGCCGTGCAGGATCGGATGCAAGCCCTTCCACCGCTCCTCGAGGAAGGACACCAGTGCCCTGTTCGCCTCGGTGTGGTCGACGCGGTCGCCATGGTGCAGGATGCCGGTCGCGCGGTAGATGCAGAAGCCGCCTTGGCAGGGCCCCATGGCCAGGCGGAGGAGGCGGCGGATGTCGTCCAGGCTGGTGGTCGCGCGCCGCTTGATCGTCTGCTCCAGGCGGCTGCGCGTGATCAGCTCGCACTCGCAGATGATCTCCTCGGACTGTGGCACCGGCTCGCGCGCGGCGAGTCTGGAGTCGAGGCCGTAGAGCGTGTGACTCTCCGATCCGGGCAGCGGCGCCTCGGCCGTCGTGCAGCGCCGTTCGACGCCCAGCTGCTGACAGACCGCGTCGACGGCCACCTCGGCCATGAGGCGGAAGGTGGTCGTCTTGCCGCCGGTGATGGTCACGAAGCCGGCCACACCCTCGCGGGCCAGGTGGTCGAGCAGGGCGTGCGAACGGGTCACATCGCGCGTTTCGGCCACGTCGTGCGTCTCCTCGAACAGCGGTCGCACACCCGCCCAGGCGTGCAGCGCGCGCGCCTCGCGAAAACCGGGGACGAGCTTCTCGCCCTCGTCGAGGAGCAGGTCGACAGCATCCTGCCTGATCGCGGTGTCGTCGGGATCGGGGACAAAGACGTCAGTGGTGCCGATCACGCACGCGGTGCGGAGGGGCAGCAGGATGTCGCCGTCGGCCGGGAACTTGAGGCGGTTGACGGCGCTGTTCACGATGCGGTGATTCATGGCGATCATCACGCCCATGCCCGCACGCACGTTGACGACGCAGCCGGCGAGCGTGGCGATCTGGCCGGCCCAGGCGCCGGCGGCGTTGACCACGACCTTGCTATGGATCCGAAACTCCTCACCGCTGTGCTCGTCACGGACCAGCGCCCCCACCACACGCTGGTCGACCACCTCGAGGTCGAGAACACGGTGGTAGGGGAGGATGCGGGCGCCGTGCTGCTCAGCGGAGCGCGCGCAGCCCCAGACCAGCTTCCAGGGATCCAGCGCGGCATCAGGCACCGCGAAGGCGCGCCGGATCTCCGGGTTGAGTCGCGGCTCGCGCCGGAGCGCCTCGGCAACCGGTATCTCCTCGGCGGGCACGCCGGTGGCCTCGCAGCCCTTGACGAACAGGTCCCCGTAGTCGGGGTCGTCCCACGGGGTGGCCACGAACAGGCCGCCCGTGTCCTCGACACAGTCGGCGGCAACCCGGCGAAGAATGCGGTTCTCCGCGATGCACTCGACGGCCGCCGACGGATCCTTGACAGCGTAACGGCCTCCTGAATGCAGGAGGCCGTGAAAGCGCCCCGTGGTGCCGTCGACGAGGTCGCGGCGCTCCACGAGGATGGTGCTGAATCCGCGCAGGGCGGCGTCGCGCACCACACCGGCGCCGGTCGAGCCGCCGCCGATCACGAGGACGTCTGCCTCGAGCGAACTCACCGACGCCTCCTCTCCATGCCGCCTCGACGCGACGATGCCGGCGCAGCCCGTCGCGCGCGCTTGGTCAACCTGGTCGTCCTCGCCCGCTAGGCCCCGTGGTGCCGGTCTTCCTCTTGGCCCTCGGCGAAGTCCTCTCTCTCTTCGGCGCGCTCCGGATGATGCACGGTCTCCTCCTGCCCGGTGCCAAAGCTGCCTTCGTGCGTATGCTTTTGCTCCTCCTGGCCTTCGGCGAAGTCCTCTCTCTCTTCGACGCGCTCTGGATGATGCACGGTCTCCTCCTGCCCGGTGGCGAAGGTTCCCTCGTGGGTGTGCTCGTCCTCGTGCTCCGGGGCGCCGGGGTCCGGGGTGTCGTCCTCGTTGCCCGCCATCATGGCCCTCCTTTCATAGGGGTAGCTGTCCGGTCCCGCTCAGCGTAGCTGTCCGGTCCGCGATTCGGTTCGGGTGTCGGCTCCTTGGGAAACCCGGTCGGCGCCGCACCGTGCGCCGCCGCCGGGTTCCCTTCCGGAGAGAAAGCTGGATCTACAACACCCGTGTCAGGTCTGCGTCACTCCACCCAGTCGAAGGTGCGGGTGACCGCCTTCTTCCAGAGTGCGTACTCGCGGGCGACGTCGCCCTTGTCCATGCTCGGGCTCCACTCCTTGTCCTTGCCCCAGTTCTTGCGCAGGTCCTCGACCTCCGCCCAGAAGCCGACGGCCAGGCCGGCTGCGTAGGCGGCGCCGAGCGATGTCGTCTCAGCAACGGTCGGTCGCACCACGGGCACGCCGAGAACGTCCGACTGGAACTGCATCAGGGTCTCGTTGTAGACCATGCCGCCGTCCACCTTGAGCGAGGTCAGCGCGACCCCGGAGTCGGCGTTCATGGCGTCGACGATCTCACGCGTCTGCCACGCCGTCGCCTCGAGCGACGCCCGTGCGATGTGACCCTTGTTGACGTAGCGCGTCAGGCCGGCGATGACGCCGCGGGCGTTCGCCTGCCAGTAGGGGGCATAGAGGCCCGAGAAAGCCGGCACGAAGTAGGCGCCGCCGTTGTCTTCGACGGTCTTGGCGAGCACCTCAACGTCCGCCGACGTCTTGATGATCCCGAGGTTGTCACGCAACCACTGGACGAGCGCGCCGGTGATGGCGATCGACCCCTCGAGGCAGTAGACGGCATCGGCGCTGCCCATCTTGTAGGCCATCGTGGTGAGCAGCCCGTTCTTGGACTGAACGGGCGTGGTACCGGTGTTGAGCAGCAGGAAGTTCCCGGTGCCGTACGTGTTCTTCGCCTCGCCGACCGCGAAGCAGGTCTGGCCGAAGAGGGCCGCCTGCTGGTCGCCGAGGTCTCCAGCGATCGGGACGCCGGCTAGGACGCCCTTGGCCTCGCCGTAGTTCTCGCTCGAGGCGCGGATGGTGGGGAGCATCGCCCGCGGAACGCCCATGATCCCGAGGATCTCATCGTCCCAGTCGAGCGTTTCCAGGTTCATCAGCATCGTGCGGCTGGCGTTGGTCACGTCAGTGACATGGACGCCGCCGTCTGTGCCGCCGGTGAGGTTCCAGATCACCCAGGCGTCGATGTTCCCGAAGAGGAGATCGCCGTTCTCGGCCTTGGTCCTGGCCCCGTCAACGTTGTCGAGGATCCACTTCACCTTGGGTCCCGAGAAGTATGTCGCGAGCGGGAGACCGACCTTGGCCCGGAAGCGGTCCTGGCCGCCGTCTGCCGACAGCTGCTCGACGATCTTGTCGGTTCGCGTGTCCTGCCAGACGATCGCGTTGTAGACGGGCTTGCCCGTGCTCTTGTCCCAGACCAGGGTGGTCTCGCGCTGGTTGGTGATCCCCACTGCGGCGAGGTCACCGATGTCGATCTTGCCGAGGACGGCCTTCACGACCTCCTGGGTGCGCTGCCAGATCTCCATGGGGTCGTGCTCGACCCATCCCGGCTTGGGGAAGATCTGCTCATGTTCCTTCTGCTCGACGGCGACGACCTTGCCGCTGTGGTCGAAGACCATGAAGCGGGTGCTGGTCGTGCCCTGGTCGATTGCCGCTGCGTATTTCGCCATACCTAATTCCTCTCGAGCATGTGCCGCTGACCTATTGGCGCCGGTCCTCCGACTGTGTCTAGAGCCACGAGTGCGCGGCGGCCGCGCCGAGAATTCCACCGATGATCGGGCCCACGACGGGAACCCATGCGTAGCCCCAGTCCGAGGTCCCCTTGCCCGGGATGGGCAGGATGGCGTGGATGATGCGCGGACCAAGGTCACGGGCCGGGTTGATCGCGTAACCGGTCGGACCACCCAGGGAGAGGCCGATCGCGAAGACCAGGAGACCGATGAGCAACGGAGCCAGGCCACCGGTCAGCTTGTTGCCTGCTGCGGTGATCGCGACAACGCCGAACACCAGAACGAAGGTGCCGATGATCTCGCTCACGAGGTTCAGGCCGTAGTTGCGGATGGCCGGACCGGTGGAGAAGACGGCGAGCTTCAGGCCGGGATCCTCGGTCTCCCTGAAGTGATGGCTGTAGTGCGCGTACACCAGAGCTGCACCGATGAACGCCCCCACGAACTCACCTCCGAGGTACTGGGGGACATCTGACCACTGCGTGGAGCCGATGACCGCAAGGCCGAGTGTCACTGCCGGGTTGAGGTGAGCGCCATCGAAGCGGCCCACCGCGTAGACCGCCATCGCTACTGCCATGCCCCATCCGAACACGATGACGATCCAGCCGCTGTTCTCCGCCTTCGACTTGCCGAGCAGGACGGCTGCAACGACCCCGTCTCCCA
>DAISRJ010000066.1:0-7643 GCA_036828955.1 Candidatus Dormiibacterota bacterium | reverse complement strand
TCCACGCCCGCGCCGGCCAGATGGCCTGGTTGCAGCTCAACGCCGTGGCGGCGCGTGCCCATTTCGACGAGGCCGAGGCTCTGCATTCCTCAGCGGGGCGGGTGGGAGCGGCGGCGCGCGTGTCGGTCGTGCTGGCGACGATCGATGTGTACGAGCTCAAGGCGGCCACGGCTGTCGCACGGGTTGAGCGCGTGTTCGAAGCACTCTCCTCGCACGACGCCGCCGACCCGGACCGCGAGGCCGACCTCGCCGTTGTGGCCGCTGAACTGGCGCGGCGGTTGTTCCTCCAGCGGGGATCAGTGGACGTCGCCCTGGAGCGGGTCGAGCTGGCCCTCGGCACCGCCGAGCGGCTCGGTCTGTGGGAGACGTTCTGCGAGGCGGTCAACACCAAGGGCCTCATCCTCGGTGGTCGCGGACGCCACGCCGAGGCCATGGCGCTTGTGGAGTGCTCGCTGTCGCGCGCCCTCGCACTCAACCTGCACAACGCGGCGCTGCGCGCCTACAACAACCTCGCCGCCCTGTGCCAGCAGACGGACCTGGTCAGGGCCCTCGCAATGTCGCGGGAGGGGGTCGCATTGGCCCGGCGCGTGGGTGACCGCCGCAGCGAACTCGCCTGTACCTTGGGCAATGTGCCCATCCTGGTCGACCTCGGCGGCTGGGACGAGGCGGTCCAGGTCGAAGCCGAATGGGTCGCCAACTCCGGCGAGGACCTCGCCGAGACGGAGCTCCCGCAGGAGTTGATCTTCGGCGTCTGGGTCCACCTGTGGCGCGGCGAGGTTGCCGCCGCCGAATCGCTCCGCCAGCGCCTCTCCGTCCTCTTCGACCGCACCAACGACCAGTACTCGGACATCTACCGGGCCGCCGAGGCGGCTCTGCTGCGCTCCGAGGGGCGCAGCGCGGACGCGCTCGCCGCGATCGGCCGCACGGAGGCGCTGGGCAATCGCCCCGTCGAGGAGCTGTACTTCACACGCTGGGTGCTGCAGGAGGCGGCCGAGTCGGCCTTCGCGGCGGGCGACCTCGATGCCGTGGCGTCCCTCTTGGAGAGCATCTCCAAACGGTACCGGCGCGGCCTGTCACCCTCGTTGGACGCCATGGTGTCGCTGAACGCCGCCCGTTTGGCCATCGCCCGTCGGCGCCACCTCGAGGTCGCGGCGCTGCTCCGCGACGCGCTCGACCTCTTCGAGTCCATGAAGATGCCCTTCTGGGTCGCAGTGACGCGCCTCGAGCACGCCGAGTGGCTCATCACGCAGGGCCGCTCGGCGGAGGCCCACGACCCTCTTGCGCTCGCGTCCTCGACGTTTGCCGAGCTCCGCGCGGTGCCATGGCATCGGCGCGCCACCGATGCCGCGCAGGACGGGCCCACCGTCAAGGAGGCCGCCACCGCGATGCCCGCGTGACGGCCACGACGGCCGAGGTGGAGGGACAACCCGAGAAACGGGCCAAGGTCGGCTATCGCTCGCTCTTCGGGATTCGCGACTACAGGTTGTTGTTCGCCGGCCTGGTGACCTCGCAGAGCGGGTCCTGGGCATACAACGTCGCCCTCGTCGTCTACGTGTTCAACGCCACGCACTCGCCGGCCTGGGTCGCGGCCGCGTCGATGGCGCGCTTCCTCTCTGCGCTGCTGTCGAGCGCGTTCGGCGGGCTGGTCGCCGACCGTGTCGAGCGCGTCCGGCTGATGGTGACACTCGACACAATCGCGATGGTCGTGCAGGCGGGCCTGGCCGTAGCGGCAGCGCTGAATGCGCCCGCGCTGCTCATCATCGTGCTGGCGACCCTGACTTCGGTCACCACCGCCTCATACGACCCGACAGCTCGGGCCACGATCCCCGCCGTCGTCGGCGAGGAGCACCTCGCGGCGGCCAACAGCGTCCAGGCCGCAGTCGAGAACCTGACCATCATCATCGGACCGGCGATCGGTGGGCTGCTCCTGCTGGTCGGGCCCGCGCCGCTTGTCTTCGCCATCAACGCGGCCACCTTCGGTTTCTCGGCGCTCGTGGTCAGCCGGGTTCGGGCGCGGAGCGTGCCCGGGGACGCCACCGAGGGCGGGACGTTGGGCCCCATCCAGCAGATGGGGGTGGGGATCAGGGCCTTCTTCAGCTCGTCGACGGTGGTGGTGCTGGCCGGGTTCAGCATCGTCGCCAGCTTCCTGTACGGGACCGACACGGTGCTGTTCGTGGTGCTGAGCAAGCAGCAGCTGGGCACCGGCAGCGAGGGCTACGGGTACCTGCTCGCCGCGCTCGGCGTGGGCGGCCTGGTGATGGCCCCCTTCATGAACCGGATCTCAGCGATGCGCCGCCTGGGGACGATCATCGTGGCCGCCCTCATCGCCTATGGACTCCCCACCGCGCTCCTCGCCGTGGTCCATTCGCCGGTGCTCGCATTCGCGCTCGAGGCCGTGCGCGGCGGGGGCACCCTGGTCGTCGACGTGCTCGCCATCACCGCCCTGCAACGCGCCGTGGCGCCCGACGTCGTCGCCCGCGTCTTCGGCGTGTTCTTCGCGCTGGTGCTCTCCGCGATCGCGCTCGGGGCGCTGTTCATGCCGATCCTGCTGGGCGCCTTCGGGCTCACAAGCACGCTGCTCATCGTTGGCTTCTCGATCCCGGCGCTCAGCCTGCTGTCCTATCCCAAGGTCCGCCAGGTCGACCGCCAGGCGGTGGGCCAGCTCGCCGCCATCGAACCGCGCATCGCCGTCATGCAGCGCCTCGACATCCTCGGCGGCGCCAGCAGGGCGACCCTCGAGCGCCTCGCCCTGTCGGCGGTCGAGGAGACGGTGCCGGCTCGGCAGGTGATCATCCAGGAGGGCGACGAGGCGGACGACTTCTTCGTGCTCGTCGGCGGCGAGGCGGAGGTCATCGCGGCCGGGGAGGCGGGCGTCGCCCAGATGCTGGGCACGCTGACGCCGCCCAACTATTGCGGAGAGATCGGACTGCTGGCGCGCCGCCCGCGGACGGCGACGGTGCGCGCCGTGACCGAGTGCAGCCTGTACCGGATCAGGGGCGACGAGTTCGTCGACGCGCTCACCGCCGCGTCGCTGTCGGCGGCGACCCTCGGGGGCGCGCAGCGGCGCCTCGCGCGCACCCATCCCTCGCTGTCGATCGACCTCGCCCGCCAAGTGCAGGCCCCCGGGCCCGACGAGGCGCCGCCCACCGGCGGGCCGCCGCAAGAAGGCTAGTCAGCGGAGGCGATCACAGCTCGCGGCGGCGGAAGGCCAGGATGGTGAGCGCGACCACGGCCGCCACCCAGAGCAGGGACCACGCCAGGTACGCACCGGTGGGCGCGCTCAACGAGGTGAAGGGGTTGGCCGCCGCCTCGCGGCTGCCGGACGCCGCCGCAACCACCGTGGCCGGCTCGAGGTTGTAGATGGCGCCGCGCCAGAGTCCGTCCGAGGGCAGGAGCATCCGGCTGATCGTCCCGGTCGCCTCGATGGGCCCGTTGTGCAGGACGGTCCCGACCGCGCCGGCGACCCCCGCGATCCAGGTGATGAAGAAGAGCATCAGCGCGATGACGCCGGCGGTGATTCCGGAGAGGCGCACGCTCAGGCCGAGCGTCAGGGTGAGCAGCACGAGGCCCTCGGCGGCGACGAAGGCCGCCGCCGCGGCCGGGTTGGGGGGGAGGTAGCCCGTCGCCCAGTGCACCACCACGAACTCGACGGAGGTGGCGACCGCTGCGTACACGACGATCAGTGAGCCGAGGCCGAGCCATTTGCCCAGGATCACCTGGAAGCGCTCGATCGGGCGCGCCAGGACGGCCAGCGCCTGCCCCGACTCGACCTCGGCGGACACCGACTGCGCCGCCACCATGACGGCACCGAGGCCGAGGACTGCGCTGAACATGAAGAGAACGAAGATGAGCAGCTGGGAGGAGATCAGGGTCACGTCGGCGGGCGACAGCGGGACCCCCCGGTCGTGGAGCCCGGGGAGACGGCTGAACCCCCACCCGGTCAGTGCGATGGCCGCGCCACTGAGCACGACGAGGGCGAGCACCAGGCGGCGCCGGCTCACCTCGCGCACGGTCATCAGGGCGATGGTCACCACGCTCACGCGCCGGCTCCGTCGTCGGCGGCACGGAGAACCTCGAGGAAGCGGTCCTCGAGGGACTGCCGCTGCGGCTCGACGGCGTGGACCCGGCCGCCCCGCGCCACCAGGTCGGCGACGATGTCGGGCACGTCGTCGTCCGCGACGCCGCGCAAGCTGATCCACTCGCCGTCGCTGACCGTCTCGCCCCATCGTGCCAGCAGCGCGGGGAGGCCGGCGAGGCCGGTCACGCGGAGCCGCACACCGGATCCGCCGCTGAGGATCTCGTCGAGCGTGCCCGAGGCGATGACCCGACCGCGGTCGACGACCGCCAGGCGGTCGCACACCTGCTCGACCTCGCTGAGCAGGTGTGAGTTGAGGAACACGGCTGTGCCGCGGCCTCGAAGGTCGCGGATGATCTCGCGGACATCGTGGCGGCCCACCGGGTCGAGGGCGGAGGTGGGCTCGTCGAGGAAGACGATCTCCGGCGCGCCGAGCATTGCAACGGCAAGGCCCAGGCGCTGCTGCATCCCCTTGGAGAACGTGCCGACCCGGTCACGGCCCCGCTCGTGAAGCCCGACGACGGTCAGCGCCGAGTCGATCTCGATGCCGCGCTCTGAGCCGGGGACGCCGATGAGGCGGCAGTGGAACTGCAGGACCTCGACCGGCGACAGCCAGGCCGGGTATCGGAACAGCTCGGGCAGGTAGCCGACGCGGCGGCGTGCCTCGGCGCGGCCGATGGGTTCGCCGAGCAGCCAGGCGTCGCCGGCGGTCGGTGTTGTGAGACCGAGCAGGAGCTTGACGGCGGTCGTCTTGCCGGCGCCGTTGGGGCCGAGGAAACCGAAGATCTCGCCCCGCGGGACTGACATGCTCAGCCCGGCGAGGGCCTCGATGTGACCGTATCTCTTGGTGAGGTCGACCGCGTGGATGGCGGGAACGGCGTCGCCGCCCGCGGCGATGGGACCGCGGGAGGCGACGGCGACCTCATCGGAGGGAACGGGCAATGTCGAGCACCTCGTTCTGGGACAGCAGGCCGCCGACAGCGTAGACGACCCCGTTCTTCTCCCAGATCACGGCGCTGCCGAGGCCGGTCGAGTCACCCGTCACGACCCCCTGCACACCGTCGATGGAGATGGTCTGGGAGGTCATCAGCCCGGCGATCACCGGGATCGGCAGCGTGCTCGAGGCGTTGCCGATGGCGCGGATCTCGGCGGCCAGCTGCGCGGACACCCCCGGCTGGGCGACGAGGAAGTCCTCGAGCTGCTGCAGGGTGGCGCCATTGGTCGAGGCGGCGGGACGCACGCTCTCGGCGATCACCAGCGTCGGCGTCGACGTCAGCGGGTCGCTCGACGCGGCACTCGAGCCGCCATACAGCGCGACCATCGCCGGCCCGGCGGTGACGGTCACCGTGGTGCCGTTCAGCCCGGCGGGGATGGCGGGCGCGGCCCTGCCGGCGCGTACCGCGGCCGCGTCGGCGGTGGCGGCGTCGAAGGTGAACGTGGCGCTGCCGTTGCCGATCACCTCCCAGCGCACGGCGGTGGGCACGTCGGCGGGCAGCACCGGGCGCAGTGCCTTCAGGCCGGTCGCCGCCGCTGCCTGCGCGGCGCCGGCGACCTCGCGCGGCTCCACGTTGCTGAGGTGCATGTGGCCGTACCCGGAGAGATCGGGCAGGCCGCTCAGGTCACCCACAGTGAGCGCCACGGGGGCCACCTGGGTGGGGGAGAAGATCGACAGCCACCCCGCCGCGTTGGCCGACACCACGAGGCCGGCCGCGACCACGGGCACGACCACGGCGCCGATCGCCCAGCGGCGCACGGCCACCCGCGGCGGCGTGGTCAGGGCGCGCCCGGCCTGCGCCCCCTCGGTGATGCGCTGGCGCAGGCGCGCCAGGGCCGCATCGGTGGAGGCCGTCGCCGCCTCGGGGCGGGCCAGCAGCGTTGCCGCGAAGGTCGCGTCGGCGGCGACGCCTCGCGCCCGCTGCCGGCAACGGTCGCACCGGTCGAGGTGTTCGCGTTCGCGGTTGGACCCCGCGAACCTGTCGTCGTGGACGCGCCGCAGCGCTCCGTCACTGAGATGCCGCACGTCCGACCTCCTTTCGCAGCGCCGCTTCAGCGCGCCGCACCATTGTTCCGACGGCTCCCTGCTTGACGCCCATCGCGGTGGCCACCGCCGCATAGCTGAGGCCGCTGTGGCGGAGCACAAGCACTGTGGCCGCCCGTTGCGGCAACCGGGCCAGCGCAGCGCGCAAAATCCGCCCGTCGTCGGCCTGCTCCGCTGCGACGGCGGGGTCGATGGTCTCTGCCGCGGAGGCGGCCAGCTGCTCACGCCGCGACCGTCTCCTGTCGGCGCGCAGGACGTTCAACGCCGCGTGCGCCGCGGCCGCGCACACCCACCCTCCCGCCCAGGCCTGCTCGCTGCAGTGGCGGCTGTGAAGGGCGAGGAAGGCGTCCTGGGCGACGTCCTCAGCCTTGCTGCGATCACCCAGGACGCGCGTGGCGATGCCGACCACTCTGGCGTATTCAGCGCGAAAGACGCGATCGAACGCCTTGTCGGTGATCTCGGCGACGGTGGGGGGGACGGTCATGCGCCAGACGGCCTCTCCATTCATACATGTACAGCACCGCCGACGCCCATCCTGTGACGCGACGCCGCGCCGGAACTCGGCTAGAAGTTGGCGTTGGCCAGCGGCACCGTGGCGTCGGGGAGGCTGCCGGCCTCGGCGGCGCCGTCCTCGGCTGGGGCCGTTGGCGGGCCGGCACCGAGCCCGTACGCGGCCATCGAGAGGCTGCCGTACGCGCAGCCGTCGACGAGGACATCGAGGGTCTCGCCAGATGCGGCCGCAAGGCCCGCGACGAAGACGGACGGGAGGAAGTGCTCCGGGGTCGGCACGGCCATGGTGAAATCGGCGTGCTCGCGCAGGTCGAGGATCGACCCCGGCTCCTCGGTGAGGATGGCGCGGGCGTCGCGGTCGAACCGCTGCGCCCAGTCGAACCCGGTGTGAGGCCGGCTCCCGTCCATGCGGGGCAGGTTGTGGACGATGTTGCCGCTGCCCAGGATGAGCACACCCTGGTCGCGGAGCGGCGCCAGGCGCTGGCCGAGATCCAGGTGGTAGTCGAACGGCTTGGTGGCGTCGATCGACAGCTGCACAACCGGGACATCCGCGTTCGGGTACATGTGGCAGAGCACCGACCAGGTGCCATGGTCGATGCCCCACTGGTCGCGGTCGAGGCCGGCCCACACCGGGTCGACGACACGCACCACCTCGTCGGCGAGGTCCGCGGAGCCGGGCGCGGCGTATTCGACGGCGAACAGGGCGTCGGGGAACCCATAGAAGTCATGGATGGTTCGGGGTCTTGCCATGGCGGTGACCGCTGTGCCGGTGATGTACCAGTGGGCCGAGACGGCGAGGATGGCCACGGGCCGCGGAATCGCTGCGGCGAAGGCGCGCCAGGCATCCGTGTAGTGGTTGTTCTCCAGCGCGTTCATCGGGCTGCCGTGGCCGATGAACGCGGCGGGCATGCGCGTGGGCGCCGTCACGGTGGGGGAGAGCCCGGGTTCATGCGGACAGGATACGCAGGTCAGCTCGGGCGGCGACGAGGCCCCTATAACTACTGATAATGCATATTCTCA
>DAISRJ010000065.1:0-8114 GCA_036828955.1 Candidatus Dormiibacterota bacterium | reverse complement strand
CGATCGCTTCTCCGCCTACCTGAGCGCCGCGCAGTACCAGGAACTGACCTCCACTCTCGGTGGTCGCCGCGACGGCAGCATCGGCATCGCCGTCGAGCCCCGCTGTCCGGGCGCGGTCCTGTGCGCCGCCGGTCAGACGGCGACCCTGGCCGCCATCGAGGACGTGCTCGTCAACCAGCCTGCTGACCGCGCCGGCGTCCGCCGTGGTGACGTGCTCATCGCGGTCGACGGCACCTCCCTGAGCTCGCTGGGCAGCGATGAGAACAGCCGCATCGACGGCGCCGCCAACGTGATCCGCGGCGGCGTGGGCAGCACGGTGCATCTCACCGTGATGCGCGGCGCCACCGAGCTGACCCTCACAGCCACCCGAGCCAACTTGCAGATCCCTTCGGTGTACTCGCGCCTGCTCGGGCACGTCCTCTACCTCCAGGTGACCGGTTTCGATACCGACACCGGGAACGTGGCGCGCACGCAGTTGCAACAGGGGATCGCGGCTGGGGCAACGGCGATCATCCTCGACCTCCGCCAGAACGGAGGCGGCTATGTCAGCGCGGCGCAGACCCTTGTCAGCGAGTTCGTACAACCCACCGCCACCCAGAAGAACGTGGTGGTGCGCAAGGGCAGGCTGCCCGCCAACGGCGACCCCAACGGCGCCGGCGACGTCGTGGCCGACCCCATCCAGTCGGGCGGGGTGGCGCTCACCCAGCCGATGGCGGTGCTCGTCGACAACGGCTCGGCGAGCGCGGCCGAGATCACCACGGCCGCGCTTCGCGACTACCACCGCGCCACCATCATCGGCCAGCAGACGTTCGGCAAGGGGTCGGTCCAGCTCGACTTCCCCCTGCCCGATGGCTCCGACCTGCACCTCACGGTGGAGCGCTGGTACGGACCCGACGGGGAGAGCATCGAGGGCAGCGGGATCGCGCCCGACCGACCCGTGGCCCTGGCCAGCCCTGACGATCGCTTCCAGCTCGACGCGCAGTCGGCGGTGACGAGCGACGACGCTCAGCTGCAGGCCGCGCTCGCACTTTTCGCGGCGTGACCGCGCCCGGGCCTCAGCAGCCTGACCCGTCGGCCGTGAGGATCGGCTGAGGGGGTGAGCGGACCTATACTCGGCCGTGTGTCCGAGCGTTTTGACGTGGTCATCCTGGGCGGTGGCTCCGGCGGCTACGTCGCCGCCATCCGGGCCGGGCAGCTGGGCCTGCGCACCGCCGTCGTCGAGTCCGACAAGGTCGGAGGGACGTGCCTGCACCGTGGCTGCATCCCGACCAAGGCACTTCTCCAGAGCGCGGCCCTCCTCGACCAGGCGCGCGACGGCCACCGGCTGGGGGTCAACACCGGCGAGGTGAGCTTCGATTACGGTGTCGCCGCAGCACGACGCGACGCGGTGGTCGACCAGCTCCACAAGGGAGTCCAGGCACTGCTCAAGAAGAACAAGGCGACGGTGGTGGCGGGCGCGGGCCGCATCGATGGACCGGGTCGCGTCGTCGTCCGGGCGTCCGCAGACTCGAGTGACATTGAGCTGGAGGCGGGGCACATCATCGTCGCCACCGGCTCGCGACCACGGGGCGTGCCCGGGCTCGACATGGACTCGCAGCGGGTGATCACCAGCGACGACGCCCTCTTCCTCGACGGGGTCCCGGCGAGCGCCATCGTGCTCGGCGCAGGGGCTGTGGGCGTGGAGATGGCGTCGTTCTGGCGCAGCGCCGGCAGCGAGGTCACCATCGTCGAGATGGCGCCACGCCTCGTCCCCCTGGAGGACGAGGCGATCGGCGCCGAGTTGCGCAAACAATTCGACGCCCGGGGCATCCGCTGCCTGGTCGGCACAACCCTGGACCCGGCCAGCGTCGAGCGCAGCGATGGCGGGGTGGCCGTCACCGTACGCGCCGACGGCGCCGAGCAGCGCCTCGAGGCCGAGGTCCTGCTCGTCGCCGTTGGCCGTGCCGGCAACGTCGAGGAGATCGGTCTCGAGGCGGCCGGCGTCGCAGTGGAACGCGGGGCGGTGGTCGTCGACGGCGAGCAGCGCACCAACGTGGCCGGAATCAGTGCCATCGGCGACTGCGCCGGCGGCTTCCAACTGGCTCACAAGGCGATGCACGAGGGTGTCATCGCGATGGAGGCGATCGCGGGGCGCGATCCGCACGCGCTGGATCGCAACCTGGTGACGCGCACCACCTACTGCACACCACAGATCGCGTCCGTCGGACTCAGCGAGGCGGAAGCGCGTGAGGCCGGGCACGAGGTCAGCGTCGGCGTCTTTCCCTTCCGGGGAAACGCCCGGGCTGTTGTCTGGGGGGACGCCGGCGGCTTCGCCAAGGTGGTCGCGGACCAGTCCTCCAACAGCGTGCTCGGTGTCCACATCATCGGCAACGAGGTGACCGAGCTGATCTACGGCCCGGCCTTGGGAGCGCTCCTCGAGGCCACGCCGTTCGAGATGTCGCGGGCGGTCGCCCCGCACCCCACTCTCAGCGAGGCACTTGCCGAGGCCGCCCTCGCGGTGTCTGGCGAGGCCCTGCACATCTAGGAGCGAACACACGTGGTCGTGGCCAGATCGCACGCGGTGACCAGGGAGAACGTGGACGCCGACACGCTGCGGACCATCTACCGGCACATGCTCAGGTCGCGCGTTCTCGACGAGCGCATGTGGGTGCTCAACCGCCAGGGCAGAGCCCCATTCTGGATCAGCGGCATCGGCCACGAGGCGATCCAGGTGGCTGTGGGCATGAACATGGAGCCGGGCCGGGATTGGCTGGCGCCGTACTACCGCGACCTGGCGCTGACGCTGGTGCTGGGCATGACCCCGCGAGACCATATCCTCTCCGTGCTGGCCAAGGCGGATGATCCCAACAGCGGCGGCCGCCAGATGCCCGCCCACTACGGGTCACGAGCCCACAACATCATCAGCACCGGCTCGCCAGTGACCACGCAGCTGCTCCATGCGGCGGGGATCGCTCTCGCCATGAAGATGCGTGGCGAAGACTCCGTCTGCGTGACCGCCCTCGGCGAGGGCAGCACGAGCGGGGGAGACTTCCACGAGGCGCTCAACTTCGCGGCCACGCACAAGCTGGCGGTGGTGTTCGTCGTCGAGAACAACGGCTACGCGATCAGCGTCCCCGTCGAGAAACAGATGGCCACGCCCAACGTGGCCGACCGCGCCCTCGCCTACGGGATCCCGGGCGTCAGTGTCGACGGCAACGATGTGATCGCCTGCTACCGCACCGCACGCGACGCGGTGCAGCGGGCGCGCAGCGGACTGGGGCCGACCCTTCTGGAAGCCAAGCTGCACCGGCTGACCTCGCACTCGTCGGACGATGACCAGCGCCGCTACCGCACTGCCGACGACCTCGCCGCAGAGCGCGCGCGTGACTGCCTGCCCCACTTCCGCTCCATGCTCGAGGACCTCGGCATCCTCGCACCCGGTGACGCCGACCGCCTTCGTCTGGACCTGGTCGCCGAGGTGGACGAGGCCACCGCCTTCGCCGAGCAGGCCGCCGACCCTCTCGCCGAGTCCGCCCCACTGCACGTCTACGCCGAGGACGACTGATGCCGACCAAGAGCTACCTCGAGGCGATCCGCGAGGGGATGCGCGACGAGATGCGCCGTGACAAGCGGGTGATGATCCTCGGCGAGGACGTGGGCGCCAAGGGCGGCGTCTTCGGCACCACCGAGGGACTCCAGGAGGAGTTCGGTGAGTGGCGGGTGATGGACTCACCGCTGGCTGAGTCGTGCATCGTCGGCGTCTGCATCGGCGCCGCGCTGTACGGCATGCGCCCGATCGCCGAGATCCAGTTCCAGGACTTCATCCTCCCGGCGGTCGACCAGATCGTCAGCGAGGCGGCCAAGATGCGCTACCGCAGCAACAACGACTGGGGCGTGCCGATGGTCGTGCGGGCACCGTTCGGCGGTGGCGTCCACGGCGCGCTCTACCACTCGCAGTCGCTCGAGGCCATGTTCTGCGGCGTGCCCGGGCTCAAGGTGGTGGTGCCGAGCACCCCCTACGATGCCAAGGGCCTGCTCATCAGTGCCGTGCGCGACCCCGACCCGGTGCTGTACTTCGAACACAAGCGCGCCTACCGCTCC
Source organism: Candidatus Dormiibacterota bacterium (assembly GCA_036828955.1). Classification (GTDB taxonomy): domain Bacteria; phylum Chloroflexota; class Dormibacteria; order Aeolococcales; family Aeolococcaceae; genus Aeolococcus. The sequence continues at coordinate 4,034 of DAISRJ010000065.1, read as the reverse complement.
ATCAAGGGCGAGGTGCCCGACGAGGAGTACACGGTGCCGCTGGGAAGCGCCGCCGTCGTGCGCGAGGGCCGCGACATCGCCATCTTCAGCTTCGGGATGGTGGTGCACATGGCCCTGGAGGCTGCCGAGCGCCTCGCCGCGGACGGCTTCGAGTGTGAGGTGGTCGACCTCCGCAGCCTGCGCCCGCTCGACCGCGCCGCCATCGTCAGCTCAGCTCGTAAATGCGGCAAGGTGATGGTGGCCCAGGAGGCCAACCTGGCCGTCAGCATCGCATCCGAGGTGGCGGCGATCGTCGCTGAGGAGTGCTTCGAGTACCTCGACGCGCCTGTGATGCGCATCGGCGGCCCCGAGATCCCCGCCATGCCCTTCGCGCACGCGCTCGAGGACTTCTATCTGGTCACACCCGACAAGCTCGAGGCGGCACTGCGCACGCTGGCAGCGTACTGAGGAACAGCACACCATGGCCCTGACCGTCACCATGCCGCAGCTCGGCGAGAGCGTCACCGAGGGAACCATCGCGCGCTGGCTGAAGCAGCCGGGTGAGATGGTCGCCAAATACGAGTCCATCGCGGAGGTGGTCACCGACAAGGTCAACGCCGAGATCCCGGCGCCGGCCGAGGGAAGCATGGGCGACCACATCGCGGCCGAGGGCGCTGTCGTCGCCGTCGGCGAGCCCATCTGCACCATCGAGACAGTCGAGCAGGGGCAGACGGGCTCCGCCTGGCACCAGGCGGACGGGGAGGCGGCGGCGGGCAACGGCGCCGCGGCCCAGGAGCCCGCGCCGGCGCAGCCGGCGGAGCAGGTCCAGCCGGTGGCGCAAGAAGCGGCGGCCGTGCAGCCGCCAGCCGTGCCAGCCGCGGCGGAGCCGCCGGCCGCGGAGGAGCAGGTCCCCGCGCCCGTCGCCGCGGCGGTGGTTGCGCCGCCGGCCTCGGAGCCTGGCGGAGGCGGCGCCGACTATCACCTCACACCGGCCGTTCGCATGCTGGTGCGAGAGCACGAGGTCGACCTGGCGCAGGTGGAGGGTACAGGGCTCGGCGGCCGCATCTCCAAGAAAGACCTTCTCGACTATGTGCAGCGCCGCGACTCCGCTGGGCACGCGCCCGGCCCGGCGGTGGCCGCGCCGGCGCCGACGGAAACGCCCGTCCCCGCGGTGGCGGTGGCGACGGAGCCCGGCGCGCGGCCCGCTCCCCAGGCAGCGCCGGGTGACGGCGATACTCTCACCCCGCTCACGCCGGCACGCCGCGCCATCGCCGAACACATGGTGCGCAGCCGTCGCACCGCGCCGCACGCGTGGCTGATGATGGAGGTCGACATGTCGCGCGTGGCCCGGCTGCGCGGCGCCCGGCGTGCCGAGTTCGAGGAGCGCTACGGGGCCAAGCTCACCTACCTCCCGTTGGTTGCCCGTGCGGTCTGCGACGCCCTGCGTCAGTTCCCCACGCTCAATGCGTCGTGGAGCGACGACGGCCTCATCGTGCATCGCGACCTCAACCTCGGCATCGCTGTGGCACTCGAGGAGAACCTCATCGTGCCGGTGGTGCGCAACGCTGACCGGCTGAGCGTCGCCGGGCTGGCCGTCGCCATGCAGGACCTCGGCGACCGCGCCCGATCCAACAAGCTCAAGCTCGACGAGATCCAGGGTGGCACGTTCACGCTCAACAACACCGGGGCGTTGGGGACGGTGCTCACCCAGGCGATCATCAACCAGCCCCAGGCAGCGATCCTCGCCATGGACGCAGTGATCAAGCGGGCGGTGGTCGTTGACGACGCCATCGCCATCCGCCCGATCATGAACCTGGGGCTCAGCTTCGATCACCGCATCAACGACGGCCTGCAGGCCACCCGCTTCCTCAAGAAGGTCAAGGACCTGCTGGAAACGATCGACGACACCGGCTCCCTGATGTAGCCGGGCCGGCGCAGACAGGGCGCGTGCGGATCGCGCATGCGCGCTCAGCGCGTGACGGAACGGTCGCCGTCTTGGTTCTTTCGGCGGAGTGTTGCATCGTCGTTGCAATTGCGTCGGATGACGCGTTACGTGCCGTCTACATGGCCAACAGCGGCCAGCTGTACTTCGGCGTGTCCGCCGGCGCGCTGCGAACCATCAACTCCGCGCTGTCCTACAACGACAGCCTCGCGCACCACGTCGTCGCCACTCTGTCCAGCGCAGGGATGTTCCTCTATGTCGACGGCAGCCAGGTCGCATCCGATCCGACCACCACGACGGCGCAGAACTACACGGGGTACTGGCGCGTCGGCGAGGACAACCTCGCAGGGTGGCCGAGCGCTCCCACCAGCAACTTCTTCAACGGAATCATCGACGACGTGGCCGTGTATCCGAGTGCTCTCTCGCTGCAGCGCGCGCAGGTCCACTACTGCGAGGGCGCCAACGCCAACTGCCTGTCGATCACTCAGCCGACGTCCGTGACGTTCCCCGGTCAGGGGCTCGACGGCACCGACCACACGATCTCGGCGGCCCTGAGCTGGGACGTTGTCGACAGCACCGAGGGCGTGGGCTGGAGCGTCAGCGCCACCTCGACCTGGTTCGCCGCGGGGACCCATCACCTCGGGGCCGGGGCGACCAGGCTCCTTCTGGCGCCGACGGTCTCATGCGACACGGGCTTCACGTGCACCCTGCCGACAACATCGGTGGCCTACCCGTACACGCTGCCGGCCGGCGCCTCGAACCCGACGGCGACCAAGCTCTTCAACGCGATCGCCGGCACCGGCCGGGGCCACGAGACGTTGGTCACGACTGCCACCCTCGCCATCCCCGCCAACGCGTACGCCGGCATCTATTCGTCGACGTGGACCTTCACCGTGGCGAGTGGCCCGTGAGCGCACCGGCGGTGTCTGAGGAGGAACGTCGCCTCAGTCGAGGGCCTGGTGGGGGTAACGCCAGTCGGTGGGCGGGTTGAAGGTCTCCTTGATGGCGCGCGGTGACACCCAGCGCAGCAGGTTGTAGGCAGAGCCGGCCTTGTCGTTGGTGCCGCTGGCACGGCCGCCCCCGAAGGGCTGCTGGCCGACCACGGCGCCGGTGGGCTTGTCGTTGATGTAGAAGTTGCCCGCCGCATTGCGCAGCACGCGCAGCGCGATGTCGACGGCCGCGCGGTCGGTCGCGAACACGGCTCCTGTGAGGGCGTACGGTGAGGTCCCGTCGACGGTGCGCAGGACGGTCTCCCAGTCGTCCTCCGCGTAGGGATGGACGGTGAGGATGGGGCCGAACAGCTCGCGCTCCATGAGGTCGTGGTGTGGATCCGCCGTCTCGAAGATGGTGGGTCTGACGAACCAACCCTCGCTGTCGTCGCATTCCCCGCCGGCGACCAGTGTGATGGTGGTGTCGTCGCGAGCCGACGCGATCGCCGTCTCGTGGATGCGGAAGGCGCTTTCGTCGATCACAGCTCCCATGAAGCTGCGCATGTCGGTGGGGTCGCCGACCGCCAGCGACTCGGTCGCCGCCGCAAGCGGGCCGCGCAACTCCTCCCACAGGGCGCGCGGGACATACGCGCGTGACGCCGCCGAGCACTTCTGGCCCTGGTACTCGAACGCGCCGCGCAGCAGCCCGACGAGCAGGGCGTCGAGGGATGCCGAGGGATGCGCGACAACGAAGTCCTTGCCGCCGGTCTCGCCGACCAGCCGCGGGTACGTCCGGTAGCCGCTGAGGTTGGCGCTGACCGTCGACCAGATCTGCTGGAAGGTGCCGGTCGAGCCGGTGAAGTGGACGCCCGCGAGGTCGCGGTGGGGGAGGGCGGCGGCGGCGATCCCGCCACTGTGGCCCGTCACCATGTTGATGACCCCCGGGGGCAGGCCGGCTGCCTCGAGGACCTGCATCAGCACGGACGCGGCCAGCTGCTGGGTGGTGGCCGGCTTCCAGACCACGGTGTTGCCCATGAGCGCGGGCGCGGTCGGCAGGTTGCCCGCGATCGAGGTGAAGTTGAACGGGGTGATGGCCAGCACGAAGCCCTCGAGCGGACGCAGCTCCATCCGGTTCCACACGCCGGGCGGTGAGATCGGCTGGCTGTCGTTGAGATGAGCCGCGT
>DAISRJ010000064.1:0-8358 GCA_036828955.1 Candidatus Dormiibacterota bacterium | reverse complement strand
CAAGGCGGAGATCATCGGTTCGAATCCGATACGGGGTACCAGTGTCCGCGTTCAGGCTGAGGTCTCCATCCGGGTCTTCTGACAGCGGGGATGCGATGTCGGGGGTGGCGGCGTTCACCGCTGCCACCCCGGATGGACCTCCCGGGCCGGCGCACGTGTCAGGGTCACGGACGGCGCGTCGGCCTTCTGGCGTGGATCGCGACATGCGTGCCCCGGTACACTTCGGGTGATGCTCCTCACCGCGGCTCCAAGCCTCGCCTACGTGATCGGCCTCCCGGCCGGTCTACTCTTGGCGGTCGTCGCCGTCGGCGTCGGCGCGTGGGCGCTGATCGGCCGCATCAGTCGCGGCTGACGCTCCGCGCCGGGGTCGGCTCCGCAGTCGGCGACGGTCAGCCGATGGAGAGCAGCTCGACGTCGAAGACGAGCGTCGAGCCACCCGGGATCGGGCCCTGCCCGGTGGCGCCGTAGCCGAGCAGCGGCGGGATGACGAGGCGGCGCCTGCCGCCGACGCGCATGGTCAGCAGGCCCTCCTCCCAGCCCGGGATGACGTTGGGTGGTGTCGCCCCGATGACGAAGCTGAAGGCCGCCCGCCCCGCCTGGCGTGACGTATCGAACTGGCAGCCGTTGCTGAGCCATCCGGTGTACTGGACGGTGATTTTCTGGCCCTTCTGCGGCATGGCGCCAGTGCCGGCGGTGATGTCCCCGTAGTGCAGCCCGTCGGCGGTCGTCGTCAACGGGACCGTCTGCGCGAAGCTGTCGGACGATGCGGGGGCGGCTGCGCAGGACGATGGCCGTGTGGCGGCGGTCGGCGAGTTCGAGGCGGGCAGGGCGTCGGAGCCACAGGCGGCGAGCACGATCAGGGAGGCCGCAAGCGCGCCACCGAGGACGGTGGGGCGGGTGGTGATCACTCCGGGATGCTATCCGGTCGGCGGTACACTGAGACCTGAGAACTTCACCACGTTCGTTCACGGAGCCCAGCCATGGCCAACACGATCAAGGAGTCCAAGGGAGTCACCTCCCAGAAGGACATCCTCACCTCGCAGCGCTGCCCGATCTGCCACAACCTGATGCGTCAGAACGAGATCAGCGTCGAGATCGCCTTCCGCCACCAGCGCAAGCCGGGTGAGCCCAAGCGCGAGCGGATCCTCAAGCACACCAAGAACTGCAAGGCGGCGTAGTCCCGGGGCCCGCTGACGGGCTGAGGAGGATGGCGGCGGTACACTCGGCGACGTGGCCGTTCGCCTGCCCCTGTTCCCGCTCAACACCGTGCTCTTCCCGCACATGCCCGCGGGCCTGCACGTCTTCGAGGATCGCTACCGCGAGATGATCCGCGACTGCCGCGAGCAGGGGACGAGCTTCGGCGTCGTGGCCATCCGCGAGGGCCTCGAGGTTGGCGCAGGAGCGCTCACCTTCGGGGTCGGGACACTGGCCCAGATCCGCGAGCTCGAGGCACTCGATGACGGCGGCTTCAACCTCATCGTCGCCGGGGCGTCGCGGTTCCGCGTGGAGAGCGTCTCGGTGAACCGCACCTACCTGGTCGGGCGCATCCACTACCTCGAGGACACACGCGGCGACGAGGCCGCCATCCCTGAGCTGGCCCGGCGCGCCGCGCGCGCGTTCGAGGCATACAGGGCGGGGATGCGCAACCTCGCCGACGAGCCGGGCGACGACAGTGTGGACGCCGAACTCCCCGACGACCCGGAGCTGCTCTCCTACCTGATCGCGGCGTCGCTCAACGTCGAGCTGAACCGCCGCCAGGAACTGCTCGAAGAGGACTCCGTGTCGGGACGCCTGCGCACATGCCTCCAGGTGCTGCGACGCGAGGCCGTCTTCCTCGACCAGATGCTGGCCCGTCGCGACAACCACGTCGTGCCCGTCTCGCTCAATTGATGGAGGACGGCCTCCAGCGTTTTTCGCTCTCCGGACGGTGCGCGCTGATCACCGGTGGGAGCAGGGGCATCGGTCGCGCTGTCGCGCTCGCCATGGCGGCTGCCGGCGCGAAGGTGGCCGTGTGCGCGCGCCACCTCGACGGGTGCGAGGCCGTGGCTGCGGAGATCACCGCTCGAGGCGGCCAGGCCATTGCGATCGCCGGCAACGTCGGCCGTGCGGAGGACGCCGTGGCGATCATCGACGGTGCTGTCGGTGGCCTGGGTGCTCTAGACATTCTTGTCAACAACGCGGCGACCAATCCGCACTTCGGTCCGCTCGTCGATGCCGAGGATGCGGCGGTCGACCGCATCTTCCAGGTCAACGTGCAGGGACCGCTGCGTCTCGTCGGCGCCGCGGTGCGCGCCTGGATGGGCGAGCACGGCGGCAGCATCATCAACATGGCCTCGGTGGGAGGGATCAGCCCAGAACCGATGATCGGCGCCTACAACGCCAGCAAGGCCGCGCTCATCAACCTCACGCGAACACTGGCGCAGGAGCTCGGCGCGTCGGGCATCCGTGTCAACGCCATCGCTCCCGGCCTGGTGGAAACCGACTTCGCGCGCGTGCTCATCGAGACGCCGGCGATCCACGACCAGATCGTCGGCCAGACCGCCCTGCATCGCCACGGCCAGCCCGACGAGATCGCCGGCGCCGCCGTGTTCCTGGCCGGCGAGGCGGCCTCCTTCATCACCGGCAGCGTGCTCGTCGTCGACGGCGGATGGACGGCGTGAGCCGTCCGTGTCAGTGCAGGTCGAGAACGAAGCGCGTCGGCGACGCAAGGTAGAAGCCGACGGTGCTGACCGGGCGGGTCAGCTGGAACCGGTACACCGTCTTCTGGTTGGCGCTGCTCAAAAGGGTCACCGACGAGATGACCTTGCCCGGCGGCGGGACCCCGGTCGAGCCCGCTGGGAGAGCGCCCGTGAACGTGACGAGCATCGTCTGCGGACCGGTGAACGACACCACCACCTTGGGCGAGCCGGCGGCCGCTCCGCCCGCCGAGCCGAGGTCGAACACCACCCGCAGGTAGGCGGCCTGGACGCCGTAGCGCATGCGCAGCACCTGGTACCCGGTGGCGCCGCTTCCGAACGTCTGCACGTTGGTGGCGGCAGGCGGAGCGCTCTGCGCCACCGCTCCGCTTGACGGTCCCGCCGCCGCCGCCGGGTGGTGGGGCTGCGCGACCGCGTCCGTCGGTGCGGGGCGCAGCGCCGTCGCCGCAGCCGTGTGTGGAGAGGATCTGGCAAACAGCAGCGCCGCGACGAAGACCAGGCCGATGCCCGCGACGACGGCGTAGAGGCGGCTGTTGGGGCCTGCCCTCGAGACCCCGGCGATGCCCCGGCGGACGGTGGCGGCGGCCGCGGCGCCCTGCGTTCGCACTGCGGCGGCCATCCTCGCGAGCACGCGGCTGACCTGGGTCGTGAAGGGCACGTTCTGCCGCGAGACAGCGCGGCTGTGACGTCCCAGCTGCTTGGCGGGCACCTCCCGGGTGCGCTCGACCGCAGCCTCGTCGAGCGGAAATGAGGAGGCGGCGAAGGCATTCCACTCGGACTCGTCGTCGGCTGACGGGGAGTCACCGCGGGCCCGGCGGACCCAGCGGTGCGACGGTGCGTCGACGGCGCTGGCGGCTCCCCTCCGCGAGACGGCCGTGGCTGGGTCGGCAGCGAGCGATGGTCGCTGGACGGTGCCCGGCAGCTCGACGTCCTCGGCCGCCCGAGCGGGCGCGGTGGCAACACGAGCCGGCGGGGGCGCGGAGGCAACGTCGGAGGCGGGAGCGATGGGTGCCGACGCCAGCGTTGCTCCACGGCTGCCGGGGCCTCCGTTGATGATCTGGACCCCATCGTCGGCCCCGTCAACGCCCCGCGAGAGTGCCAACCGCACTCCCGCGGCGTCGCGGACGCGGGTCCACAGCCTGGCGGGCCCCGAGGCGGACGCCAGCTTCGTGGGCGGCAGCGGGCGCGACGGGGACTGCGGCGGAGGCGGCGGCGGGGCGGGAGGCATCGCCGCCGGAACCGCGACGGGGAGCTGTGGAGTGCCCCAGACGCCGTCGCCGTGGCTGACCGAGTCCAGCGGCGGGGGCAGGGCGGCCTCCCACGACGTCTTGGGCGGCAGCGGATCTGGCCATTCGTCGGTTGCCGGCGCCCACCGAGCCGCCGACGGCGCGGCGGGCACAGCCGTCGCTGCCGCGCCGGCGGCGCCGCGCTCGTCGCCGACCGGCGGCGGCGTGGACGCCCTGTTCCACGAGGCGGGCACCGAACGGACGCCGTCGAGCGGAAGGTCTGGCTGGGTATCGGGGGAGACGGCGGGCACAGTCACCTCCTGGTTCGCGGTTGGGCCGTCGTCAGCCTGCGTCGGCGTCCACGGCAGAGATGCGCCGCCCCGGCCGCCCTCCGAGCGCAGGTTGTCGACATGCGGCGGCGGGGATGTCACCTGTGTCTCGGACGGCGGCGCGACCTGCTCGACCGCGATGCCGATCTGCTCGAGTAGCGACTGCGCCGACACCGCATCGACGCTCAGACGCGCCAGGTGGGAGACGCGATCCTTCTCCTCACGCAGCGTCGCCGCGCCGGCGCTGCAGCGCGGACAGCCGACGAGGTGCGCGTCGACCTCGGAATGCCGCTCCGCGGGGAGTTCGTCGTCGACGAACGTGCTCAGCGTCAGCAGGCTGCACTTCACAGAGCGATCTCGCTGTAGGTGGTGCCGAAATCGCGTCGCGCCGCGGCGAGCAGGCGGCCAGCCGCCTCGGGCGAACACTCGAGCGCGCGCGACATCTCGCGGTAGTCGAGACAAGCAAGGTCGTGGAGGAGCAGGGCGGCGCGACGATCGAACGGCAGCGTCATCAACGCGCGCTTGACGGTGTTCATGCGCATCGCTGCATCACCCTCGAGGCGGGCCTGGACTGCTGCTCGCGGCCGCCGCAGGAAACGCGACGGGCCATGGCCGCGCGGCGGGAACCTGTGACCCTGGCGGCACGCCCGGGTGGCCGCACGGTAGAGGGCGGCGCGCCCATCGACGCGCAGGCGGGCGGGCGGGTATTTGGCGGCGTGCGCGAGGCCGCCGGCGACGAAGTCGACCGCGTCGTCCGCGCTGCCGCTCAGGTGGGCGACGTACGTGACGAGGTCGTCGAGCTGCTCGCTGGCCAGGCCAGCGAGGTCACTCGCATCGGGTGCGGTGTGTTCTGCGACGTTGATCATGACGTTGTCGTGCGAGTGAGCACGCCTGCGCGCAAGCATACAGGCGACTCGAAATTCTGAGGGGTGTTTCCGACCACATCGGAGGCAGCCTGACCGCGGCCCGGCTCCGGGGCCGTGGTCAGGCCCGGGGCTGGTCCCAGAGCTTGATGCCGCCGAGGATGCCGGCGGCGTTGTCGACGAGCGACGCCTTGGGACCGAGGTCGACGGTGACGCGTGTGGCGTTGCCCCCGCCGATGTAGACATGGTCGAAGAAGAGAAGCGCGTCGAGCGTGGCCACGGCCAGTTTCACGCGCGCGTTCCATTTCTTCGATGACAGCCGTTTGCGGGCGGCTTCCCCGAGTTGCTCGTTGTAGGTCTGGCCCTTGCGAAACGGGTGATGAGCGATCTCCAGGTGAGGGGCGAGGCGGCCATCCTCGTACAGGCCGGTGCCCACCCCAGTCCCGAGCGTGATGACCAGCTCGAGCCCCTTGCCCTTGACCACGGCCGCGCCCTGCAGGTCCGCGTCGTTGGCAACGCGCGTGGGCTTGCCCAGGGCCCGGGCCGCCTCGGCGGCGAGGTCGTAACCCGCCCACGCCTTGACCAGCCGGGGTTCAGGGGGACTGCCGAGCCCGGCCGCGCCGGTGAACTCCGGCGCCGACAGCACCCGGCCGCCCCGCACCACGCCGGGGAACCCGATGGACACCCGGTCGAAGGCGGGGAGCTGGCTGTCGAGTTTGGCCAGCGTGGCGAGCAGGATGTCCGGAGGGCATGGATAGGGCGTGGGCACGCGCACGCGCTCCGCCATCATCGCTCCCGAGGCGTTGAGGACCGACGCCTTGAGGCCGGTTCCCCCGACGTCGATGGCCAGCGTCCGCGGCGCGCCGGAGGCAGGCTTCGCCCCGGGCCGGCGCGGGCGATTCGTGGTTGTCACGCGGCGGAGCATGGCACCTCCGCGCCCTCACCGCCGCAGCGTCACCAAGCGCCCCCCGCGGAGGGATGTCGGCGCGGCCAGGCCGCACCGCTGCCAGGCGAGGTGGGGCATGCCGATGTCCGCCACCACGATCTCGCCGCAACTGTCGCGGGCGGCGTCGCTCCACAGGCCACGCTTCATCCCGGCCAGCGTGCAGGTGGTGCGCGCGTGAACGACCACGCCGGGGGCATCGCCGGTGGCGGCGTCGAGGCCGCTGGGCACGTCGATGCTGAGGATCGTGCCTCGCACTCCGGCGATCACCTCGGCGTGGATTGGTCGCGGCGCCCGTCGCAGGCCTGTGCCCAGAAGTGCGTCGACAACGAGGTCCGCGTCATCGAGACGGCCCAGCACGTCAGAAGGTCGCTGCGACAGACGCAGCCCAACCCCTGCGCCCGTGGCGGCCTGGACCTGCTGGGCAAGCAGGGCATCGACCCGTTCCGGATCGGCGAGAACCCCCGCGCTCACCTCGCATCCCCATGCAGCGAGGTGGCGCGCGGCGACCAGGCCGTCTCCTCCGTTGTGGCCCGACCCGGCAACAACATGGACGCGTGCGGCTCGGCGTCCGAGCATCCGCCAGGCACACCGTGCCACCTGGAAGCCGGCGACCTCCATGAGCTGGACGACGCCCACGCCCATGTCCAGGGCGGTGGCGTCGAGCCGTGACGCCTGCTCGGGGGTGAGTGAGCCGAAGCGGCGCTGCAGGGATGAGCTCATGGGCATTACCGTACTGCTGAAGATGGCAACCACACCGGTGGCCCCGGAGCGGCCGGCACGCCGCCTCTCGAGGAAGGGATTGAGCCTCTTCATCGTCGCCCTCGTCGCCGTGGTCATCGCGACCGTGGTGGGGGTGCGCGGCCTGCTGGCCTCGCCGGTCGTGTCCGTGGGCGGCGACGGGGTGGCGACGCTGCAGGGCACATGGGAGCCCTACAGCTGCGACGCCCACCTCTGCCAGGGCTACCTGCAGGCGGGCAGCCGCAGCGTGTTCGTGGTCTTCCCGGCAGGGTGTCCGCTGCCGCAGCGCGCCGCCGACCTCACGGTCACCGCCCGCCCCGACCCAGGTCTCGGAGCCGGCAGCTACACCGTCATCGGCTGCGCTCGCTAGGCCGCCGTTTGGCGCCGAGGCCGCCGCCGCGACCACGGAGCGGCGCTGCGCACATCATCTCCCGGGCTCTCAATGTCGCGCCCGTCATAACCGATCCCTGCCCTGGGACGTTCTCGTAACAGTGCTGACTCAGGTGTGAGGAAGATGTCGCGGATCGCGGTATGTTAGCTGTGCTTGACGCGTTCAAGCGAGGGAAACAGGAAGGGGGACGCGACAGGGCCGGGACGCTGTGTCCCGGCCCTTTTTTTCAATGCGTCGTGGACCTATCGGCCCAGTGGCTTCGGTCTAGTAATCCGGCATCGGCGGCGCGGCCGCACCCTTCCTCTCAGGGATGTCCGTGATCAGCGCCTCGGTTGTGAGCAGCAGTGCCGCGATCGAGGCCGCGTTCTGCAGCGCCGAGCGGGTCACCTTGGTGGGGTCGATGATGCCCGCTGCAACCATGTCGACGTACTTGCCGGTGACCGCGTCGTACCCCTGGCCCTTGGGCAGGGTCTTCACCTTCTCGACGACCACCGAGCCCTCCTCGCCGGCGTTGAAGGCGATCTGACGGAGTGGCTCCTCGAGCGCGCGGCGAAGGATGTTGACGCCGGTCTTGACGTCGCCCTCGGCCTGCACGGTGTCGAGCGCGGAGACGCAGTTGACCAGCACCACTCCGCCGCCGGGCACGATGCCCTCCTCGACAGCCGCGCGGGTGGCGGACACGGCGTCCTCCATGCGGTGCTTCTTCTCCTTGAGCTCGGTCTCTGTGGCAGCGCCGACCTTGATGACGGCGACTCCGCCGGCCAGCTTGGCGAGGCGCTCCTGGAGCTTCTCCTTGTCCCAGTCCGAGGTGCTCTTCTCGATCTCGGCCTTGATCTGCTCGATGCGACCCTTGATGGCGTCCTGCGAACCGGCTCCCTCGACGACGGTGGTGTCGTCCTTGGTGACGGTGATGCGGCGGGCGCGGCCCAGCGAGGTGAGCTGCGCGGAGTCGAGCTTGAGGCCGACCTCCTCGCTGATGACCTGGCCACCGGTGAGGATGGCGATGTCCTGGAGCATTGCCTTGCGGCGGTCACCGAAGCCCGGCGCCTTGACGGCGACGGCGTTGAAGGTGCCGCGGAGCTTGTTGACGATGAGGGTGGCGTGCGCCTCGCCGTCGACGTCCTCGGCGATGACCAGCAGCGGCTTGCCGCCCTGCACCACCTTCTCGA
>DAISRJ010000063.1:0-8484 GCA_036828955.1 Candidatus Dormiibacterota bacterium | reverse complement strand
GGTTCGTGCCGTGGTATCCCAGGGTAGGCATGGCGGATGTGGGCGTCGACCGCCGCCGTGGCTTCGACAGGGTCACCCGATGCGATCGCCTCGAAGATCCGCACGTGATCCTCCCGGAGGCTGCCTGCTGTCTCGGGCCACTCGCCGAGAGCCGCGATCGCCTCGATGGCCTGGCGCCGGACGGCGTCCCGCAGGGCCTGCATGAACTGGCCCACGAGTCGGTTCTTCGACGCCTCGCCCACGCGGACGTGGAACTCGGTGTCGATGGCGTTGAACTCTGCCAGGGTGAGGGAGGTGTCTTCCATCTGCTCCAGCGCGTCGCGCAGCCGGGCGAGCTCGGTCTCGCCGGCCGCAAGCGCAGCGAAGCCAGCGGCGGAGCGTTCGACCATGGCCCGCGCCTCGACAACCTCGGCGGGGCTGAAATTGCTCAAGCCAATGTGCAGGCGGATAAGGTCGCCGAGCCCGTCGGCCGGCCGCGCGGTGAGGATGGCACCCGCCCCTGGACCCGAGCCACTCTTGGCCGTGAGGACGCCGAGCGCTTCAAGGACTCGCAGCGCCTCGCGCACCGAAGCGCGGCTGACGCGGAGCATGTCAGCCAGCTGGCGTTCCCCAGGTAGCCGGTCCCCGACGCCGAGGCGGCCCGCTTTGATCTCCTCTTCGATTCGCTCAAGGATGAGCTCATGAGCGCGTAGTCGCCGCACTGGGCGCCACACAATCGCGTCGTCCGCCATTCTGGCCTCCGCTCAGAGTCGGGCCGGGGCATTGCGGTGCATCGGCCCTTTGTGGGGACCTTCGGCCCTCTGAAGAAGTGACCTTATCCTCTGGTCCGATGGTAGCAGCTCGGTATGGTACGTGATTATATGTGGTCTGACCACATCACCTATCCCGCGCGCAGGATGGAAGGGCGGCTGCCCCGCCCCACAAGGTCCGCGTGGCAGGGACGAGAGAGGAGGCGACCATGTTCAAGCAGATCTTCGATCCGGTGAACCACTCACTGGGGGAAACCTCACTCTTCGCTGTGCTGCCGCTGCTCGTCCTCTTCCTCCTTCTCGGCGTCTTCAACGTCCGTGCCCATTGGGCGGCGCTCGCGGCCCTGGCGACTTCGATCGCCGTGGCCGTCGTGGTGTATTCGATGCCCTTTGGACAGACTGCGGATGCCGCATTCGAGGGGGCGGTGTTCGGGCTCTTCCCGATCATGTGGATCGTGGTCAATGCCATCTGGATCTACACAATGACGGTGAAGACCGGTCACTTCGACGTCCTGCGACGTTCGTTCGCGAGGGTGAGCGATGACCACCGGGTCCAGGCGATCATCATCGCCTTCTGTTTCGGTGCCCTCCTCGAGGCCCTTGCTGGATTCGGCACCCCCGTGGCCATCACCTCGGTGATGCTCGTGGCCCTTGGATTGAAGCCGTTCAAGGCGGCGGCGGTGGCTCTGGTCGCCAATACCGCGCCGGTCGCCTTCGGGGCGATCGCGGTGCCGATCACCACGCTGGCCACCGTGTCTGGCCTGCCCGTCCACGCAGTCGGCTCGATGGTCGGGCGCCAGACGCCTCTGCTGGCAATCTTCGTTCCCCTGGTCCTCGTCTTCATCGTCGACGGTCGGCGAGGCCTGCGTGAGACGTGGCCGATCGCACTCACGTGCGGCGTGGCCTTCGCGGTCGCTCAGTACGTCATGTCGAACTTCATCTCCATCCAACTCACCGACATCGTCGCCGCGCTCGTGGCCGCCGGTGCGGTCGTCGTCACGCTGCGGTTCTGGTCGCCCGCCTCCGGTGCGGGCCGGCCTGCTGGAGCGGTGCTGCGCGGCGAAGCGCTGCGAGAAGGGCCGGGTGCGGCGGTTCGCCGGGACACGCGCGCGGATGTCGCCAGGGCGTACGCTCCCTACGTCACGATTGTTGCCGTCTTTGGGGTGGCGCAGCTCGGGTTGATCAGCGACTGGCTCGCCAAGACCACGAGGAAGTTCAGCTGGCCTGGGCTCCATGTCGTCGGCGCCACGGGGAAGCCGGCCAGCCTCGAGACCTTCACGCTCAATTGGCTCCCTGCCGCGGGCTCGTTGCTCCTCATCGCCGGCGTGCTCACCATGGTGGCTCTGCGTATTGGTGTGCCGGACGCGGGGCGGGCCTATGGACAGACGCTCCGGCAGCTGCGCTGGGCGATCCTCACGGTCGCCGGCGTCCTCGCCCTCGCCTATGTCATGAACCTCTCGGCCGAGACGATCACACTGGGTAAGTGGGTTGCCGGCGCCGGTGGTGTCTTCGCCCTGCTCTCGCCCGTCCTGGGGTGGCTCGGCGTCGCGGTCACCGGCTCGGATACGTCTTCGAACTCGCTGTTCGGCGCTCTACAGGTCACCGCGGCGAAGTCGGCGCATCTCTCGCCCACTCTGTTGGCCGCGGCGAACAGCTCGGGTGGCGTGCTCGGCAAGATGATCTCGCCGCAGAACCTCGCCATCGGTGCCAGCGCTGTCGGTCTGCAAGGCCAAGAGGGCAAGCTGTTTCGCTCCGTGGCGGGTTGGAGCCTGCTCTTCCTTGCTGTCATGTGTCTGCTGATCTTCCTGCAATCGACCGTGCTGTCAGGCATGGTGCCGTCGTGACGGCCTGCGTGATGACCGCTCGACATGCAGCAAGGTGCAAGGGTCATGGCTGACCCGATACCGCCAGCGAGGAACATCGGAGAGGAGGTCGCAGTCGTCACCACATGCCTGGTCGACCAGCTCCGTCCCGATATCGGGGATGCGGTGCTCCGTCTCCTCCGCCGCCACGGCTACCGGCCGATTCGCGTTCGTGGCGCCATGTGTTGCGGCCAGCCGGCGTGGAACACGGGGCTCACCAGCTCCGCCCGCCGGGTGGCGCGACCAACGCTGGCGGCGGTCGCGGGCACGACCGGCCCCGTCGTCGTCCCCTCCGGTTCCTGCGCGACGATGATGCGCGAGTTCTGGCCCGACCTCTTCCGCAACACGCCGGAGGAGGCCCTGGCGATTGCGGTGGCGCGGCGGGTCACCGAACTCTCGGCGTTCCTCGCTCGGCAGGCGGTGCCGCAGAGAGACGGCGTGGGAGCCGAGCGCGTCGCCTACCACGACTCCTGCCACATGCTCCGCGAGCTCGGCATCCATGAGGCGCCGCGCCGCCTGCTCGCCGCAAGCGGCATCGACGTCGTTGACATCGCTGGCGCCGAGCTCTGCTGCGGCTTCGGCGGCACGTTCGCAGTCAAACTTCCCGAGATCTCCATCGCCATGGCGGACGAGAAGCTTGATGCCGTTGTCGCCGCCGGCGTTCGTCGCGTTGTCGGCTGCGACTACTCGTGCCTGCTCCACCTCCAGGGCAGGGCGGAGCGCCGGGGGCTGGACATCCAAACCGTCCACCTCGCCGAGGTGCTCGAGAGTGCCTGACGCCCCCATGTTCGCGGCCCGGGCCCACATCGCGCTGCGCGACATCCGCCTTCAGGCAGCGGTGCGGAACGTGACCGGACAGATGGTGGATGGCCGCCGGCGCGCGCTCGCAGACCTTGCCGATCCGGAGGGAGTGCGCGAGGTCGCCCGAGCGATCCGCTACCGCTCGGTGGAACGGCTGCCCGACCTCCTCGACCACTGGGCGACCAACCTCGAGGCCCGCGGCGGACAGGTCCACTGGGCGACCGACGCCGGCGAGGCGGTCGCCGCGGTGCGGGGGATCGTCCGCCGTCGTGGCGCGCGGCTCGTCGTCAAGGGAAAGTCGATGGCGAGCGAGGAGATCCACCTCAACGAAGCGCTCGAGGCCGACGGCGTCGAGGTGCTCGAGACCGACCTCGGCGAGTACATCATCCAACTGGCCCACGAGCCCCCAGCGCACATCATCGTCCCGGCGATCCACAAGGACCGAAACGATGTTGCTGCGCTCTTCACCACGGATGCCGGGCGGCCGATCCCGCCCGACATCCCCGCCGAGGCGGCCTACGCCCGCGCGCGGTTGCGAAATGCCTTTCTGACCGCCGATGTCGGCATCTCGGGGGTCAACTTCGCGGTGGCGGACACCGGCTCCATCTGCCTGGTCACCAACGAGGGCAACGGTCGAATGGTGAGCAGCGTGCCACCCGTCCACATCGCCATCATGGGCATGGAGCGGATCGTTGCCAGCTGGGCAGAGCTCGACGTCATGCTGGCCCTCCTCGCCCGTTCGGCGACCGGGCAGCGGTTGACCTCCTACACCAACGTGATCACCGGCCCGCGGCAGGAAGGAGAGCTCGACGGGCCCGAGGAGCTGCATGTCATCGTGCTCGACGGCGGCCGCGCGGGGATCCTCGGTTCCGAGTTCCGGGAGGTTTTGGACTGCATCCGCTGCGGTGCCTGCCTCAACGTCTGCCCGGTGTACCGCCATGTCGGCGGTCACGCTTACGGCTCGGTATACCCGGGTCCCATCGGCGCAGTGCTGACACCGCTGCTGCGTCCGGATGAGAGCGAATCGCGCGAACTCGCTCATGCCTCGTCGCTGTGCGGGGCATGCGTTGAGGTCTGTCCAGTTGGCATCCCACTGGTCGACATGCTGCTCGGACTGCGCCGACGCGATGCGGCCGACCTCGGACCGGTCAAGCGCGCCGGATTTTCGGCCTGGTCGGCGCTGTGGAGCTCGCGGCTCGGATTCGCCTCCACGCGGATCGCCGCGAAGGCGGTCCTGCCCCTGGCGCGGCACGCCCGCGGCGGTCCCGGCTGGGCGGGTGCCTGGCTGCGGACCCGCACGCTTCCGGGTGGGCCGCGGCGGCGCGCAACCGGAGGTGGAAAGGGACGGCGATGACTGACAAAGAGGTGTTCATCTCCAGGCTCCGTCACGCCGCGGCCGTGCGGGTGGTCCCACCGCGCCGAGCCCTCGTCGCCGTTGATGCCGTCCCTCCGCGCCTGGCGTTCGCCATCGACACCGAGGGCGTGGATGTTTTCGAGGCAGCGCTGAGCGCCGTCGGAGGCACTGTCCATCGAGCTGGCGATCTCGTTGCGGCGCGCGCGGTGGTCGGCGAGGTCATCGGCACGAGATCCCCCGTGGTGCTCGGCTGCGAGCCTGATGTCGCGGCGCTGGAATTGGAGGGCGAACGCTGGCCCCACTGCGGT
Source organism: Candidatus Dormiibacterota bacterium (assembly GCA_036828955.1). Taxonomy (GTDB): domain Bacteria; phylum Chloroflexota; class Dormibacteria; order Aeolococcales; family Aeolococcaceae; genus Aeolococcus. The sequence continues at coordinate 3,410 of DAISRJ010000063.1, read as the reverse complement.
CTGCGCGCTGCGGCAGAGGCCGCCGTCACCGTCGTCGGCTGTGTGGCCATGGTGGCTGTCACGGGGAGCGTTGTCGTCGACGCCCGCTTGGCAAGGGGCCGAAGTATCAGCCTCCTCCCGCCGGTGTGCGTCGTCGTAGCGCGAAGCTCGCAACTGGTAGCCAGTCCGGGAGACGTGCTCCGCCATCGTGAGGACTTCTGGCCCGGCGGCGTGCCCAGCCAAGTGGTGTTCATCACCGGTCCCTCTCGAAGTGCCGACATCGAGATGACCTTGACCCGCGGAGTCCATGGCCCCGGGGAGCTTCACGTGGTCGTCGTCGATGGCTGATCTTTACGCCATCCTGATCTCCATCATCGTTTGGATGGTGCCGTGACCTCCTCGGCCGACAGCAACCTCCGCGCGCTGCGCGCCGCGGTGGCGGATCCGACACAGGTCAAGACCCGGCCGCTGGATCTCCATGCCAACGCCCACGACGCCTCGCACTTCCTCCTGATCCCGCAGGCGGTGGTGGTGGCCGGCAACGCCGACGAGGTGGGCCAACTGCTACGCGCCAGTGCCGCTCAGGGGATGCCGCTCACCTTCCGCTCAGGCGGCACCAGCCTCAGCGGCCAGGCCCTCACCGACGGGGTCCTGGTGGATGTCCGCCGCAACTTCAAGAGCATCGAAGTGCTCGACAACGGAGCTCGCGTCCGGGTCCAGCCCGGCGTCACTGTGCGGGCGCTGAACGCGAGGCTCGCTCCCCACCGCCGCAAGTTTGGTCCGGACCCGGCCAGCGAGGGTGCCTGCACCATCGGCGGGGTGGTGGCCAACAACTCGTCCGGCATGGCCTGCGGGACGGTGAACAATACGTACAAGACGCTCGAGTCCCTGACCGCCGTGCTACCCAGCGGCACGGTGGTCGACACCGGGACGCCCGACGGCGACGAGCGCCTGCGGACCCTCGAACCCGAGCTGCACGAGGGCCTGCTGCGGCTGTCCCGCCGCGTGCGAGGCAATCCCGACTCGGTGGCGACCATCCAGCACCAGTTCTCGATGAAGAACACGATGGGGTACGGCGTCAACTCCCTGCTGGACTTCGTGCGGCCGTTGGATATCCTGGCCCACTTGATCGTGGGCAGCGAGGGGACGCTAGCCTTCGTGGCGGATGCGGTCTTCCGGACGATCCCGCGTCTCACCCACGTCACCACGACGCTACTGGTTTTCGCAGACCTGGAAGCCGCCAACACCGCCCTGCCGGCACTCGTGGAGACGGGAGCGGCCACCCTGGAACTTATGGACGCAATGTCCCTCAAGGTCGGCCAGGCACTCCCGGGCACTCCGCCGGTCATCCTCGAGCTCTCGGTCCGGGACCACGCCGCCCTCCTGGTCGAGTACCACGCGGACAGCGCGGAACGTCTGGCCGAGTTGCAGCACGTCGGCGACGAATTGGTTGATCGCCTGCCGCTCAGCGCACCTTCGGCCTTCAGCGCCGACTCCGTGGCCCGCGCCCAGCTGTGGCACCTGCGCAAGGGCCTGTACGCCGCCGTGGCCGGGGCGCGCCGGCAGGGCACCACGGCGTTGCTCGAGGACGTCGTCGTGCCGGTACCCGCGCTCGGCCGCACCTGCATCGAACTGATCAAGCTCTTCGACAAGTACAGCTACCGCAACAGCGTCATCTTCGGCCACGCCAAGGACGGCAACATCCACTTCATGCTCACCGACGGCTTCAGCGCCAAGGAAGAGCTTGACCGCTACAGCGCCTTCACCGAGGACATGGTGGACGTGGTCCTTGGCGAGGGCGGCTCCCTGAAGGCCGAGCACGGAACGGGCCGCGTGATGGCTCCCTACGTGCGCCGTCAGTACGGCGACGAGCTCTATGACGTGATGCGCGAGGTCAAGCTGCTCTTCGACCCTGCGGGCATGCTCAATCCCGGCGTGCTCATGAACGATGACCCGAAGGCGCACCTGGGCCACATCAAGACGTCCCCGCCAGTGGCCGAGGAGGTGGACCGCTGCGTCTCCTGCGGCTACTGCGAACCCGTTTGCCCCAGCCGGAGCATCACCCTGACCCCGCGACAGCGGATCGTGACCCTGCGAGCGATCGAACAGGCCAAACTCGACGGCGACCGCGCCTTGGCCGCCGAACTCGAGCGAGACTACGAGTACGACGCCGTCCGGACCTGCGCCGTGGACGGCATGTGCCAGACGGCGTGCCCCGTCAACATCAACACCGCAACGCTGGTCAAACGGCTGCGCCGCCGCGACGCCGGCCGCGTGGCCAACGGCCTGTGGAGCGCCGCCGCGAAGAACTGGGGGACGGTCACGCGCAGCGCCGCTCGCGCGCTGGACGTGGCCGGCAAGGTCCCGATCGGCGTTGTGCTCGCCCCGGACAAACTCGCGCGGACCGTGTTCGGGGCCGACACCGTGCCCCTCTACTCGGCCGAGCTTCCCGGCGGCGGCACCGCCCGGAAGCGCCCGCCGCCCTCCGGCGAGCCGCAGGCGGTGTACTTCCCGGCGTGCGTCGGGACGATATTCGGTCCGGCCGTCGATTCTTCGCCCGGCATCCAGAAGAGCTTCGAGCGGCTGTGCGAACGCGCCGGCATCACGCTGCTCGTGCCACCGGGCATCGACAAACTGTGCTGCGGCACACCGTGGTCCTCCAAGGGGCTCGTGGCCGGTGAGGCCACCGTGCATCGCAAGACGCTCGCGGCGCTGCGTGTCGCCACCTGCGACGGCGAGCTACCCATTGTCTGCGACGCCTCGTCGTGTACAGAGGCGCTGCGGCAGACGATCGACACCGACACGAGCGAGAAGCCGATGACGGTGATCGACTCGGTCGAGTTCGCGCTCACGCACATCGTGCCAACGCTGCCCGGCCATGCCAAGCTCGAGTCCCTGGCCCTGCACCCCACGTGCTCGTCGACGCGGATGGGCATCAACGCGAGCCTCGAGGAGGTCGCCGGCGGGGTGGCCGAGCGCGTGCAGATCCCCGAGAACTGGGGCTGCTGCGCCTTTGCCGGCGACCGCGGGATGCTGCACCCCGAGCTCACTGCGTCGGCCACCCAGGAACAAGCGGCGGACGTGGCGGCCATGGGCGCAACCGCGCACGCCTCGTGCAACCGCACGTGCGAGCTAGGGATGACCCGGGCGACCGGTGAGCCCTACCGCCACGTGCTCGAGATTCTGGAGGAACTGACCCGCCCGCACCCGTCCGCGAGCGCTGCACGGCTCATGACGGGGTGAGCGTCATGACGATCAGCCCGAGGCTAAGCCGCGAGACGATCCACGGCGACGGTTCCTTGTCCTGCAGGACGCTCCGGTACGGGAAGGACTAACGGGGATCATCCGGGCGGGCCATGACGGTCAGGGTGAACAGGCCCCAGCGCTCGGGTGACATTTGCGAACACCGGCGCACCATGGCGTACAACTTT
>DAISRJ010000062.1:0-8606 GCA_036828955.1 Candidatus Dormiibacterota bacterium | reverse complement strand
CACCACCGTGAGCACGACACTGAGCACGATGCAGCTCACGATCGGGAAGAAGAACCCGCTCGTCTGACCCTGCACCGAGATGTCCCCGGGCAGGCGGCCGAAGGGAAGACGGCCGCCGAGCGCGAGGAATCCGCCCACGGCGGCGACGGCGATGCCGGCCACGAGCAGCAGCCGTCCCACGGTGCTGAGGTCCACGTGGGCAGACTAACGCAGCCCGGGCGTGGCCACGGCCGCCGTCGCCGCTGCGATACAGTGGCGTCGACGAATCCACTTCAAGCAGGTCCCGCGAGGCCGGCAAGGGATGCGCATCGCCGTCACCCGTGACGGCGCGCCTTCCGCGCGGGCAGCGGTCCCGGAGGGTTGGCATGGGGCTTCGGACCGGCGTGCTGGACCACGTGGTCAGCGCGAACCAGTTCGACCGTCCCCTCCTCGACCGCCTGTTTGCCAGGGCGGCGGCCCTGGAGGGAACCCGGGGTCACAGTCTCTCCGGGCGGATCATGGCGACGCTCTTTTACGAACCCAGCACACGCACCCGGCTCAGCTTCGAGTCGGCGATGCTCCGCCTCGGCGGCGCGGTGGTCGGGACCGAGGCGGCGTATGCGTTCTCCAGCGCCATGAAGGGCGAGACCCTCGACGACACCATCCGCATGGTGTGCGCGTACGCCGACGTCATCGTCCTCCGCCACGACCGCGAGGGAGCGGCGGCGCAGGCAGCGGCGGTGGCCGACATTCCCGTCATCAACGCCGGCGACGGGCCCGGCGAGCACCCCACCCAGTCGCTCCTCGATCTCTTCACGATTGAGCGCGAGCTCGGCCGCGTCGACGGCCTCCACGTGGCCATCTGCGGCGACCTCCGCTACGGGCGCACGGCACGCTCTCTGGCACGGCTGCTGGCGCTCTATGACGGCGTCAGGATCAGCTTCGTGGCGCCTGACGTGGTGCAGATGGGGGCCGACGTCCGCGCTCTCCTCGAGGAGCGCCACGTGCCGTACACCCTTCACGACCGCCTCGATGAGGTGATCGGCAGCGCCGATGTCGTCTATCAGACGCGCGTTCAGAAGGAGCGCTTCACGGACAGCGCGGAATTCGAGGCGGCGCGCGGCGCCATCCGCATCGACGCCGCAGTGATGCGGCTGCTGCCACCGACATCGATCGTCATGCACCCTCTTCCCCGCGTCGACGAGATCGCCCCGGAGGTGGACGCGGACCCCCGCGCGGCCTACTTCCGCCAGGCTGCCAACGGCGTCGCCCTGCGCATGGCGCTTCTCGAGCTCCTCCTGGCATGAGCGGGGTGCCACTCTCGCTGGAGGGCCGACCGCGTCTCCTCGATGAGATGGCCGTGGCGCGCACCGTGATGCGGCTGGCCCACGAGATCGCGGAGAGGCACGCCGGCGAGCGGATCCTGCTCGCGGGGATCCTCACGCGCGGTGTTCCCCTGGCGATGCGCGTCGCCCGCGCCCTCGAGGCGCTGGGGCAGCCACGACCCGACGTGGCGGCGCTCGACCTTCTCGACTATCGCGACGACCGACCCCGACCCGCCCAGCCACGACCGGGGGCCCTCGCGTCGCCCGATGGGGGCGCGCCTCCTCGCGTCGACGGCCGCACGGTCGTCCTGGTCGACGACGTCCTCTTCACCGGGCGCACGCTGCGCGCCGCCCTCGACGCACTGATCGACGCCGGCCGTCCGGCCACGGTGGAGCTGCTCGTGCTCGTCGACCGCGGCCACCGCGAGCTGCCCCTGCGCGCCACGTACGTCGGCAAGAACGTCCCCACAGCGCCCAGTGAGCGGGTGGCGGTGCGCCTGCGCGAGGTCGACGGCGTGGACGGCGCTTGGGTCGTCGGCGAGGTCCCGGCGTGAACTGCATCCTGCGCGGCGTGCGCGTCATCGACCCGGCCGTGGGCGTCGACCTCCCCGGCCAGGACGTCTGGCTCAGCGAGGGCCGGATCATCGCCATGTACCGCCACATCGACGCGGGAACGGTGCCCGTCATCGATCTCACGCGGGGGCCGGGACAGTCGCCCTGCGTCCTCGCGCCCGGCTTCATCGACCTGCATGCCCATCTCCGCGAGCCCGGCGATGAGGGCTCTGAGACGGTGGCGAGTGGGGCACGAGCTGCGGCCGCCGGCGGCTTCACCCACGTCTTGTCGATGGCCAACACCGACCCGCCTGCCGACAGCCCGGAGCGTGTGGCCCAGGCGTGCGACCGTGCCGCCACTGCGGTCGTGCAGGTGATGGTCACGGCCGCGGTCAGTGTCGGCCTCGGCGGGACCGAGATGGTCGACGTGGCCGGCTGTGCGGCGGCCGGCGCGGTGGCTTTCAGTGACGACGGTCGCAATGCCGCCCCGGTGGAGCTGCTCACCGAGGCGCTGCGCCGCGCTGCCGACGTCTCGCGCCCGGTCCTGGTGCACCCTGAGGACGAGGCCATCATCGCCGCCAACAACACGGCGGGGGGGTCGCTCACCCGGTCCGTCGACAGGCCGGCGCAGGCGGAGGCGGCGGCGGTGGGCGCGGCCATCGGCGCCCTGGCCGCCGCCGGGCGCGGCCGCCTCCACCTCCAGCACCTCTCCACCGCTGCCTCGGTGGACCTGGTCCGGCGCGCGCGTGAGCAGGGCTTGGCCGTCACGGCGGAGGTCACCCCGCACCACCTCGGCATGTGGCTGCCCGCGGCCGCCCCGACCGATCCCCCCGCCCTTCTGAAGGTGAACCCTCCACTGCGCGGCCGCCGTGACCGCGAGGCGCTCGTCCAGGGCCTTCGCGACGGCGTCATCGACGCCGTGGCCACCGACCACGCGCCTCACCCCAGGGACCAGAAGACGGGCGACCTCGCGGCTGCGGCGCCGGGGATCGCCGGCCTCGAGACCGCCCTGGCCACGTGCCTCACCCTGGGCGGAATGAGCGGCGACTGGATCCCCGTGCTGCTCGAGCGCCTGACCGCCGGCCCTCACCGGGTGCTCGGCGAGGCGGCGCCGGCCCGGCTACCGCGGCTGCGGGTCGGGGAGACGGCGACCTGCGTGCTCTTCGACCCGGCCGCCGAGTGGGTCGTCGGTGAGGCGACCGGCCAGTCGCTGTCGACCAACACGCCCCTGCATGGCGTCCGGCTGCGTGGCCGGGTCCTGCTGACGCTGAGCGATGGGCGCATCGCTCACCACGACGAGCACAACCTGCCCTGGCCGGCGCACCTCGTCGGGTCGGCCGGTGGCTGAGCGCATCCGCGGTCGCCTGGCGCTCGAGTCCGGGGCGGTCTTCGACGGCTGGCTGTTCGGCGCCGAGGGGGCGGCTGCGGGGAACGGCGAGGTGGTGTTCAACACGTGCATGGCCGGCTACCAGGAGGTGGTCACCGACCCGTCGTACGCCGGGCAGATCGTGGTCATGACCCACCCGCTCATGGGCAACTACGGGTGCCGCGACGACACCGCCGAGTCGTACAGGGTGCACTGCCGCGGCCTCGTGGTTCGCGAGCTGTCCCGAGACGCCGGTCACGCCCGTGCCGAGCGGACCCTCGACGAGGAGCTGCGCCGCTGGAGCGTCCCCGGGCTGTACGGCGTCGACACCCGCGCCCTCACCCGCCATCTTCGCGACCACGGGACCCTGCGCGGGCTGATCGCCCCGGCCACGTCCATGACAGCGGCCGAGCAGATGGAGGCCGCCTGTCGTGCTCCGACCCTGACCGAGCAGGACCTGGTGGCCGACGTCGCCCACAAGGAGACCGTCTTCGAGTGGCACGAGCCGCTCGACCCCACGCTGGCCCGGGTCGTGGAGTTGGCCGGCACCGCGGGCGCGTTCAGGGGTGTTCGCGTGGTCGTCATCGACCTGGGTGTCAAGTACAACCAGTTGCGCGCGCTGTGCAGCCGTGGCGCGGACGTCGTGGTGCTGCGCCACGACGCGACCATCGACGACGTGCTGGCGCAGCAGCCCGACGGCGTGCTCCTCTCCAACGGACCCGGCGACCCCGTCCGGCTCGACGGCGTCGTCGCCCTGACCCGCTCGCTGTTGGAGCGTCGCATCCCCTTGCTCGGGATCTGCCTCGGCCACCAGGTCCTGGGCCGCGCCATCGGTGCCACCACCTCGCGGCTGCCGTTCGGTCACCACGGCGGCAACCACCCGGTCCGCGACGCCGAGCGCGGCACTGTCCACGTCACCTCGCACAACCACGAGTTCCAGGTCGACGCCGTCAGCATCCCTTCGGGCAGCGGCTGGTCGGTGAGCGAGCGCAACCTCAACGACGACAGCGTCGAGGGGCTGCGCCACGACCACCTGCCCGCCTTCAGCGTCCAGTACCACCCCGAGGGAGCCCCCGGGCCCCAGGACCGCGCCGAGGTGTTCGACGAATTCCTGACCATGTGCCGGACGCGGCTGGCGCCGGGACGGACCCGGGCAGGGCACGGCAACGGCACGGCGCCGCAGCCGGGTTCTTCGCCCCAGGCGCCGCCGCGCTGCGTGCTCGTGATCGGCTCCGGCCCGGTGGTCATCGGTCAGGCGGCCGAGTTCGACTATGCGGGGACCCAGGCGTGCCGGGCGCTGCGCGAAGAGGGCATCCGCGTGGTGCTCGTCAACAGCAACCCGGCCACGATCATGACCGACGACGATGTCGCCGACGTCGTCTACGTCGAGCCGCTCACGGTCGGCGTTCTCGAGCGGATCATCGCCGCCGAGCGGCCCGACGGGCTGCTCGCCACCCTCGGCGGTCAGACCGGCCTCAACCTCGCGGTCGAGCTCGCCGACGCCGGGATCATCGATCGCTACGGGATCCGCGTGCTGGGCACGTCGCTGCAGTCGATCCGGAGCGCCGAGGACCGCGGTCTCTTCAAGGAATTGCTCGCCCGCATCGGCGAGCCGGTGCCGGTCTCCCGCACGGTGACGTCGCTCGCCGAGGCGCGTGCCTTTGCGGCCGAGGTCGGGCTGCCGCTGGTGGTGCGGCCGGCGTACACGCTGGGGGGGACCGGCGGTGGGTTCTGCGAGACCGACGAGACGCTCACCGAGCGGGTCGGCGCCGGCCTCGCGGCCTCGCCGATCAGCCAGGTGCTCATCGAGCGATCGCTGGCCGGCTGGCGGGAGCTGGAGTACGAGGTGATGCGCGACGCCTCGGGCACCTGCATCACCGTCTGCAACATGGAGAACCTCGATCCCATGGGTGTGCACACCGGCGACTCCATCGTCGTTGCCCCGGCGCAGACCCTCACCGACCGCGAGCACCAGCAACTGCGCAGCGCGGCATTGCGGATCATCTCCGCGCTCGACATCGAGGGTGGATGCAACGTGCAGTTCGCCATGCACCCGGCCAGCCACGAGTACTTCGTCATCGAGGTCAACCCGCGCGTGTCGCGCAGTTCCGCGCTGGCGTCCAAGGCCACGGGGTACCCCATCGCCCGCCTGGCGGCCAAGATCGCCGCCGGGCGCAGCCTCCACGAGATCCCCAACGCGGTCACCGGCAAGACGTGCGCCGCCTTCGAGCCCGCGCTCGACTACTGCGTGGTCAAGATTCCCCGCTGGCCCTTCGACAAGTTCCCCGACGCCGACCGCCGCCTGGGCACGCAGATGAAGTCGACGGGTGAGGTCATGGCCATCGAGCGCAGTTTCGAGGCGGCCTTCAACAAGGCGATCCGCTCGCTCGAACAGCGTCGCCCCGACGTCGCCGCGCTGCGCGACCGCGTGCTCGTGGACAGTCCCAACGACCTGCGCGCGTTCGCAGTCATGGAGGCCCTGCGCGGTGGAGCGACCGTGGCTGAGGTGTCGCGCCGTTCCACCATCGCCCCCTGGTTCGTGCAGCGGCTGCAGGCAATCGTCGATTGCGAGGAGCGCGTGCGCTGGGGCGAGGCGACCGTCGCCCTGCTCGCCGACGCCAAGCATCTCGGCATCGGCGATGCCCGCATCGCCGAGCTGCGCGGCGAGGAACCGGCCGATGTGCGCGAGCGGCGGTCCGCGGTGGGGTTGCGACCCGTGTACAAGTGCGTGGACACGTGCGCGGCGGAGTTCGAGGCCCAGACGCCCTACTACTACTCGACCTACGAGACCGAGGATGAGGGACCGACGGGCGCCGGGAGCGAGGGCCGGGCGGTGGTGGTGCTCGGCAGTGGGCCGATCCGCATCGGCCAGGGCATCGAGTTCGACTACTGCAGCGTGCAGGCCGCCCAGGCGCTTCGTGAGGCGGGTGCCGAGGCGGTGATGATCAACAGCAACCCGGAGACGGTCAGCACCGATTTCGACTGCAGCGACAGGCTCTACTTCGAACCCCTCGACGCGGAGTCGGCCCTGGCGGTGATCGCGGCGGAGCGCCCCCGCGGGGTGGTGGTGCAGTTCGGCGGCCAGACCGCCGTCAATCTTGCCCGGCCGCTGCACGCCGCCGGCGTCACCATCCTCGGCAGTGACGTCGACACCATCGACGCGGCGGAGGACAGGCGCACCTTCGAAGCGCTGATGCGCTCGCTCGACATCGCCCAGCCTCACGGGGCTGCCACCGACCAGGTCGTTGAGGCGATCGAGATCGCCGATCGCATCGGCTACCCCGTGTTGGTTCGCCCTTCGTATGTCCTCGGTGGGCGAGCCATGGAGGTGGTGCACAGCCGCGACGCCCTCGAGCAGTTCCTCATCGCCGCCATGGCGGTTCTCCCCGAGGACGGCTCGCGGCGGCGTGGCACCGTCCTGGTCGACAAGTACCTGTTCGGTACCGAGGTGGACGTGGACGCCATCTGCGACGGCGAGACGGTGGTGGTGCCGGGGCTGATGGAGCACATCGAGCGCGCCGGTGTCCACAGCGGCGACTCCATGGCCGCATATCCCGCCCCGCGGCTGGATCCGACGGTCTGCGACCAGATCGTCGCTGACACCATCCGCATCGCCGGCGCACTGCGAGTGCGCGGCCTCTGCAACGTGCAGTTCGTGGTGTACCGCGGTCGCGCCCACGTCATCGAGGTGAACCCGCGGGCGTCGCGCACGGTGCCGTTCCTGAGCAAGGTCAGCGGCGTACCCATGGTGCAGCTGGCGGTGCGGGTGATGGGCGGCGAGACACTGGCCTCGCTCGGCTGGACGACAGGCTTGGTGCCGCCGCGCCCGTTGGTGGCGGTGAAAGCGCCGGTGTTCTCCACGGTGAAGCTCACCGACGTGGACACCGTGCTCGGGCCCGAGATGAAGTCGACCGGTGAGGTGATGGGCATCGACATCGACCTCGGCGCGGCCCTGCAGAAGGCGTTCCTGGCGGCCCTCGGCTCGGTGCCGCTGTCGGGAGGGACGCTCTGCAGCATCGCCGATCCAGACAAGGCGGAGGCGCTGCCGATCCTCGCCCAGCTGAGCGCGCTCGGTTTCACTCTGTACGCAACCGGCGGAACGGTGGGCATGCTCGCCGAGGCGGGGATCAGTTCGGTGGCGGTCGGCAAGCTCGGCCACGGCCGCCCCAACGTCATCGATGTCATCGAGGAGGGGCGGGTGCAACTGGTCATCAACACCGTGTCGCATCGCAACACCGACGAGATGAATTACTCCGAAGGCGCCCCGGCGTCCGTCGCCGCGGCCGGGCGTACCGTCAAGGACGGCTACCGCATTCGTCTCGCGGCCGAGCAGCGCCGTATCCCGTGCTGCACCTCGCTGGACACTGCGGCTGCGCTGGTCGACGCGATGACCCGACAGCGTGCCGGTGAGAGCTTCGCGGTCGCCCCCGTGCGCGCCTACCGAGAGGGCGCCGTCGGGGCCAGGTCGTGACCGCGTCGCTCGCCGGTGTCGTCGATGAGCGCGGCGAGGTCGTCGCCGTCGAGGCGCTCGGGGGCGGCATGGTGGAGATCAGCGCCAGGCTCCCCCACATCGCCGCCACGGCGCGCCCCGGGCAGTTCGCCCAGATTCGCTGCGGGAGTGGCTTCCACCCGCTGCTGCGCCGCCCGTTCAGCGTTGCCTGGACGGAGGGCGACGTGGCCGCGTTCGTGCTCGCCCCGGTGGGCGCCGGCACGCGCATCCTTGCGTCGATGCGACCCGGCGACAGCCTGAACGCCCTGGGCCCGCTCGGAGCGGGCTTCACCGTGGACGGCGAGCCGACCGCGGCGCTGTGCGTGGCGGGGGGGCTGGGCTGCGCTCCCTTTCCGCTGCTGATCCGCGTCCTGCGCCGGCAGGGCAGGCCTGTGACCGTGCTCAATGGCGCAGCCACCGCCGGCCTGCTCTACCCGCCTGAGCGATTCTCGAGAGGTGACGGAGCGGTTACCGTGGTGGCGCTGACCGCCGATGGCAGCCGCGGCATGCGCGGGCTTGTGACGGAGGGGGTGGCCGGCAACCTCAATGCCGGCATGGCTGTGTATGGCTGCGGACCGAACCCGATGCTCGCTGCGCTTGCGAACGTCATCGACGCCTGCGGCGCGCCTCCCGGGCTGGCCGAGGTGTCGCTGGAGGCGCCCATGGGATGCGGCTTTGGGACGTGCCTCGGCTGCGCGCTGCCGGTTCACGGCGAGGCGGACGGTGCTGCGTGGGCGCTGTGCTGCACGGATGGGCCGGTGATGCCGATGGCGACGGTGGCGTGGGAGCAGCTGATGAACCAGCCGGCGCCGCACGTGGCATGACAGTCGACCCCGGCGTCGCCCTCGGGCGGGGGGTGCGCCTCGCCAACCCGGTCGGCCTCGCCAGCGGCACG
>DAISRJ010000061.1:0-9640 GCA_036828955.1 Candidatus Dormiibacterota bacterium | reverse complement strand
GTGGGCGCATCCCGACGTCGGGTCAGACCATCATCAGCCAGATGCCTGAGGGCGCCACCTTCCGATTTCCGCCAGGTCCAGCCACGCTGGCTGGCGACGGCGTCCTTCTTCGGCGGTCAGCGCCCAGGCATGTGGATCTGTTGATCGAAGCCTCTCACGACGCCGAGATCATCCGCTGGACGCGAATGCGAGAGAATCTGGACCGCGACACGGCGAGGGTTCTGCTGGACCATTGGCAAGGTCGCGTCAAGGATGGGAGCCTCCGCCAGTACGTGATTTCGCGCGACGCGAAAGACGCACCGGTCGGCTTGGCGTCTCTGATCCTGCAGGATGCTGCCGATCCTTGGAGCGCTGATGTCGTGTACTGGCTCTTGCCGCGCGGGCGTCGACTCGGGCTGGTTACCGGGGCGGTGCGGCTGCTCCTGCAGTGGGCATTTGAGACGACCCCGCTCCGCCGTGCGGTGCTCTACACCCTGGAGGGCAATCAACCATCCGAGCGTGTTGCTCAACGCTGTGGCTTCCGTTTCGATCGACTAGTGGATGACACGCGCGAGGAGAGGATTCTGCGTCTGAACCGGTGGGAGCTCGGGTCAGGGCGCCACAACTACGAAGGATTCCACGGACCTCCTTCGTGAAGATCGACATCGTTGGACTGGTCGATTCGGTTCGAACTTCGGCTCGGAGGGAAGCCATGCCGACCCGAATCGTTGCCATCGACGGCTGCGGTGGTGCAGGGAAGTCGACGCTTGCTCGACAGCTGGCTGCCGCTCTCGATGGAGCTCCAATCATCCCCAATGACGACTTTGCCAGCTGGGACAACCAGTTCGACTGGTGGCCGTGCCTACTTGAACAAGTCATCGCCCCTCTGGCGCGCGGCGATCTCGCCAGATATCAGCGCTTCGACTGGAAAAGGCGTGAACTCGCAGGGTGGATTCAACTTCCGCCAAAGCCAGATACCGTCATCATCGAGGGCGTAACCGCGATGCGGCGCGAGTTCGACCCGTACCTTGCTTATCGCATCTGGGTTGACTCGCCGCCGGCCGTGCGGTTGCGCCGCGGGCTGGAACGAGACGGTGAAGCCATGCGATCCCAGTGGGACCGATGGATGGCGGCCGAGGCAGCCTATGTGGAGAGCCACCGGCCGATAGACCGGGCGGACGCAGTAGTAGCAGGGACAAGCTAGCCGCCCTCCACCGGGCCACGGCTTGACATACACAAATCAGTGTAGGTACGCTGCGGGGCGCGCCGGTCGCTGACCGGCCGGCCGGAGGGGCGACCGTCATCCGTGGATCGGAGGTCGCCCGATGTCGGAGCTCAAGGGACTGGTCGACAACTGGATCCTGCTGGCGCAAGGCCTGATCGGCTCTATCGGCGCGCTGGCGTTCCTCATCGCCTTCATGTACAAGATCGTCGCCGTCGACCCACGCAGCGTCATGGAGGCGAAGCGCTGGATCGGGCGCATCGTGTTCGGCACGATCGGGGTCGAGGTCGCCGGCACCCTGACCCACGCGATCATCTCGAGCATCCCGGGCGGCGTCCACTGACGTGTCGATCATCAATGGGATCGCCAACGCCGGTCACGTGATCACCGACCCTGTCGGCTTCATCCTGCAATCGCTCATCGGATTGTTGGGCCACCTCATCTCGACGGCGCGCGTCGACATGACCGGCGTGCTCGATCGCTTCCTCTTCCGCACCGTCGACCCCACCGTCTCGGGCAACCGTCCCATCACTGCCAATCCCAACCTGTCCAGACTCAACTTCGGTCTGACGCTCGCTGTCGACGCAATGATCGGGCTGGTCGTTCTCCTGACATCCCTGCGCAGCATCTTCGAGCGCTCGATGCGGTCCAAATACGACCTCAAGGTGATCCTGCCACGGATCCTTCTCGCTGTTGTGCTGTCGCACAGCTCGCTGCTCTTCATGCAGATGGCAATCGACCTCAACAACGCCCTTGATGGAGTGGCGCTGTCGCTCGGCGGTCCCCTGAACGCCGACACGCTGCCGTGGTCGCCCAGCACGGCACCCGAAACGATCGCGCGACTGATCGCTGGACAGGACCTCTTCCAGGTGGTGCTCGTCATCGCTCTCATGGCTGCGGTGGCCATCCTCGTCCTGGCGTATGTGATCCGCACCGCGCTGCTGAACATCCTCATCGTCACAGCGCCCCTCGCCGCATTACTGGGTGTCATCCCGGACACTCGCACCTACGCACGCACCTGGCTCCGTCTCTTCACCGGGACGGTGTTCATGCAGGTCGTGCAGCTGATCATCCTGCGCGTCGCAGTCACCACCGAGTTCGACTCCAGCGGTGGTCTCATCACCACCGTCTACGCGCTGGCGACTCTGTGGCTGATGCTCAAGGTTCCCGGCGCGATGAACACGTCGACGCACCTCGAGAGCAAGGCGCACACCATGTTCCACGGCCTCGAGCGCTCCGCCAAGCACGCGGTGATGCCAGCGCACCACGTCACCCATCCATCACACCGGGCGACCTGAAATGCCTCCGTCTGATTCGTCGTCATCCACCAACCGCCCACACCACTGGAGGAGCACAGCCGTGATCAATCGAGTCATCCTGGTCGGCAATCTCGCCCGCGACGCCGACACCACCGTCGGACCCGCAACCACCCTGGCCCGTATGCGCATCGCCACCAACGCCGTCTGGCGTGACGCGGAGGGCAATCGCCAGGAGAGCTCCGAGTTTCACAACGTCGTGGCCTTCGGCCGGCTCGCCGAGATCTGTGCCACGTACTGCCTCAAGGGACGACGCGTGTACATCGAGGGCCGCCTGCGCACCCGCGAGTACGAGAGCGGCGACGGGCTGCGACGGCACACCACCGAGATCGTGGCGGACACCATGAAACTCCTTGACCGTTCGCCGACAGCGGAGGGAGACGCGCACGGAAACGCAGCCGACGGCGTGGACCTCGACACCGATGGGACAGTCGCAGAGCCCGAACCGGCCAACGGAGGTCGTGCGGGAAAGAGGACGACGCTCGCGGCGGCTCCGACCGCGTGAGCTACGCCCCCTGGGGGCTTGCGCCGTGGAGGCGCTGAACCAGGTCGTCGAGGATCGTGTCCTGTGCCTGCAGATGCGCTTGCAACTGCAGGCACTCGTGCAGGATGGCCTCGGCATCGCTGTAGGTCTGCTCCGAGCGCTTGTCGGCAGCGCGGGCCTGCACGTTCTGCCCGACGATTATGATCGGCAAGAGCACCAACTGCAGGAAGGTCTGAGCGACCCATGCGACGATGAGGACCAAGTCCTTGGACTTCAGAACGCTGGGCAGGCTGATCAGCGCCAGCACGGTGAAGATGTACGCCGCCCACATCGTGCCCACGACGGTCGTGATGAAGACGCCGACCTTTCCGTTCAAGCCGATTCCCCGTTCATCCGCAGTCTTTACCGGTTTCTCAGTCTTGCGTTGACCGATGCGCGGATGCGGCACGTACTGGAAGATGGAGCGGGTCTTGCTCGCGGGTGCGTCCATTCCCTCGGACATGTTCTGCCTCCTGTGTTGGTTCGGTGTGAACTTTCACATGCGCCGGTTGATTTGGGGTCAACCACGGTCCTCTCCTCTGAACGGTCGTCCGCGACGACGGCAGGCGCAGGAAGCTCGGCCGGGACGGTCTGCTAGCGTCGGCTCGGTGAGCAATCGACTCGCCGGTGAGACCAGCCCGTACCTCCTGCAGCACGCCGACAACCCCGTGGACTGGTACCCCTGGGGCGAGGAGGCGTTCACCCGCGCGCGCGCCGAGGATCGCCCTGTGCTACTCAGCGTCGGCTACAGCGCCTGCCACTGGTGCCACGTCATGGCCCACGAGTCATTCGAAAATCCACAGGTCGCGGCCCAGATGAACGAGCTGTTCGTCAACATCAAGGTGGATCGCGAGGAGCGACCTGACGTGGACTCCATCTACATGCAGGCGGTGATCGCCATCAGCGGGCAGGGCGGCTGGCCGATGACGGTCTTCCTCACTCCCGCCGGCGAACCGTATTTCGGTGGCACGTACTTCCCACCCGTTGACCGGCACGGACTGCGCGGCTTCCCCTACGTCCTCGACGCCGCCGCCAGCGTGTACCGCGAGCGCCGCGACGAGGTGGCCCAGGCGGCCGACCAGCTGCGCCGTTCGCTCCAGCCGTTGCCGCTCGCCGCCGGGTCGGTGTCGTCGGCCAACCTCAACGACGCCGCCGTCAGTCTGCTCGGCCAGGTCGACCATCGTCACGGCGGTTTCGGTGCCGCGCCGAAGTTCCCCCACCCGGCCGCGATCGACTTCCTGCTCCGCCGCCATCGCGCCACCGGCGATCGGCGCCTGCTCGACGCCGCACTGAGCACGCTCGACCACATGGCCCGCGGTGGCATCCACGACCAGGTCGGCGGGGGATTCCACCGCTACTCCGTCGACGCCACCTGGTCGATCCCGCACTTCGAGAAGATGCTCTACGACAACGCGCAACTGGCCCCTGTGTACCTGCACGCGTACCAGCTCACCGGCGATCAGCGCTGGCGGCGCGTCGTCGAGGACATCCTCGACCACGCGCTGCGCGAGCTCAGCCTGGCGTCGGGCGGCTTCGCCTCCTCGCAGGACGCGGACTCACCCGGCGGCGAGGGCTCCTTCTTCGTCTGGACGCCGGCGCAGCTCACCGAGGTGCTCGGCGACGACGACGGCACCCTCGCGGCGCGCGTCTTCGGCGTCAGCGACGCCGGCAACTTCGAGCACCGCACAACGGTGCTTGCCATGCCGTTTCCCCTCGCCCAGGTGGCGCGCAGTCTCGACGTCGGCGAGGACGCCCTGCAGGCGCGGGTCGACGGCATCCGCGAGCGGCTGCTCGCCGCCCGCCATCTCCGTGCCGCACCCGGGCGCGACGACAAGGTGCTCACCTCGTGGAATGCACTGATGATGGGAGCCCTCGCCGAGGCCGGCGCCGCCCTGGCGCGCCCCGACTACCTCGACGCCGCCAGGCGATGCGCGGACTTCCTCATCCACGACCTGAGACCGGACGGTGTGCTGCTGCGCACCTGGAAGGACGGCCGCGCCAAGATCACCGGATTCCTCGAGGACTCCGCCTTCCTCGCCGACTCGCTGATCACGTTGTTCGAGGCGTGCGGGGACGGCGCGTACCTCGACACCGCGCGCGACCTGAGCGAGGACGCCCTGCGCCGCTTCGGGGACGGCGACATCCTCTACGACACTGCGTCGGACGCCGAGCCGCTGCTGGTCAGGCCGCGAACCATCGACGACAACCCGATCCCCGCTGGGCAGTCGGTGCTGGCGTCGGCGCTCCTGCGCATCGCCGCCATCTCCGGGGACCCGGGGACCCGCGAGTGCGCTGAGGCGATCATGGGCCCGGTGGCCGGGGCAGTCACCCGCTCCCCTCTGGCGCTCAGCTCCATGGCCTGCGCAATTGACCGCGCCCAGGCGCCATCGCGCGAGGTGGCGATCAGCGGATCGCGCGATGATCCCCGCACCCTTGAGCTCGTGGCAACGGTGCACTCCCGCTGGCTGCCCGACACGGTGCTGGCCTGGGGTGGCGCCGACATCGCCCTTCTCGAGGACCGTCCCCTTGTCGGGGGCCGTCCTGCCGCCTATGTCTGTGAGAACTTCGCCTGCCAGCGGCCGGTGACCGACCCAGCCGAGCTGGGCGCCCTCCTCGAAACCCCGGGTCGCGCACCCGTCTGACGCGCCCGGATCAGGCTCTCAGAACCGGCCGCACCCGGCGGAATGTCCGGCGGTGTCGAGAGAGGGGAGTCCGGCGAACACAGGCCAGGTCCGCGCATC
Organism: Candidatus Dormiibacterota bacterium; assembly: GCA_036828955.1. GTDB lineage: Bacteria > Chloroflexota > Dormibacteria > Aeolococcales > Aeolococcaceae > Aeolococcus. Next base: position 3,859 of record DAISRJ010000061.1, on the reverse strand, counting down.
GGTCACCGGGTGGAAGTCCCCGGTGTGCTCGTCCTGCCGATACTCGAGCTGCGGACCGACGTCGAGCAACTGCGCCAGCGCGGACACCAACTCGTCGATGTCCGCCTCCGTGGTGCCGATGCCGAACGAGGCGCGAACTGCGCCGGGGATACCGGCCCGCTCGCCCCGTTGCAACGAGCTGCGCACCGAGTTCGCGGCCACCGCGTCGATGCCCAGCAGCCGCGTGATGTACGGATGGGCGCAGAAGCAACCGTGGCGAACGCCGATGGCATGCTCGGCACTCAGCACCGCGGCGACCAGTGCGTGGTGCATGCCCGCGATGGTGAAGGTCACCACGCCCAACCGATCCAACGAGGGATCGTCCCAGAGCCGCAGCCGCTGCAGGCGAGGCATGCGCGCGAACGCTTCGTCAATGCGGGCAAGCAGTCTGCGCTCGTGCTCGGCGATCCTGGCCATGCCCACCTCGGTGAGGATCGTCGCCGCCACCCCCAGCGCGACGGCGCCGATGACGTTGGGGCTGCCCGCCTCCAGGCGATCGGGCATCCCCGTCCAGAGAACGTCGTCCAGGGTGACGAAGTCGACGGCGCCTCCGCCGGCAAGCAACGGCTCCGCGTCAGCCACCAGGTCCGTGCGCACCACCAACGCGCCCGCTCCGAACGGCGCGTACATCTTGTGGCCGCTGAGCGCCAGGCAGTCGACGTCCATCGCCGCCATGTCGATGGTTCGATGAGGGGCCAGTTGCGCAGCGTCCACGCTGATGATCGCCCCGTGCGCGTGGGCGAGACGGGCCATCTCGACCACAGGCATCACCTCGCCGGTGACGTTGCTCGCGCCGGTCACCGCCACCACCGCAACGCGCCCGGCGCCGGCCCGCAGGGCAGCCTCCATGGAGTCGAGCAGGGCTTGCGGCGACGCCGGCGGCGGCAGGTATTCGACCGGCCCCAGGCGTCTCCAGGGCAGCATGTTGGCGTGGTGCTCGATCTCGGTTGCCAGTACTGTCGCCCCGGCGGGAACGCGCAGGCATGCGGCCAGGTGGTTGATGGCATCGGTGGTGTTGCGGACAAAGACGACCGAGTCACCGGGGCGAGCGCCAACGAACGCCGCCACCGACTGGCGCGCCGCCTCGTACAGACGCGTCGACACCTGTGAGAGATGACCGGCTCCACGGTGGACGCTGCTGTACCAGGGCAGGGCCGCGGTCACGGCATCGACGACACCCTCGAGAGCGGGGGTGCTGGCAGCACAGTCGAGGTTGACGTAGCGACGCAGCGTGCCGTCGGCGAGCGGCACCTCCACGTCGGCGCCGCAGAGGCGGGGCAGGGCGCTGGTGATCATGGAGACACCCTACGCCGCGGGGCGGTGACTCGCGGCCTCACCGGGAGGGAACACCGCCGCCAGGGCCCACCACCCGCCCGGCCCGGATGACTGTCGCCGCCAGGTTGGCGCCGAGGTGATAGGCGACGTCGATCCACTGGTTCGTCTGGAGAATGACCGCATCGCAACGCAGGCCCGCGCGGAGCATGCCGCGGTCGGCCAGCCGGAGCGCGGCGGCGCCACCGGACGTCGCCGCGACCAGCGCCTGCGCCGGGGTCAGCCCGGCAGTTGCCACTGCGAGCGACACCATCAGCGGCATCGACTCGCTGAAGCACGTGCCGGGGTTGCAGTCCGTGGCGACAGCGACGGTCGCGCCGGCGGCGAGGAGGCGCCGTCCCGGGGGCGGCGGGCCACCGAGGACGAGGGCGGCGCCGGGCAGGAGAACCCCCGTGACGCGGGCGTCGGCCAGTGCCCTGAGGTCATCGGCGTCGGCGTGCTCGAGGTGGTCCGCGCTGACCGCGCCCAGGGCGGCGGCCATGCGCGCGCCGCCGCTGTTGGTGCGCTGCTCGGCGTGCACCTTCGCGGCCAGTCCGGCACGCTGCGCGGCAACCAGCACGCGCCGGCACTCCTCGACGGTGAACGCCCCCTCCTCGCAGAACACATCGCAAAACCGCGCCCGCGCCGCCGCCTCGCGCACGCCGGGACCGCACACCTCGGCGAGGAATTCCTCGCGGTCACCCTCGGGAAGAGAATGCAGGGGCAGGTAGGTGGTGACCACATCGGGCATGTCCGCGGCGCCGGCGGCGGCTCGGGCGGCATCCAGCTGGCGCATCTCGGCGCCAAGCTCGAGGCCGTAGCCGCTCTTCACCTCGACGGTGGTGGTGCCGTGCTCGAGCATGCGTCGCGCCCGCGCAGCCACTGCCGCGCTGACCTCTTCCACCGTCCCCGCCGCCGTGCTCTGCACGGTCCTGCGGATGCCGCCGCCGTCGCGCGCGATCTCCTCATATGTCGCGCCGGCCGCCCGCGCCGCGTACTCGCTGGACCGATCGCCGAGCCAGGCGATGTGGGTGTGTGCGTCGACGAAACCGGGAATCACCGCCGCCCCCCGGGCGTCGATGTCGACCACGTCCGCGGACGGTGACGAGAAGCCCGCGCCCCTGCCGCTGCCTGCGTAGATGATCTCCGACCCGCTGGCGATCAGCATGGCGTCGCTCACGATCCCCGGCTCACCGTGGGTCGGGTCGCAGGTCACCAGTGCCCCGATGTTGTGCACGACAAGCGTCGGCGTTGCGGTCACGGCACTGCAGCCCCTCGCCGGCGGACCGCGACGCCCGCACAGAGAGCGCAGAACACGGCCGCCATCAGCCTGACCGTGGTTCCGGCCACGTCCGCGGTGGCGTCCACCTCGCACAGGTCGAACGCCTCGACCGCCGCCTCGCGGCCGAGCAGTCGCGCGGCGCCGATCAGGTCGTCGGGCAACAGGCCGCCGGGCAGGCTGGCGGGGCAGGCGGGTGCGAAGGCGCGGTCGACCACATCGATGTCGAGGTCGACGTAGATGGCATCGGCCCCGGCGGCGCGCAGCTCTGCGACGGCTACGGCGATCACCGCCGTCATGCCGTCCCGGCGCACCTCGGTCAGGGTGTGGACGTGGATGCCCTGGGCGATCGCCCAGTCGGCGTGGTCGCGCGCGTTGCCGAAGGGGTGGATGCCGACCTGCGCGACACGGTTGCCGGCGAGGCCACCCTCGATCAGCTCGCGCACGGGCGTGCCGTTGGCCGACCCACCGGTCACAGGCCGGCAGTCGTGGTGCGCGTCGAGTGTGAGCAGGCCCCAGGTGCGCTCCGGGCGGAGCCGTTGCATGCCGAGCAGCGCCGGCCGGGTCAGCGAGTTGTCGCCACCGACGACAACAACGACGGCCCCCGGGTCGGCGATGGCGGCGACGGACTCCTCGATGCGGCGGTGCGCCGCGGTGGCGTCAGTGTCGAGGCGATCCCCCTCCACGTCGCCGGCGTCGCGCACCGGGAGTGCGCTGATGTCCGCCGAAATGGCCGCGTCCCAGGTGGGGAACCGCGCCAGCGCCTCGCGAAACGCGGGGGGCGTTGCCCACGCCTGCGACGGGCTGATCGAGGCTTTGGAGATGGGCGCACCCAGGAGGACGACACCGCCGTCGCCGACGCTGCCGTGGCTCAGCCACTCGCGCATGTCCACGCTCAGCCCTCAGCCCCCCGGAGCATCGGGATACGGACACCGCGCGCCCGTGCTGCGGCGGCCGCCTCCTCGTACCCCGCGTCGGCGTGGCGCATCACCCCCGTCGCCGGGTCGTTGCGCAGCACCAGCTCGATGCGCCGATCGGCAAGCGCCGAGCCATCGCATACCACCTGTGCGCCCGCGTGGATGGAGCGGCCGATGCCGACCCCGCCACCGTGGTGCACCGCCACCCAGGTGGCGCCGCTGGCGGTGTTGAGAAGCGCGTTGAGGATCGGCCAGTCCGCGATGGCGTCGCTGCCGTCGCGCATCGCCTCAGTCTCGCGCATCGGCGACGCGA
>DAISRJ010000060.1:0-9770 GCA_036828955.1 Candidatus Dormiibacterota bacterium | reverse complement strand
CAATGCAGACCACGCGCGGCGTTGTGTTCATCGCCGGTTGCGCGTCAACGGCGGCAATTCTCTCGCGCAAGCTCCTCACAACATTCGCGGCAGCGTTCTGACGATCTGTCGCAGTCCCCACGGCGAGCATGCTGTTGAGAATCTCCGCCAGGCTGGACGGCTCCAGCGACAGAACCGGGATGTCCACGGACATTCGCCTCACCGCCTCGCCGACCTGGTCATAGCTGACGGCGCAAACATCGCACAGCTCCTGCGTGACAATCAGGCTGGGCTCCAATGCGGCCAACAGCTCCTCGTCGAGCCGGTAGATGCTCGACCCAGCATGCAGCGCAGACTTGATGTGGCGGTCGATGACGGCGCATGTGCTGCCATCGTGGTTGAGGGCGCTTGCAGTCACCGCGGGGCGCGACGCCGCTTCCGGAGGAAAATCGCACTCGTGCGTGACGGCGACGATGTCGTCACCCGCACCGATCGCGTAGAGGATCTCCGTCGCACTGGGCAGCAGTGACGCCACCCGCGCCGGCGGCGTGTCCTGTCGCATACGGATTGGCGGCACGGCCGCAAGCATGCCGCACCGCGCTGAGCGACCGCGACGCGGCTGCCACCGAGCGGGCGCGCTCGATGCGCGTGGCGGGTCAGCGCACCTCGCTATAGTGCGAACACGCGGGAGCCCCAGCGGGGCTGAGAGGGCGGCAGGCGCCGCCGACCGTCAACCTGATCCGGGTCATGCCGGCGGAGGGAGGAGCAGCGCGTGGTCGAACGGTCTGACGTGGTGCGGGAGATGACAACAATCACCCGCGAGCCGGACGGGACGGCGGCCTTCTATGGCAGGCGACCTCGTCACGACGGCCACATGGTCCTCGAGAGCCATGGAATGGCGCCCATCCCGGAGGATCAGCGCTACGGCGCGTCGTGGCGAAACTTCACCGTCTGGTTCGCCCCCAACCTGGAGCTGTCCGGACTCTTCACGGGCACGCTCGCATTCACGATCGGATTGGGCTTCTGGCCCGGCTTCGTCGCGATCGTGCTCGGCGTGATCCTGGGCTCGCTTCCGGTCGCGCTGCTGGCCACGTGGGGACCGAAGACCGGGATGGGTCAGCTGCCGCTGGCCCGTCTGCCGTTCGGCAAGACCATCGCCCTCCCTGCGGCGGTGCAATGGTTGAGCTCGGTGGCCTGGGACGCCCTCGTCGGACTCTTCGGTGCGCAGGCCGCGCAACTGCTCTTCCACATCCCGTTCGTCGTTGGCGTGCTCATCGTGCTCGCCGTGGAGGGAATCATCGGATTCCTTGGGTACGAGTTCATCCATCAACTCGAGAAGTGGGGGAGTGGCGTCCTGGCGATTCTCTTCGCCGTGCTCTCGGTGAAGATCCTCCAGCACGGCAACATCCCGATCGACAACACGGTGCACGGCGCCGCAGCGGTCGGCGCCTTCGTCCTGATGACGACCATCGCCTTCAGCGGCGCTTTCAGTTGGGCAACCTATGCCGCTGACTACAGCCGCTACCAGCGGAAGGACACACGGTCATCGCCGATCTTCCTCTGGACACTCCTCGGGCTGGCCGCGTCCTTCATCTGGATGTACACGCTCGGACTGGCCGGCGCCAAGGTCTTCGTCGATCAGACCGCGGGCGGGGTGCAATCGCTGGTGGGCGGCGGTTTCCTGGGGGCGTTGGCGCTGATCGCCGTCATGTTTGGGGCCGTCACCAGCAACGCGCTCAACGACTATTCGGGGTCGTTGGCTGTCCAGGCAGCCGGTATCAAGATCAGGCGGCATTGGAGCGCCGTCCTGGGAACGCTCCTCGCGTTCCTCCTCATCCTCTGGCTGAACTCCGGGAACCTCTCCAGCAAGTTCCAGAACATCCTGCTCTTCACCGCCTACTGGATCGCCCCCTTCCTGGCGGTCATCCTGATCGACTGGTACCACCGCCGCGGCGCCATCAGCCGCGACGGCCTCGCTCGTCTCATGCGCTTCACGAACCTTTCGATGGGTTGGCCGGCACTCGCCGCTCTCCTCGTTGGATTCGCCGCGATGGTGCCCTTCATGAATACGGGGCTTGTCGTAGGACCGGTGGCCAATGCACTTCACGGCGCCGATCTCTCGTTCTACGCCGGTTTCCTGGTCGCCGGCGTCGTGTACTCAGCGCTGCGCAGGCTCAAACCTGGCCGGCGAGCGGCGGCTGCGTAGACGCGAAACAGCCGATGGCTGCCGCGTCTCGCTACGCGGAAGCCAGGCCCCGGTACAGCTCCGCGGTACGGGCCGCGACCGACGACCAGCTGAAGTGGTCGACCACACGCTGACGACCGGCGCGGCCGAACGCAGCGGCGCGGTCGGGGTCGGCGAGCAGCACGTTGATGCGCTCCGCGAGACCCTCGGCAAAGCGTCCGGCCGCAGCCGCATCCGGGGCTCCCGCGGCCACGTCGCATGGGACAAGGTAGCCGGTCTCCCCATCAACAACGATCTCGGGGATCCCGCCCACCGCGCTGGCCACCACCGCCACCTCGCACGCCATCGCCTCGAGGTTGACCAGGCCGAACGGCTCGTAGATCGACGGGCAGACGAACACCGTCGCATGGCTGAGGACCTGGATCACCTCCGGGCGCGGGAGCATCTCATCGATCCAGACGATGTTCCCGTGACGCTCCTGTGCGGCGTCGTACAGGCCGCGGACCTCGGCGCCGATCTCCGCCGTGTCGGGCGCACCGGCAAGGAGAACGAGCTGAGCAGCGGGGTCGATCTGCGGTGCCGCTTCGAGGAGATGGACGATGCCCTTCTGGCGTGTGATCCTCCCCACGAAGACGACCAACGGCCGGGCGGGGTCGATGCCGCGCCGCAACAGCACATCGGTTGCTCGATCGCGGCGGTATTCGTCCGGGTCGATCCCGTTGTGGATCACGACGACCCGGCCGGGATCCACGCGTGGATAGCAGAGAAGAACGTCGCGGCGCATCTGCTCGGACACCGCGATCACCGCGTCTGCTCCTTCGAGGGCGGTGCGTTCACAGAACTTGGACAGCTCGTAGCCACCTCCCAGCTGCTCTGCCTTCCACGGACGCAACGGCTCCAGGCTGTGGGTCGTGCACACGTGCGGCACGCCCCACAGCAGCTTGGCGAGGTGTCCGGCCAGGTTCGCGTACCACGTGTGGGAGTGCACGAGGTCGGTGTCGCCGAGGTGCTGGGCCATGGCGAGGTCGACCGACATCACCGCCAGCGCCGCGTCGCCGAGCTCGTCCCAGGGCTGGTAGCTCCGCGCCACCAGAGGCGAGTCGCGCGGGGATCCGAAACAGTGCACGGCGACCTCGACGTGGCGCGCCAGCTCACGGGTGAGGTACTCGACGTGGACCCCAGCGCCGCCGTACACCTCGGGCGGGTACTCGCGGGTGAGGATCCCGACTCTCATGAACCGAGGCGGTCCCCGAGAGGCTCGCGCTTGCCGATGACCACGACGCCGTTCGCGGATACCGTGTAGCGCGCCGCGTCTGAGTCAGCATCGGTCCCGATCGACATGCCCGCAGGGATGTCGACCTGCTTGTCAATGATGGCGTGCCGCACCACGGCCCCATCGCCGACCTCCACTCCGTCCATGAGCACGCATCCCTCAACGAGGGCGCCATTGCCGACGCGCACCCCCGGCGAGAGCACGGAGCGGCGCACCGTCCCACCCGACACGATGACGCCCGGGCTGACGATGGAATCCAGCGCCTGGCCGCGGCGTCCGTCGTCGTCGAAAACAAACTTCGCCGGTGGCAGCGGGCCGTAGAACGAGTAGATCGGCCACTCGACGTTGTAGAAGTTGAACATCGGCCGCACCGAGACAAGGTCCATGTGCGCGTCGTAGAAGGAGTCCAACGTGCCGACGTCGCGCCAGTAGCCGCGGTCGGCTTCAACGGCGCCCGGCACGATGTTGCGCTGGAAGTCATAGAACGTCGCCTCACCGCGACCGACGAGGGTGGGGATGATGTCGCCGCCGATGTCGTGAGCGCTGGTGTCGTCGTGGGCGTCTGCGCTGAGGGTGTCGATGAGGACCTTGGCGGTGAACACGTAGTTGCCCATCGAGGCGTACACGCTCTCCGGGTCGTCCGCCAGTGTCGGCGGATCGCTCGACTTCTCGTGGAAGGCGACGATGCGGTCGCCGTCAACCTCGATGACACCGAACTCCTCGGCCTGCGCACGCGGAGCACGAATCGCGGCGACGGTCACGCCGGCGCCCGAGGCGATGTGGTGGGCCACCATCTGGCGCGGGTCCATGTGATAGATGTGGTCGGCACCGAAGACGATCACGTAGTCGGGCTGCTCGTCGCTCAGCAGGTTGAAGTTCTGGTAGATGGCGTCGCCAGAGCCCGAGAACCAGTGGCGGCCGCGACGCATCTGCGCCGGGACCGAGGTGACGTAGTTGCCGAGCTGCGACGACAGCCGCCAGGTCTGGCTGATGTGGCGGTCGAGGCTGTGGCTCTTGTACTGGGTCAGCACCGCGATGCGCCGGTACTCACCGTTGACGAGGTTGCTCAGCGCGAAGTCCACGAGACGGTACACGCCGCCGAAGGGCACCGCCGGCTTGGCGCGATCCCGCGTCAGCGGCCAGAGGCGCTTGCCCTCGCCACCCGCCAGCACGATGGAGAAGACCCGGGGCAGCCGCTGAACGATGTCCGCGACGGGGTGCTCCACGTGCTCAGCGTTGCACTTTTCTCACCGCACACACAAGAGCCGCCGCGGGGCCTGGCCGGGAACCTACGCGGGGTCGAGGATGAGCCTGCGCGTGTGGCTTGCGGCGGCGAGAGTTGCGAGGAAACGCCGCACGGTGCTGTCGGGCAGCGTCTGTCGCGACGCGCACTCGAGCCAGACCTGACGGCTGCGCGCCACCGGGATGGTGGGCTCGCCGCAGTCGCAGAAGGGGGTCTCACGCTCGGCGCGTTCGATGAGAGCGACGGCTTGGCTATTGTCCATTGTCATTGGGGTGTGATCTCCGAGTACCATAGAATACGAACCGTTCCGTATTATAGCAGTGCGATGACTTTCGGCAGCGCGACCCGCAACCCCACCCCCCCGCTGGACCCCGTGCGCAGTCACGGCGGGCGGCCGCGGAGCGAGTCCGCCCACCAGGCCATCCTCAGCGCCGCGCGTGAGTTGCTGATGGCCGAGGGGTTCGCCGCACTGCGCCTCGAGCACGTGGCGGCACGCGCGGGCGTCGGCAAGGCGACGATCTACCGGCGCTGGGCGTCAAAGGAGGAGCTGGCGCAGGAGCTGTTGACCCAGCTGGCGTCTCCCCACATCGCCGTCCTGAACTCGGACAACACACGCGAGGAACTGCTGGCCGCTGTCGTGAATCCCATGAGGGCGGTCACGGAGACGGACTTCGGACCGGTCATTCGAGCGCTGCTCTCCCAGATCGCCACCGACCCATCCCTCGGCGACCCGTTCCGGGCGTCCGTTGTCCAGGCGCGTCGAGCTGAGATCGCTCGCCTGGTCGAAAGAGGGATCGCACGGGGCGACCTCCGGCCGGACGCCGACATCGATGTCGCGACCGAGTTGCTCGTCGGCCCGGTGTACTTCCGGCTGATGTTCGGCGGGGTCCTGAACCTCGATTTCGCGGAACGGGTCGTGGACGCCTTCATGCGAGGCTACGCCGCCTGAGGCTCAGCGCATCACCTGCATGGTGCCGACCGGGCTGTTGGCACTCCCCGGCACGACGAGGCCCGGCACCGAGTGGGGCGCGACCACAACCAGCACCGCGACGGTCAGCAGAGCCACGGTCGTGCCCCAGACCACGGTGCGCCGCCATGGGAGCGTCTTCTCGGCCGTGATCAGTGCCGCGACGACGGCCATCCACACCAGGCTCATGACGCCCAGCGCGAAGAGCGCAGCCATCAATGCCCAGCAACAGCCCACACACCACGCCGCGTGCCTGGCGCCCATCTCGAGAGCCCCCGCCCGGCCGTCTCTCCAGCAGCCCAGGAGGAACCCGAGAGGGCTGCGGCATTTGGCCAGGCAGACATTCTTCAGCGGGGTGAGCTCGTACGCCGCTGCCACCGCAAGCACGCCGGCGGCAACCCAACGGCCGCCGCCGTCCCACCCGAGGTGGGAGCCGAACCACGCCCTGCCCAGCTCGAACACACCGTACGCGACCACGCCGACCGCCGACCACACCAACAGGTACGAGGATGTGAAAAGAGCAGGCCGAAGGATGCCGCGCCGGCGGGTCATCCGGGCGTACAGCGCCACGGTCGGTGCGACCGACGGGAACATCATCGCGGCCATCATCACCACCCACGCCCCGGCGAACCAGCCGAGAGCACCCAGGTCGGTGCCGGGGCCGGCGTTCATCCCGGCCATCTGATTCGCCGTCGACCACCACGCGACCGCGGCCAGCACCAGGAGAAGGGCAACCAGCCCAAGTCGCGCGCGGGCCGCCGTCAGGACACTGGAGGTCACCCCACGGGACGAGGAGTTGTCGATGACGAGTGCCGCAGGCGCGGTGTCTAAGCCGACCACGAGAAATTCGACGTCGAGAACGCCGACTTGGCGTCGTACGCGATGCCGAACGCGTTGATCGCGGACCGCGTGGCCCGCGCCACGTTCAACTCCGTCCCGGCAGGGTGAAAGATGCCGGTGAGCTTTGCCGGCTGACCCGTCTCCACCCCGAAGGGCACCACGTCCTCGACCTCGAAGTCGACGGCGTCGCCGATCCGCACCGAGTGGCGCAGACCGTCGTTGAGGATCTCGATCGGAGCGCGCTGCACACCCAGGTTCTCCGACACCAGCGGGGCCAGTCCGGCCATGGGGCCGCCGAGGGCGCCCGAGAAGACGCCCCCAAGCTTTTCAGCCTGCTCGTCAGAGGCCGCCCCATCGATGAACACGCCGAGTCGCCAGTTGCCGTCGGTCATCACCTTCGGGGTGTCCGCGATTGCGGCCACCGTCAGTCCACTCACGTCCGTCCCCTCGACGTCGCCGCTCTCGATGTGGAAGACCAGGGTGACGTTGCAGCGGTCATTGCTGGCGCCGAACGCCAGTGACGCAGTGCAGGGGCAGATGACGTTGCAGTTGCAGGCCTCAAAGTAGGACCCAGCTACCTTCCAAGACACCTCGAACCCTCCAGGCGCGTTGTCTGCCGCGGCGATTCTCCCGCTCTGGCCACGGGCTCGTCAATGGCGGCAGGGTTGGCTCTCAGCCGACGTCGTGGACCCCCTGCTGCGTCTGTGCACGGGCCAGGCTTACGCGGGCAGCGTGGGGGAGGGAGTGGCGCCGCCGCTGCCCCCATAACCGCCCGGCGGTCGACTCGCCCCGAGGGTGGACCACGCGACGGCCCCTGCGGGAGCGGTCGCGACGGGGGCCGCGCCCCACCCGCTGAAGGTGGTGGCGTAGGTCACAGCGCTGGCGCCTCCGGTCGTCCAAACATAGGAGATGGGCAGGTGCGAGCCTGTCGCGACGTCAAGGTGACCTGTGGCTGTGACAGTGCACGGTGGCTGCGCCGGAACTGTTCCGACGATCCTGTTCGCCGCCCTCCCATCGCCGGTCGTGATCCTCGCGGCGGACGCGGGAACGAGCACGATGCAGGTTGCCTGGTCGGCGATGGTGATCCCCGGCTCGATGACGCTGTACGGCCCGTCGGCGCTGGACACAGCAACCCACTTGGCGGCGAGACCGGCGGCGTTGACCGCGGCGACGCCGAGCTGGTCCTCGAGAGCCTGAATGTTGCCCTGGAAATACACCACCCCGCTCGCCAGCACCAGGGTGAACCGCTCGCTCCCGTAGCTCGAGGTGAGCGTGATGAGCTGGTCGCCAGCACTCGCGCCCGCATCGCCCACGGTCCTCTGGTTGAACGGATCACCTCTCGGGACCGACACGTAATGAAACCCGACAGCCGCCCGAGTGGCCGCGAGCGCCTGCCGGAACAGGACCCGCGCGGGGATTGCCGACGGGCCCAGCGCGTTTGAGGTGGGCGAGGTGGCGTTCGACTGGCTCGCCGGGCCGGCACGGGTGAGCAGCCCGACCGGGTAGCCGATGGCCGCTCCCACGATCAGGGTGACGATCACCGCCGCAACCACGGCAACCCGATTGCGGCCCCTCGGTTGCGCCGTCCCCGGTGCGAGCGGCGCCGGCCCACCGGGGCCGGGCGGGAGACCGCCGGCCGGCATCGGGACCCACCCGGACTCCGGGCGCGACCACGGCGGGGGCGGCGGGGCCGGTGCGCTCCACACGGGATCATCCTGGTAGCTCACAACCCTGCAGAGCGTATTGCTTCAATGCCGGGCATCGTCGCCCCACGGCGCGCTCCCCGGTCGCCCGCCCGATTGACTCAGGATCAGGGCGGCGTACAGTCCCCCTGTGGCATCGGACCAGTGGCCCGCGCTTCCCTACGAGCCGTGGCGGGACACGCGCGACACCCTTCACATGTACACCCAGGTGATCGGGAAGTTGCGCCTGGCGCTGAGTCCGTTCGAGCCGGAGTGGGCAAACGTTCCCCTCTACCTGACCGCGCGCGGCCTGACCACCTCGCCGATTCCGATCGACCTGCGCACCATCGACGCGGAGTTCGACCTCATCGACCACGTCCTGGTTCTGCGCAGCAGCGACGGTCGCATCGAGCGCCGTTCCCTCATCGGCGCCGTGGCCGACTTCTACGCCGACGTGATGAGCGCGCTGAGGCGACTGGGCGTCGACGTGGCCATCTCCGCCGTCCCGGCCGAGGTCGACGATCCCATCCCGTTCGCTGAGGACCGCACCCACCACGTCTATGACCAGGAGCATGCGGCCGCGTTCTTTCGCGTTCTCTCGATGGTCGACGTCGTCTTCAGGGAGCATCGAGCCGGCTTCCGTGGACGGACCAGCCCGGTGCAGTTCTTCTGGGGCAGCTTCGACCTCGCCCTGACCCGTTTCTCCGGAGCCCGGGCGCCGTCGTCGCCCGGAGCGGGCGTCATTGCGCGCTTCAGTGGCGGCGACGAGGAGATCTGCGCGGGATGGTGGCCCGGCGACGAGCGCGTTCCCTACCCCGCCTTCTACGCATATGCCTCCCCGCCGCCGGAGGGCATCGAGCACGTGACCATTGCACCGGCAGGAGCGGCGTGGATCCCTCCCGCCGGGGAGTTCATCCTGCCCTACGACGTGGCTCGAGCCGCCACCGATCCACGCCGGGCCATCATCGAGTTCCTCCGCAGCACCTACGCGGCGGCGTCATCGCTCATGGACTGGGACAGCGACCTCACCCATTTCCCGATGCCCGGCCATGGCGGCACGGCGAGGTCAGACGACTGACGCCTGGGGCAGGTCAGGAGTCGAAGCCGAGACCGGCGCGGTCGAGGGCACGCAGCCAGAGATTGCGCCGGCCGCCGCTGCCGTCCGCGCGATCCAGTGACCACCGTGTCAGCTGCACGACTCCGAAGCGGAGCGGCTCCGGAGGGAACGGCAGCGGCCGGGTGCGCACCATGCGCAGCGCCGTTCGCTCCGTCCTCGTGCCGGCGAGCAGGTCGAGCATCACCAGGGCCCCGAATCGCGAGGCGCCAACGCCGAGCCCGGTGAAGCCCACGACGTAGGCGACCCGCCCTCCGTGGCTGGTCCCCCAGAAGGCGCAGAAGCGGCTGCAGGTGTCGATCGCGCCGCCCCAGCGGTGCGTGAAGCGCACCCCCTCCAACTGCGGGAACGTGGTGAAGAAGTGGCCGGCGAGCCTGTCGAAGGTCTGGGGCCGCTGCTCCAGCCGGCTCTGGACGCGGTTGCCGTAGTGGTAGATGGCGTCGTATCCACCCCAGAGGATCCGCGAGTCGGCGGTGAGGCGGTAGTA
>DAISRJ010000059.1:0-9843 GCA_036828955.1 Candidatus Dormiibacterota bacterium | reverse complement strand
CGAGCGCCTCTCCTAGCCCCTGCTTCGCTCAGGCGCGGCTGGCGACGATGTTGAGGCGCACGTAGCGCACCCGGCGACGTCTGCCTCGCTCCCCGCTCCGCCCACGCGCACCCGGCGTCGGCGATCGCCGGCGGCGGCTTCAGCCGGGCTCGGGCCCGGTGGCGACGGGACGTGAGAGGTCGCTGATCCATTCACTCCACGAGCCCGGGTACAGAGCCGCCGGGATGCCCGCGAGAGCGAGCGCGAGGACCTCATGCGCCGCGGTGACACCCGATCCGCAGTACGCGCCCACCGCCACGCCGGCTCCGGCGCCCATGCTCTCGAAGCGGTCGCGCAGGGCAGCCCCCGAAAGGAAGGTGCCGGCGCCTCCGAGGTTGGCGGCGGTCGGAGCGCTGCGAGCGCCGGGGATGTGGCCCGCGACCGGGTCGACCGGTTCCAGCTCGCCCCGGTAACGCTCGCCGGCTCGGGCGTCGAGCAGAACCCCGTCTCGGGCCAGGGCGGCGGCGCTCTTGGCGTCGAGCAGGGGCATGGCCCCGGGGCGGACCACCATCGCCCCGGCGGCGTCGGGCGGCTCCGTCGTGGTCAGGGGCAGAGCCGCCGCCGTCCACGCGGCCACCCCGCCGTCGAGGAGGCGCACGTCGTCGTGGCCGGCATGGCGGAGCAGCCACCAGGCGCGGGCGGCGCTGAGCCCGCCGCCGGCGTCGTACACGACCACGGCGGAGTCGTCGTTGACGCCGCAGCGGCGCATGGCGGCCTCGAAGACGGTTGCCTCGGGCAGGGGATGACGGCCCCGGCCGGGGGCCGGCGGTGCGGCCAGGTCGACGTCGAGGTCGACAAATCGGGCACGGTCGAGGTGGCCGAGACGGTACTCGTCGAGCCCGGGCGGACCTCCGAGGTTCCAGCGCACGTCGAGCAGCACGGGGGGACGCCCCGAGGCCAGCTCGGCGGCCAGCATCTCGGGCGACACGAGGATGGCGTTCACGCCGCCTCCGAAACGATTCGGGTCCGCCGCCGTTTCATCATGGTCGCGGGACCGCACATCTGTACTCCCGCACGGCATTGGATCGGTGTGCTCATGGTACGGTTCTTCAGATGATCTCCCGGCGCATCGTCATGCTCGCAGCCCTGGGCGGCGGTGCCGCAGTCCTGGCCGGCTGCTCGTCCCCGTCGGGTGTCGCGAACTCCTCGGTGGCCGGCGGCACGCCCCACGTCGTCCTTGCCGCGGCGCCACCTGAGGTCACCGTCGTCCCGGCCGACCACGCCAGCGAGGTCGCCCTCGATGCCCCGGTGACGGTGTCGAGCAGCGTGGGCAGCCTCACCACCGTGGCCGTGACCAAGGTCGGCGGCGCCGCCGTCGCGGGGCAGCTCTCCACCGACGGGCACACCTGGACGGCCAGCGACGGTCTCGACCCCGGCGCCCAGTACGAGGTCACGGCGGTCGCCGCCGGGCCGGGCGGGACGCACACCAGCACCGTCAGCAGCTTCTCGACACTCGGCTCGGTGACCGGACGCCTGACCACCTCGTACACCCCGGACAACGGCGCCGTAGTGGGCGTCGGCGAGCCCATCGACCTCCACTTCAACACGTCGGTGCCGGTCGCCCAGAGGGCCGCGGTCGTGCAGCACCTGCACGTGGTCTCGACACCGGACCAGGCGGGCGCCTGGCACTGGTTTGACGGCGCGGACGTGCACTACCGCCCGGCGGTGTACTGGCAGAGCGGCACCAAGGTCACCCTCACCGCCGACCTGCACGGCGTCAACGCGGGCAACGGCATCTGGGGCCTGGCCGGGTGGACCACCACCTTCAGCGTCGGCGCCAAGCACGTCTCGCTGATCAGCGACGTCACCCACCAGATGCAGGTGTACACCAACGACCAGCTCGTGGACACGTGGCCTGTGAGCCTCGGCAAGCGGGGCTTCGCGACCCTGTCGGGCACCCTTGTGGTGCTCTTCAAGTCGCAGAGGGTGATGATGGACTCCTGCAGCACATTTGGCGGCGCCGCATGTCACCCGGGCAACGTCAACTACTACCACGACTACGTGTACTGGGATACCGCCGTCTCCACCAACGGGTTCTTCATCCATGCCGCCCCCTGGTCGGAGCCATCGCAGGGGTTCACCGACGTGTCCCACGGCTGCATCAACCTCAGCACGGCCCACGCCACCACCTTCTTCAACTACTCGCTGCCCGGGGACGTGGTGGTGGTGAGCCAGACCAGCAACCCCGCGGACATCACCAACGGCGAGGCGGATTGGCAGATCCCGTTCGCCCAGTTCGACAACAGCGGTGGCGCCTCGGCCGCCGCGACCGCCGCCCCCGCCGCGTCCGCGTCCCCCGGGGGTCCCTAGGCTCCGAGCCCGATCCCGGCGAGGTCAGCCAGGCGGCGTCGGTGGCGAGTTGCGCCTCGCCAGGGTTCGGCGGATGATCGAGCGCTCCTCCTCGTCGGCGGTGCGCAGCACCACGAGCATCACCGCGTAGATGACCGCGGCCGCCCCGGTGACGGCAAGCACGGCGAGCCGGCCGTGTGGGTTGCAGAGCCAGATGAACGCCCCCATGACGACACCGGCGACGAACGGCTTCCAGCAGCTGCGCACCACGTGCAGCGGTCCGAGAACGCGGCGCAGCGTCAGCCAGCCGGCGACCACCAGACCAGCTTCCGTGGCCACCGTTGCCCAGCTCGCCCCCAGGTAACCGAAGCGCGGGATGAGGATGAGGTTGAGCCCGAAATTGACGACCAGACCGCTCAAGGCCACGTAGGCGTAGAACTTCTGCCGGTCGATGGCGTTGAGCACGGCAGGGAACGTGTTGTCG
Organism: Candidatus Dormiibacterota bacterium; assembly: GCA_036828955.1. Classification (GTDB taxonomy): domain Bacteria; phylum Chloroflexota; class Dormibacteria; order Aeolococcales; family Aeolococcaceae; genus Aeolococcus. The sequence goes on along the minus strand of DAISRJ010000059.1, from coordinate 7,031 downwards.
ACGAACATGAAGACCACTGCGAGCGCAAGGATGCGCAGCGACGCGCCGCTGTGGGGAAACTGGGTGGTGACGAGGTCGATGAACTGCTGCGCCAGCAGGAAGAGCCCCACGGTGATCGGCCAGCCCATGATCGCCAAGCCCTTGAAGAGCTTGTCGGCGGAGGCGAGCACGCGGTTGGGTGCGTTGCGGTAGTAGATGGACAGAACCGGGAAGATGACCGTGCGCAGCGTCGCGGGGATGAACAGCAGCGCCTCGAACGGGCGATAGGCAAAGGTGTACCAGCCCACCTCGTTGTAGGAGCGGAAGTGTTGGAGGATGGGCACGTCGACCTTGAAATAGACCGTCGTGAGCAGGTACGTGATCGCCAGCGGGATGCCCGCCCTGATCCATTGGCGGAACAGTTCGGGCTCGAGTTGCCAGCGCGGCGTGAGGATGCGCTTGCCGAGAAGAACGGCGATGAAGTAGACGGTTGCGAATCCTGACGAGGCGACGTATGCCCACAGGAAGAATCCGGGGCCGGCATGGATGTGCGCGCCGACCAGGGCCATGGCGAGGATCACCGCCGTCTCCGGGATGATTTCCGCGATCTCGAAGTTGAGCCGCTGCAACGCGTACAGCGTGCTGCGGAGCAGGAGCGAGTAGCCGCTCAGGACGAGGAGGGCGAAGGACGGCAGCAGCAGGGACTCGATGCCTGCCGACCACAGGCAGAGGGCGAGCAGCGGCAGCGAGATGGCGACCAGGAAGAGCTTGATCGACGCCACGTTGTTGAAGTACCGCGTCAGGTTGTGCGGCTCGCGCGCCCCCTCGCGCACGTAGAGCGCCGTGAAACCGACATCGGTGATGGCGCCGACCAGGGCGGTGTAGGTCACCGCTGTCTGCATCTGCCCGAATCGTGAGTCGCCCAGGGCATTGCCGATGGCCACGACGGCGACCAGCGCAAGCAGGCGCGAGAGGATGCGCGCCACAAGGATGAGGATGGTGAAGCGCAGCGCCCGCGACCCGAGCCCGGTGGTGAGGTCAGGCGTGACCGAGCCGGGACTGCGCGGCGGCGGCGTGTCCTCCTGCAAGGTGGCTCATTCTAGGGACGGAACCGCCGCCGCAACCGAGCTTCGCGCCGCCGCCACTCGTCGTCGGCCGCCTCTCCCCCGCCACGGACCCTGTCCCACCAAGGTCCCCAGCCGACTCGCGCTCCCCGAATCTGCTCGCAGACCTGGAGCGCGGCTCCGAGGTCGCCGCGCCGCTCCAGCCGGATGGCGCAGCCGCGCGCGGCGCGGAGGTCGCGCGGGTCCTCGAGGTGGAGGCGGCGCCAGGTCTCGAGCGCCTCATCCATGGCTCCGCGCCGCTGCAGGGCCACCGCCAGACGGTATCCGGCTCGCCGGGCCCAGGGGTCGATCCCTGCCGCCATGGTGGCGCGCAACTCGACCTCGGCGGCATCGGCGACGCCCTGTCTCTCGAAGTGCCGGGCCAGGTGGTACGCGTCGGCGGCGTGAGCCGGTCGAACCCGCTCGCCACCGACGTGCGCGGCCAGGCGGGCCGCCACCGCCACGGTGCTGACGATGTCCTGGAGGTTGTGCTCGATGACGCCGCTGAGCACTGCGGGCCCGGCGCCGTGCAGCCACGCTCGGTAGCGCCCCGGTGCCTCCATGCCGGGCACGTCGTCGACGCGGTGGTGGTTGAGGAGCGACATCTCGGCGTGGCGCAGGGTGCAGGCGCCGAGCCGGGCACGGAAGAGCCGGCGCACCGGCGCCAGGATGTCTCCGTGGAGGCGCGGTTGGACGCAGGACGCATCGAGACGGTTGAGCGTGCAGCGAGCGGCGAGGACCGGGATGTCGAAGCTGCGCCCGTTGTAGGTCAGCCACAGACGATGGGCGGCGATCCTCTCGGCGACCGCACCGAGCAGGGCGCCCTCCTCGCCGGGGTCGGCGAGCAGAAGTTGCTCGCACTCGAGGACCGCGCCGCGCTGAATCCCCATGGCGACAAGAAAGGCCATCACGCCGCTGCCGCGCAGGCCGAGGCTCTCGATGTCGAGGACGCCGATCCCCTCCCCCTCCCACGCGGGGGGGCCCGGCTCGCACGGGTGGTCGAACAGCGCGAGAAGGTCCGCCGCCCGCGGGGCGCCTGCCAGCCCGGCCGCCTCGAGGAATGGCGACAGGTCGACGGTGCTGCGGCGAACGAACGTTGTGCCGGCGGCGCCGGTCTCGACCGCGAAGCCGAGCTCGGCGGCGCGGCCGCTGAGGTCGAGGGATGCCGGGCGGGCGCGCGGGGTCGCCGTCGCACCGCCGAGAGAGGCGACGCGCGCTCGGAGCGCGGTGAGGGTTGCCGCCCGCGAGGAGATCACGCACGTAGCCTACCGAACACCTGTTCGATAGGCAACAGGGTCTACTTCCAGGCCGACCCGCCCAGCAGGTGGTTGCTGACGTGCCCGTGACTGCTATCGAGCTGGGATCTGTTTGCTGTCGAGGAGGAACTGTTCGAGGTGAGTGACGACGAACTGGTGGTCCTCGAGTTGCGGCAGCCCGGATACCGCGACCGTGCCGATGCGCCCGCTCGTCCCGCAGATGACCGGGAATGCCCCGCCGTGGGCGGCGAACACCGCGACGTCCAGGCGGGAGTCGATGTCGAAGTCACCGCCGTCCGCGCGGAATTTGCAACCGACGAAATAGGACGAATGACCATAGCGTTCGACGACAGCTGCCTTGCGCAGCAGCCATCCGTCGTTGTCAGCGGAGGAGCCTGGCAGTGCGGCATGGAACAGGCACTGGCCGTTTCGTCGGATCGCAATTGCGACCGGCAGCTTCCCCTGCAGCGCAGCGGCGCGCAAGCGTGACCCGAGATCCCAGGCGGTGTCATGATCGAACTGCGAGAAGACCAGGCGGTCCTCCTCTGCCAGCAGTGATGCGAGCTGTTCGGCGTCGGCTTCGGTCACGACGCCGACACCGGTACGACGGCACCGGTCGCGGCGCTGGACTTTGCCGCCTCGAGCACCGTCGCGCTCGCGACGGCGTCGTGAGGGTCGACCGGCGGTGGGTTGAGGCCGCGGACGGCTCCTGCGAAGGTTGGGTAGAACAAATCCCATCGCCCGCGTTCGGTGACGTACGGCCTGGAAGTGGTTCCGGTGTGCAGCGTGCCGTAGCTGTCCGGTGGCTCGACGCCCCACTGCTCTGACAGAGACGCCGGGGTTTCGCCGGCGAGCAACGCGTTCTCCTGGGTGTCGCCAGGACCTAGCACATACGTCGCCTCGGTGCCGGTCACCCGGTACCGAGGACCGGGCGCGGATTGGCTCCAGTTCCCCCACAATTGAGAACGGGCACCACTTGCGTGCGTCAGAGCGACGAACACGTCGTCGTCGAGGCCGGACTCGCGGATCCGCCATTCGGCGTAGACGGCGACCGCCGGCCCGAGCAGGACCAGCGCCTGGTCCACGAGATGGCTCCCGAAGTCGAGGAGGGTGCCGCCACCGGACGTGCTGGGCCCCGTCTGGGGCTCGAAGCGCTCGAAGCGGGATTCGAGGCGCGTCACCGCCCCGAGTGCGCCGTCCGCGACGAGCCTTCGGACGGTGAGGAAGTCCGAATCCCAGCGTCGGTTCTGATAGGGGCTCAGGCGTAATCCGCGTTCGTTGGCCAAATCTACTGTCTGTCGGGCAGCATCGGGATCGAGCGCGAACGGCTTGTCGCAGACGACGGCCAGGCCGAGGTCCAGGGCCTGCTCGGCGACGCTGGAGTGGGTGTCGGCTGGGGTGGAGATGGCCACAGCTTCGGCGCCCGCATCAACGAGGGCGGCAAGCGACGCGAAGGTCGACGTGCCTGGAATCTCACGAGCAACCAGCGCCTGGCGTTCGGGTGAGGAGGTCATCACCCCGACCAGTTCGCAGTCGGGCGTTGCGACGATCAGGGGTGCATGGAAATAGCGGGCGCCGAACCCATACCCGACCAGGCCGAACCGTACTGGGGTCATGGCTGTCCCCTCGTGTTGGAACCGGGGGCGACGGCGCCGTTGTCTTGGGTCACTGCTCTCCGGGGTAGACGACGCCGACCACGGCTCGAGCGTCGTCGAGGATTTCGAGGATGGCGATCGTGTCGGCATGCGGGATCAGCGGGCTCTGCGTGAGGCCGGCGCGGAGGCAACGCTCGACTTCCTCGATCTCGGGTCCGTAGCCGAAACCATGTCCGGCAAGCGGGTCGTCCGTGTGGCTCTCGCCCGACTCCGTGTGAACGGTCAGACCGCGGGGGCGGTAGACCTCGGGGAGAAACGAGACCCAGCCTTTGCTGCCAAGGATGGCCGATTCGTTGGGAGCGTGGATGGGCACCGATGTCCAGAGTTGCGCCCTAGGGTGCCCGTCGTACAGCCACTGCATCGCGACGGTCTCGTCCGACCCGGTCGGTGAGAGGGTGCCCACGGTGCAGACCTCGTCCGGCGGCCCGAGGAAGAGGTAGGCGAACGTCACCGGGTAGACGCCGAGGTCGAGGAGAGCGCCGCCACCGTTATCGAGATCGTAGAGGCGGTGTGTGGCGTCGAAGGCGAGGCCGAGTCCGAACTCGGTGCGCACGCCGCGCACCTCGCCGATCGCCCCGTCCGCGATCATCTGCTGGGCTTGGCGGATCAGCGGGTTGGTGCGCGTCCACATGGCTTCCATCGCGAACACACCTTCCCGGGTCGCGGCAGCGAAGACGTCACGTGCGTCGGCGGCATTGAGACACACGGGCTTTTCGATGAGGACCGCCTTGCCGGCCTCGATGGCCATGAGAGCGTGCGCACGGTGGTGGGGGTGGGTGGTGGTGACGTACACGACATCGATCGCGTCGTCGTGCACGAGTGCCTTGTAGTCACCGTAGCTGCGGGCGGCCCCGTGCTGGGCGGCGAAACGCGCGGCACGGTCCGCGTCGCGGGCGGCCACGGCGGTGACGACGTTGCCCGCGGTCAGGTTGATGTCGTTGCTGACGGTGTTGGCGATACCGCCCGCGCCAAGGATTCCCCAGCGAATTGGACGGCCGTCGGTGATCGGTATGGGCATGTCGTCGTTCCTTTGGCGAGGCTCTCTAACGAGGCTCGATACTTGTCGAACCCTATATTGTCGAAGCCTGACGTAGTGCGTCGCGGCCGCTTCGCCGTCAGCTCGCGAAGCGGTTTCACGCAGTTCCAGCCTCCGATCGGCGCACCTGAACCAGGGCGGGCGAATCCGAGCTCGACGGTCTCGGGCCTCAGCCGCCACGGATGCGCGCGGCCCGCCGGAGGAGCGGCCAGGGATCACGCCCGTGATGCGTTTGATGCGTCGTGGTTGGGCGCGGAGTACGAAAACTCCCCCGTTGGGGTGATTTTTCGTTCGAGGAGTTGACAATCCCTTCCCGATAAGCGTTCTATCCGGACGCTGCCTCACAGAGGTCGGGTGGCGCCACCTGTGCCCACCGGAGCAAGTGGCGTCGCAGACGGTCGGTTCCCGGTTGGAGGGCAAAGGTCTGATGCGTTTGCAAGATGGAATCAGGGGCCGGGGGTCCCATGGTCTGTCGAAGTTGAGCCGGGTCACCGTTGTCGGTGGGGCCGCGCTGGTGGCCGTGGCCTGCGGAAGCACGTCGACCGGCACCTCGGGCTCGGGAACTGCCTCGAACCCCGGCGTCCCATCGGGCGTGACCGTCAGCTCGTTCACCACGGACATTGCATCGACGATGGGTCAGTTCAAGCCCCTCACCGCGTTCGCGACCAAGGGCGTCAACAGTCTGCTCATCGGGGTGATCCTCCCTGACACGACTTCGTCGGTGCGCTGGGTGAACTTCGATCAGCCATACCTGTTCTCCGCATTGGCGGCCGCCGGGTTCAGCCAGCAGCAGTTCCGAATCGACAACGCTCAGGGCAGCGATGCCACGGAGCTCGACCTCGCCACTGCCGATATCAACCTCGGAGCCAAGGTCCTGATCATGACCCCGCTCGACGGGCCGACCGGTTCGGCCATCGCGCAGCTGGCCCAGTCCAAGGGAGTCACCCTGATCAGCTACGACCGGGCGACGTTCCAGGGCTCCAAGACCTACTACGTCAGCTTCGACAACCAAGCAGTAGGTGCGGCCATCGGCACGGGCTTTGTGTCCTGCGTCTCCGCGTGGGCAATCAAGAGCCCGCAAGTCTTCGTGCTCAACGGCGGTCAGGACACCGACCCGAACGCCATCTCGTTCGCCATGGGCTACAACAAGGTCGTGTGGGGCCAGGCGGCCAAAACCGTGTCCGCCGGTGTCACCAACAGTCAAGGGATGAACCTCGTGGGGGAGAACTTCGCTCCGGGTTGGTCGAATACCCAGGGTGGCACGATCTTCCAGCAGGAGTTCACCTCCCACCCCTCGATCAACGCGACTATCGAGGCCAACGACGGGCTCGGCAACGCGGTGATCAACGTCCTCAAGGCGGCCGGTGTGAAGGCGAAGCAAATCCCCGTGACAGGGCAGGACGCGACCGCCCAGGGCATGGCCTCGGTTCTCCAGGGCTACCAGTGTGGCTCCGTGTACAAGCCGGTCTACAAAGAGGCCCAGGATGTGGTCGCGTTGGCCGACATCCTCCTCTCCGGCAACACGGTCCCGCCGGCGCTCTTGAACGGCACCACCACTGACCCCGCCAACCCCAGCACCACCGAGCCGGCGTCGCTCCTGGGCTCGACGTGGGTTGACGCGACCAACATGGAGTCGACGGTGGTCAAGGACGGCTTCGACACCGCAAAGGACATCTGCGCCCTCGCGGGTGCAGACGTCTGCACCGCGGCCGGAATCAAGTAATCGTCTAACCGCGCGTCCCTCGTGGACGCCCCCTCAGTTGGAGTAGCCGGGTCGCCCGTCGGGCGGCCCGGCTTGCCCCAACCCAAGCGGACGGCATCACCCTCGAGGTTAGGGGGCGATGACACACGTTGCGGAGGCCGAGGGCACCGCGGGCGGCACCGTAACCGGTCATGTACATGCCATCGACGACTCATCGATCTGAGGCGACTGAGATGAATGACGACCCCGGAGCAGGGGCGAGCGACGGGGCGCCGGCCCGGGCCGATCCGCTGTTGAAGC
>DAISRJ010000058.1:0-9992 GCA_036828955.1 Candidatus Dormiibacterota bacterium | reverse complement strand
CTCTGATTGGCTGATCCAGAATCAGCTGCCTTACCACTTGGCCACTCCCCAGCGGCGCGGCCAGTCTAACGGAGCGCCCCTCGTGCACCCGCTCACGGCCGGTCCGATCGGGGCCCCACGGACACCCCCAAGAACCTCCTCCGCGAGTTCAGCCCGAGTTTGGGCTCCGCCACCCGGGTCTATACTGAATTCGATGGATTTGCCCGAGCTGCTCCGGTCTCAGGCCAAGCGCTATCGCTGCGCGGTCTGCAACACAAACATGGCTGATTGCGGGATCAAGGTGATCACCCAGCAGGGCAATCGAGCGCTCGTTCGCGTCACCTGTGCCTCGTGCAACGACGAGAACCTTCTCCAGATCATCTTCCAGACCGAGGTGGAGGCGCTCGAGAGCGAGGGCCAGAAGGTGCCCACCATCAGCGAGGGCATCCCGCTCGTTCCCGACCCGATCAGCTCAGACGAACTGCTCGATCTGCGCGACATCCTCGCCGGGCACCAGGGCGGGTTCCGCGAGCTGCTCGAGCGCCGGTAGCCGCCCGGGGCGACTGCTCCCCGCGGACGATCGACCAACGCCTCCGCGTCGCCGCAGGCCACCGTCGCCACAGCGAGCCCGGCTAGAGCGTTGGCTTCGGCGAGGCGGACGGAGTGGACGAGGGTGTCGGCGTCGGCGTCGGGCCCGGCGTCGGTGACGGGCTCGGCGTGGGGCTCGGCGTGGCGGTCGGCGACGGCGTTGGACACCCTGCCACGTCTTTGAACGCCGCGTCGCTCGCGGCGCAGTCCCCGAGCGAACCCGCCACCGCCCTGAATGCGCTCGGCTTCGACAGGCTGTTGACGAACGGCACCGCGATCGCCGCCCCCGTGGACGTGCCGAAGACCTGGTTCATGCCCTGCTCGGCGGCGTTGGTGCCGCTGGTGTGGCCCGTCCACGTCGCCACCACCCAGTCCGGCGTGTACGTCATGTACCAGGCGTCGATGAACTTGTCGGTCGTACCCGACTTGCCCGCCGTGTCGTATTTGAAATGCAGGTTCCACTGCCTGGCGTACCCACGAAGAATCGACGAGATGCTCCACGCCTGGGCGGGCGACAGCACGTCGCCGAGGTTGGGCGCAACGGTGTTGTCGCGCAGCACGTTGCCGCTGCCGTCGGTGATCTTCAGGATGCCGCGCGCCACCACCTTGTGACCTCCGTTGGCAAAGGCCGCGTACGCCGACGCGTGGTCGATCATGCGCACCGCCGATGTCCCGATGGCGGTGCTCAGGTTGGGCGCCTGAGGGGTCAGGGATTGTGAAATGCCCATGCCATAGGCGAGGTCGATGACGTTCTGTATGCCGACGATCCCCGCCGCCTGTTCGGTGGCGACGTTGCGCGACAGCACCAGCGCGCGTGCCGCCGTGATCGGGCCCAGGAACCTGCCGTCGAAATCGGGCACCCCGCCCAGCTTCTGGGATTCCGCACGTGTGTCCTGGAGAATTGTGTCGGGCTTGAGCGTGCCGTTCTTGAAGCCGGCCTCGTACACGTAGGGCTTGAACGACGATCCCGGCCGCCGCGACGCCGTGACGATGTTGTACTGCCCTGCAATCGAGTTGTTGTTGAAGTCGGCCGAGCCCACCATCGCCTCGATGTTGCCGGTGCGCGCATCGATCATCAGCAACGCGCCGTTGTTGGCCCCACTGGACTGCAGCTTGGCGACACCGCTGACGACCGCTGCATTGGCGAGCTTCTGGATGTTGAGGTCGAGTGTCGTCGTGACCACGAGGCTCCCCTCGAGGACCGATGGGTCGGTCTGCGCGAAGGTCGCCTGCAACTGATCCTCGATGTACTGCACGAAATGGGGCGCCGGCCCACTGTTGCTGGGAACGCCGTTCTGCAGGTCGGCGTGGAGAGCCTGCTGGTTCTGCTGTTGCTGGGCCTGCTCCGCCGCGGTCGCGCTGCCGCCACCGACAAGCGGATCGACGGCATCGGCGTCGGCCTGCTTGATGTCTCCCACCGCCACCAGGCTGTCGAGGACATAGTGCATACGCGCGTAGGCTGCGTCGGGGTTGCTGTAGGGATCATTGAACGATGGCGCCTCTGGCAGGCCGGCGAGGAGAGCAGCCTCGGCCAGGGTCAGGTCCTTGGCGTGCTTGCCGAAGTAACGCATCGAGGCGTTCTCGATCCCGTACGCGTTCTCCCCGTAGTAGGTGATGTTCAGGTACTGATCGAGCACCTGCGGCTTGCTGTACCGGCTGTCGATCTGGTTGGCAAGCAGCAGTTCGCGAACCTTGCGCAGCGGCGACTTGTCCGCGGTGGTGCCGAAGAACGCCTGCTTGGCCAGCTGCTGTGTGATCGTGCTCGCGCCCTCGGCAGGGCGCCGGAGAATGATGTCGTCGACCAGTGCCTTGAGAATGCGTGCCGGGTTGAACGCCCCCTCGGTGTAGAAGTTGCGGTCCTCGGCGGCGATCGTCGCCTTCTGCAGGATGGGCGCGATCTGGTCGATGGTGACGTCGTTGCGAGCCACGCTGTCGTGACCAACCTCGGCGATCAGCGTGCCGTGCGAGTCGAGGATCTTGATCGTGCCCGTCTTCTGCCCGATGCTGTTGATGTCGGGGAGCGTCAGCGCCGCATACACAACCAGGCCGCCGATGAGCACGATGCAGAGTGCGAGCAGGCCACCTCCGACCGCGATGACCCTCTTCCAGCGTCTGCCCAATCGCCAGCGCGAGTTCGAGGCCCGCGCCCGCCGGGGCCCGCGCCCGTCCGTCTCGGGCGACCGCGCCCGCCGTCCGCGCAGCTCTGCAGCCCCTATGCGATCCCGGCCGGCTCGCCGCTGTCGACACCCGAGCGCGCCATGAGCCGTCGCGCCGCAAATGTCCCACCCGCGGCGGCGGCCGCCGACACGCCCTGCAGGGCCAGCTTCTGCCAGATCGGACCGCGATCAGCCTCGAGCTTGGCCGAATCCAGCTTCTTGCGGATCGCGGCAAGCTCCGTCGCCATCTCCTCGAGGGTGGTCGGCGACAACGACTGCACCTCGGCCTTGTCGCCGCGCACGACGCGGCGCAGAACCAGCAGGCCGACGGCGGTCACCACCACCGCGCCACCGATCAGCGCGTAGCGCGCCCCGTCGCGGCGCAGCCGCGCCTTCCAATCGAGCTCGTAGCGGACGCGCGCCTCGAGACGATCGAGGTTGCCCGCCAGGGACTGCTTGGTCAGCTCCCGCTCGCGCTCCGCTTGGTCAACCGCTTGAACCACGCCACGTCCTCCTTGACCGAGCCGACCAATTCCTTGCCTCGCCCGATGCCACGCCGCAGCGAGCGGAATCCCATCATCGCCAGCAACCCGGCGACGAGAAGGAAGAGCGCCGCCATCAACAGCCACCACACCCAGCCTGAGAAGACTGTGCCGGCGAGCAGTGTGGGCACCGCCCCGAGCGCGAACCCGATCATGAAGAGCGCGAAAACCGCCGCGCCGGCGAACAGGCCGATGGCCAGCGCGACCCTCTTGATACCCGCGATCGCCTCCGCCTTGGCCAGTTCAATCTCTGCGCGAGCGAGGCGCACGGCGTCGTCCGCAACCTCGCGGACCATCGCGGCAAGGCTGTCTTCGCGTTCGGGAGCGGCAGCCACCCTCAGATGTCCAGTTGCGAGACGTCGATGTCACGCAGCCCCTCGGGGGCCTCGACGCCATGCTCGTGGAGCAGCTTGAGGAGGGACAGCACGTAGCGGACTCCGGTGAGGTTGACGCCGTGGTTGCGGGTGAGATTCTGAATGGTCTGGAGCTTGAAGATGTCGCGCTGCGAGTAGCGGCGCCGGTTGGTGGCGGTGCGCTGCGGCGCGACCATGCCCATGTTCTCGTACATCATCAGCGTGCGTGGGTGCGTCTCCAGGATCTCCGAGGCCACGCTGATCGTGTAGATCGGCTTGTCGAGACCGGGCTGGCCTGCCGGGGCGGCGGCACGTTGGGGCCGGCCTACTCCTTGAGCCACTCGTCGATTCCCTCGGAGATGACGATGGGGGACGTCTGGGCCTTGACGAGGAACTCCATCGCGCCGAGCTTGAGGCCGCGATCGACCAGCTCCTTCTCGCCGTAGTTGCTGAGGATGATCACGGGGATTGCTGCCGTCGAATCCTGTCCGCGCAACTCCTCGAGGACGGTGAAACCGTCCTTTTTCGGGAGGCGGATGTCGAGGAAGATGATGTCGGGGGTGAGCTCGGTGGCACGGCGGAAGCCGTCCTCGCCGTCCATTGCCAGGTGGACCCGGTAACCGTCCCGCTCGAGCTTCAACTTGTACATCTCGAGTGTCTCCCGATCGTCCTCGATCAGGAGCACGTCGATCACCTGCTCGTCGTCCACACTCACCGCGATCTCCACCTCCACTGGGGGCGACTTCCTCCCCCTTCGGCCGAGTATACGGGGTGGAACGCACCCTCACCGCAGTGCTATCTCGTGACAGCGAATGTGGGGGGTTTCCTGTCAGAGACGCGTGTGTGTGACCTCGACGTCCTCCAGGCTCTGAGGGCGAGGGATGTCATGCTCCGAGAGGAGCCGGAGCAGTTGGATGACGTACCGCGCCCCGTTGAGGTTGAGGCTGTGCCGCCTCGTCAGCGTCTGGATCGCCTGCAGGGTGAGCACGTCCCGTTGCGAGTACCGGCGCCGGTTGGTGCCGGTGCGGTACGGCACGACCAGTTGGAGGTGCTCGTACATCATCAGCGTGCGCGGGTGCGTTGCAAGGATCTCGGCAGCCACGCTGATCGTGTAGATGGGCTTGTCCAGGGTGACCAGGCCCGACCGAGGAGCAAGCGGCGCCTCGATCGGCGCCGTCTCGGTCGTGGAGGGACCTCGGCCCTCGTCTTCGCGCGGCATCGGTGCTGCTGATCGTACGCGCCAGGTACTCAGCGCATCCGCGAACCCGCCCCGGACCGGCGCGTAACCGAATCGAGCTGATCCCCGTACCACGCTCAGACCATGTCGCAGATGAGCACGCTTCACAAGGCCGCCGACATCTCCCGCCGACCCGGCGGTCAGGCCTCCCTGCGCGTTCGAGAGCGCTACCTGCGCCATCGCAGCCGCCGCCGGAGCCTCGGCGACCGCGGCATCACCGCCATCTGGCTGGGGGTGGGTGCGCTGCTCAGCTGGCTGTTCGTGGTCGGCTTCTCAACGCTCGGGCACTAGGCGGGCCCACCGATCAGGTCGCGCAGGTCCTGCACCTGGAGCGCGATCCAGCGGTTGATGTCGGCGGCGCGCACGATTTCGCGGATCCTCTCTGCCCTGGCGGCCTTCTGGGGCGCATCCATCGCCAGCCCGAGGTAGAGCGCCTCCGCGGTCTCGTCGATGTCGAACGGGTTGACGCTGAGCGCGAAATCACCCAGCTCCTCGTGCGACCCCGCGTTCTCGCTGAGCACGAGCACGCCGTCACGGCGATTGCAGAGCACCCCCTCCTTGGCGACAAGGTTCATGCCGTCGTAGATGGGGTTGACCAGCAGGACATCGAACTGACGGTAGCCGGCGAGAGCACGCGCCATGACATCGTCCACCTCGACGCGGATGGGCGTCCACCCGCCCCGGCTGAACTTCCTGTTGATGCGCGCCGCCACGCTGAGAACACTGCCGAGATACGCGCGATAGTCGTCGATGTCCTGCCGGCTGGGCTGCAGGTAGGCCCAGAACTGCACGTCGCCGTGGAGCTCGTGGTGGTCCTCGAGCATGCGTTCGTACGCCAGGAAGCCGCGCACGATGTTCTTGCTGAGGTCGGTGCGGTCGACACGCAGGATCAGCTTCTCGGGGCGCCACGAGAGCAGCCGTTCCTCCTCGGCAAGAACCTCCTCGCTGTCGGCCTGGGCCAGCAGTGAGTCGACGTCGACACTGATCGGGTAGTTGCGCGCCCAGATGGTGCGGCCCTCGAAGCGGACCGTGCGCGCGGCGAGGTCGACGGTGAGGCCGAGGTTCTCCTCGCACGTCATCAAGAAGTTGCGCACATCCCTGCTGGTCTGGAAGCCCACGAGGTCGCAGCCGAGCAGCCCCTTGAGCAGACCGTCGCGAATCGGCTTGGGAAGGACCGTCCAGTACTGCGGCGTCGGCCAGGGAATGTGCACGAAGTGCTGGATGCGCACCTCGGGCAGCGCGGCGCGGACCATGCCGGGGACGCAGTAGAGCTGGTAGTCCTGGACGAAGACCAGCGTCGGCAGGGTCGACGCTCGCGCCTCGGCCACGACGCGGTCGGCCACCATCTGGTTGACGCGCACGTACCCCTCGCGCCAGGCGCGGAACGTCGCCGTGTCGACGACGGGCTCGCGGGCCAGGTCCCAGAGGTAGTGCTGGATGAACCACAGCAGCGGGTTGCTGACGACGTTGTAGTAGAGGTCGTACGCCTCGGGCTGCGGCTGCACGAACGACACCCGGTAGACGGTGCCGTCGTCGGTCTCCAGCTCGGCCGGGTCACCCCGTGACGCAAGCGCCCGATCGGAGTCGTCGCGGGCCACCGCGACCCACAGCGCGTGCGTCGTCGCGGCCAGCGAACTGAGCGCGGTGACCAGCCCTCCCGCCCCCTTGACCAGCCGCTCCGGCGTGTTCCTGTAGTGGTCGGCGGGCTCGAGCGCCAGCGGCGCGCGATTGGCAACCACGATCGGCTGCATGTCGCCGAGCATGTCCTGCAGGGATGCCGAGATGTCGGACAGTGGTCGTCCTCCGGGCGCGCGGCGCGGTTGTTCGCGTGTTGCCGTCAGCCGAGCAGCACGTCGTAGAAGTGGCGGTCCTCGCGGGGCACGTTCTGGTCGACGTGGATGTGCTTGACCTCGGTGTACTCGCGCAGCCCGTACGCGCCAAGCTCGCGGCCCGACCCACTCTGCTTGTAGCCACCGAAGGGCGCGAGGGCATTGAGCAGGTGCCAGTCATTGATCCACACCGTGCCGGTGCGCAACTGCTTGGCCATCTCGATGGCGCCCCGCGTGTCCCGAGACCAGATGCCCCCGGCAAGGCCATAGATGGACCGGTTGGCGCGGCGAACCACGTCACCTGGGTCACTCCACCGCTGCACGGCGAGCACCGGGCCGAACACCTCGTCGGTGGCGATGTGCGACTCGGGGCACACGTCGGCGAGGACGGTGGGCTGGACGAAGAATCCCTTGTCGCCGGCGCCGCCGGCACGGCCGCCGCCACACAGGAGGGTGGCGCCCTCGGCCTGGGCGCGGTCGATGGCCGCAAGGATGCTGTCGTACTGGCGCCGCGAGATCACCGGGCCGACCTGGGTGTCGTAGTCGGTGGCGTCGCCGACTCGCAACGCCGCCGCCGTCGCCACCAGTCGCTCCATGAAGGCGTCGTAGATGTCGTCGTGGACGTAGACGCGGTGGCCCGACTCGCACGCCTGGCCCTGGTGGAAGAAGGTGCCGAACAGGGTGCCATCGACGGCAATGTCAAGGTCGGCGTCGGCGCAGACGATATTTGCCGACTTGCCGCCGAGCTCGACTGTGACCCGCTTGACCGTGGGCGCCGCCAGGGCGAGGATGCGCCGCCCCACCGCCGTGGACCCGGTGAAGGCGACCTTGTCGACGTCATCGTTGACCACGAGCTCCTCGCCCAGCTCGTCGCCGGGGCCCGTGACCACGTTGAGCACCCCGCGAGGCAGAAGCCCGGTCTCGTCGATGGCGCGAGCCACCTCCAGAAGGGTCAGCGGCGTGAACGGCGACGGCTTGAGCACGATGCTGTTGCCCATGGCCAGGGCCGGGGCCAGCTTCCACATGGCGATCATCAGCGGGAAGTTGAAGGGCAAAATTCCGGTGCAGACGCCGATCGCCTCGCGCTGCACGAAGTTCCAACTGACATGGGGGATGTCGATCCATGGCAGCGGCTCGTACCAGGGGATCTGCAGGGCCTGCTCCGCCATCGACCGGAACGTCTCCACGGCGAGCGGCACGTCCACCACCGACGCCTTGCGGATGGTCGCCCCCGCCGTCCTCGCCTCGAGCATCGCCCAGTCGTCACCGCGATCCTGCAGGTGGCGGGCGATCGCGAACATCGTCTGGCTGCGTTGCAGCTGGGTCTGGTTGCGCCATTCGCCATCGTCGAAGGAGCGCCGGGCCGCCGCGATGGCGCGCCGGGCGTCGGCCCGCCCACCGGCGGGGGCCGTGGCCACGACCTCCTCGGTCGACGGGTTGATGACGTCGAAGGTGCCGCCGGCGTCGGAGTCCGTCCATTGACCGTCGATGTATTGGTGGTACGTCACCACCTCCGGCCGCACGATCGTCGCCACGCTCCCACCTCCTGCTGACCTCGGCCTCGATTATGGGCCGAAGGTTGCGAGCACCCCGCCATGGTCTCCACAGCGCACGCAGGGGGTCTTTCACACGCGTCAAGAATCTGCAACAGGAACATGCGATCCCTGAACCGGCGGCGTTCGCTGCAATCGCGCCGCGACAGAATCCACTCATGGCTCCGATCCAGCCCGCTCCGCCTCGCGTCCTGCTGGTGGACGACGACGCCCGCCTCCTGCACATCGTCAGCCTCTACCTGGAGAGCCAGGGGTTTGAGGTGCTCATCGCCGCCACCGGCGAAGCCGCCGTGGTGCTGCTCGAGGGGCGTCTTCCCGACCTGGTCATCCTTGACATCGTGCTGCCCGACCTCGACGGACTCGACGTCTGCCGCAGGCTGCGCGCACTGCGCGGCGGACATCACCTGCCGATCCTCGTGATCACCGCGCTGACCGACAGCGACGACGTCGAGAAGGCGATGGCCGCCGGCGCCGACCGCGTGATCACCAAGCCGTTCAACCTCACCGGACTGGGAGCCGCGGTGGTGGCGCTGCTCCCCGAGACGGCGACGACCCGAGGGTAGCCCGCAGGGGTTCCCGGACGCTCGCAGGCGGCCACCGGCGAACGTCGACGCAGCCGTCACAGCAGCGCGACGCGTGATGCGCCGCCCCGTGACGCGTCAGTCATGTGTTGCTCAATGGCTTCGGTCAATGTGAGAGATGCCATGCGACTGCGACCAGAGACCGACCACGGCCTGACCGATGTCTTCCTCCGTGTCCGTGAGGCATTTCATCGCGCCATGGAGCGCGACCAGGACGGGCAGGGCATGGTCGAGTACGCCTTCATCCTCATGCTGGTCGCCCTCGTGCTCGTCATTGTTGTGGGCACCCTCGGCAAGCAGGTGAAGAACGTGTTCTCCAACGTCAGCACCGGGCTGGGAACCTAGGCACCTCGACAACTCACAGGCGGCCGGCATCGACTGTGCCGAGCCAGCTCACCGGGCCGTGTCCTCAGGGCACGGCCCGGCTCTTTGTCTGAGCGACCCAGCGCGCCGCGCCGATGTCCGGGGAACGTCCCGCCGCCGTCGTTAGCGTCAACCGGCTGGCCGGGGTGACGTCGGGTGATCGGTCGGGAGACGCGATGGAACAGGTGTCGATGAACGACGGCCTCGACGGCCGCGAGACGGTCGCTTTCGGGCTGGCAGCCGGGGAGATCGCGGTGTTCGTGCTCGCCCTGATGACGGGCTACGCGGTCCTGCGCAGTGGCCTCCCGGCAGCCGCCGAATGGATCCTGGCAATCGTCGTCGTGGCGGTTGGAGCGGCGCTGGCCTGGGGCCGTATCGCCGGGCGGCCGCTGTTGGACTGGTCCCTGCTCCTCGGCCGCTTCGTGGTGCGCACGCGGCACGGCCGCCTGAGACGGGTGCGCGGCGGGGCGATCCGCTCTGCGCCGCTCCTCGGGCGGGTGGTGCGGCCGCGCCGCGACGCGCTGCTGGAGCGCCTCGCACAGAGGCCGGCTGGGGGCTCGCCGCGACCCGGGCGATCGCCGGAGACGGGGGTACTGCTGATCCCGCTGTCGCGGCTGCGCCCGGAGGCCGGGCGCGGCGCAGCGAGCGGACCTGGACGCGAACCACTCCCCGGCGCGTCGGTGCGGGAGCTGACGTCGACAGCGGGCGGGGCTGCGCCAGCCGGAGCGCGGCGCTCGAGCCACATCGTCACCTTCTTCTCGCTGAAGGGCGGGACCGGCCGCACCACGCTCGCGGTGGAGCTGGCGGCCAC
>DAISRJ010000057.1:0-10685 GCA_036828955.1 Candidatus Dormiibacterota bacterium | reverse complement strand
GGCGAGCTTGACGAGGTCCGCGATGATCTCGCCCTGGACGCGAATCCTGGAGCTGAGCACCACCAGGCGTCCATGGACGCGCTCCAACGCCTGCAGCTGCTTCACGAGCTCCTGGGCTGGGTCTTTCTTGGCCATCGAGAATCCTCCAGCGGCGGCGGCCCATAACCCTGGGACAAGCGCCGCCCATGCTACTTGAACTCAACGGCCACCTCTGGCCGCGGCGTCCGCGCCCGGGTGTTCCTGACATCGCTCAACTCTCGGATGTCGCGGTGAAGAGCGGCACGGCAGCGCTCGGACAGTGCTCCGGGAAGAAGCATCGGGGGCATCCCGGCGATGTCGAGACGGCCGTCACGCCCGAGCCCACCCACCGTTCCACCCTGCGACGGAGCCAGCCGTCTGTCGATGTCGTCGGCCAGCGCGAGGAGCACGGCCGCGGCCTCGAGGCTGGCCCGCGGGACCCGGCTCTCGCGGCGGACCGCGGGGGGCACGGCGGCCTCGCCGGCGCGCAGCAGGACGGCGGAGATCGTGCACAGCTCGGCGTGGGTGAAGCCGTCGAGGTCGGCGCTGATGGCCAGGTTGGCGCTCTCCGACCAGCGCCCGTAGTGGTCGAGGCGGGCACCGGCGTCGACCAGGCGCGCCGCGTGGCCGGTCATGTCGAGCAGCTCCTGGTCGAGCCGGGGCGCCAGCGTCGCGGCCAGCGAGGCGACGAGGAGGCGCCTGCGCGGCGACCCGGCACTGCCGCCGCGCAGGCGGGAGAGGACGGCGCTGACGCTGGCGTCGCGGAGCTGACGCGGTCGCGCAGCCTGCAGGTCCAGCTGCTCGATGACCACGCCCTGGCGCACCCCGTAAGCCGAGACCAGGATGCTCTCGGCGCCGGCCAGGTCCATGAGCACCTCCACGACCAGCGCCCCGCCGAGCACGGACTCCGCTCGAGTCGAGCTGATCCCCGGCACCGTGGCGCGGCGGGCGGCAGGAAGCCGGACCAGGGCATCCACCAGGGCGGCGACATCGCGGCGGCGCAGGCTGTAGCCGTGCAGCCGGCTGACCGCGACCTGGCCGCGGCCCCGCGCGGCCTTGGCAAGTGCGCGAATCGTGCCGCCGGTGCCCACCAGGCTCTCCGCCACGGTCAGGTCGGTGATGTCGACCGCGCCCAGGGTGGTGTGCACGTGGTCGCGCAACGCGGCCACCTCGCTGGGGCGCGGCGGATCGTGGCGCAGGAAGGCGTCGCCGAGTCGCAGTGCCCCCAGCGGCACCGTGATGCCCGCCCGGAAGCGGCGCCGCTCGAACGCCGCCAGCTCCATGCTGCCGCCGCCGAGGTCGACGACCGCTCCGCTCTCCACGGGAAGGCCGGAGACGGCGCCGACGAGTGCGAGGCGGGCCTCGTCCTCGCCGCTGAGCACAACCACGGCGAGACCCGTTCGGCGCTGGACCTCGGCAACGAAGGCCTCGCGGTTGGCGGCGTCGCGGACGGCCGAGGTGGCCACCACGTTGACCGCGCGCGCCCCGTTGCGGCGGGCGATGGTCGTGAACGCGGACAGGGTCTGCACCGTGCGTTGCACCGCCGCCGTTGTGAGGCGGCTGTTGGCGTCCAGGTCGCGCATCAGGCGCAGCGCCACGCGCGCGTCGGCGAGCACATCGAGGTGGCCCTGGTCGGTGGCCCGCACGACCAGCAACCGGGCGGAGTTGGAGCCGATATCGGCGACAGCGCGCGGGGCCGGGCTCACTCGAACCGAGTATAAGGAGCCGTCACTGTGATGGCCGGGCCCCCGCGGGGGTGCACAATGGACACACATGGCAGTTTCCCGGATGGGTCCGCTCGCCGCGTCGGGCGAAGCGGACCCGACACCCCAGGACGACGCGCCCCGGTTCCTCAACCGTGACGTGGCATGGCTTGATTTCAATCGCCGCGTCCTCGCGCTGGCGACGGACAGCACCGTGCCCGTGCTGGAGCGGGTGCGCTTCCTGGCCATCTCGGCGCGCAACCTCGACGACTTCTTCCAGGTGCGCGGTGCCGTCCTCGCCCAGAACGTCGAGACCGGCCTCAACGATCGCTCACCCGACGGGCTCACCCCCATGGAACAGCGCGAGCTCTTCCGCGAACGCACGTCTGCGTTCGCCGCCGACCAGGACGAGGTCTACACGCAGGCGCTTGCGCTTGCATTGACCGACGTGGGCATCCACATCTCGGACTACCACGAGCTCGACCATCGCGACCGCGCCCACCTCGACTCCTACTTCAACCTGCAGCTATTCCCGGTGCTGACCCCACTTGCCGTCGACCCCGCCCATCCGTTCCCCTACATCTCCTCGATGTCGCTGAACCTCGCCGTCGTGGTCGCCGACCCGACGACACGCGAGCAGCGCGTCGCGCGGGTCAAGGTGCCGCCGGCGCTGCCGCGCTTCGCTGCGCTCCCCGATGGCGGCCGCCTCGTGCCGCTCGAGCAGGTGATCAGCGCACACCTCGACGCGCTGTTCCCCGGCATGGACATCCTCACCCATCACCCCTTCCGGCTCACACGCGGAGCCGACTTCCAGCTGGACAACGACGAGGACGACCTGCTCGAGGCGGTGCGCGACGTCCTCAAACGGCGCCGCCTCTCGCCGCTCGTGGTGCGCCTGGAGATCGACGAGAGGATGTCGGACGAGGTCCGCGACCTGCTTGTCCGTGAGCTCGAGATGGATGAGCGCGACGTGCAGGTCGTGCACGCGCCGCTCGACCTCGGCTCGCTCTTCCAGCTCACAGCTCTCGACCGCCCCGAGCTGAAGTACTCCCCCTGGGCGCCCGCGATCCCCGCCGCGCTGCTGCCCCACGAGGGGAGCTTCGACATCTTCGCAGCGGTGCGCGCCGGCGACGTGCTCGTGCATCACCCCTACGAGGACTTCGAGTCGTCGGCGGTCGCCTTCGTCGAGCAGGCGGCGTCGGACCCCAGCGTGCTGGCCATCAAGCAGACCCTGTACCGGACGTCGGGCACGCGCAGCCCGATCATCCGCGCACTCACCCGTGCGGCGGAGGCTGGAAAGCAGGTCGTGGCCCTCGTCGAGCTGACCGCACGATTCGACGAGCAGGCAAATATCAGCTGGGCCGAGACACTCGAACAGGCGGGCGTGCACGTCATCTACGGCATCGTCGGTCTCAAGACGCACGCCAAGGTCTCGCTGGTGGTGCGCAACGAGGGCGGCCACATCACACGCTACTGCCACATCTCCACAGGCAACTACAACCCCGACACGGCGCGCATCTACGAGGACGTCGCTCTGCTCACCTGCGACAGCGACATCTGCGCAGACCTCGGCGAGCTCTTCAACACCCTGTCCGGGTACAGCCGCGACGTGCAGTACCGTCGCATCGTGGTGGCGCCGCAGCGCCTGCGCGGCGTGCTCACCGGTCTCATCCACCGCGAGTCCCACCCGGAAGGGCGCATCGCACTCAAGCTCAACGGGCTGATCGACTCGGAGATCATCGAAGCGCTCTACGAGGCGGCCGAGGCGGGCGCCGACATCGACCTCATCGTGCGCGGCATGTGCACGCTCAACCCCGCTGCCTCGACCGCGCCGGAGCGGCTGCGAGTTCGCTCGCTGGTGGGACGCTACCTCGAGCACTCGCGCATCTACCGGTTCGGCGCCGGCCCCGACGCGGACCACTTCATCAGCTCGGCCGACCTCATGCCGCGCAACCTCGACCGGCGCGTGGAGGTTGCCGTGCCCGTGGTGCATCCCGGGTTGCGTGCCCGCCTGGACGAGATCATCGATCTCTCACTGCGCGACGACACGCTGGCGTGGCAGTTCGACGGCACCAGCTGGACTCGCGCCACGGGGACGGACGGCGTCAATGCCCAGGCGTTCCTCCAGGAGGGCGCGGCCCGGCGCAGCCGGGGTGGCGACTGACCCTTCCCCCGGCGTGCGACTGCGCATTCCGCTCGAGCTGTCACTGCCCCGGTTCCTGGCGCGTTCGGGCTATCGCGTCAGCACGGCATCGGTGACCCGCCGCGGGCTGCGCCTTTTCGACACCGGTGACCGCCGTCTCGCCGCAGCCGGCGCGGAGCTGTCGCTGAGCGTTCGCGACGGCTGGACCTGGCGGCGCGATCCCCTCGGTCACCCCAAGCTCACCGCCCGCGAGTGGACGGCGGCGGCGAGCACGCCGGCATCGCAGCTGCGCGAGTGGACGCGGGCATATCGCCACGGGCGGCCGCTCGGCGTGCGCGCGTCCGTCACCGTGCATCGACGCCGCCACCAGGTGGGCGATGACAGCTCGAACGCGGTGGTGACCCTCCTCGAGGAGCGCATCGATCAACAGGTGGGCGCGCGACCCACACCGCGCGTCCGCCGCGTCACGGTGGTCGCAACGGAGGACCGCGAGGCAGCGTCGATCGTCCTCGCGCTGATCCGCGCCGCCGCCGTCGAGGATGGCGCCACCCTCGGGCTGTTGCGGCCGGCGTCGGTCCGCGCCCCCACCCTGCGACCCGATGGCGGCGGCGTCGGTCCGCGCGACCTTTTCATGACCAGCGCGACCAAGTCCCTGGTCCAGTGGCTGTACTTCGACTGCGAGCTGGCGGGCGGGTCGCCGGACGCGCTACGCAAGGTCCGCGTGGCCCTGCGCCGGTTGCGCAGCGATCTCCAGACGTTCGCGCCACTCTTCGACAGCCCCTGGTCGGACGGCCTGCGCGGGCAGCTCGGCGACCTCGCCACGGGCATGGGCGTCGTGCGCGACGCCGAGGTGCTCACCGAGCGGCTCGCCGGCGTGGTGTCGAGACTTCCCCCCGACGACCAACCGGCCGCTGCCCCGCTCCTCGAGACGGCGGCCACGCAGTTGGCGTCGGCGCGGGCGCAGTTGCTCGACAGCCTCGAACAGCCCGGCTACATCGCGGCACTCGATGCCGCCATCGACGGCGTCACGCGGCCGCGCTGGGTCGACGGCGACCCCGTGGCCGACGTGGCCGGGCTGGCCCGGCGGCCCTGGCGACGTCTCCGTGCCCAGGTCGCGGCGCTCGACGGGGACGCCGACGACGTCCAGCTCCATCGCGTTCGCATCCTTGCCAAGAGAGCGCGATATGCCGCGGACGCGTGCATCCCGGCCGCCGGCGAACCGGCCGCGCGCTGCGCGGCGCGCCTCGCGGACCTGCAGACCATCCTCGGCGACCATCACGATGCGGCGGTGACCCGCGAATGGCTGCGCCGCAATGCCGCTGGTGCCACGGAGGTCTCCTTCGTCGCCGGCCAGCTGGCGGCGTTGGAGCTGATCCGCCTCCGTGAGGCTCGGGACGGGTGGCGCGAAGCCTGGACCGCAGCGTCGCGCAAACAGGACTGGCGATGGCTGCGCAGCTGATCCACGTGGTTCGCCACGCCCACGCGGGCGACCCCAGCGCCTGGACGCTCGACGACGACCTCCGGCCGCTGTCCGAGCGGGGAATCGGTCAGGCCGAGCGCCTCGTCGGCGTGCTGGCCGTGCCCAGACCGGCTGTCGTGTACTCGAGTCCGTCGCTGCGTTGCCTGGCCACGGTGCTGCCGCTGGCTGGTTACCTCTCGCTGCCGCTGACGACCCTGCCGGAGCTGTACGAGGGCGGTGGCGCAGAGGCCCTGATCAATCGCCTTGCGGGGGAGCCGTCGCCGGTGGTGGCGTGCACGCACGGCGACGTCCTCGCCGACCTCCTCTCGCTGCTCCTGGGCAGGGGAATCACCCTGCCGTCACTGCGCACTGAGAAGGGCTCGACGTGGACGCTGGAGGTCAGCGACGGCGCGATCAGATCGGCGAGGTACGCGTCAGCGCCCTGAGCGGGCGGCCGACGCCGATGCCGGCGCGGGGTGTGTCCCGTGGTCGACGGCAAGGCGCACGAGGTCGACGCGGTCGGTGGTGATCGAGTCAACGCCGGCCGACGCGAGTGTCCGCGCGGCGAAGGGGTTGTTGACCGTCCAGGTGTTCACGTGGAGGCCCTCGGCGTGCGCCTCCTCGACGAGCTGTTCCGACACCACCCAGTGGTGCACGCAGATCCCCGCGGCACCGACATCGGCGTGCGCCCGCGCGACATCCGCGGGGAGGCGGGCACGCCAGGGCATCCCGGCCAGGTTGGCGAGGCTCTCGTGGGGCCTGTGACGGAGCTGGCTCGCCGCCCGCTGCACGTCGCCGACGCCGCGAATCAGGCCGCCGACGCTGGCGTGGCTGCGCCACATGCCGGCGACGACGCGTTGCACGTGGTGAGTCCTGCGCTCGCCCAGGTCGGGGAACGACGGCCAGCGTTCCACGCGCGGAGCCGCGAAGCGGAGGTGGAGCAGCCACGCGATGTTCTCGGTGCAGAGGGCGTACGCGTCCTGGTCGTGGCGCCGCCGCAGCCAGGTCCCGAGCAGTTCGGCTGCCGCGGCCATCTTGATGTCGAGCAGAAGCGCCACACGACCGCCGAGATGCTCCACGGCCTCGTCTATCGTGAGCAGCTCGGGGTCGGCATCGCGCACCTCCGCGAGGTCGAGGTCGGCGACGAAGCGACCGTCGGCCAGGCAGACGTCGTGACGCAGCACCAGGCGGCCGCCTGCGGTGCAGCACACATCGACCTCGAGGCGGTCGACGCCGAGCGAAAGAGCCTCGTCGAGGTGTCGCCGCGTTGGCGTGCCGCCCTCGGTGTCGATGGCCAGACCGGCGTGGCCGATGACCTCCACGGCGGTGTCGTTGCCGCCGCGTGGCGCCGGCGCGTCCCGGGCCAGGACGGATGTCCTTCTGTCGGCGGGGAACCTGACCACGCCTCCCACCCTAGCGGCGCCCGGGTTAAGCCGTTGTTGCCTTCTCGTTCAGGGTTGGGCCGGGATTCTCCGCTGCATCCAGTCGATCGAGGCGGTAGCCCACTCCGAACACGGTCGTGATGCGGAAGGGCAGCGTGTCGAAGCGCTCGAACTTTTCGCGCAGCCAGCGGATGTGGACGTCGACTGTCTTGTGGTCCCCGAAGAACTTGCTGCCCCAGATGCGGTGGATGATGGTCAGACGCGACAGAACCCGACCCGCATTGGCAAGCAGGAGGGAGAGCAGGTCGAACTCCTTGGGCGACAGATGCACGTCGTCCTCGCCCACGCGCACCGTCCGGGCCGCTCGATCGAGGCGGAAGCCACCGAAATCCTCGACCTCGCCGGGGCGCACCTGCTGGCCGCCTGCCAGCTCGGCGCGGCGCAGCATCGCGGCCACCCGGGCCATCAATTCATTGAGGGAGAACGGCTTGGTGACGTAGTCGTCGGCGCCTACCTGGAGCCCGACCACGGTGTCGATCTCACCGGCCTTGGCGGTGAGCATGAGGATGGGCGTGCTCATCTCTGCGCGCAGGACGCGGCAGACGTCAAGCCCGCTCATCTCCGGGAGCATGAGGTCGAGGAGGATGAGATCGGGATGGCGTTGCCGGGCCAGCTCGATGGCGGCGGTGCCGGTGGCGGCCAGGCTGACCTCGTATCCCTCGCGGGTGAGGTTGTAACGCAGCGTCTGGCTGATGTTCTCCTCGTCCTCGACGACGAGGACGCGCTTCGGTCCCCGGGCTGCGCTCATCAGCCGAGTTCTTCGACGTTGCCCGTCTCGAGGAACACGAGGTCCTCGGCGAGGTTGGTGACACGGTCGGCGATGCGCTCGAGGTTCATGGCCACGAGGATGAGCTGCGTGCCGGCATAGACGTCGCGAGTGTCCGCCACCATCAGCTGGAGGATGTCGTCGACGATGCGGTGGTAGATGCGGTCCACGCGGTCGTCGCGCGCGGCGATCTCCCTGGCGCGGTCGATGTCGCGACCGACGAGGGCGTTGAGCATGTCGCGCACCTGCGCCGCAACGGTGCGTGACAGCATGGCGAGGTCGATCGGCGCGCGCAGCGGTGGGAGATCGGCAAGGTTGCGGCCGATGCGCGCCACGTTGACGCAGTGGTCGCCCATGCGCTCGAGCTCGTCGGACATGTGCAGGAAGCCAAGGATCTCGCGCAGGTCGCGGGCCACTGGTGCCTGCGTGAGGATCACCGAGAGGCAGTGCTCGTGGACCTCAGCCTGGCGCGCGTTGACGTCGGCATCGCCGGTGATCACCTGCGATGCCATCTCCACGTCGCGGTCGAGCAGCGCGCGGGTGGCGTGCGCGATGGCCACATCGACCATCTCACCCATCTCGAGCACGAGGTCGCGAACCTGGCGTTGCTCGCTGTCCAGCGTGGGGCGCAGGGGGTGCGCCAGCGGCTCCATCAGCCGAATCGACCCGTGATGTAGTCCTCGGTGCGACGGTCCTGGGGACGGTTGAACAACTCCCGGGTTCGGTTGATCTCCACCAGCTCGCCGGCGCGGCCCTCGCCCATGAGCATGAAGGCTGTGACATCGCTGACCCTGGCAGCCTGCTGCATGTTGTGGGTCACGATGATGATTGTCACCTCATCGCGGAATTCCCGCATCAGCTCCTCGACTCGGAGTGTCGCAATGGGGTCGAGCGAGGACGTGGGCTCGTCCATGAGGATGACCTGCGGTTCGACGGCCAGGCTGCGCGCCAGACACAGACGCTGTTGCTGGCCGCCGGAGAGACCAAGCGCTGAACGCTCCAGTCTGTCTTTGACCTCCTCCCACAGGCCGGCGCGCTGGAGGGCACGCTCAACCGGCTCTGCAAGGTCGCGGCGGCTGCGCCGCCGCTCCAGACGGAGGCCGTAGGCGACGTTGTCGAAGATCGACATGGGAAAGGGATTGGGTCGCTGGAAGAGCATGCCGACACGACGACGCAAGGCGATCACGCCGGCTGGGTCGGTCGGAGCGGGCGCGCCTTCAAGAAGAATCTCGCCGCTGGTCCGGTAGCCGGGGACCAGGTCATTCATGCGGTTGATGGCGCGGAGCAGCGTGCTCTTGCCGCAGCCGCTGGGGCCGATGATTGCCGTGATCCGACCCTTGGCGGCGGACAGGTTGACCTTGCGGAGCGCCTGGAAGTCGCCGTACCACGTGTCGAGACCACGCGTCTCGACAACAATCTCAGGCAGGGGCTCGGCATCACTCGCCACGGCGGCGACCATATCCGAAGCCACCTCGATGTGGAATGCCTCGGCTGACATCTACTGCCTCCCCTCCCCGGGGGAGAGCACCAGTTGTGCCCCGAGTTCCCCCCGTCCGCTGAACTCGATCGATTTCATCGTGATCCAATGGTCACACAACCCATCGTGGGGGGATGGGCGTTGGCGCCACGTTGTGCGCTGGTTAAGCCATCGTTAACGACGGACAGATACCCCTCAGAATCACACTTGAGCCCGCTCCGAAGAGATCCCAGCCCCTCGAATTCAGGCACTGGCATCCGCCGCTGCCTCCCAAGCCGGGAGCAGCACGACGAACGTGGTCCCGCGACCGACCTCGGACTCGGCGCGGATGGCTCCGTTGTGGGCAGCGACCACGTGGCGCACGATCGCCAAGCCCAGTCCTGATCCCTCGCCGTCCCGGCGTCGCGAACTGTCCGCCTTCCAGAAGCGCTCGAAGATCCGTGCGAGGTCGTCGGAGCGGATCCCCACACCGGTGTCGATACAGCGCAGTTCCACCTCGCCGTCGACCTCGGCAGCGGCGATGGTGATGGTGCCGCCGTTGGGTGTGAACTTGACGGCGTTGTGGACGAGGTTGCGCAGCACGTGCTGCAGATGGGTCACGTCGCCGCGGATTGGCGGTGTGCCGGCGGGCACATCGAAGACCAGGTTGATCTCCTTGTCTTCGATGAGGGGGCGCAGCCGGTCCACGGCGATGAGGAGGTCGACGATCGGCACAGGTTCGTCCGGCACCGGGCGCTGTTCGCCTTCCAACGCGCTCAGCTCGAGCAGCTCCTCGACCATTTGCGACATCTGCTCGACCTCGAGGCCGATCCTGTGAACGAACTCCTGCGCGGCCGGGCCGTCACTGAGAGCGCCGCCCTCCAGGGTCTCGGTCATCACGCGCATGGCCGCCAGGGGAGTGCGCAGTTCGTGGGAGACGTTGCTGATGAAGTCGCGGCGCATCTTCTCGAGGTGACGCATCCTGGTCTCGTCGCGTACCCAGAGGAGGACCCCGGCGCCCGGGCCGGGAACCCGCCGGGCGCGCACGGAGAGCTCGCGGTCCGCGGTGCTCCAGTGCGCCTCCATGACTTCCTCGGTCCGCGCTGCCGCAGTCAACATGCGTATCAGCCGGTAGTCGCCATGGCACTCGGCGATGGGGGTTCCCACCGAGTTGCTGCGCAGATCGAGGTGACGCAGGGCGGTGGGTGATGCGAAGCGGATCACTCCCTCGGGGTCGACGAGCAGCAACCCCTCGTCTGAACCCTCGAGGACCTCCGCGAGGACGTCTGCAAGCGGCATCGCCGTCGTCCACTGGGCGCCATCCACGTGCGTGAGCATAGGACCACCGGCGAACGGCGCGGCCGGCGCCGGCTCGCTGGTGGCGCGTTCTGTCACTGCGCCACGCGGCTGCGCCGAGCGAAGAACCGAGCCGCAAAGGTGAGGACGAGGACGATCGCGACCAGTGTCAGTGCGCCGGCCCACGCCCGCGCCTGGCCGCTCTTGAAACCGCTGATCGCGTTGTCGAAGATCTGCAGGGAGAGCGTCGACATTCGCTTCCCCGGGTTGGCTTCGGTGAAAAGGTCGTTCCCCAGGGCGGTCAGGAGCAACGGGGCCGTCTCGCCCATGGCTCGCGCCACCGCCAGCATCAACCCGGTGATGATGCCCGGCAGCGCGGCCGGAAGGACGATGCGCGTCACC
>DAISRJ010000056.1:0-10726 GCA_036828955.1 Candidatus Dormiibacterota bacterium | reverse complement strand
CCGGGCAGGCGGCTCGGCACTGGTCGTCCGACCTGAGTGTCGACCGCGAGTTCAGCACCCCATGAGCCACGCGCAGAGGCGCTGCGACTGCCGCTGCGCTCGCTTCCCTACCTTGAGTGAACGTATTCTGCACGCGCCGCTGAATCGGGAGTAGTGTTGAAGATGGAGGCGGCGCCGGACGGGCGCCGGCACTTCGGCAAAGGGCCGTTGCAGCGGCCGAAGGACGGAGCGCCCCACAGCTCGGGGAACCCAGGATGGACCGCGCGAGCGGCGTCGCGGAGGGGGGGAACCAGCTTCTCGATGCCCTCCCGACTGTTGAATACGAACGGTTGCTGCCCTTGCTCAGCACCGTGTTTCTCGACACCAGGGCGGTGCTCTTCGAGGCGGGAGTGACGATCGCGAATGTCGACTTCCCACGCAACTGCGTGGTGTCGCTGCTCGCGCCGCTCCACAACGGCTCCGTGGAGGTGGCCACGGTGGGCAACGAGGGCATCGTCGGGGTACCCCTGCTGCGCGGCGGAGCACTCGGCTTCCAAGCCGTGTGCTCGGTGGCCGGATGGAGCGACCGCATCGACGCGCCCACCTTCCTCACCGAGGTCGAACACGACGGCCCTCTGCGCGATCTCGTCGACGATTACGTCCAGGCCCTCTTCGGCCAGATCGCGCAGGCGGGGGCGTGCAACCGGGTCCACTCCAACGAGGAGCGCCTCAGCCGCTGGCTGCTGATGAGCCAGGACCGCGTGGGCTGCGACGAGTTCGCCATCACCCATGAATACCTCGCCCAGATGCTCGGCTCGCGCCGGGCCACCGTGAGCCTGTCTGCAGGGATGCTCCAGGCGGCGGGGCTGATCAGGTACCACAGGGGACGGGTGACGATCCTCGACCGCGCCGGCCTCGAAGCCACCGCGTGCGAGTGCTACGGAACAATCGAGAAGGAACTGGACGGGGTCGTGCAACGAGCATTCCAGCGCGCCCCGCGAGGGGCTGTGCCGACCACCTGAGCGCACGCGGTCGCCGCCGCAACGAACGCAGGCGGCCGGCCGGTGCGAGTAGCCTAGGCAGATCCCGGGCGCTGTCGACGATCCTGCAGATCGACAACCCGGGAGGGGGAGGGTGACGTGAAGCCTGGATTCCTGATGCGTCGCGTGCTCATCCTGCTGGCCGCAGGACCGCTCGCCGGCCTGGCCGCCCTCTCGTCCTCGGCGCCCCCGATCGCCGCGGCAGCTGTGACCCACGGCGCACTCCATCCCGTGGCGGGGGCCGTCTCCGCGCTCGTGCAGTCGACCAACTGGTCCGGTGTCGCCGTCACCGGCGGGGCGTACACCCGCGCCACCGGGTCGTGGGTGGTTCCCACGGTCAAGGTCACCACGGGCAACCGCTACGCAGCCGACTGGGTCGGCATCGGTGGCTACGGCAGTGGAGACCTGATCCAGTCGGGCACCTCGGAGGAGATCGTCAGCGGCCACGCCAACTACTACGCGTGGACGGAGATCCTGCCCGCCCCCGAGTCGAAGATCAGCCTCGCCGTGCGTCCCGGCGACTCGGTGACAGTCGATGTCGCCGAGGCGTCATTGGGATCCTGGACGATCACCGTCTCCAACCACACCACCGCACAGGTGTTCGCCAAGAACCTCAGCTACGCGTCGACAAACTCCAGCGCGGAGTGGATCCACGAGGCTCCCACCGTCGGCGGCGTGCAGGCTCGCCTGGCGAGCACCAGCAAGGCCACCTTCGACCACGGCACCGTCAACGGCTCCACGGTGATCGGCAGCGCCGGGACCAATCACGAGATCGAGCTGGTGGGCAGCACGCGGGCCACGCCGTCCGGCCTGGATTCAGACCGCGATGGCTTCGCCGTGGCCGATGGGTCGCGAGCGCCGCCACCCCCATCGAGCTAGCTCTCAGAACCCCAGGTCGTCGAGGTTGACGCCGAGCGCCTTGGCCAGTCGCTGTTGATAGAAGGGACGTGGCACGCTCTCGCCGGCCTCCCACGCCTTCACGGAGCGCACCGAGGCTCCCACCCTTTCCGCCAGCGCAGCCTGGGTCCAGAGGCTGGGATTGGCAGCGGCAGCCTGCCTCCGGGAGCGGAGGTCGGCAACCCTGCTGCGGCCCGATTTGTGGGTAGTCTTGCCTTTCTGCACCATAGTGCCTAATACTGCATGCTCAGGGTGGCCACTCATCCTGGTGGGAGGCAACCTCGATGCAGACTGGTTTCAGCGACGCGACAGCCCTCCCGGCCTGCCCGAGCCCGGCTGAACCGGCCGGTGATGTGCAGGATCGGCCCCCGGGCCGGACCTGACCCCGCGACCTCGCCCCCCCTTTACGGGCGCCCCAACGATCTATTCGGAGGGGCGCCTTTTTCTTTGCCCGTCGCCGGACGGCGCCGCTACGGCTTCTCCCGGCTCCGCCGACAAGGCGCGAGCCCGCTGATCTCGCGCACTACGCTGCACCCCCAGCCCTGACCCGTTGGAGAAGCCGCAAGCGCCACCGTGAATTCCTCTGCCTTCCGCGCCGATGCGCGGGATCATTCTCGCTTCGTCTCGCTCCTCCTGCTGCTTCCGATGGTCGTGGTGGCCGGCGCCTCGGTCGGTGGGCTCGTGGTCAACAGTGCCGCGTCGACCGCGCTGCAGCGCACCGAAGCGATCGATGTGCAGGTGGTCGGCATCCGCGCGGACGTGAGCGAAGTCGCCGTCAGCGGCACCGCCTTTCTGGTCACTCATCTCCCCGCGGACGCAAACGCCTTCACCGCGGTGGGCGAGGAGGTGGGTGACGAGCTCGCCAACATGAAGGCCTCGCCAGGCTTGAACCTCGGCGAGGCGGCGGCGGCGGCGAGTGCCGTCCGGGCGTGGGGGGTGACCAGCACGTCCCGGAAGGCCGTGCTGGCGGTCGGCGCAGTCGGCGCCGCCGCTGTCCAGGTGGTGCTCCGCCCGGTGTTTGAAGAACAGATGAATGAGTCGCTGACGGAGGTCACCTCGCAACTCACGACGCTCGACGACCGCATCTCCGCGGACCTGGCCGCCAAGCAGCAGGCGCGCAACACCGCGCAAACCGCGTCCGCGATCGCCGTGGCTGCCGCGATCCTGGTGGGATTCGTGGCCGCCCTCTGGCTCCTGCGCCAGCTCAAGGAGCGCCAGGAAGCCGTGCGCCGGCGCGAACGACGGCTGTCGGCACTTGTCGAGCATGCCACTGACGGCATCCTGGTGATGGAAACAGGGGGTCAGGTCACCTTTGCCACCCCGGCATTCGATGAGGAGTACTTCGGCGGCAGGGCTGAGGTGACCTTCGACGGGTTGGTCCACCCTGACGACCTCGATCGGGCCGCGAAGGCATGGGAGCGGGTGGCGACTGGCGGCGGCGGCACGGCGTCTGAGGTCGAGGCGCGCCTGCTCCGCCGCGACGGTGAATGGCGGCACGTGTGGGTGCGGTTGACCAACCGGGCCGATGACCCCGCAGTCGGCGGGATCGTCGTCAACGTGACCGATGTCACCGACCGCCACGAGTTTGAGAAGAAGCTGACCCACCAATCCCTTCACGACGCCCTGACCGGCCTTCCCAACCGCGACTTTCTCCGCCACCGCATGGAGCGTGCCGCGGCAACTGCGGGCGACGACGAGCACAGCGTGCTATTCCTCGACTGCGACGACTTCAAGCGCGTCAACGACACGTTCGGCCACGCGGCCGGAGATCGATATCTCGTGGAGGTCAGTGGACGCGTCGTCGCATCCGTCCGGCCCGATGACACGGTTGCGCGATTGGGCGGAGATGAGTTCGCCATCCTGCTGGAGAACACCGGTGTCGAGGGCGCCGCGATCGCTGCCCAACGCATCGTCGGCGCACTGTGCCCGCCGATCATCATCGAGGGAAAGGCCGTGCACCCCAGCGCCAGCATCGGGCTGGCGTCGGGGACACTCGACGCCGTCCACCCGGAGACGCTGCTCGCCGACGCGGACCTGGCGATGTATTTCGCCAAGCGTGCCGGGAAGGGCGGGTATCGCGTGTTCGCCGACGAGATGCGGACACAGCTGGTGGATCGACTCGAGCTCGGTGAAGACCTGCGCCAGGCGGTCGAATCCGCCGCCCTCGAGGTGGAGTACCAGCCCATCGTCGACCTGCCGACGGGCAGGATCGTCGGCGCGGAAGCCCTGGCTCGGTGGCACCACGCCTCTCGCGGCTGGGTGGGCCCGGACATATTCATTCCCCTCGCTGAGGAGCTCGGTCTGGTCGAGCGCATCGATCAGTGCGTCCTGCGTGAGGCATGCGCGGTCGGACGTTCGTGGATCGACGACGGGCTGCAGGACTTCCGGATGGCGGTCAACCTCTCCGGCCGCGACCTCGACCAGCCGGACCTGGTCGCGCAGATCGCCCGCGTCCTCCACGAAACCACGTTTCCCGCGCGCCTGTTGGAGATCGAGCTGACAGAGGGGGTCGCGATCAACAAGTCCGGCGGCGGCCAGGACATCCTGGATGCGATCAAGTCCCTCGGGGTGCACCTGTCCATCGACGACTTCGGCACCGGGTATTCAGCGCTGTCTCGACTGCGCAGCCTCCCCTTCGACCGGCTCAAGGTCGACAAGGCCTTCGTTGATGACATCGACCGGGTCCACCGGGGCGCGCTGCTCGTCGACACCATCCTCGAGATGGCTCACGCGCTGGCACTGGACGTGGTCGCGGAAGGAGTCGAGACGACCAGCCAGCTCGACTACCTGAAGGAGCGGGGATGTCAGTTCGCCCAGGGCTACCTGTTCGGCAGGCCGATGGCCGCGGCCGCGTTGACGACCCTCCTGAAACGACAGCGCCTGGCCGTGCTCGCTCCAGTTGGTCATCTCGCGAGCTGAATGTCGGCGACGGCCGAACAACGGTGGCTTCCCAGGGGTGGAGTCGAGTGCGCGATCAGAACCGGCACAATCCGCTGCATGACAAGCACCGATTGGCGACGTCTTTCAGAGCAACTCGTCGACGCCCTGGCGCTGACCAGTGCGCCGATCGCGATCACGTTCACCGCGCAGGTCCCGCCCGGGATCCCCGCCTTCGATGAGCCGATGAGCTCGCCCACCGAGGACGGCCGATCCGGACGGGTCCTGGCCAGCTGCGTGTTCTGGACGCATGCGGCAACCCGCACCTTCTCCACCGTGCCCCAGGACCATGGCAACTGCAGCGTGGGGCGCGTGGTCCACGGCCTGGCAACGCTGGATGACGTCGCCGGCAACACGGACGTCGACGCACTCCTCGGCGCCGGCTGGGTGACCGAGGCGGCGGTGGCAGACACTCCCGTCGTCCGCGGTGACCCCAAGGCGATCATCTACGGACCGCTGCACGAGACGCCGCTCGACCCCGACGTGGTGCTCGTGCTCATCGACGGGCGCCAGCTCATGGTCATGTCCGACGCGGTGCCGGCACTGCGCGTCGAGGGCAAGCCGCAATGCCAGATCATCGCCCGTGCCAAGGAGCACCAGGAGCTGGCCGTCAGCGTCGGCTGCGCGCTCAGCCGCGCGCGCACCGGGATGGCGGCAAGTGACATGACCTGCGCCATCCCGGCGTCGCGTCTGCACGAGGTCGTGGAGCAGGTGCAGGAGGCGAGCAGGGTCGACGCCGTGGTGTCCGACTACGCGCTCGCGGACGCGCGCCGCTTCCGCGACGGGAATGATCGAAGAGGACGCCTCACGACCCTGGGCTAGCCATGAACGTGCTGCTGATCTCCTGCTACGAGCTGGGACATCAGCCCCTGCATGTGGCCTCGGCCGGCGCCTTCCTGCGCGCGGCCGGGCACGACGTGGCCGCGCTCGACCTGAGCGTGCAGCACCTCGACGAGGGCGACCTCGACACCCCCGAACTGGTGGCCGTCGCGGTGCCGATGCACACCGCCATGCGCCTCGCCATGCCCGTGGTCCGGGCGCTCCGGTCTCGTCGTGGCCGCGACGTGAGCATCGCGCTCTTCGGGCTGTACGCGCCCCTGTGCAGCCGCGGCCTGGAGGCCGGCCTGGTGGATGCGGTGATCGGCGGCGAGTACGAGGAGGCGCTGGTGCGCCTCGCCAACGGCCGGCCGGACACTCGATCGATCGTGCTCGACCGGCTGCGATTTCTCCCGCCGGCCCGCGACCTGCTGCCCGGGCTGGAGCGCTACACCCGGCTGCTGATCGATGGTGAGGAGCGGGTGACCGGCTACGTGGAGGCCAGCCGGGGATGTGTGCACCGCTGCCGGCATTGCCCTGTGCCCGCCGTGTACGACGGGCGGATGAGGGTCTGGCAGCGCGACACGCTGGTCGAGGACGTGGGCCGTCTGTGGGACGCCGGCATGCGCCATCTCACCTTCGGTGACCCCGACTTCCTCAACGCCGTGCCCCACGCCCTGGCGACCGCGCGGGCGGTGCACGAGCGCTGCCCGGCGCTGACCTTCGACATCACCACCAAGGTCGAGCACATCCTCGAGCATCCCGGTGTTCTCGAAGAGCTGCGCAGCCTCGGGCTGCTCTTCATCGTCTCTGCGGTGGAGTCGATGAGTGCCGACGTCCTGCACATTCTCGACAAGGGTCACGCGCCTGACGACGCCCGCCAGGCGCTGCGACTGTGTCGCTCGCTGGGCATCGAGCTGCGGCCGTCACTGCTGCCGTTCACGCCGTGGACCACGCTGCCCGACCACCTCGCACTGCTCGACTTCGTCCACGACGAGGCCCTCACCGACAGCGTGGACCCGGTGCAGCTGACCATTCGCCTGCTGGTGCCGGACGGATCGCTGCTGCTGTCCCGGCCGGAAATGCGCGAGCACCTCCAGGGCTACGATGCGCCCAGTTTCAGCCACACCTGGCGCCATCCCGACCCGCGCATGGACGAGCTGCAGAACACACTGACCACGGTCGTGGCTCGCGACGCCGATGCCGGCGTGGATCCTCGCGCCACCCATGCGGCCATCCGCCGGGCCACCGCGGAGGCGGCCGCAGCGGCCGGGCTGGTGTGGTCCGGCGAGGTTCCTGGCGAAGATCGCGGCGGACCGGCGCGACCGCGTCTGAGCGAACCCTGGTTCTGCTGTGCCGAACCGACGGCGGCGCAGATGGGCGTGGCCGGCGCGGCGTCGTCCTGACGGGTGGGGGAGGCCCGGTTGCCCTGACCCGGTAAGGCAGACCGCCCGGGAGGTGGGGTGCAAAACAGGTCCGTGTCATCTCTCCGTTCGTAGCGCGCTTGTCACAACGCGCTCATGTATCGTGACCTTGGTCTCAGGGGCGGATGCGTAACCTGCTGGATGTGTCCATCGAGCAGCCTCGCGTCCGAGCCGCCACCATGGCAGCGCGAGTCGGCAGTGCTCCGCGCGCCGTGTGGGTGACGTACGCGGTGTTGGGGGCTTTGCTGCTCGCCTATTTCGCGTCCCTGATTGTGCGGGGACCCGGTCAGTCCGTGACGCTCGTCGACGGCTGGCTCGTGGCCGTGTTCGAAGTCGTGGCCAGCGTCCTCTGCATTTCGCGCGCGTTCGGCTCACGCCGCCGGGCCATCCCACTGCTGCTGGGCCTCGGCGTGCTCTCGTGGAGCATCGGGGATACCCTCCTCACCTTCGAATCGGCGGGTGGAGCAAGTCCGCCCGTTCCATCGCTCGCCGATCTCTTCTGGCTGGGCTTCTACCCAATCGTCTACGTCGCGCTTGTGCTGTTGATGCGCAAGCACCTCAGCAACCTGGGGGCTGCGACCTGGCTCGACGGTGCGGTGGCCGGCCTCGGTGCCGCCGGCGTGTGCGCCAGCTTCGCCTTCAACACCATCCTGCATTCGGTCGGCGGCGACGCCTCAGCCGCGACGGTGGCGACCGATCTGGCCTACCCGATCGGTGACGTGCTCCTTCTCATTCTCGCGGTCGGGGGCACGGCCCTCATTCCCGGCAAGAAGAATCCGCAATGGCTGATGCTTGCCGGCGCCGTCGCCATCAACGCCATCGGCGACACATTCAACCTGTTCGCCAGCTCGGGGTCGACGTCCCATGTGGGCTCGATCTTCAACGGCATCGCCTGGCCAACCTCGATCCTGCTCATCTCCATCTCGGTGTGGATGCGTCCCGGCCAATTCAACCCGCTCGCCGAGCGACGCACACCGGGGTTCCTCCTCCCCGGTCTGGGCGCGGGCGCAGGGCTCGCCATCCTCCTCGTGGACACGGTGCAGCGGGTCACCCCGGTGGCCATCGGGCTTGCCACGGGGACGCTTGTGACCGTGGGCATTCGACTCGGGCTGTCGGTCCGGGGGTTGAGATCCCTGACAGAGATCCGCCATCGCCAGGCAATCACCGATGAGTTGACCGGTTTGGGCAACCGCAGACAACTCTTCTCTCTCCTCAACGCGTTCTTCGCCGATCATGCCGATCCGGACACCATGGACCGGCATCTGTCCCTGCTGTATGTCGACCTCGACCACTTCAAGGAGATCAACGATTCGTTCGGCCATGCAGCCGGCGACGAATTGCTGCGACAGCTTGGTCCGCGACTGTGCAGCTCGCTGCGAGACACCGACGTGCTGGTGCGCGTCGGCGGGGATGAGCTTGCCGTGCTGATCATGGACGCCGACTCGCGCTACGCCACGGGGGTCGCCGAGCGACTCATGGCCAAGCTCGAGGAACCCTTCGTGCTCAAGGCCGTCACCGTGCGCATCGGCGCCAGCATCGGCATCGCCAGCGCGCCCACCGACGCCTCCGACAGCGTCGGCCTGCTGCGCTGCGCAGACCTCGCCATGTACCGCGCCAAGGTGGGACCGGCGGCGTTCGAGACCTACCGCCGCGACATCGACGACGACGGCAACCGGCTGCGCCTCGTGGAAGAGCTGCGCGATGCGGTCGAGGCCGGACAGTTCCAGGTGCACTACCAACCGCAGGTCGATCTCCAGACCGGCGAGGTCACCGCTGTCGAGGCCCTCCTGCGCTGGCCCCACCCGCGCCTCGGCATGGTTCCCCCGCTCGACTTCATCCCTCTCGCCGAGGAGGCCGGGCTGATGCAGGCCCTGACCGCGTTCGTCCTGGACAGAGCGGTGAGCCAGGGCGCTGCCTGGCACGCCGGCGGCCGGCCGCTGACCGTCTCCGTCAACATCTCCGCGACCAACCTCCTCGACCCCGGGTTCAGCGATTCGGTGAAAGCTGTGCTGGGACGTCACCACCTGCCCGCCGCCGCGCTGATCCTGGAGATCACCGAGACCACCATCCTCAGGGACTTCGACGTCTGCAAGCGGGTCATCGTCCAGCTCCGCGCCCTCGGCGTGGGCGTGTCGATCGACGACTTCGGCGCCGGGTTCACCTCGCTCGCCTACCTCGGCAGTCTCGCGGTCACCGAGCTGAAGCTCGATCGCGCCTTCCTCACCCGCCTGGCCACAGGCGACACCGAACGCAACTCGGCGCTGGTCCGCGCCACCATCGCCCTCGGCCACAAGCTGAACATGCGCGTTGTGGCGGAGGGTATCGAGGACCCCGCCGCACTCGACCTGCTCACCAGCTTGGGGTGTGATCTCGGTCAGGGCTACTTCATCAGCCATCCGATGCCGGCCCAGGACCTGGTTCTTCCGGCACCCCGGCTCATGCTCGTCCCGAATAAGGAGAAGGCGGCCGCCGGATAGCCTCGGGGCGCGCCACTGCCCCCGCGGAAACCGCGGAGATCACCGTCGACCTCCCCCGCTTGATCCAACGGCCCCGGATGACGGCTCCTCACTGACCGCTGAGGAGTGCTGACACCCGCTCCACGTGGGTGGGCCGCACCATCGACAGTCCGTCAGGCCGTCGATATCGTTCGCCTCATGACAGCACGCTTGGAGCGCAACGCAGTCCGGCTCGCGTGGGGCGTTGGTTTGTGCTGCGTCGGGCTGGTGACTGCCAGCTTGGTCCTGCTGGCCCTGGACTGGAAGGCGATCGACTCGCCCTTCACCGCTCAGCTTCCCTGGTATCTCGATACGGCCGTCGCCGGCGCGCTGGGCGTGCTGATCGCCGCTCGCCGTCCCCGTAATCCGATTGGGTGGCTGCTCCTCGCCATCGCTGTAGGTAACGCGGTCTACCTGACCGCGGACTTCATCGCAATCCGCGCGCTGCAGTCGGGCGCGTCGCCCTCGGGCTGGGTGGTGTGGCCCGCCTGGGTGTTCAACTGGACGGGAGCGTTCGGTGCGGTCCTTCTGGGGTTTCTGATCTTCTTCTTCCCCAACGGCAAGCTGCCCGGGCCCGGGTGGAGGTGGGCGGCATGGGCCGCCGTCGCGGCCAGCGCGGTTTCGACGGCCGGGGGCATGGTCACCCCCGGTTCGGTGCAGCTCTCCCCGCGGTTGCCCGATGTGGCCACCCCGGGCATCGCCGCGCTCGCCGGAAGCGGCGCCTTCAGCGTGGGCTTGTTCGTCCTGCTCGTGGTCACCGTGGCGGCGGTGGCGGTTCGGCTGCGCCGCGCGAGCGGTGTTGAGCGGCAGCAACTCAGGTGGTTTTCTTATGTTGCCGCGGCGGCGATTGGCCTCACCCTGGCGGGCTTTCTCCTGGGGATTGCGAATCAGGGAATCGGCAACGACGTTGCTGGCGCCGGCTTTGACCTCGGCATCGGCGTCCTGTTGCCAGCCACGATCGGGCTGGCGATCATGCGGCACGGCCTCTACGACATCGACGTGTTTATCAGCCGCACCCTGGTGTACGGCTCACTGGCGGTCTTCATCACCGCCGTGTACGTCGGCATCGCCGTCGGCATCGGTGCCCTGGTGGGCAGCGGCGGCAAGCCCAACCTGGGCCTCTCCATCCTCGCCACCG
>DAISRJ010000055.1:0-10949 GCA_036828955.1 Candidatus Dormiibacterota bacterium | reverse complement strand
GCGCTTTGACACGATCGGCGTCGAATCGAACGTCGAGAGCCGCCGCGCTTACCGCGATCTGCTGATCACCGCCGAAGGGCTCTCGCAGTACGTCAGCGGCATGATTTTGTATGACGAAACCATCAAGCAGCTCGAGGCGGCCGGCGCCGGAGCACCGGCTGGAAGGACCTACCACTGCGCCATGGAAGTGGACGGCCTGATCCAGGTGTTCGACGTCTGGGAGTCTCAGGAGTCGTTCGAAGCGTTCGGGGCGACGCTGGTCCCCATCATGACCGAGCTCGGGGCTGATCCCGGCACGCCGATGATCTCGCCCGTTCACAACATCATCAAGGGCTGACAAAGAGCCTCCCGGCTCACCTGGCGACCGGACGCATCACGCGTCCGGTCGCCCGCCCCCTCCCTACAATCGGAGGCCATGCCGCGTCTCGAGCTGGTCGAATGCTCGCTGCGGGCTGGTCAGCAGGCGTTGCTGGTGAGCCGCCTGCGCAGCCGCCACGCCGTCCCCGTCGCCGGCGCGCTCGACGACTGCGGCTTCGCGGCACTCGACGTCTTCGGTGGCTCCACCTTCGAGGCGTCGCTGCGCTTCCTCGCTGAGGACCCCTTCGCCCGGCTCCGGTCGATCCGCGAGGCGGCGCCGTCGAGCACGCTCGTCGCCTCGCTGGGCGGCCAGGCGCTCACCGGCCACCGCCACGTCGGCGACGATGTCGTCGACGCTTTCATCAGGGTGGCCGCCGACGCCGGCGTCGACCGCTTCCGCATCCACGACCCGCTCAACGACGTGCGCAACATGCGCCGCGCCATGCAGGCGGCCCACGCCGCGGGCCGCCAGGTCGAGGCCGCCATCGTCTACGCCGACTCCCCCCGCCATGACCCCGACCGGCTGGTGGCGCTGGCCGAGGAGCTGGCCGGCATCGGCGCGGACGCCATCTGCATCCACGACCCCCTCGGTCTCCTCGGTGTGGCCCGGGTCACCGACCTCGTGCCGCGCCTCGTCGAGGCAACGGCACTCCCCCTGGCTCTGTCGCTGTCCACCCAGACCGGCCAGGCGGAGTTCGCCGCCTACGCGGCTGCGGTGGCGGGCGCCTCGCGCCTTGACGTCGCCCTCGCCCCTCTTGCGGGTGGGGCGTCGCTGCCCTCGGCGGAAGCGGTCATCGCCGCGCTGCGCGGCACCGAGCTCGACACCGGCATCGACCTCGAGCCGGTCACCGCCGCCTCCGCGATCCTCGAGCACCAGCTGACCGCATACGCGGCTGTGGTCGACGTCCCCGCCCTGCGCACCGACAGCGCCGCCCTGCGCGGGTTGTTGCCCCCCGCCGCCATGGGCCACGCGCTGGCCGAACTGCGCGAGCGCAACCAGATCGACCGCCTCGACGACGTGGAGACCGAGGCGGCCAGGGTCCGTGTCGAGCTGGGCCATCCCCCGCTGGTGACGCCGATCATCGAGATCGTGGCCACCCAGGCCGTCTACAACGTGTGCGACGGCGACCGCTACGCCACGGTGAGCCAGGAGGTCAAGGACTACTGCCTCGGCCTGTACGGCTCTCCGCCCTACCCCATCGATGCGGAGGTGCGCCGCCTCGTCAACGGCCGTGCGGAGCCGATCACCTGCCGGCCCGCCGACCTCCTCGAACCGGCTCTCCCCTCGCTGCGCCGTGCGCTGGTGCGCGAGGGCGTGAACACGCCGGACGCCGACATGGTGGTGAGCTACGCGCTCTTCCCCGACGAGACCCTGGCGCTGTTCCGCGGCGAGGTGACCGCGGAGCCCCTCGGCGACGAGCTCGCCGTCGAGCACGCGCCCGGCACCGCCGTCGACGACGCCGGCGACGGCCCCGTGGTAAGCCGCGAGGCCGTCGTTGAGGTGGAGGCAGCGCAGGAGGTGCGCCAGCTCACCGTCGAGGTCGACGGGCAGAGCTACAGCGTTCGCGTGATCGGCGCCGGGGTGAGCGGCGGCGCCGCCGCGGCCGCCGGCTCGAGCGCCCCGGTGGCGCGCGAGGGCACGGTCACCGCTCCCATGCAGGGCCTCATCCTCAGGGTCGGCGTTGCCATCGGCGACCGCGTCGCCATCGGGGACGTCGTCGCCGTTCTCGAGGCGATGAAGATGCAGAACGACATCGTCGCCACGAGGACCGGCACGATCAGC
Source organism: Candidatus Dormiibacterota bacterium (assembly GCA_036828955.1). Lineage (GTDB taxonomy): Bacteria > Chloroflexota > Dormibacteria > Aeolococcales > Aeolococcaceae > Aeolococcus. The sequence goes on along the minus strand of DAISRJ010000055.1, from coordinate 8,809 downwards.
GCGGTGCACGTCCGGGAGGGCGACGTGGTCGCCCCGCGCGCCCCCATCGTGCAGATCGACTGATGTTCAGCAAGGTCCTGGTGGCCAATCGCGGCGAGATCGCGCTGCGCGTGATCAGGGGCTGCCGCGACCTCGGCATCGCCACCGTCGCGGTGCATAGCGAGGCCGATCGCACTGCCGCCTTCGTCCTCCTCGCCGACGAGGCGGTGGAGATCGGCCCGGCGCCGGCGACGCAGTCCTACCTGCGCGCCGACGCCATCATCGCCGCCGCTCGGAGCACCGGGGCGGAGGCGATCCATCCCGGGTACGGCTTCCTCAGCGAGAACCAGGACTTCGCCCGGGCCTGCGCCGACGCCGGGATCACCTTCGTCGGCCCCGGCGCGGACGCCATGGCGGCGATGGGCGAGAAGGTGCCCGCCCGGCAGCGGATGCGCGACAGCGGCGTGCCCATCGTGCCCGGCAGCGACGCCCTCGACGATGTCGACTCAGCGGTCGCCGCCGCCACCGAGGTCGGCTACCCGGTGCTCATCAAGGCATCGGCGGGAGGCGGCGGCATCGGCATGCGCGTCGCTCGCGACGAACAGGAGTTGCGCGTCGCGCTGCCCGCGGCGCAGAGCACAGCCGAGCGCGCCTTCGGCAACGCCACCGTGTTCCTCGAGCGCTACGTCGACTCGCCGCGCCACATCGAGATCCAGGTGCTCGCCGACCACCATGGCCACGTCGTCCACCTCGGTGAGCGCGAGTGCTCGATCCAGCGCCGCCACCAGAAGATCCTCGAGGAGTCGCCGTCCCCGGTGATCGACGCGGCCACGCGCGCCCGCATGGGCCAGGCGGCGATCGCGGCGGCGCGCGCGGTCGGCTACGTCAACGCCGGCACCGTGGAGTTCATCTACAGCAGAGGCGAGTTCTTCTTCCTGGAGATGAATGCGCGCCTCCAGGTGGAGCACCCGGTGACCGAGCTGGTGTACGGCGTCGACCTCGTTGTCGAGCAGCTGCGCATCGCCGCCGGCGAGGAGTTGCGGCTGCGCCAGGAGGACCTGGTCCCCTCCGGGCACGCCATCGAGTGCCGGGTCAACGCCGAGCGCTACGCCAAGAACTTCATGCCCTCCCCGGGGCAGGTCACCGGCTACCACGAGCCCAGCGGCCCCGGCGTGCGCGTCGATTCCTCGCTGGTCGCACCCGGGATGGTGTCCCCCCACTACGACCCTTTGGTCGCCAAGCTGATCTGCTGGGGACAGACGCGCGAGATGGCGACCGCGCGCATGCGCCGCGCGCTTGTGGAGTACGCGATCACCGGGATCAGCACCAACATCGACTACCACCTCGCCATCCTCGACGACCCCGACTTCGTGTCCGGCGCGTACACGACACATTTCATCGACGGCCACCCGCAGCTGGTCGAGGCTGCGCAGGAGTGGGAGGAGCGGCGCCGCCCGTTCCAGCGCGTCCTCCGGGACCCGGCCCGGGCGGCCGCGATCGCCGCCGCCGTCGCCGTCGGGCCCTGACCGCGGACTCGGCCGGGCCGGCGGTGGTGGGCCACACACTGGCCGTCGCCGTGTACCGGCCGCTCGCGGAACAGCTGGTGGCGGTGGCGGCCCCGGGGCCCGGCGATCGCGTTTTGGAGGTGTCGGCCGGGGACGGCGAGGTCATCCGGCGACTGGCCGGTGCCGCGTCGCAGCCGCTGCCCACGGTGCTGGTGGCCACCGACGCACGGGCGCGCGCTCTTGGCGAGGCGATCGCGCCGCTGCAGGCGGTCGTGGTTGTGGCTCGCGCCTGGGACCTTCCATTCGGCGACGCGGAGTTCGACCTCGCGGTCTCACTCCTGGCAGTCGCCGGCCCCGAGCGCGCGGGGCAGGCACTCGCCGAGCTGGCCCGGGTGGCCCGCCGCGTCGAGGTCGTGGTGTGGACCGACGGAGCCACCCACGAGAACGCCCTGCGCGACGCCTGGCGCGAGCTGGCTGCGCCTGGCGCGCTGCCGGTCACGATGCTGACCGCGGCCACGCCGCCCGGCTGGACCCCGAGCGAGCTCGCCGACGTGGCCCGCTTCGACGGGATCGGTCAGCTCTGGGCTGGGCTGGTCACCGAGCGGGGCATCACCGTTCCTGCTGCGCTGGCGACAGCCCTGAAGGAGCGGCTCGCCGAGAACGTCGCCGCGTTCACAGCGGCAGACGGCACCATGCGGATCCCGGTGCGCGCCACGTTGCTCACGCGCGACGGGACCTGATCAGCCCCCGCTGACCGCCGTGAACGGGCTCGCCAGGGCCTGGCCGTTGACGTCGACCAGGGTCGTGCCGATCGTGAGTCGCACCGCCGTACCGGCTGACACAGGCACCGTGATCGTCGCGGTGCGCGAGTCGGCGTCGTACACGGTGGTGACCCGCAGCGGTGCGCCACCACGGGTGGTCACGGTGATCGCCGAGGCGACGCTGGCGGCGCGGAGGTCGCTGTCGAAGCTGACGCGCAGCACCAGGGTCGAGCCGCTCACGGGGGCGACCGACACGACATGCGGACCGATCGGTTCGTCCTGCAACGCACCGGCGTGCAGGGAGCTGACCAGGTAGCCGCCGCCGGCGCGGGGTGCCAGTGCAAGGGTCTCGTCCACGAAGGACGCCGCGGCGTGCCCGGTTCGGGGATCGGCGATGAGGCGGGCGGTGGCGGTCACGGTTCCGTCCTGGTTGCCCACCGCGCTGACCAGGTAGCCGCGCGACAGGTGCGACGGCGTGGCCGCGAGGATGTTCAGACCGGGCGCGCCCAGCGCCGCCAGGCTGTTGGCGTCGCCGTTCACCTGGGCGTCGACGAGGGCGTCGAGAGTGGTCGCCGCCCCGCTGGGCAGCAGGTTGACGGCGGTGCCGGGCTGCACACCTGGCAGGGGTGCGATCTGCGCTGTTCCGCCGGACACGAAGGCGAGGCGATCACCGCGGGTGGCATACACAGGATCGCTCGCCTCCGGTCCGCGGGCGATGATCGTGCCCGAGGGGAGTGAGAGGACGTCGAGCTCGGAGCCCCCGGTCGCCGCCTGGTCGACGATGGCGAGGTGGCTGGCGCCGGGGTCGAGGGCGATGGCGCTGATGGTGTCGGTGGGGCTGTCGAGGGGCACGGTCGCCGTCGCCTGGTGCGACACCGGCGAGGTGAGCAGGCGTGTTGGGGAACTGGTGGAGTCGACCCACGCCACCGTCGAGCCGTCCCCGCTGAAGGCCGCAATCTCACGGCTCCCGGGCAGCGGACGGCTGACCAGGCTGTCGAGGTCGATGAGCACGCCGTCGCCGGTGGTGCTGCCCGCGAAGGCCTGTCCCTTCGCTGAGAAGACGACCGTGGTTGTGCCGGGCGGCAGGGTGACCAGCGTGCCCACCCGACCCTGGAGGTCGACGCTGACAATGCGGTCGGACTCGGCCGCAAGGGCGGTGTCGCCGGACAGCCAGCCGGTGGCGAGCACCGACGAGGCCAGGGTGGCGAGCCGGCTGCGCGACGAGCCGTCCAGCGCCACGAGGTCCAGCCGCGTCCCCGAGGCCACCGGGACGGCGGCGATGAGGCGGATCCCGTTGGGGTCGAGAGCGGCAGAGGTCGCGCCCGGGCCGAGATCGGTCACCCCGGTGGCCGCCGACATGCTGACCAGGTCGCCGGCCACAGGGGAGGCACTGATGCTGGGCAGAACCACAGCGCCGGTCGACGCGGATGTGCTCGGCGTTGCCGTGGACGTCGCCGTGGGCGTGGTCACCGCCGTCGACGACGTGGCGATCACGGTGCCGCCGCCCGCGCTGATCAGCTGGGCGCCGTTGCTCACCGGACCGAGCGTCTGCGCCACCAGCCGCGCGATCGACGGGGCCGGGGGCGGGGTGGGGGCGGTGCCGAAGGTGATGTGGATGTCGCTGGCCGCCAGCTGGCCGTTGGCCGCGAGCGTGGCGCTGTGCGCGATCGTCACCGAGTACGGCGTGTTGCCGGTGAGGTGGTGGGTGGGGGTGATCAGCAGGTTGTTGCCCTGCCACGCGGTGGACACCTGGGTGGCCGGGCTGATGCGCAGCCCGGCCACGACGACGGCATGGTTCATGGGCTCGCTGAAGGCGACGGTGATGATGTTGTCGGGGCTCACCGCGTGCAGCTCGGCCACGGATGACGCCGCGGTGACGTGGTCCTGCACGGGCGTGTGCACGAGGGTGAGCACGGCGGCGGCGACGAGGGCCGCCCCGAGCCCGGCACCCCCCCACGCGAAGGGAGTCGATCGGCGCCACCAGACACGGCGCGAGGTCCGGATCGTCCGCGGCCGCACCGTGCGTCGCCGGGCGACAGTGGTCGGCGAGCCGAGCGCAGCCGGGGCCTCACGCATCAGCTGGGCGCGCAGAACAGCCTGGAAGCGGGGGTCCAGCGGTGGCTCGGGTCGTGCCGAACGCACCAGATGGGCGAGCTGGAGAAGCTCCGGGTCGGCGGCGAAGATGTCGTCGATCTCAGGGTCGATCCAGCGGGAGTCGGTCATGAGGCCTCTCCCCGGTCGAACGTGGTGACGTCCAGTCGCTCGCGCAGGCCGATCATGCCGCGGTGGATGAGCAGCTTGATGGCCCCCTCGCTCTTGCCCATCACGACGCCGATGTCGGCGAGCTTGAGGTCCTCGCCGAGCTTCAGGGTCATGGCGGTGCGCTGCTGCTCGGGAAGGGTGTCGATGGCGGCCCACACCCGCGACGCCTCGTCGCTCTGGGCGACGCGGTCGGCCACGGCCTGCGCAGGGTCGGCGACGCCGATGGCGTCGTCGAGGCTTGTGGCAGGGCGCTTGGCGCGATAGTGGTCGGCGATGGCGTTCACGCTGATCTGGTAGAGCCACGCGCTGAACGGGTGACCGCTCGGCTTGTACCGACCGATGGCGCGCAGGGCCTTGAAGAAGACCTCTGAAGTGACGTCCTCTGCGGCGTCCTGGTCGCGCAACCGGCTGTAGACGAACCGATAGATCTGCCCGAAATAGTGGCTGTACAACTCCCCAAAGGCGTCGGCGTCCACTTTGGCCCGCTCGACAAGTTGATCCTCATACGCCCGGGGCAGGGTCACCGGACAGACTCCGGACGCATGTGATCGGGGAACGTGCCGAGCGCGCCAGCAGTTACGGGAACTTCCATGGGCGCTCCGACTATAGGAGCGATGTGCCGGGCCGCCCGGGGCCCGGCAATCCTTCCCTCAGTGAGAGTCGAGCAGGATCGCGTCGAACGCTACGGCGCGATCAGCCAGGAAACGAGGTCAGTAATAGTGGCGACGTCCGCCCACCGCGCGGCCCATGCCACCCATGAGGGCCAGCACCGCACCGATCACGATGAGGATGATCCCCAGCGTCCACAGGATGGGGACCGCGGCGATGAACCCGATGATCATTAGGATGATGCCGAGGATGATCATTCTCTACTCCCATATGCACGGATAATGTGACAGTCAATCTATCACTAAGCGCGAGGATCCTAGCACAGCCGATGGCCGGCGGTCGGCCCGGTGAGCCGCCGATCGATCCCGCGGCCTTCGCGTCAGGCGATGGGCCTGGCGGGTCCCGTGTGGTCCACGTGGCGGAGCTTAGACCGCCCCGACAGTGACCCGCCGGCGCACCTCGCCGGGGAGGAGCTCCTCCTGACAGGCGCGGCAGACCAGTTGCGCGTCGACGACATGGCCGCAGTTGTGGGTCAGCTCCAGGGGTGGACCCTGGTCGCCGGCGCGGTGGCGGTCGCCCCAGCGCATCAGGCTGAGCACGACCGGGTACAGCTCGAGCCCGCTCTCCGTGAGGAAGTACTCATCGCGGGGGGGGTGGTCGGAATACTGGCGGCGTTCGAGGATGCCCGCCCCGACCAGGGTGCGCAGGCGTGCGGCGAGGGTGTCGCGCGGGGCGCCCGTGCGGCGGACCATCTCCTCGAAGCGGCGGTCTCCGAGGAATACCTCGCGGACCGCGAGCAACGCCCACTTCTCGCCCACAACCTCGAGGGTTCGCGCGATGGAACAGGTCCTGGGAGCGGCCACTGCGGGGGTGCGTCTGGTTGGCATACGCATAGCCTAACACCACTCCGTCGGCTTTTCGGACGGACGTGCACCGGCCCGGTTGCGCCGGCGCGCCGCGTGGCCCGGCGACGGTCAGCGACCTCGCCCGGCCCTTCGACATGACCCTGCCCGCTGTGGTCCAGCACCTCCATGTCCTCGAGGCCGGCGGCCTGGTCACGTCCGAGAAGGTGGGCCGGGTGCGCACCTGCCGTGTCGAGCCGGAGGCGCTGCGCACGGCGGAGCGGCGGATCGGTGAGCGCCGCACCACGTGGGAGGCTCGCCTCGAGCGCCTCGGCGACTACCTGGCCCGACACCCCGGACCGGAGCCAACCGACAAGAGGAGGAGTAGCCCATGACCCAGCGATCAGTGACCCATTCGACCTTCGTCCTCGAGCGCGTCTACGCGGCCCCACCGGCTCGGGTCTTCGCGGCCTGGGCCGACCCGGCCGTCAAGGCCCAGTGGTTCGGCGGCGGTCCCGAGGAGTGGCAGAGCGGCGAGCACACACTGGACTTCCGCGTCGGCGGCAGGGAGAGCTCGGCCGGAACAATCGAGGGCGGCCCCTCCTACACGTACGACGCCCTCTACCAGGACATCGTCCAAGACGAGCGCATCGTGAGCACCTACGACATGACCCTGAACGGCGAGCGCATCTCAGTGTCGGTCGCCACCTCAGTATCGGCCCTCGGCCGGTCCGGCGCTCGCGGCACCATCGACGCGGTGAGAGCCCCCAGCGTCACCGTCCCGGATCCAGGCTCGGCGGCCTCCGCGTCAGACGCGCCGAAACCTCGCCTCGACGAACGAGTACAGGCCATACGCCACGAGCCCGACGGCGACGGCGAGCAGGAGCGCCGTGCCGAAGGGTTCGGCGGCGACGGTGCGCAGCGTCTGGTCAAGACCCTTGGAGGCGCCGGCATTGTTGGCATCGGCCGCCTGGACGAGGAAGATGCCGACCAGGACGAGGACGATCCCGAGCGCGCCGTTACCGGCGACGCCCAGCCATGTGGCCCAGGTGCGCGTTCGCGGTCCCATCTTCTCGGAAGCCAGGTTCTTCTCAAATTTTCGGGAGCACGCAAACCAGATCACCGCGCACCCGGCGATGACGACGCCGACACCGATGGCGACCACCAATGCATGCCCCAGAGGAAGTCCGAGCAGCCAAGCGGTCGTGCTCTGCTGCTGTTGAGTGCTCGAGGATGCCGAGTGGCCAGCGACCACAACAATGGTGGTAATACAGAGACCTGCGTAGACGAAGCCGCTCGCCAGCGCGCCCAGCCGTCGGCCCGACTTCTCGGCCGTGGACTTTGCTCCGGCACCGGGACCGCCGACGGCCGCCACCGACCAACGCCACAGCGCATAGGCCGCAAAGCCCAGAGCCAGGGCGATCAGGAGAAACCGACCAAAAGGCTGGACGGCGATGTCCTCGATCGCACCATTCTGATCGGCACTCTGGGCTGGCTTTCCAACCGCAATCTGCGCTGCGATCGACGCGATGATGAGGTAGGTGACGCCGCGAGCTGCGAGACCTCCACGGGCCATGGCCTCCACCGCACGGCTGTTGCCTGCGCGGCGCGCCACGGCTGACCCGCTCGCGCCGACTGATTCAAACGGTGGAAATGCCTTCGGCACGGATGGATTGTGCGCCAACCGACCTGACACCAACGACGCCGGTTGCCGCGCCGCTAGAAACAGGCCGCTCCTACTTGGCCAGGAGGCTGGCGACGACGTTGATGGTCGTTGCCAGAATCACTACGCCGAACACGTACGACAACACAGCGTGGCGCAAGGCGGCTTTCCGAATCGGCTTGGCGATGATGTCCGTATCCGAGACCTGCGCACGAGCGTCTTCTAGGGTCGTGCGACCGGCTGGCGGTGCGCCGGTTGCCGCCTCGCGCGCGACCGGTTTGGCGAGCGCCGCCTCAGACGGCTCTTCGATGACATCGACAAGCTTGGCCGTCTTCCGGCGGATTGGATCCGGCTTCTCGTCCGAGACTTTCGCGCGCCGCTTCGTCACCATCTGCGCCAAACGGTACTCGTGGTGTACTCCTTGGGTGAGCTGGCTCCGAACGGTCCAGCTGTTCGCCGCAGCGGAGATCAGTCCGCATGACCGCATGTACGCCAGCGAGCGAGGCCGTCGGAATTACGACCTTGTGAGCGGCACTCTGGCTAGCCGTGGCGTGCGACCTTGTTCTACGAAGGGCGCCGCGGTCCGACGACGTCAACGGGCGGATCACCGCGATGGGGAGTATCTCGACGGGTAAATCGAGCTAAGCGTGTTCACCATCTAGGCTTACACAAGCAGGGCGCCCGTCAAATTACCACAGTCACCATTCCCCATTACCACCCTCTCGGACTGCTAGGTTCCCTTACACTGCCGCTGTATGCTTGATGGTATAGTGGGCTGGTTCGGTCCACTTCGCTGTCCCGCTGTCGCGGGGCGTGAGACCGCTCGGGAGAGCCAACCATGCTCACAATCGTTCTCATCGTCCTCGTGATCCTGCTGCTCTTCGGAGGCGGCGGTTTCTACGCACGCGGCCGACGGTAAACACGCTCCGCTCGCGGCCGACGGTTCGGAAGAAGTAGACCTCGTTCTTGCGGACTTTCGCCACCGGGAACTTGGTCAGCATTGTGGAGCCCATTGACCGCCGCTAGCGGCGGCCACACCGGCCGCTGGTAGTCGCACCACAAGGTGGCGCCTCTGGTATCGGCCGGGTGCGCCCCCTGTTCGCGTCTTGCGTTGGCCCATTACTGGTTGCGGCCGGCCGGTCGGCTTTCGGGCGAAGGACCGAGAGCCGTTGCACCAAGTGTCAGGAA
>DAISRJ010000054.1:0-11612 GCA_036828955.1 Candidatus Dormiibacterota bacterium | reverse complement strand
ACCGGCCCGCACCTTCATTTCGAGGTCGACGTCGGCGGTGTGCCCGTCAACCCCTGCGCGACATTCCCGCAGGGGTACCTGGTGCCCGCCGGGGTGAGCGCGTCTGGCTGCCTGGCCTGGGCGATGTAGGCGGTCGACGGCGGACGGCCGAGGGCGCTGGCGTGAGGGTGGCGGCTCGACCTATGGTGCGGACCGTGAGCACCGGCGACTCGTCTGAAGCGCTCAGCTACGCCTGGAGCCCGACCCCTGAGCAGGTGGACCGGAGCCGGCTGCGGGCTTTCATGACCAGGCTCGGCGTCACCGGCATGGAAGCATTGAACGACCTGGCGAGGACGAATCCCGAGCGCTTCTGGGCGGCCACCATCGATGACATCGGCATCGCCTGGCGCCAGCCGCCCACAAGCATGCGCGACACCAGCGGTGGTCTGCCTTTCACCCAGTGGTGGACGCACGGGCGCCTCAACCTGGCCACCAACGCCGCCGACCGCTGGGCGGCAACGCAGCCCGGCCGCGACGCGGTCGTGTGGGAGGGCGACGACGGCACCGTTCGCGTGTGGAGCTACCTTGACCTGGCCACCGAGACGGCCCGCTGCGCCAACGGGTTGCGCGCGCTCGGCGTCGGACCCGGAGACAGCGTGGGCCTGTGCCTGCCGATGATCCCCGAGACAGTCGCCGTTTTCCTCGCCTGCTCCAAGGTGGGGGCAATCGTCGTCCCGCTCTTCAGCGGCTACGGCGCCGGCGCCATCGTGGCCCGCCTGCAGGACTGCGACGCCCGCGTCCTGGTCATAGCCGACGGGTTCCTGCGACGGGGTGTACCCATGCCCATGAAGCCGGTGGCCGATGAGGTGGCGGAGCAGACTCCGTCACTCCGGCACCTCGTCGTGGTGCGTCGGCTCGCCTCCATGGATGTGCGCATGGAGCCGGGCCGCGACGTCTGGTACGACGAGCTGACCGCCACCCGGCCGGCCGCCGCGGAGACCCACGACAGTGACGCCGACGAGCCGTTCATGCTCCTCTACACGAGCGGCACGACCGGGCGGCCCAAGGGAACTGTGCACGTGCAGGGCGGCTTCCCCATCAAGGCCACCCAGGACATGGCCCATTGCTTCGACGTCGGCCCCCGCGATCGGCTGCTCTGGTACACCGACATCGGCTGGATGATGGGGCCGTGGGCGATCTGCGGCGCCCTCACCATCGGCGCGACGCTCGTCCTCTTCGAGGGCGTGCCCGACCATCCCGGCCCCGACCGGCTCTGGTCGGTGGTGGAGCGGCACGGCGTCACTGTGCTCGGCATCGCCCCCACCGTCGTACGCTCCCTGATGCGCCACGGTGACGGGCCACCGCACGCCCACGACCTGTCGAGGCTGCGCGTGCTCGGCGCCAGTGGCGAACCGTGGAACGTGGCCCCCTGGCAGTGGTTTCTCGACCACGTGGGAGGCGGTCGTTGCCCGATCATCAACTACAGCGGCGGCACTGAGATCAGCGGCGGGATCCTTGCCGGCAACATGCTCACGCCACTGCAACCGTGTGCGTTCGCCGGACCGTGCCCAGGCATGGACGCAGACGTTCTTGACGAGAATGGCCAGAGCATCCACGGCAGGGTCGGCGAGTTGGTGGTGCGCTCCCCCTGGCCCGGGATGACCCGCGGTTTCTGGCACGACCGCGAGCGCTACCTGGAGACCTACTGGTCGCGATGGCCTGACATCTGGGTGCACGGCGACTGGGCGGAAATCGCCGACGACGGCCTCTGGTACATCCGCGGACGCAGTGACGACACCATCAAGCTCGCCGGCAAGCGCCTGGGGCCGGCCGAGGTGGAGTCGGCGCTTGTGGCGCACCCTGATGTCGCAGAGGCGGCGGCGATCGGCGTTCCCGACCCGGTCAAGGGCGAGGCGCTTGTGTGCTTCGTCGTCCTCAAGCCGGGCGCCGTCGACAGCGACGAGTTGAGAGCTGCCCTGGGCGCTCGCGTGAGCAGCGACATGGGCCGAGCCCTCAAGCCGAAAGCCGTTCTGGTGATTGCCGAATTGCCCAAGACGCGCAACGCCAAGGTGCTCCGCCGCGTGGTGCGCGCTGTCTACCTCGGAGAGGACCCGGGTGACCTCTCCTCGCTCGACAACCACGGCGCCATCGAGGCGCTCCAGGCGGTCCGCCCAGCTTCCTGAGCGGTCGCCCGGCGCCGTGCGGACGCGCCGAGGACAAAGCGGTTCCACTCGCATCAGTCGACGCGGACGTTTCCACAGCACGTGGATCGACGTGGCAGGATCGGCGGCTTTTTCCCGCGCGCCGCCTCGCGGTGGCCCTGCATTCGAGGTCATCAACCCATGGTTGCCACCGTCCGTCTCGCCGGAAGTGCCCGGCTTCGCCCGCGCCTCGCCGACTCGTTCACCGCGCGCCCGCTCACCCAGGCGGAGCTCGCCGCCCCGGCGGTGGTGACGGTGCACCTGCGCGAGGCGTCACAGACCGACACGCTTGCCGTAGCGCTGGCGCGCCTACACCACACACCCGTGCAGGGGCGCCGGTACCTCGACGCCGCAGGCCTGGTCCGCAACCACTCCGCGCGACCGGACGATATCGAGGCGGTGACTCGGTGGGCGCGCGGAGCAGGGCTACGCGTCCATCGCGGGGACGCCGCCACCACGACGCTGGACATCGGCGGTTCGCTGGGCGCTATCGCGCGCGCTTTCGACGTGACCATGCAGAGCTGGCGCGCTCGTGACGCGGGCGCGGGGGCCCTGCGCACATACCGCGACCACAACGATGAGGTGAGCGTGCCGGCGGATCTCGACGGCATCGTCACCGCAGTCCTGGGTCTGAGCAGTCGCCCCGTGGCGCGACCGCGCCTGTCGGTGCTCCCTCGCGGCCAGAGCCCCGCGTACAGCTACAGCCCTGAGGAATTGGCGCGTCTCTACGACTTCCCGGTGCTTCCCGATGGCGGTGCGGGGGCCAGGATCACCGTGGGCATCGCCGAGCTCGGCGGCGCCGTCTACAGATCTGACCTCGCGGCGTTCGCGGCACGTCACCCGCGTCTGCGCGTCGTCGAGGAGGCGGTGAACAGCTGGGGACCGACGTCTGACCCCTTCGGACCGGACACCGAGGTCGCGCTTGACTGGCAGGTCATTGCCGGGGTGCTCGCGCAGTGCGCACCGCAGGCGGACGTGCTCATCGTGATCAAGTACGCGCCCAACACCGACCGCGGCTTCACCAACATGGAGGCATCCTTCGCCACGGACGGCCGCGACTACGCAGCGGTGTCGACAAGTTGGGGGGCGCCCGAGGACCGCTGGACGCCGTCGGCAATGGATGCCATGGATCGCGCGTTCCAGATGGGCGCCCTGCGCGGCATCGTGCACACCGTCGCGGCCGGCGACAACGGCTCGACCGACGCGCGCAACGACGGGCTCCAGCATGCAGACCATCCGGCGTCCGCGCCACACGTGGTCGCCTGTGGGGGCACCCGCCTCATCGCCCGTGACGGAGTCCGGCTCTCCGAGGAGGCGTGGAACGAACTGCGCGTCGGCCAGGGCGCCACCGGCGGGGGCGTGAGCGAGCACTTCGACGTGCCGCGCTACCAGTCCGGCGCCGGGATCCTCCCAGTATCAGCCAATGATGGCAGGAACGGGCGGGGCGTGCCCGACGTCGCCGCCGACGCGGACCCGTGCACCGGCTACATCATCCACCATCGCGGTCTCGATTCCGTCGTCGGCGGGACCTCGGCGGTGGCGCCGCTGTGGACCGCGCTGTTCGCGCTGATCAGCGAGGCGACGGGGCATCGCCTCGGCAACGTGCTGCCCGCGCTCTACGGCGCGCGCGCCGCCGGGTTCACCGACGTGACCGGCGGCGACAACGGCGCCTATCCAGCGGCCCCGGGCTGGGACGCGGCGACGGGCCTCGGCGTGCCCTCCGGCCGTGGTCTCAGCGCCGCGCTGAAGTCGTCGCTGGTGCTCCGCCGCCCGATGCCCGCGGGGGCACCTGCCGAGCAACCGGCCGCACACCGGGTCCTGGCTCCGGAGCACGCTCACGGGCGCGAGCTGGGCTGATGGGGCGCCCGGAGCCTGTGCCGATTGAGACATTGCTAGTCTCGGGTCGTGGAGACAGCACCAGCAACCGCGTCGCGCGCCGACGTCATCGACAGGCTGGGCCTGTCGTCGGTGTCGGTCACCGAGGTCACCGTTGAGCGCGAGGTCGACGACCCGCCGGAGATCCCGTGGCACCTCACCCCCCCGATCGGGGAGATCGCCATGCAACTGAGGAGCACGGTTCGGCGCGTCGCCGTGGGCGCGGGGCTGGCGCGGAACAGCACGCTCGTCGAGAAAGTGCGGCGGCTCCCTGGCGTCCCCGCCGTGGTCACCAGCCCCGCCGGTGGGACCTTCATCGTCGGGGGTGAGGCCTGGCTGGGCCTCTGCGCGATCGGCTCGCCGCGCGCCGGTCAGCCCATGCCGCTCGATTGGATGCTCCACTCATTGCACCGCTGGTTCGGCGCCGCGCTGGCGCAGTACGGCGTTACCACCGCCGTAGAGCGGGTCGACGGCGCGTGGTGCCCCGGGTTCAGTGACCTCGCGGTGCACGGGCGAAAGCTCGCCGGCCTCGGGTTCAGGATCACCCGCGACAGTGTGGTGATGCGCGGCGTGATGGCCGTGCGGCCCATGAGCGACGGCGATTTCGACGTGCTGGTGAGGTGCCACCGGCTCATCGGCGTGAGGCTGCGCCGCGGCGCTGCGGTGTCGCTCGCCGAGGCCGCCGGAATCGGCGACCTCACCGTCGCCACCAGCATCGACGCCTTCGCCGGCATTGTCAGCTGAGCCGCCCGAAGACCGCCGTCGGACGCCCGCAGCAGGGGACGGAAAAGCTGGCGCAGACGCCCGCCTCGAACCGCGCCGCGATCGATCGCCCACGCGCCGCGATTCTCGGTTAGGGTGGCGCATGCAGATGCCGAGCACCGTCCCAGCACCTTTCGAAGCGCTCTTTGCCGGCTCCAACGAGGGCGACCGCGCTGCCGTCGACCTGCTCTGCGAACTGGTCGATGCCAGCAGCGATGTCCTCCTCGAGGTCAATGGCCGACTTGTGCCGCTGCCCACGTCCATGCGATCGCTTCTCCAGCGAGCCGTCGATCACCTGCGCCGCGGCGACGACATCAGGAGGTCGATGGGCCGCCGCCCGGCGCGCACATTGCTGCAGCCGGTGGTGCACCTCGCCAGCGGCGACACGGCCGGCTACGAGGCACTCAGCGACCTGTCCTCACGCGACCTCCAGGGCGCCGACAGCTGGTTCCGCGACGCTGCGGTCCTGGGCCTGGGCGAGGAGTTCGAGCTGGTGCTGCTCACGCTCGCGCTCGAGGAGCTGGCCACGATCCCGGATGCGACGTACCTGTCGGTCAACGTCTCGCCGCGTACCGCCGCATCAGCTCACCTCCGGGAGCTTCTCGGCGAGGTCGACGGGCGACGCCTCGTGCTTGAACTCACCGAGCACATGCCGGTCGACGACTACACGGCGCTGAACGTCGCGCTGGACGGGTTGCGCGAGAGTGGCATCAGGGTCGCCGTCGACGATGCCGGTGCCGGGTACTCGAGCCTCAACCACATCCTCCTCGTGCGCCCCGAGATCGTGAAGTTGGACGCGTCGCTGATCCGCGACGTGGACACGGACATCGCCCGACGGTCACTGGTGAGCGGTCTGGCACAGTTCACCGCTGAGATCGGAGCGGCATGCGTCGCTGAGGGAGTGGAAACGGACGCGCAGGCACGGACCCTTCAGGAGCTCGGCGTGACGTTTGGGCAGGGCTGGCACCTCGGTCCGCCGCGCCGCCGCAACGAGCGCGGCAGGGGTGCCGCCGTCAGGGAATCGTCGCCGGGTCCGCGCTGATCCAGGCGCCGCGCACACAGCTGGCCTGGACGGCGGCGGTCGCGCCCACCACCGGCGCCGCGTAGGCGACGCCTCGCACCACGACACTCTGGCCGAAGAGCGGCAGGGGCAGCGGCACCGTCTTCTCGATCGATGCGTACACGGCGCAGCCGTCGCTGACGCAGCGCACCCCGTTGCCGGCGGGCTGGGCACCGTCCGCCGTCTGTGCGGCGCCGCCGGCAGCGGTCAGTTGCGCAGATTCGTCACCGACCTCGACGCAACCGCGCTCGAAGACCATCAGGGCGCCGGCGGCGGCGAGGTCGACGAGGTGTCCGCTCCGCCCGTAGAGGTACTGGGAGTCGACGGAGTTGGCACCGGCCTCGGCGGCGTTCTGCGCCGCCGCCTGCACCCGGGCCGACCACACAAACAGGTAGGCGCTGTCGGCGACAAGTGCGACGAGACCGAACAGGAAGAGGGCGAAGGACAGCGCCAGCATCATGATCATCTGCCCACCCTGACGACGGCGTCTCATTGTCGGAACGGCGGTGGGACCGCTTCAGCGGTCGCGCTGATGGTGGGGCTCCATGGGATGGCCCATGCCAAGGGGGTGCGCGAGAACTCAAGCGACGCGGAGGCAGTGCACCGCACCACACGCAAGCCGGCGGGCGGGTTGAGGGCTGTGTCGAGGAAGCTCACGTCGCACTCGACGTACGAGCTGAGCGCTGCTCCGAGGGGGGCACCGTCGCGGGCGCAGAGGGGGTGCGAGCTCGCGCCGCTCTGCGCCGGGAAGACCAGGAAGCGGCGGAAGGTCATGGTGCCGTAGAAGGTCTCCGCCGCGAACCGGCATCCCTTGGGCAGGCCCGACGTGTCAAGCGAGTCGGCCGCGCCGGGGGTCTGTGCGCAGCAGGCGGTGCCCGCTGCGTCGACAGCGAGAGACGGAGCCTGGAAGAACGACTCGGCGGCGAGCTTGGTGGCGGCGTCCATCTCCTGCTGTGCCTCCACCTGCACCATGACGGCGAGGAAGAGGCTGATCAGGGCCAGCAGGATGGGGATCACGAGAGCCGTTTCGATGACGGCCTGGCCGCCCGCCTCCCCGCGACCGCGTCGCTTCCGGCTCACGGGGCGAACCTGAGTGCATGGGTGGTCGCCGTGACGTCGACGGGGATCTCGCCCGCGTGCCACCCGAGGCCGCTCAGCGGGGGTACCAGGGACGCCATGAAGCCGATCACGTGCACGGTGACGGTCGGCGGGTCGTCACAGCGCGGTGTCGCCGGCAGCGGTGGCGCGGGGCACGCCGGCGCCGGGACGGAGGTGTCGTCGCAGACGGCCACGGTGCGCGGGCCGAACGTCTGCTCGACCTGACTCGGGCTGCTCGGACAGTGTGCGAAGGTGCCGCCGCTCCCCGTCTGACCCGAGCAGGGTCCGCCTCCCGGGTTGCACCAGGCCACCACCGTGGTGCCGAACATCGCCTGGCGCAACTGGTTGCGAACGGCCGCGAACAGCACCTGTGGCGAAGGCGTGTCCTCACTCTGCGGAGTGCCGGCGGCGGAGGCCGCGAGACGCGCACCCTGCTCGGCCGCGGACACCGCGGCACTCGTCTGGATGGCCCAGAGGCCGGCGTCGATGGCGGCGAAGAAGCAGAGGAAGAAGAGCGGCGCCACAAAGGCGAACTCGACTGTTGCCTGTCCCCTGCCCGCGGACGCGCGGCGTCGCCGAATTCCCCCTCCCACGCGGCAATGGTATGCATTGCGGGGTCGGCTCCATATCGGGAGCCGCTGCGGTCAGTGGGGAACGACGATGAAGTTGAGGTCCTCCGTCTGGAGCGAGCCGACGGTCACCAGGTTTGCCGGCGTGTCGTTGCGCGGATCCACGAGCGTCATCCAGCCGCCGCTCCGCGAGTACTCGAGGACGTAGGGGCCACCAAAGGGCACCGCGGGGATCGAGAAATCGCCGGTCGCGTTGGTGACGCCGTAGTAGAAGGGACCGCTGGTGATGTAACCGCCGGAGAGTTGGGTGAAGTGGGTGGCAAGCCTCACCCGGCCCAGTGTCCCGTGGCCGAGGTCGTCCACGAGCGTCCCCGACACTGTCTGCGGGGCGTGCAGCAGGTGGTCAGCTGCGGTCGCCTGGGCGCTGGCGCCGTAGTTGTCAACGAGCAGCTGGAGGGTCCCCTCGGCCTCCTTGTAGTCGAGTCCGCCGATCTCGACCTGCGCGGCTGCGAGCAGCGCGGCCGGGTATTCCGCCGCCGCGGCGGGAGCGGCGCCGTTCTGCGAGGCGTCCGCGAGCAGCGCCAGCGCATCCGGACCACGGCCGGCGGCCACCAGCTCCGCCGCCGCGCCGACCTCGGCAGTGCCGCGCATGGCCGCGATGGTGGCCTTCAGTGCTGCCGGGGGAGAGCCCTCCATTGCCTGGTTGAGCCGCTGCAACGCCAGCTCCGCGTGACCGGCGGCGACAGCACTGGCGGCGGCGTCGACGAGTATCTGGGCGCTCGCCTGCGTCGCCTGCGCGAGCAGCGAGGATGCCTGGACCTTGGCGAGGACGGCCACGGCCACGTCGATGTCGCCGGTCGCGGCGAGGTTGCGGGCCCACGCGATGCGGGCCACCTGGGCATCGAAGTCGGCCGAGGCGGATGCGCCGGGGTCGAGCAGCATGAGGAATCCGCTGCGCCCGGCAACCTCCTCATAGAGGCTGACGGCGCGTGCCGGGTTGCCACGTGCGGCTGCTGCGGCCGCCGCCGTCCGGCCGTCCTCGGCGGACGCCCGGCCTCCCACGAGGACACCGATCACGATCGCAACAGCGGCGAGAGGGCCCACCAACCGGGCACCTCGGGAGGACCGTCCTGGGCCCCGGGCGTCTCCGGGGTCCGGGGGCGGTAGCCGCAGCCAAGGCGGTGGCGGCGCGGCGCTCACCACGGGGGGTGGAACGGGCTGACTCTGCATGGCGCGAGACAGACGATAGCCGAGCGCGTCGGTACCATCGGCCACGATGGAGGGGTACCCTGCCGCCGCCATGCTGGTGCTCGACGGCGATCCGCTCACCATCGACGAGGTGATCGCCGTCGCCCGCGATGGAGAGGCCGTCGCTGTGGGCGACGCGGCGAGGCGACGGATGGCGCCGTCGCGCGCGGTCGTCGAATCGCTGGACCGATCCGACAGCATCGCGTACGGGGTCACCACAGGCTTCGGCGCGCTCGCCGACCGGGCGGTGGCCCCGATGGATCGCGCCGCCCTGCAGCGCCGGGTCGTCCTCAGCCATGCCTCGGGCATGGGGGCGGCTCTCGACGCCGAGGTCGTGCGCGGCATGCTGTTGCTCCGCGCCCGCACCCTGTGCGCGGGGTACTCAGGGGTGCGCCCGGTGCTGCCCGAGGCGTTGGTCGCGCTTCTCAACAGCGGCCTGGTGCCGTGGGTGCCGGAGCACGGCTCGCTGGGCGCTTCCGGGGACCTGGCGCCCCTCGCCCACGCGGCGGCCTGCCTTCTCGGCGAGGGCTGGGTATGGGACGGGGCGGTGCGGCGGCCCGCGGCGGACGCACTCGCCGAGCGCGGTCTCCAGCTCATCACCGTCGGGCCGCGCGAGGGGCTCGCCCTCATCAACGGGACGGACGCGATGTGCACCCTGCTGGCCCTGGCCGTGGCCGACCTGGCCCACCTGCTCGAGGCGGCGGACGTCATCGCGGCACTGAGTGTTGAGGCGCTGCTGGGCACGACCAGTGCATTCGCCGAACGCGCCGTGGCGCTGAGGCCGGCGCCGGGCCAGGCGGCCAGCGCCGCCAACCTGCGCGCCATGCTCGCGGAGAGCGCGATGGTTGCCTCCCACCGCGAATCCCACCACGCCGTGCAGGATCCCTACTCCCTGCGCTGCACCCCGCAGGTGCACGGCGCCGGGCGCGACGTCCACAACTTCGCACGTGAGTGCGTCTTGCGAGAGCTCGCCGCGGTGGTCGACAACCCCATGGTGCTCGACTCCGAGGTGATCAGCGGTGGCAACTTCCACGGCCAGGCCCTCAGCTATGCCGCGGACATGCTGGCCAGTGTCTGCGCAGACGTCGCGGCCATCAGCGAACGCCGCCTCGATCGCCTCCTCGACCCGGCGCGTTCGCGCGGCCTCCCCGCGTTCCTCACCGCCAACCCGGGGCTGAACAGTGGCCTGATGATCACCCAGTACACGGCGGCCGCGATCGTCGTCGACCTGCGCGCGGCGGCAACCCCGATCGCGGTGCAGAGCATGTCCACGAGCGCGGGGCAGGAGGACCACGTGTCGATGGGGTTCACCGCAGCAATGCGGACGCGGCGCAGCGTATCCGGTCTGCGCATGGTCCTGGCCACCGAACTTGTCGCCGCGGCCCAGGCGCTCGAGCTGCGCGCACCGCTGCGCCCCGGCCCGGCGACGGGCGCGGTGGTGGGCTCTCTGCGCAAGCGCGTCGCCCACCTCGACGACGACCGCGTGCTGGCCGGTGACCTCGAGGAGGCGGTGGAATGGCTGCGCCGCAGCGAATGGAGGGCGGCGCTGAGTGGCGTCGCGGCGCAGCTCCGGTGAGCGCCGGCGCCCGGCCCGTGCGGGCGCCGCGTGGCGGCGAGATCAGCTGCCGCAGCTGGCAGACCGAGGCGGTGCTGCGCTGCCTGATGAACAACCTCGACCCCGAGGTCGCCGAAGATCCGGACAACCTTGTCGTCTACGGCGGGAGTGGCCGGGCGGCACGGAGCTGGGAGTGCTTCGACGCCATCGTCGCCACGCTCCGCGACCTCGGCGACGACGAGACGCTGCTGGTGCAGAGCGGCAAACCCGTCGGCGTGGCGCGCACCCACGAGCTGGCGCCACGGGTTCTCATCGCCAACTCCTTGCTCGTGCCTCAATGGGCCACGTGGGAGGAGTTCTGGGAGCTTGAGGCGGCCGGCCTGACCATGTACGGCCAGATGACCGCCGGCTCGTGGATCTACATCGGGACTCAGGGGATCCTGCAGGGAACGTACGAGACCTTCGCCGCCGTCGCACGGCTGCGCTTCGGCGGCAGCCTCCGCGGACGGCTGGTGGTCACCGCCGGTCTCGGCGGCATGGGTGGAGCGCAACCGCTGGCCGTGACCATGAACGACGGCGTCGCCCTGTGCATCGACGTCGATCGAGAGCGCGTTCGCCGCCGCCTCGAGACGCGCTACCTCGATGAGGTTGCGGACAACCTCGACGACGCCGTGCGTCGCTGCGACCTGGCTCGTGAGGAGGGACGCGCGCTCTCTGTCGGTGTGGTCGGCAATGCCGCCGAGGCGTTACCCCACCTCCTCGAGTCGGGCCTGGCGGTTGACGTTGTCACCGACCAGACCAGCGCGCACGACCCGCTTAGCTACGTGCCGTCCGGCATGTCGCTGGAGGAGGCGGCGTCCCTGCGCGAGCATGACCGCGACGGCTACATCCGTGCCGCGCGCGCCTCGATGGCGCGGCACTGCCGGGCGATGGTGGCCTACCAGGGACGGGGCGCCGAGGTGTTCGACTACGGCAATTCGCTGCGTGGCGAGGCCGTCAAGGGAGGGTTCGCTGAGGCCTTCGCGTACCCGGGTTTCGTGCCCGCGTACATCCGGCCCCAGTTCTGCGAGGGCCGCGGGCCCTTCCGCTGGGTGGCGCTCAGCGGCGACCCTGCCGACATTGCAGTCACCGACGCCGCGCTCATCGAGCTGTTCGCCGAGCAGGAGCCGCTGCGCCGCTGGCTCCAGCTGGCGGGCGAGCGGGTCGCCTTCCAGGGCCTGCCGGCGCGCATCTGCTGGCTGGGTGCGGGCGAGCGCCACCGCGCC
>DAISRJ010000053.1:0-11707 GCA_036828955.1 Candidatus Dormiibacterota bacterium | reverse complement strand
GCGGCGCCGGCGCAGTACATGAGCAAGAGCTGACCGAGCTGGTAGACGGCCCCAAGGACCGCGGTCGTCGTGGTGCTCCCGGCGATGAGCTGGTGGGTCAGGTCAGGCCGCAGCGCGCCCAGCACGGTGGGTCCCAGGAGGAGGCCACCGACGATCTCCCCGGCCACCTGTGGCTGGCGCAGCCGCACGAAGGCGAAGCCCATCCCGTGGGCGGCGAGCAGGATGAGGCTGAGCGCCACCAGGAGGTGGAGCGTGGCGCCGTTGCTGAGGCTCACTGCCCGGAACCGACCACCGCACGCACCGCTTCGAGGATGGCCTCCTGGTGCTCTGCGCGACACACCACCTGGTCGGGCAGCCACGGGTTGGGCTGGTTGTAGCGCAGTGGCGACCCGTCGGCACGTGTGGCGCGCAGGCCGGCGGCGAGGGCAACACCCACCGGCGCGGCCGAGTCCCACTCGTACTGCCCGCCGAGGTGCACATAGGCATCCGCCTCGCCGCGCACCACGGCCATCGTCTTGGCGCCTGCCGACCCCATGTGGATCAGCTCGGCATCGAGGAGGCGTGCGATCTCGGTCGCGGCCGGAGGCGTGTGCGACCGGCTGACCACGAGGCGCAGGCGCCCACCGGTCGCGTCAGGAAGGACGGGGGCTGGGTGGGTGCAGAGCACGAGCCCACTGGCCGGCAGCGCCACGGCCGCCACCGTCGGCGTCCCCTCCTCCACCAGGGCGATGTGCACCGCCCAGTCGGGTCGGCCTGTCTCCCCGTACTCGCGGGTCCCGTCCAGCGGATCGACGATCCACACACGGCGCTGGCCGAGGCGATACGGGTCGTCGGCCCCCTCCTCGGAGAGCACTGCGTCGCCGGGACGCAACTCGGCGAGCAGCCGGACGATCAGTTCATGCGACTGGCGGTCGCCGTCGTCGCGGAGGCGCTGTGGGTCGAACCCGGTTCCGGCGGCGTCGCGGAGCGCAACCAGGGACTGGCCGGCGACCTCGGCGACGTGCCGCGCAACCTCGTGGTCGGATTCGATGGCGATGTCTGCACCTGTGAGCAACGTCGGTCCCCCTTCCCATGGACGAGCGCCCAGTGCGGCGCTGCCTCGCACCTACCCTACGCGACCACCCCCCGCTTGCGCGGATACAGTCAATCGCGTCATTATAACCAAAGGCGTCGGCGGTTCAAGCACATCGCAATGGCCCTGCCGCCATGATATGACCTCTTGACTCGATCCTTGCCGGCCCATACGATGCGCCAGAACGCGTCGAACGCTGCAGCGCGATCAGGGGCTGGCCGGCGCTCGAGGCCATCTCGCCGACGTGAAGGGGGGTCGTAGGTCATGCACATCGACCTGTCCCTGGCCGTGGCTGGACTGCTCGTTGGTTTCGTCGTCGGGCTCACCGGCATGGGCGGGGGCGCCCTGATGACGCCGATCCTGGTTGTCGTCTTCAACGTCCAGCCGCTGGCGGCGGTCTCCAGCGACCTGGTGGCGTCCTTCTTCATGCGGCCGGTAGGGGCGGCGGTTCACCTCCGCCAGGGGACAGTCAACCGGCAGCTGGTCAAGTGGCTGGTGATCGGCTCGGTGCCATCCGCGTTCTGCGGGGTGCTCATCCTGCGGGCCATCGGCACCGGCAGACATGTCCAGGACGTGGTCCAGGTGGTGCTCGGCGTTGCTCTGCTGGTTGCGGCAGGGGCGATCGTGCTCAAGGCATTCATGAACCTGCGGGAGCGCGCCCGGGGCGAGCACCTCACGGTGACCAACCCGGCGTCGATCACGGTGAAGCCGTTGCAGACCGTTCTGATCGGTGCACTCGGCGGCCTGGTGGTGGGCATGACGTCGGTTGGGTCCGGGTCGCTGATCATCGTGCTGCTTCTCTTCCTGTATCCCAAGATCCGCGCGTCCCAGTTGGTCGGGACCGACCTGGTGCAGGCCATCCCGCTGGTGGGAGCGGCGTCGCTCGGTCACCTGCTCTTCGGCGACTTCCGGCTTGCCCTGACCACCTCGCTGCTGATCGGCAGCATTCCCGGGGTCTACCTGGGCGCGCGGATCTCGGCGCGCGCCCCCGCCCGCCTTCTGCGACGCGTGCTGGCCTTCGTGCTGCTGGCATCGGGACTGAAGCTCGTGCAGGTGGGCAACGTCGAGCTGGGGATCATCCTGCTCGCGGTGGTGGTCATCGCGCCGGCCGTGTGGATGGTGGTGCGTGCCACGGACGGGCTGATGCTGACCAGGTCGCAAGCCGCCCTGGCCAAGCGAAACGACGCCCGTCGCGAGCGCCACGCCAGCTGACGCGGGCTCCCGGTCCTCCATTCGGCGCGGGCCTGCGCCGACCCGTCGACAGCAGGCCGACCACGCCGGCGCAGACCAGGACGGCGAACACCACGTTGATCGCCGCCGGTTGCACTCCGAAGGGGTGGTAGTAGGCGTTGACCAGCATGCCGGCACCGGTCAACGACGCCAGCAGGAACAGCGCCGATCGGGAGCGTTCGGTGACCACGACCAAGGCCAGGAGAGGCATGGGCCAGACCAGGTATTGCTCGATCACCTGCTTGCTGAGAACGATGAAGAGCAGCGGGGCGACGACCGAGCAGATCGCAAAGTCATCGACAAGGCAGAGCGCGATCACCGCAACCAGGAACACCACGAGCAGCGCGGCGGCGATGGACAGCTGCACCGCGGTCGGCAGGCCGTGGAAGATCACCTGCCACGAGAGCCCGCCTGACAGCTTGTCAGCGCTGTAGAGGAGATCGCGGGCGAACGCCCGCGGGCTGGTGAGCAGGTACGGAGCCGACAACGCTGCCATGATGCTGCCACAGGCGACCAGAACACGCAGCGCCGTCACCCGGCCGCGCGTCACCAGCCAGGGCAGGACGAAGATGGGAAAGGTCTTTGCCGCAACTGCGAGCGCGTACCACATCGCGAAACGCCATGTCGCCGGCCGGCCGGGCCGGTACGCACGGAACGCGACCATGTACAGAGCCACGCAGACGCTGTCGAAGCGACCGTAGAAGGCGCCGTTGTACAGCACCAGGGGGTTGAGGAAGAACAACGCGGCGGCGATCGCTTCGGCCCCTCCCCCGCGGCCTCGCCTTCGCACCTCCCCCACGATGAGAACGGTGGCAAGGAGGTCCGCTCCCACGATGGGCAGCTTGCCCATGACCGTGAAGGACACGCCCGTGTGGATGGTCAGCCACTGCATGGGAACTTCGACATACAGGAAGAGCGGGAAGTAGGCGTACGGGCCACCCGCGTACGCCGGGTGATGCGCATACACGTTGATGCCCTTGAGAGTTGCCTGCGACGCCAGGTCCCATACGACAAAATCGGCGCCGTGGGTGATGGGCACCAGGATGGCTCGCGCCGCCACCCCGACGACCAGGACGGCGACGAGAGGAGCGGCACCGACGAGCCGGCGACTCGACGGCGTCGCCGCCACCGTCATCCGCAGCCGGGTAGCAGGTATAGGTCCTGCGACGGTCCCAGGCTGAGCCTCACCGGGTAGTGGTCGGCCACCCACACCCGGAACCCGGGGAGGCCGGCGAAGCGGCCGCTGGAGAACAGGACCGCGCACACCGGCGGGGTGCCGCCTGCGGTGGCCTCCAAGCGCCGCAGCGCGCCGTTTTCCGCGTACATCCGCGTGTTGGAGGTGTCGACGAACAACGGCGGCGCGGCGCGGTGTGCCAGGGCCTGGACGTACTCCTCGTCGCCGACAACCTGGGCGGTGGCCGGCGTGGCCGCCGCGAGGCGGCCGGCCAGGGAGCTGAAATCCTTGAAGGGCAGCTGGCGCAGGCCCGACGCCAGGTACAGCGCTGAACCGGCCGCGAGCGTGATGGCGAGGCCGGTCGCGGCCATGGTCGAGCGTCGCTTCAGGGGGAGCTGCTCCAGCCACCCGAACGCCGTGGAGATGCCCGCCGCGCAGAGCAGGGCGATACCGGGCGATGCCGACACCGCGTGGTGCGGCCACAGCGGGTGGGTGACCGCCATGGCCAGTGCAGCGCCCCCGAGCCAGGCCACGCCCGTGATCACGAGCCGAGGATGCCGCCGCCACCCGACCACCGCGCCTGCGGCGGCGAGTGCGCCCAACTTCCAGCGCTCGGCCAGCCCGTGGATCACGGTGAGGCCGGCCGACGACGAACCTGTGCTGATGTGGAGACCGACGGCGTCGCTCCAGATGGACGACCAGGCGTCGTGCAGCGGGACCATGACCGCGCAGGCGGCCACGATGCCACCGGCGACGGCGGCACCGAGCAGACGGCGCCAGCCGCCTCGCGCCGCCAGCACCGCCACCAGGGCCGGCACCACGGCGACATCCAGGAGCTTGGTCAGCAGCCCGATGACCAGCGCCGCCCCGGCCAGGCCTGCTGCGAGCGTGCCCCAGCGCCTGTGCCTCGTGGTCACCGCCACCGCCGCGAAGGCGACCGCGACCAGGCCCAGGGACGTCGCTGGGCCGTCAGCCTGAAGAACCAGCGACTGGCGGACCATGAGCGGATCCACCGCCAGGGTCACGGCAACGGCCACAGCGGCGACCCGGCCGCCCAGGCGCCACCCGATGGCACCCCCGGCGACCACGGCGATCACCCCCCACGCCAGCATCACCGCGCGAGCGGCAGCGATGCCTCCGCCGAAAAGAGCCCACGGTGGCTCGGTCAGGAGCAGGAACGCCGGCGGCTGCGAGCTGTACACGGAGGTGAAGAGCGCGTGTCCAGCCTGCATGGACTGCATCGAGAGCCAGTACACGCCCTCGTCCCAGTCGATCTCACCCCCACCCAGCAGCGGCAGGCGGGTGGCTGCGGTGACCACGACGGCGACGCCAATCGCGCCGATCGCAAGGGCGCCTCGCCGGTGCCGGGTCAGCCACTCACGCATCTCCATCCCGAGACTAGCGGCTGCGAGATCTCAGGACGATGCCGTCACCGCAGGTCGATCCAGATCGTCTTGGTCTCGGTGTAGTTGGCCAGGGCGGCCTCGCCGAGGTCGCGGCCGATCCCGGAGTCGCCTCCTGCCCCGCCCCAGGGCAGGCGGGTGTCGGTGTGGCCGTAGGTGTTGACCCAGACCGTTCCTGCCCGCAGGCGATGTGCCACCCGGTGGACCCGCTTCACATCCCTGCTCCAGACCGCGGCGGCGAGGCTGTAGGCGGTGCCGTTGGCGACGGCGAGGGCCTCATCCTCGTCGGCGAAGCCGATCACCGACGCGACCGGGCCGAAGATCTCCTCCTGGGCGATGCGCATGTCGCCGCGGACATCGTTGAAGACGGTCGGCTCGACGAAGTAGCCGGCGCGCTCCATGCGGGCTCCACCGGTCACAAGCGTGGCGCCCTCCTCCGTCCCAATCGAGATGTAGCCGGTGACCCGGTCGCGCTGTTTGGCGGAGATGATCGGGCCCATCCGCGTGCTCGGGTCCATGGGGTCGCCGACGCGGATCGCCCTGGCGGCGTCCGCGAGCCGACCCACGAACTCCTCGCGCGCCGCCTCGTGCACGAGGATTCGCGACCCTGCCGAACACACCTGGCCGGCGTTGAAGAACACACCAGACGTCGACGCCGCCACCGCGGCCGGCAGGTCGGCGTCCGCGAACACGATGTTGGCCGACTTGCCGCCGAGCTCCAGGCCCAGCCGCGTGACGTTGTCCGCCGCCGCGCGCATGATCGACTTGCCGACGGCGGGCGAGCCGGTGAACGAGATCTTGTCCACCCGCGGATCCGCGACGAGCGCCGCGCCGACATCGTTGCCCAGGCCGGGAACAATGTTGAGGACGCCTGCGGGCAGGCCAGCCTCCAGCGCAAGCTCGCCCAGTCGCAGAGCGGTGAGCGGCGTCAGCTCCGACGGTTTGAGGACGACGACGCAGCCGCCGGCCAGCGCAGGCGCGATCTTCCACACCGCGTTCATCAGCGGGAAGTTCCAGGGGACGATGCTCACGACCACGCCCACGGGTTCGCGGCGCAGGTAGGTGAGGGCGTCCGGCCGTGCCGGGACCACGTCGCCCTTGATCTTGTCCGCCCAGCCGGCGTAGTACTCGAGGCAGTCGATCACCGCCGGCAGGTCCTGGCGCGCCGTCGCCCGCACGGGCTTGCCACCGTCCAGCGATTCCAGGGCGACGAGCTCGTCGCGGTTCTCGTCGACGAGGCGGGCCAGCCTGGCGATCATCCGTCCGCGGTCGGCCGCCCTCATCGTCGACCATGGGCCACCATCGAAGGCAGCGCGCGCGGCGGACACAGCCCTGTGCGCGTCGTCCGCGCCGGCGCACGCCACGGTGGTGATCTCCTCGCCCGTGGCGGGGTTCTCCGTGGCAAGGGTGGTTCCTGCCACCGCATCGACCCACTCCCCGCCGATGAGCAGGCGCCGCTCCGGCAGCCTGACCGCGGGCGCGGTGATCGCCGTCATCAGGTGACCCCCGCCGCATGCAGGTCGGCGATCTGCTCGGGGGAGTAGCCCAGCTCGGCGTAGATCTCGTCGTTGTGCTCGCCGAGCAGCGGCGAGCGGCGAACCTGCACGGGCGAGTCGGACATCTTCAGGGGGCTGCCCACCGTCTTGAACGGCCCCCGCTCGGGGTGGTCGACGGTGACGATCATGCCAAGCTCCGCAAGGGTCTCGTCCTCGATCAGGTCTCGGGTGCTGAGAATCGGTCCACAGGGGATGTTGCGGGCGTTGAGCTCGTCGAGCACCTCCCACTTGGTGTGCTGCACCGACCACTCCTCGATGAGCGCGAACATGCCGTCGAGCTTGGTCAGGCGCGCCGCCGGCGTGCTCCACTCCGGGTCGTCGGCAAGCTCCGGGCGACCGATCAGAGCCGCCAGGGGGGCCCAGATGGGCGGCTGCACGATGACGTACACGTAGTCGTTGGGGCCGCCCGGGCTGCACTTCACCGTCCAGCCGGGCTGGCCGCCGCCCGAGGCGTTGCCGGAGCGCGGCACCTCGTCGCCGAAGCGTTCGTTGGGGTACTCGGCGAGCGGGCCGTGGGTGAGGCGCTGCTGGTCGCGCAGCTTGACCCGGCAGAGGTTGAGCACCGCCTCCTGCATGGCCACCTCGACGCGCTGGCCGCGGCCGCTGGTGACCCGCTGGTAGAGGGCCGCGATGAGCGCGGCGACGAGGTGGATACCGGTGCCGCTGTCGCCGATCTGGGCCCCCGTGGTCAGCGGCACACCGTCGTCGAAGCCTGTCGTGCTCATGGCGCCGCCCATCGCCTGGGCGATCGACTCGTATGCTTTGAAGTTGGCATACCGGCCAGGCCCGAAGCCCTTGATCGAGCCGTAGATGAGGCGCGGGTTGATCTCCTGCAGACGCTCCCACGTGAACCCGAAACGATCCATGACACCGGGCCCGAAGTTCTCGACGAGAACATCGGAGCGGGCCGCGAGCTCGGCGAAGATGCGCTTTCCCTCATCGGACTTCATGTTGAGGGTGATGCTGCGCTTGTTGCAGTTGAGCATCGTGAAGTACAGGCTGTCGACGTCGGGGATGTCGCGAAGCTGACCGCGGGTCACGTCCCCGCGGCCGGGCGTCTCCACCTTGATCACGTCAGCGCCAAGCCAGGCGAGCATCTGTGTCGATGACGGTCCTGACTGCACGTGGGTCATGTCGAGGACCTTCACGCCGTCGAGTGCCTGTGGCATACCTGTCCCCCGCTCCACTACTTGTACATGGTCTGGTTCATGGTTCCCGGCGCATAGGCGTCCGGGTCGATCCAGACGTTGATGAGCGACGGAAGCCCCGACTCGCGCGCCCGGCGCAACGCCGGACCGATGTCCTTGGGATCGCGCACCTCTTCTCCATGTCCGCCGAGGATCTTGGCGAACTGGTCGTACGGCACGTTGCCCAGGGTGTTGCCGACCCGCCCGCGAGCCTCCCCGTACTTCTGGATCTGGCCGTAGCGGATCTGGTTCATCGAGGAGTTGTTGCCAACGATGCCGACAAACGGCAGGTTGAAGCGAACCATCGTCTCGAAGTCCCAGCCCGTGAGGCTGAAAGCACCGTCGCCGAAGAGGACCACGACCTCCTTGTCGGGGCGCGCGTACTTCGCGGCCATCGCGAACGGCACGCCCACCCCCAGGGTCCCGAGCGGCCCGGGGTCCATCCAGTGCCCGGGCGACTTCGGTTGGACGACGCCCCCGGAGAAGGTGACCACGTCGCCGCCGTCGCCGATGTAGATGGAGTCGGCGGTGAGGAACTCGTTGATCTCGTGCGAGAGCCGCAACGGGTGGATCGGCATGGCATCGGAGAGCTGACGGGGCAGACGCTTCTGGTAGCTGGCGTCCTCGAGCGCACGTAGCTCAGCGAACCAGGCCACGCGTGACGGCATCGCGCCGGGGCGGCCTGCGGCAGCCGCCGTGACGCCTGCCAGGATGACGCCGACGTCGCCGACGAGCCCGAGGTCGACGTCGCGGTTCTTGCCCACGGTGCGGTAGTCCATGTCGATCTGCACGACCGTGGCGCGCGGCCCGAGGCGGCGTCCGTAGCCCATGCGGAAGTCGAACGGCGTGCCCACGATGATGATCAGGTCGGCGTTGTCGAACGCGTGACGGCGCGTCAGCTGGAAGTGGTGCGGGTCGCCGGGCGGCAGCGTGCCCCGGGCGGCGCCGTTCATGAATGCCGGGATGTCGAGGCTGCGGCAGAAGGTGATCGCAGCCTCGGTGGCACGGCACGTCCACACCTGCTGGCCAAAGAGCACGCAGGGCTTCTCGGCCCGCGCGATCAGAGCGGCCAGCGCCTCGATGGCCGCGGGGTCGCCGAGGCTGCGCGTGGAGGCACGGTACCCCCCCGGCTTGGGGAGGGTCACGCTGTCGAGCCGTGCCCGACCGTCGAGGATGTCGCGCGGCATCTCCAGGAACGAGGGACCCGGCGCCCCGTTGAAACACTCCCGGAATGCCATCGCGGTCATGTCGGCGATGCGCGACGTGTGCGGGACAGTGGCCGCGAACTTGGTGATCGGAGCCATGATCTCCACGTGGGGCAGGTCCTGCAGCGAGCCCATCTTGTGCTGGCTGAGCGCCCCCTGGCCGCCGATGAGCAGCATCGGGCTCTCCGCGCGGAAGGCGTTGGCCACCCCGGTGACGGCGTCGGTGGTGCCGGGACCGGCGGTCACCACCGCGCAGCCCGCCACCCCGGTGACCCTCGCCCAGCCGTCGGCGGCGTGAGCCGCGACCTGCTCGTGGCGCACGTCGACGATGGCGATCCCCTCGTCGACGCAGCCGTCGTAGATGTCGATGATGTGGCCGCCGCACAGCGTGAAGATCACCTCGACCCCCTCGGCCTTCAGGGCCCGAGCCACGAGGTGACCGCCCGAGATCAGCTCGGGGTCCGGCTCCGGGCGCGGGCGCGCCTCGGCCACGGCGGGCTCGGTGGTCTGCGCCATCGATGGACCTCCTGATGTGTGGAACCCCGCAAGCCTACCGAGAAGGGCAGGCTGCACCGGTCTGGAAATGAGGTGCCGAGGGACAGGATCGAACTGTCGACACCGGGTTTTTCAGACCCGTGCTCTACCAACTGAGCTACCTCGGCATTGAGTCGCAGAGGGTACTACGCAGGCTGCCGGGCAGCGGTCGCCCGGCGCGCTGAAACGGGCGCGTAACAACCTGATATTCTCCCTGTCATGGGGAGGAATGTTGAGATGGCTAACGGTCGTGTACGCGCTTGATACGCCGTCGCGCGAGGAGTTGCAGCGGGCGGTCGAGCCGGACAGCCTTCTGCCCGGCGAGGATCTCGAGTCCACTCGATTCGAGGACGCCCTTCACTGGCACCGCGTCTACGGTGAGTTGCTGGCCGTCCGGTTGGCGCTGCTGACCCACACGGCCTCGGTCCTACGTGGCGTGACCGACGACGCGTTCAGGGACGCCAATGTGCACCAGCGGTTGCTCCGCGTCCAGGTGGACCGCTGCCGCGCGCGGATGGCCTACTGGGCACAGCGCGCCACCCAGCTTGCCGCGCCGCTGGGCCAGGCCGCCCATGACGCCCGAATGGGACGCGTCTTCGAGGGGTAGGTCCTCCGCGACACGGCGCTTCGCACCCGGGAGCGCGTGGCCCAGGACGGTCCGCCCCGGCCCCTCCTGATGCCCTCCCCGGTCGGCTCGACCCACCTCGTATAGGCCCATGACGGGCTTGGGGGTGGCGCAACGAAGGCGTCACGGAACGCCGGACCGTTGCAAACGCATCACACAAACCACCGTACGCTGCCCCCAGATCGAACAACAGCAACGTCGCCTGGGTGATGCCAACGGAAGCTTCGGCAAGGACGGGATGAGCAGCTAGCCATCCCACCGGCCGCCGCTCGAGACGCTGTTTCGCCTGGTGCGAGCTTGCCTCGGAAGGGACTGGCTCATGATTCGGCGCGCCGCAACATCGCTCGTCCTGGTCGCCGTGGTGATCGGAGCATCGGCGACTCACCCGGCAACCGCGTCGGCGTCTGCCGTCCGCAACGCCTACCTTCAGCCGTTCACGAGCACGTCGATGTGGAACCAGCCGATCGGAACCGGCGCGGTGTACGTGCCGGCGCAGATCGCGCCGCCGACAGTCCGCTCCCTGACCGCCGATGAGACGGTGACGTTGATGGATCCGAGCGCCCCGCTGACCACGATCGCGCTCAATGGAGGCCAGCACAGCGATCGCTGCGGTGGCGGCGCCGCCATCACCACGGCGCCGATCCCGCCGGCCTTCATGCTGCCGTCGTCGACCTCGAACAACGGCTACGCGGTCGTCGGTTCTGACGGGTCGAGCCTCACCGAGGGTGGCGCCTTCGCGCGCTGCTCGCCCGGCGGCGCCGCGACGGCGGCGTCGGCCAGGGCCTTCGGCTCCATCTACGGCGACGGCCTCACCGGAGGCGCCGGCGGCTCCGGTCTCTCCACCCTCGGCGGGCTGCTCCGTGTCAACGAGCTGGTGCCGGGCGGGCAGATCCACCACGCGGTGCGCATCAACCTCGACGGCGCCAGCGACCTGTTCCCTGGCCCGGGAGGTTTCCGCTGGCCCGCGACCCACGAGGACGGCTACGGCCCCACGTATTACGGCGGACACACCCCCGCCCTGAAGATGGGCGCGCTGCTGGCGCTGCCCGCCAACCTCAACCTCGCCTCTCTCGGCGTCACCTCAGGGCCGGGAATGATCCTCGCCCAGGCGCTACAGAACTACGGCGCCTACGTCAGCAACGACACCAAGCGCCCCGTGTTCAGCATCGACACCGAGTCCGGCGACGCGTCGATGATCAACCAGTTCCAGAGCGCATGGGGCTACCCGTTCGAGACCGCCGGGGTCGGTGGCAGCCCGTGGGCCAACGACATCATGACCATCCTCAACAACCTCTCGGTCGTCGACAACAACAGCGCCGCCTCGATCGGCGGCGGCGGGACCCCCCTGGTGCCGCTCGCCCCGCCGCTGGCCGTCGGCGCGCAGCCGTCGGGTCCGATTCCACAGCACTTCGCGCCGAGCGGGGTCGGCGCCCCCCAGGTGGCGGTCACCCCCGACGGCTCCACGCAGCTGGTCTTCTGGAGGGGCGCCAACAACCAGCTCGCCGAGGCCTGGTACACCGGCACCTGGAACGGACCGATCAGCTTCCCACAGCTGGGCACGCTCACCTCGACGCCGGCTGTTGCGGTCAGCAAGGACGGGAGAACCCAGCTGGTCTTTTGGCAGGGCCCCGCCGGCCACCTCTTTGAGGCCTGGTACACCGGCACCTGGAACGGACCCGTCGACATCAACGACAGCTACCTCGGGGGCCGCGCGATCCTCG
>DAISRJ010000052.1:0-12163 GCA_036828955.1 Candidatus Dormiibacterota bacterium | reverse complement strand
GGGGCGGGGCAGATCCCCGCCCCCTCGCACGGTCGGAGTGAATCCGACCGTGCTCACCCCGGCCCTCGGCGCACCTCGCGCGCCGGCTGGGCTTCAACCTCTGGGGCCAGATTCGCCGCCCTGCTAGAATCGAGTTCATCACACACGCCTCGGTCAGTCCGGCACAGGTGCCCCTCTTGGGGTCGTGACGGGCGATCACCCGAGGCGGAGGAACACACCAACCCGAGGAGGCACGCCCATGCCGGCGACAACCCTCCGCCAGCTTCTCGAGGCCGGAGTGCACTTCGGCCACCAGACCAGCCGGTGGAACCCACAGATGCGCCCGTACATCTTCACGGCGCGCAATGGCATCCACATCATCGACCTGCAGCAGACGCAGAGGGCGCTCGATGACGCCTGCAGCTTCCTGCGCCAGCTCGTCGCCGACGGCGACAAGGTCATGTTCGTGGGCACCAAGAAGCAGGCCCAGGACGCCATCCAGGACGCCTGTGCGCGCAGCGGCCAGCATTACGTCACGCACCGCTGGATGGGTGGCATGCTGACCAACTTCCCGGTCATCCAGCGGCGCCTGCGCCGCCTGCTCGAGCTGCGCACCATGCAGGAGAGCGGCGACTTCGAGCGCATGAGCACCAAGGAGGCCAACGTCCATCGCGACGACCTCGACCGCCTCGAGGCCAACTTCGCGGGCATGGTCAACATGAAGAGGCTTCCCGGCGCCCTCTTCGTCATCGACTGCAAGAAGGAGCGCCTCGCTGTCAGTGAGGCCAACAAGCTGGGCATCCCCATTGTGGCCATCGTCGACACCAACTGCGATCCCAATGAGATCCAGCATGTCATCCCCGGCAACGACGACGCCATCCGCTCCTGCAAGCTCATCGTCAACACGATCGCCGACGCCATCCTCGAGGGCCAGCAGCTTCTCAGTGAGCGCGAGATGCGCGAGAGAGACGAGGCGGCCGCCCGCGA
Source organism: Candidatus Dormiibacterota bacterium (assembly GCA_036828955.1). Classification (GTDB taxonomy): domain Bacteria; phylum Chloroflexota; class Dormibacteria; order Aeolococcales; family Aeolococcaceae; genus Aeolococcus. Next base: position 11,197 of record DAISRJ010000052.1, on the reverse strand, counting down.
ACGCCAGGATCGCGAGGCCGCCGAGCGTGCCGCGGCGGCGCAGCCCAAGGCCGACACCGAGGAGGGCACCGCGGAGGTCGCCGTCGAGGAGTTCGCTGGTGCGAGCGCCGCCGGTGACGCGGAGGCGAGCTGATGGCTGAGATCACAGCCACCCAGGTCAAGGAGCTGCGCGAGCTGACCGGTGCCGGCATGATGGACTGCAAACGCGCGCTCACCGAGACGGAGGGCGACATCGACAAGGCCAAGGACTGGCTGCGCGCCAAGGGTATGGCGCGTGCAGCCGACCGCGCCGGCCGGTCGGCCGACGAGGGCCGCGTCGAGGCGTACGTCCACGACGGCGGGGTCTCGGGGCAAAAGCTCGGCGTGCTCGTCGAGGTCAACTGCGAATCCGATTTCGTGGCCAAGACCGACGACTTCAAACAGCTCGCCAGGGAACTTGCCCTGCAGGTCGCAGGCCGAGCTCCGCTGTACGTGCGCCGCGAGGATGTGCCCGCGGGAGTGGTGCAGCGCGAGCGCGCCGTCTTTCTGGCGCAGGTCGTCGACAAGCCCGCCAACATCCAGGACAAGATCATCGAGGGCAAGCTCAACGCCTACTTCGCGGAGATCTGCCTCCTCGAGCAGCATCTGATCCGTGACGAGTCGAGCAAGAAGAAGGTGAGCGACCTGATCAACGAGGCCGCGGCCAAGGTTGGCGAGAACATCACGGTTGCCCGTTTCGCGCGCTTCAAGGTCGGCGAAGGCGCCACGATCACGGGGAACGTCTCGTCGTCGGGGGAGGACGGCGCCGTACCGCCGTCGCCGAACTGAGCGGGCCACCGGTCATTGCCGGGCCGGCGGCCGCAACGGCGGCACCCGCGCGAGGCGAGCGCGCCCCGGTCTTCTCCCGCGTCATCCTCAAGCTGAGCGGCGAGGCCCTCCTCGGTCAGCAGTCCGCGGTGAGCATTCATCTGCCCACGGTGCGCAGCATGGCCGAGGAGATCGCCAAGGTCCACGCCCGCGGCGTCGAGATCGCCGTGGTCATCGGGGGCGGCAACATCGTGCGCGGCATGGAGGCGAGCGCGCACGGCCTCGACCGCGTCGCGGGCGACTACATGGGCATGCTGGCCACGGTCATCAACTCGCTGGCTCTGCGCGACGCGCTCGAGCAGCTCGGCATCGAGACCCGCGTCCAGTCGGCGATCGCCATGCAGCAGGTCGCCGAGCCGTTCATCCCACGGCGCGCCATCCGCCACCTCGAGAAGGGCCGTATCGTGATCCTTGCGGCCGGAACCGGCAATCCCTTCTTCACCACGGACACCACCGCAGCGCTCCGTGCCGCTGAGATCGGCGCTGACGTGCTGCTCAAGGCGACCAAGGTGGACGGCATCTACACCGCCGACCCGCTGCGCGACCCCACGGCGACGCGCCTGCGTCACCTCTCCTACATGGAGGTGCTCAACCGCGGGCTGACGGTCATGGACAACACCGCTCTCACCCTGTGCATGGACAACGGCACGCCGATCATCGTCTTCGACCTCCTTGCCGAGGGCAGCATCGACCGCGTCGTGCTCGGCGAGGACATCGGGACGCGCGTCGACGCGAGTGCAGGCGGCGGATGAGCGACCGCACCCGCTCCGAGGACTCCCAGGCGCAGATCCAGGAGCGCCTGCTCGACGCCGAGGTGCGCATGGAGAAGAGCCTCGAGTCCCTCGCCAAGGAGCTCGGTGGCATCCGCACCGGCCGGGCCACCCCGTCGCTGATCGAGCGCGTGCTCGTCGACTACTACGGCGCCCCGACTCCTCTGCAGAGCATCGCCGGGGTCACCGCACCGGAGGCTCGCCTGCTGGTCATCCAGCCCTACGACCGCACCTCCATCCAGGCAATCGAGAAGGCGCTCCAGAAGGGCGACCTGGGCATGAACCCCACCAACGACGGCCAGGTGATCCGCATCGCCATCCCGGCGCTCACCGAGGACCGCCGCCGCGAGTTCGCCAAGCTCGTCAAGCAGAAGGCCGAGGAGGCGCGCATCGCGGTGCGCAACATCCGTCGCGACGAGGTCGAGCACCTGCGCAAGATGGAGAAGGACGGTCACGTCTCCAAGGACGAGATCGAGCGCAACATCGCCACGGTGCAACACATCACCGACGGTTTCATCGGCAAGATTGACGACTTCGCAGAAAGGAAGGAGGCTGAGATCCTCGAGGTCTGACCTCGAGCCGTCCGCCTCGCGAAACCGCCGTCGGCACCGAAGCGTTCAGTACAAACGATGCAGAGACCTCCAGCGCCAGCCTCCCTGCCCGAGCCGTCCCGCCCCGAGCTGCCGCGCCACATCGGCATCATCATGGACGGCAACGGCCGCTGGGCCCGGAGCCGCCACCTCCCTCGCGCGGCGGGTCACCGCGCCGGGGTGGCCACCATCCGCCCGGTCATGGAGGCCTGCAACGAGGCCGGCGTCCACATCCTCACTCTCTATGCGTTCAGCACCGAGAACTGGTCGCGTCCGCGTCATGAGGTCGCCGCACTCATGCAGCTGTTCGGCGAGACGATCGACTCCGAGGTGGACGAGATGCACGCCGAGGGCATCCAGATCCGCGCCATCGGGGATCGCAGCAAGCTCAGCGACCGCCTCCAGCGGAAGGTGCGCGCCGCGGAGGACCTCACCAGCGGCAACACGCGCGCCATTCTCAACGTGGCCATCAACTACGGCGGCCGCAACGAGATCGTTGCGGCAGTCCGCGACCTCGCCGCCCGTGGCTGCGACCTCGCCGACCTCGACAACGACACCCTCGCCGGCGCTCTCTACACCGCGGGCCTGCCCGATCCCGACCTGATCGTCCGCACCGCCGGCGAGATGCGCATCAGCAACTTCATGCTCTGGCAGGCGGCCTACGCCGAGATCTACATCACCGAGACGCTCTGGCCCGACTTCGATGCCCGCGCCATCGAGGGCGCCCTCGCCGCCTACGCGCGGCGCGACCGCCGCTTCGGGGCGGTGCGGGTTGAGGCGGCGCTGCCCGCGCCCGCGTCGCTCTGAGCGACCCCACCGTCGCCGGTGACCCCGCCGCCGCGGTCATGCCGGCATCCGCAACGGCGGCTCGCTGGGTCTCGGGGGTCCTCCTGCTCCTCGTCGTCGCCGGCGCCGTGGCCGCAGGTGGGCCCGTGTTCGTGGCAGTCGTCGCCGCCGCCGCAGCACTGGGAGCGTGGGAGTTCGCGGGGCTGGCAGGCCGCCTCGACGCGCCGCCGCCGCCCTGGCTCCTCCTGCCACTGACTGTCTGGCTGGCCATCCGTTACGCCGTCCCCGGCAACCCGCCGGCGCTCGACATCGGGCTGGGCGCAGCCCTGGTCGCCGGGCTGGCCGGCCTGGTGGTGTCCGGCACCTCGTGGCGCAGCTGGATGGCGGCAGTCGCCGGCTCGGTGTACGTCGGCTTCACCCTCGGGTTCTACGTCGCCCTGATCTCCTGGCGACCGGCCGACCACTCGTTCGGCGTTGAGGCCGTCGCCGTGCCCGTGGCCGCCGTGGTCCTCTGCGACACCGCCGCCTACCTCGTCGGCAGCGCTCTCGGCAGGCATCGCTTCTTCCCGCACATCTCACCGCGGAAGTCCGTCGAGGGCGCCGCCGCCGGACTGGTCGCGGCCGTCGTGGTGGCGGCAGTCCTCGGCCGGGTGTTCCTCGGGATCGCGCCATGGCTGGGCGCACTCGAGGGCCTGCTCATCGGTATCGTCGCCCAGGCCGGCGACCTCGCCGAGTCCGCCCTCAAACGCCAGGCGGGCGCCAAGGATTCGGGCGGCCTGATCCCTGGGCACGGCGGCCTGCTCGATCGGCTCGACAGCCTCGTCCTCGTCGCCCCCGCCGTGTACTGCTTCTACCGGCTCATCTCGCTCGCCTGAGGGCTCACGGACAGCGGGCTTCGCAGAGAATGAGGCGATGACCACCAGTTCCGCGGCCGCGGAGGCGAGGCGGCGCCGGGTCGTGCTGCTCGGAGCCACCGGCTCGATCGGTATGCAGTGCTGCGACGTCATCAGCCGTTTTCCTCAGTTGTTCGAGCTCGTCGGCGTGGCCGCGGGCAGCGACCTCGCCGGCCTGTCCAGCGTCGTCGAGCGGTTCGGCGTCCGCCGCTCCGCCCTCGTGTCGCCGCCCGCGGGCGAGATCCTGCCGCCGGGAATGGGCTCGGGCGTCGAGGCGGTCTGCGAGCTGGCCGCGATGGAGTGCGAGGTGGTCTGCGTGGCCATCCCGGGCGCGGCGGCGCTCCGGCCCACGCTGGCGGCGCTGGACGCCGGCCGGACCATCGCGACCGCCACCAAGGAGGTTCTGGTGATGGCGGGGGAGCTGGTCAAGGCGCGCGCGGCGGCCGCCGGCGCCAGCATCCTGCCCGTCGACAGCGAGCACAGCGCGCTCTGGCAGTGCCTCCGCGGCGAGCGCGCCGACAGCGTCAGCCGCCTCGTGCTGACCGCCAGCGGCGGTCCCTTCCGGGAGCGCGACCCGGCCACCTTCGCAACGGTCACCGTGGAGGAGGCGCTGCGCCACCCGACGTGGACGATGGGGCCCAAGGTCACGATCGACTCCGCGACGATGATGAACAAGGGGCTCGAGATCATCGAAGCCCACTTCCTCTTCGATGTCGCGTATGCGCAGATCGGCGCAGTCATCCACCCGCGCAGCATTGTGCACTCCTTCGTCGAGTTCATCGACGGTGCCGTCGTGGCCCAGCTCGGCGTGCCGGACATGCGCGTTCCCATCGCCCTGGCCATCGCGGACGGCCGCCGGCTGCCCGGCATCGCCGCGCCGGCGCGGCTCACCGACGGGGCCGCGCTTGAGTTCTTCGAGGTGGATGCGGCCAGGTTCCCGGCCGTCGGCCTGGCCCGCTCCGCAGGCGAGCGGGGAGGGATCGTCCCGGCCGTGCTCAACGCCGCCAACGAGGTGGCCGTTGCCGCCTTCCTGGAGCGGCGCATCGGCTACGACGCCATCGTGTCCCTTGTCGGCGATGCGGTCGGAGCCGTGGCCAACGTGACCGACCCCTCGCTCGGCGACGTCCTCGACGCTGACGCCTGGGCGCGTCGCTTCACCACCGAACGAATCGGCGGGGCTGTGACCAGCGCATGACCCTCGACATCCTGGCCATCGTCGGGGCGGTCGTCCTGGTGCTTCTCACCGTGGTGCTCGTCCACGAAGGCGGCCATTTCATCGTCGGCAAGCTGTGCGGCATCCGCGTCGACGAATTCGCGGTGGGCTTCGGTCCGCGGATCGCGGCCAGGAAGATCGGCGAGACCACGTACTCGCTGCGCATCATCCCGGCCGGCGGCTTCGTGCGCATGGCCGGCATGCTCGGCCTCGCCGGCGAGGCTGACGCGGGGGAGCGCAACTTCTACCGGGCGTCCATCCCGAAACGGCTGGCCACGATCATGGCGGGGATCGTCTCCAACATGATCTTCGCGGGCCTCCTGTTCACCGCCCTCCAGATGCTGCCCAACGGCTCCCAGGTGCAGCCGGGCGCAGCCGCCCAGCAGGCCGGCCTGCGCGACGGCGACGTGATCCTCAGCGTCGACGGCCGGGTCATCCGCCACGACACCGCCGCCGACGTGTCCAACGACCTGCACGCCGCCACCGCGAACGCGGCCGGCCACCCCATGGTGGTCGTCTACAGCTCCGGCTCCTCGATCCACAGGACCACGATCGTGCCCTCGCTGATCATCGTCAACGGGATCACGGCGCCGGCCGGCCCGAGCCCATCGGCGTCGCCGCCGCCCTCGTCGAACGCCGCCCCGGTGACCACGGTCGCCGACCTGCCCCTGGGCGAGGAGTTCGTCGTCACCGCTGTCGACGGCCACGCCGTGTCGAGTGGTGACCCCGCGAAGGTTGCGGGGGGCAGCGGTCCGGCCACCGTCTCCGGGTTCCTGATCAACGCCGACGGCACCCGGGGGCCCACCTACGCACACCTGGCCGCGTCGGGGATCACCGATGGCAGTGGCAAGGACGGCGCGATCCAGGCAGCGTGGCGCCTCGGGGTGTCGCCCAACTTCGACGGCGAGCCGGTGGTGCAGGCCCTGGCCGACGGCTTCGGCCAGATCCCGACCTTCGTCACGACCACCTTCACCGACCTGTCCAACCTGATCACCAACCCCAAGAGCGGCGGCATCACCGGCCCCCAGGGGTTGTCAGGGCCGGTGGGAATCGTGCGAGAGACCGTCACGGCGACCCACCAGGGAGGCCGCTCGCTGGCCTTCTGGATCGCGTTCGTGAGCATGAACCTCGGGCTCGTCAACGTTCTGCCGATCCCGTTCCTCGACGGGGGCAAGGCGTTCCTCATCGTTATCGAGGCGATCCGCCGCCGCCGCCTCGATCCCCGCCGCGAAGCCCTCATCTACGCCATCGGGCTGGCCGCCGTTGTGCTGTTTGCCATCTATGTCACCATCGGAGACGTCACCAGACCCCAATGAGCACCATCACCCGCCGCGCCACCATCCCCGTCAACGTCGGCGGCGTCGTCGTCGGGGGAGCTGCCCCGATCCCGGTGCAGACCATGACCAAGACGCAGACCGAGGATGTCAGCGCCACGCTTGCCCAGATCGAGCGCGCCGCCAAGGCGGGAGCCGACATCATCCGGGTCACCTGCGACACGCCGGAGGCCGGCGTGGCCATGCGCGAGATCGTCAAGGGGTCGCCGATCCCGGTGATCGCAGACGTCCACTACGACGCGCCACTGGCACTGCGCGCGCTGGAGGCCGGCATCGCCTGCCTGCGCCTCAACCCCGGCAACATCACCGACCCCAGCAAGGTGCGTGACATCGCCAACGAGGCGGCCGCGCGCAACGTGCCGATCCGGATCGGTGTCAACAGCGGCAGCATCCCGCAGCGCAAGGAACTGGATCGCGGCCGCGGGGCGAGCATCGACGAGACGGCCGGGCACATGGTGGATGCAGCCCTCGGCCACATCCGCATCCTCGAGGAACTCGACTTCCGGAACATCAAGGTGTCGCTCAAGGCGAGCGACGTTCTCACCAACATCGCCGTCAACCGCAGGTTCGTCGCGCTCGGCAACCGTTACCCGCTGCACCTCGGCCTCACCGAGGCCGGCCCCGTGGAGTCGGGCAGCGTCAAGAGCGCCATGGGCATCGGCATCCTGCTCGCCGAGGGCATCGGCGACACCATCCGCGTCTCGCTGGTCGGCGAGCCTGAGGACGAGGTCCGGGTGGGCCGGCAGATCCTCCAGAACCTCAGCGAGAAGGGGAACGGCCCCAACCTCATCGCCTGCCCCACCTGCGGCCGCCTCGAGATCGACATGTTCCCGATGGTGGCGCGTGTCGAGGAGGCGCTCCGCGACGTCCGGCGCACCATCAACGTCTCGGTGATGGGCTGCGTGGTCAACGGTCCCGGCGAGGGCATGCACGCCGACATCGGTATCGCCGGCGGTCGCCAGAAGGGGATCCTCTACCGCGGCGGCAAGGTGATCGCCTCGCTTCCCCAGGAACAGCTGATCGCGCAACTGATCACGGAGCTGCAGGCGATCGCCGCCGAGGACGCGCGTTTGATCGCCGCGGGCGAGCCGCTGCCGACCGGCCTCGGGGACGGGGAGGCAGTCCTGCAACCGTTGCCCATGGCCGCCGGGTAAGACCACCCCGGCTGGGGATGGGCAACCGGCGCAGCCATCATCTGTAAGATGTGGCCCAGCGTGGACAGGCGGGTCCCCGCGGGCTCAGGACTTGCCGCCGCAGTGAGACGACTCTCGGTGAGCACCCTGCGGTACATCCTGGACAATTGGGACACCCTCGGGCCCCAGGTGGTCGTCCATCTCGAGACGGTCGGCCTGTGCGCGGTCATCGCCGGCGCCATCGGCATTGCGCTCGGCATTGTCGGTGCGCGCTCGGATCGCTTCGCCACGATCATCCTCGCGGTCACCAGCACCATCCTCACCATCCCGAGCTTTGCCCTCTTCGGGCTCCTCTCCATCTGGTTCGGCCTCGGCAACCCGCCAGTCGTCATCGGCCTGATCCTCTACGCCCTGCTTCCGATCGTGCGCAACACGAGGGCCGGGATCGCGGCAGTGGACCCGGCCGTCTCCGAAGCCGCTCGCGGCATGGGCATGAACCCGCTCCAGGTGCTGACCCGGGTCCAGCTGCCCCTGGCGATCCCGGTCATCCTCGGCGGCCTCCGGCAGGCGACGGTGATGATCGTCGCCATCGCCACGGTGGGCGCGGCGGTGGGAGCGAACAACCTGGGCCAGCCCATCTTCTCCGCGCTGACCCGCGACACCGGAACTCTCGAGCAGGTGCTCGCGGGGATCATCCCAGTCGCCCTGATAGGCATCATCGCGGACGCGGGGCTGGCCACCGTGCAGAGGTTCCTCGCCAAGGGACGGGTCACCGTGGCGGCGACATGATCACGTTCGACCGCGTCACCAAACGCTACGGCGGCGCGGACGCAGTGCAGGAGCTCTCGCTGGAGGTTCCCTCCGGGGAGATCGTGATCTTCGTCGGCCCCTCAGGCTGCGGCAAGACCACCTCGCTGAAGATGATCAACCGCCTGATCGAGCCGACCTCCGGCGTCATCAGCATCGATGGGAACGACACGGCGCACGTGGACGTCAACGAGCTGCGAAGGTCCATCGGGTACGTCATCCAGCAGATCGGGTTGTTCCCGCACTACACGGTGGCAGAGAACGTGGCCACCGTCCCTCGGCTGGAGAAATGGGACAAGCAGCGGATCGCCGCCCGGGTGGAGGAACTCCTCGATCTCGTCGGTCTGCCCGCAGCCGACTACGCCAAGAGGCTGCCGGCCGAGCTGAGTGGCGGGGAGCGCCAGCGTGTTGGCGTCGCACGCGCGCTGGCCGTCGACCCCAACATCCTGCTCATGGACGAGCCGTTCGGGGCCATCGATCCAATCGCGCGAGAGAGGCTGCAGAACGAGCTGCTCCGCTTGCAGCAGCTGGTGCGCAAGACCATCGTCTTCGTGACTCATGACATCGACGAGGCGATCCGGCTCGGTGACCGTGTTGCGCTCTTCTCAAAGGGCGGGCACCTGCAGCAGTACGCGACTCCTGCGGAGATGCTGGCGCACCCGGCCAACGACTTCGTCGCCGATTTCCTCGGTGAGGGACGCATGGTGCGGCGCCTCTCGCTCATCACCGTGCGGGACATCCCGCTCACACAGCTGAACGGCGCACCCACGCCAATGGAGGCCGTTGACGCTGGGGCAACTCTTCGTGACGCGTTGGATGCGGTGCTGCGCGCCGAGGACGGCCGCGTGCGCGTGACCGACGCAGGCGCGACGCTGGGCATCGTCGACGCAGACGTCATCCGGCGAGCGTCGCGATGAGCGGTGTGGCTGCAAGGCAACGCGGTATCGACCTGACTCGGGTGCGGCTCTTCAGCATCCCGATTGCCGTGTTGATCGGGCTGGCCGTCGCTTCGGCGCTGTACCACACGATCAGCGGGTCGATCGCCGACGACCAGATCCTCAACTACGACTTCCTGGCGGCTCGCCTGGTCGAACACCTGATGCTGTCAGGGATCTCGTTTGCGATCGTCGCGGTGCTCTTCGTCCCTCTCGGCATCGCCATCGCCGGCGCGGGCCGGCTGGTGCGCACACCGGTGTTCCTGCTCGCCAACGTGGGCCAGGCGGTCCCGGGGATCGGTATCCTGGTCCTGCTCTACGCGTTCCTGGGCCTCGGCCAGGAGCCGACGATCATCGCGCTCGTCGCATATGGCGCACTGCCGGTTCTGCGCAACACGGTCGCGGGCATCCAGAGCGTTGACCCCGCCGCGGTCGAGGCTGCGCGAGGCATGGGCATGACGCGGTGGCAGGGGATGTATCGCGTCCAGCTGCCGCTGGCGTCACCGCTCATCTTCGCCGGGTTGCGCACCTCGCTCGTGCTGATCATCGGCACGGCTACACTCGGCAGCTTTATCGGAGGAGGGGGCCTCGGTGTGGTGATCGCCTCCGGCATCAACATCTCCAATCGCATCATCTTCGTGGGGGCGGTCATGGTGGCCACCCTCGCCCTTCTTGCCGACTGGGCGCTTTCACTGGTGGAGCGCATGACCGTGCCGCGAATCATCACAACGTGACGGAGAGGAGACCCCGATGAACCGGAAAGCCATAGCCGCGATGTGTCTTGCTGTCTCAGGGACGGTGGCGTCCTGTGGGAACAGCACCAACAACACCACGAGCAGCAGCGGAGGAGGCGGCGGCCCGAGCTCCTCCTCGGTCAAGATCTGCATCCTGTCGGAGTTCCGCACGAGGCCGGATGGCCTCCCGGGCCTCGAGTCGAAGTACAACGCCGCCTTCAGCAAGGCGACGTTCACGGACATCGGCAACACGGCGGAGAAGACCATCGCCAACGGCCAGTGCACCGCGGGCGAGGTGTTCACCACCGACTCAGCCATCAAGGCCAACAACCTGTATGTCCTGCAGGATGACAAGAACCTGTTCCCGCCGGACAACGCCGGCCTGGTGGTGCGTGCAAGCGTGCTGCAGCAGCACCCGGCCATCGCCAACCTCATGGCGCCGGTCGCCGCCAAGCTGGATATCGCCACCATGGTCGCCCTCAACGGCATGGTCGAGATCCAGAACCTGAAGGTCGCCGACGTGGCCAAGACCTGGTTGACCCAGAATGGCTTCCTCGCGTCCAGCTACGGCGGCGGCGGTGGAACCAACGGCTCCGGGTCCGGCTGTGCAGCGGCCTCCGGCTCGGACGGTGGCGGCGCGCATGTCAGCGTCGGTGTCAAGGGCTTCGCCGAGGAGCAGTTGCTCGGTGCCATGACCAAGCTGGTCCTCGAGGCACACAACTTCGTCGTCGATGACACCTTCCAGGCCAAGGACAAGGCACTGGGCCAAGCCCTCACCGCAGGCTCGGTCGACATGATCTGGCAGTACACCGGCACCGAGCTGACCGACTACCTGGGGCTCGCCACCGGTGCCTTCCCGACCGCGCTGGATGACGCGTTCAACTTCGTCGCGCAGAAGGACGCACCGAACGGGCTGTGCTGGACGTCGGAGACCAAGTTCACCGACACCAACGGCGTGGCCATCAAGGCTGCCGCCCGGGCCACCTTCGGAGACACCCTCTCGTCGTTCGGCGCCTACCTGGCGTCGCACTAGCCGCAAGGGCGGAGCAGCCGGTTCCCCGGTCACGGTGACCACGGAGGAGCCGGCTGCGAGGCCAACCCTATACTCGGCCGCCATGGCCCGGGAGCACAGCCTCAGTCAGATCGCCTCCAAGAG
>DAISRJ010000051.1:10003-12642 GCA_036828955.1 Candidatus Dormiibacterota bacterium | reverse complement strand
TGGCCGACGTGGAGGCTCGACGGTGTCGCCTCGCTGGAATCGACGATGGCGGTGTTGGTCGATGCGATCGACGCTGCGTCGCCACCGAGCATGGTGAGCGCCAGCACCTTGCTGAGGTTGGACGGGTCGATGGCGGCGATGTCCTGCGAGCTGCCCTTGATCAACACGGACGTGCTGCGCACCTCGGTGACGTCGGCAAGCCTGCTGTCGTGCGTGAGCGCTGTGGCGGCCTGGCTGTTGAAGGACGGCCCCTGGTCGAAGACGATGAAGTCGGCCCGGAAGGCGCCGGCGATGGCGTTGTTCGTCGAAGCGCGCACCGAGTCCGTGAGCACCGCGACGCACGTCACCAGCGCCAGCCCGATCATCAGCGCCGCAGCGGTGAGCGCCGTCCGCCGTGGATTGCGCCGGGCATTCTCGCCGGCGAGCAACCCGGGAGCGCCGCGCAGACGGCGCACCGGCCAGCCCAACACCGTGGCGATCGGCGCCACCAGGAGCGGGGCCAGCAGCGCGACGCCGAGGAATACCCCGAGGAAACCGACACCGACGAGCTGCAGCGCCGAGCCTGTGCCCGCGAAGAGCCCCGCGATCAGAGCTGCGCAGCCGATCGTCAGGATGACTGCCCCCGCAATGATCCTGCGTCGCGGCAGCGCCTGAGTCTCCGGAAGCGCCTCGGACAGGGCTGCAACAGGCGAGATGCGTGTCGCGCGCCGCGCCGGGAGTGTCGCCGCCAACACGGTCACAAGCGTGCCGACGACGATGGCAACGATGAACGTGCGCGGCTGCAGTGAGAGGTTGCTCGTCAGTGCCGAGCCGAACAGCGAGAGCAGGAGCGACGCGATGAGGATGCCCACGCCGAAGCCGAGGATGGACGCCACCAGCCCGGTCACGCCGGCTTCGATAAGCACTGATCGCAACACCTGGGCGCGGGTCGCGCCAAGCGCGCGCAGCAGTGCCAGCTCGCGCGTGCGCTGAGCGACAAGGATGTTGAAGGTGTTGATGATCAGGAAACAGCCCACGAACAGCGAGATGAACGCAAACACCAGGAGCGGTGTGCCGATGAACGTGTTGATCGTGGTCTCGGTGCTCTGTTCCGCCGCGGCCGCCGCGGCCTGCCCGGTGGTGGCCTCGGCGGAAGCCGGCAGGGTCGCGGCGATGCGGTCGCGCAACGCAATGTCGGTGACGCCGGACTGCGCGCTGACAAGGATGCTGTCGTACATGTTCTGGCCTTCGAGCACACGCTCGGCGGTTGCCTCGGTGAACAGCGCGATGGTGGCGCCGGCAAGGTTGTCGGACGTCCCGTAGCCGGCGATGCCGGTGATCGTGAAGTGTTCCTCGGCCCCGCCCACGAAGACGATGGGGAGCGACTGACCGACGACGAGGTGGCTCTTGGAAGCCGTACCGGCGTCAACGACCACGTCTCCCGGCTGCCGGGGAGCGACGCCGCTGCGGAGGTGGTACGGGGAGATCTCCGGGTCGGCGATCCAGTTGGCCCCGAACGCGGGCGGGCCGCCCCCGTTGCCGCCGACCGGCTTCCCGTCACTCCCGATCAGGCTGGCGCCGTTGCGGAAGATGTTGCCGACCGCGTCCTTGACGCCGTCGACTCCGCGGACCGTGGCGAGCAGCGACGTCGGCACCGGGTGGTTGCGGGCGCCCCCGATGGCGTTGTCCTGCCCGGCGATCTGGAGACCGTGGACCGTGACCGCGACGCCCGCGTTGGCAGCGTTGAAGATGGAGGTGAAGGTGGCGTTGATGGTGTCTGTGAGGATGAACGTGCCCGCAACGAACGACACACCGAGGATCACAGCGAGGGTGGTGAGTGCCAGACGGAGCTTGTGGCTCAGCAGGCTGCGCAGGCTGATCTTGAGCACGGCTCAGCCACCCACGCCGCGTCAGCCGCCGAGGTGACGCATCACGTCGAGGACGGTGTCGGCCGTCGGCGCGTGCATCTCCTCGACGACGCGACCGTCGGCGAGGAAAACGATGCGGTCGGCATGCGCGGCCGCGAGGGGGTCGTGGGTGACCATCACGATGGTCTGTCCGAGCGTTTCCACGGCACGACTGAGGAAGTCGAGCAACTCGGTCGTCGACCGCGAGTCGAGGTTGCCCGTGGGTTCGTCGGCGAAGATGATCTCGGGCTGGCTGGCGAGCGCGCGCGCCGCCGCGACACGCTGTTGCTGACCGCCCGAGAGTTCGTTGGGACGGTGCCGAAGACGGTCGCCGAGACCGGTGATGCGCACCACCTCGGCGAGGGCGGCCGGGTCGGCCTTGCGACCGGCGATGGTGAGCGGCAGGACGATGTTGTCCTCGGCGGACAGCGTGGGCACGAGGTTGTAGGACTGGAAGATGAAGCCCACCTTGACGCGGCGGAGCATGGTCAACTGGCGGTCGCCGAGGCCGCTGAGCTCGACCTCCCCGATGTACACCTCCCCGGAGGTGAGACGGTCGAGGCCGGCGACGCAGTGGAGCAGCGTCGACTTGCCCGATCCCGACGGCCCCATGATGGCGGTGAACTGGCCCTTGGCGAAGCCGACGGTCACCCCGTCGAGGGCGCGCACGCTGGCGTCGCCGCGTCCGTACACCTTGACCGCCTCGCTGGTCCGCGCCGCCAGCGCCGCGGGTGGCTGAGACGCCTCCGGCGT
>DAISRJ010000051.1:0-9903 GCA_036828955.1 Candidatus Dormiibacterota bacterium | reverse complement strand
GATCATCCTGCGCTGGTATCCTCAACCACGACGCGACGGTCCGGGCCGTCTCCCACTCAGCGGGGCGCCTTCCCACACGCACCTTCCAGTGCCCGCCCCCAACCCCCAACGCCATGCACATGAGACCGCGCCGCCTCACGGCGGCCATCCTCCTCGGCGCCGCCACAGCGACGATCGTGGTCGGCTGGGCTGGCCCTGCGAACGGCCGCGCCGCCTGGTCACCGGGGTCGGCGCTCCCCGGGCTGGGTCCGGGCCGCGTCTGGTCGGTGGCGACAAGCCCGAAGACGGCCGGGCTGGTGCTGGCGGGGACCGACGCCGGCGTGTACGTCAGCGTCAACTCCGGAGCCACCTGGACGGCCTCGACGCTAAAGGCCGGGCGCGTGTGGACCGTCGGGTTCGACTCCCGCGATCCCACGAGGCTTTTCGCCGGCACCGATGGCAAGGGTGTCTACCTCAGCACGGATAACGGGGCGACCTGGACCGACGTGTCGGCCGGTCTCCAGAACCTCACCGTGCGAACGCTGGCGTTCGGTCTCGACGGCATCGCGGCCGGTACCAACCGCGGCGTGGCCCTCAGCCCCGACGGCACCGCCTGGCACGACGGCGGTCTCGACCAGTACTCCGTCTCCGCCCTCGCCGTCGCCGCCAACACGCCATCGCTGGTGCTGGTGGCCTCCAGCGACCGCGGCAACCTGTCCAACGGCTACCTGTTCCGCTACGGCACGGCGGGGACAGCCTGGCAGGCGTTGCAGAGCGGCCTGCCCTCGTCTGCGGTGGCGACCGCGGTCGCCGCCGGCCCGCTCTCCAGCTCGGTTCCCAAGCGGCCGCTGGTGGTGACCACGAGCAAGGGCACCTTCAGGAGCGGTGACAGTGGTTCCACGTGGACCGCAAGCACCGGGATCCCGGAGAACCTGATCCTGACGACGGCTGCGTTCAGCCCGCTTGATCCCAGCCTGGTGTATGCCGGCGCCGACCAGGGGGGCAGCACGGGCGGGGACCTGCTCCGCTCCACCGATGGCGGCATATCGTTCACCGTCGCCAACGCCGGACTGCCGACCCGGGTGCGCGAGGTGGAGAGCCTGGCCGTCGCGCAGGTCACTCCTCCGACAGTGATCGCGGCGCTCGATCCCTCCACCGGGGGCGTCGTCTTCACCGAGATCGACACCACCGCGCCGGCCCCGCCGGCACTGGTGGCTGAGGCGCCGGGCCAGCCCATCCCCTCGACGCTGGCCACCCCGGTGGCGACGCCGCGGCCGACGCAGTCGGCCCATTCGGCCACGCCCGAAGCGGCCGGTGGGAGTGGCTCGGGCACTGTCCTCGGTTCGGTGTTCCACTGGCCGGTCCCGCTCGTGTTCGAGGTCCTCCTCGTCCTTTCGGTCGCCTACCTGGTACTGCGCTGGCGACAGCGCTACTACGTCGAGGGGCCGCCGTAGGCTGACGTTGGCTGAGGCGGGGCGGCGCGTAGGATGGCCGCGTGCTCGCGCTGATCGGCCCCACCTACCCCCTGGCTTTCCTGGCCGGCCTGGCGTCATTCCTGTCGCCGTGCGTCTTCCCTCTCGTGCCCGTCTACGCCGCCTTCCTCGGCGGCCGCGCCGCCCAGGGCGTCGAGGAGGCGGACCAGCCCGCACTGCTCGTGACTGCCGGCGCCGGCGGTTCTTCGGGCGATATCGCGATGCTCCGGTCGCCGGCGCGGCTGAGCCGGGCGCGGGCGGTGCACGTGCCCATCCTCGGCAACGGGGTGGCGTTCGTCGCCGGGTTCATGGTCGTGTTCATCGCCCTCTTCTATGTGCTCCAGGCGCTGGAGGTGACCTTCCTGCTTCACCACCAGGTCGCGGTCAACCGCGTCGCCGGCACGGTGATCATCCTGCTGGCGCTGCAGACCATGGGCGTGATCCGCATCCCCCTGCTGATGCGCGACTGGCGCGTCCACTCCGTGCCCATGGGCGGAACGATCGGCGCCTTCCTGCTCGGCATCACGTTCGCGCTGGGCTGGACGCCATGCATCGGCGCGCAGCTCGGAGCGATCCTGCAGCTTGCTGTGAGCGGCGACTTTGCCGGCCTGCCGTTCATGCTCGTCTACTGCGCCGGCCTGGCCGTGCCATTCCTGCTCGTTGCGGTGCTCGCCGATCGACTGCAGAACGTGATCCGCGCAGTGAACCGACGCATGGGAGTGATCAACATCATCGCCGGGCTGCTTCTGCTCGCCTTCGGGTTGCTGCTCCTGAGCAACGAGATCACCCTGCTCAACCAGTACTCGTTCCAGGCGCCGTTCAACCTCTGACCGCGGCCGGCGGGTTACTCGTCGGGGACGTACTCCGCCGCGCCAACCTCGAGATCGGCACGGTAGCGCCCCAGCGCGGGCACGACCGCGACAAGGGCTACGAGGCCGACCAGGCAGGCAGCGCCCCCGGAGATCACCGCGAACGGCACCGAGACCAGCGTGGCAACGATCCCGGTCTCGAGGTCACCGAGCCGAGGACCGCCGGTGATCACCATCGAATAGAGGCTGCTGACCCGGCCGCGGAAGGCGTCGGCCGTGCTCAGCTGGATGATGGTGTTGCGGAACACGGCGCTGAGCATGTCGGCGGCGCCGGCGATGGCCAGGAAGACAAGCGCCAGCAGGAACCACGGCGCCAGGCCGAAGCCGATGATGGCCAGACCCCACGCGGCCACGCAGTAGATCACCATCCGCCCCTGGCGGTGAATGTGGGTCACCCAGCCCGTGAGCAGCGAGGCGACCAGGGCGCCGGCGGCAGGTGCGGCGTAGAGGAACCCGAGCCCGCTGGGACCCACGCGGAAGATGGTCGCGGCCATCGCCGGGAAGACGGTGCGGGGGAGGCCGAAGACCATCGCGAGCAGGTCGGCCCCGAAGACGGAGAGCAGGAGCGGGCGCCTGGCGACGTAGTCGAGCCCGCTCAGCGGGGCGCGGAAACCCAGACGCCGGACCTCTCCGTCGGGGCGTAGGGGTGACATCGCCAGGACGGCGAGGATCCCGAGCACGAAGGTGGCGACGTCGATGCTATACGCCCACGTCAGCCCGACGCTGGCGATCACCAGGCCCCCGACGACGGGACCGACGACCGCGCCAAACTGGATGATCACCTGGAGGATCGCGCTCGCCGCGGAGAACTTGGCGCGTGAGACCAGGCGTGGGACGGTCGCCTGCCGGGTGGGGGTGTCGACAGCCGAGAAGGCGGCACTGAATGCGGTGACCACGTAGATCGGCCACAGCGGGGCATGCCCGTCGATGGCGAGCAGGGCCAGCGCCACCGAGGTCAGGGCCATCAGCGCCTGGGAGCCGAGCAGAAGCAGGCGGCGGTCGTAGAGGTCGGCGAGGACGCCCGCGTACAGGCTGACCACGACCAGGGGCACGACCTGCACGAGGCCGAGCAGGGCCACGGCGAGCGAGGAGCGGGTGAGCAGGTACACCTGGTACGGCACCGCCACGACCGTGATCTGCCGCCCGATGATCGACACGCTCAGCCCGCTCATGAGCAGGCGCAGGTCGCGGGACTCCCGCAGGGGGCTGATGTCGACGGTCAGCCCGCGCAGCGATCGTAGGCGGCCTACGCCCCGGCCGCGCATCTCCCCGCCGGCTCCCTAGGCGGGGTCGAGGACCGCGTACAAACCGCCGATCGCCTCGATGGGCTCGTCGTGAGAGAGGTTGCGCTGGCAGTGCGCGCTCCCCTTCCGACCGCGCGCGCGGTCGATGGTCGCGACGTTGCGGCGGAACAGCGGTCGGTCACACGTCATGGGGTCTCCTGATGCCGGCATTGTGCTGGGTTACTGGGTGCGGCGATCCGGCCGCGAGGGCAGCGTCCACGACCGAGCGTAGGATCGGCGGGTCATGAGAGCGGTGAGCGTGACCAGGTACGGCGGCCCCGAGGTGCTGAAGGTGGTCGAGATCGACGACCCTGTCGCCGAGCCCGGACAGGTGGTGGTGGCGGTCATGGCCGCGGGTGTCAACTACGTGGACACGTACGCCCGGGTCGGCCGCTCCGGGCACGAGGCGGCGGCGCCCTTCATCCTTGGCAGCGAGGGTGCGGGGCGGGTCCTGGCCGCCGGCGACGGTGTCGACGGCTTCGAGCCAGGGCAGCGGGTTGCCTGGAAGAGCGCCCGCGGGAGCTACGCCGAGCGCGTGGCCGTGTCCGCGGCTGAGCTGGTGCACCTGCCCGACGGCGTCTCCGACGAGATCGGGGCCGCGGTTCTCCTCCAGGGACTGACGGCGCACTATCTGCTCCACTCAACGTACCCGGTGCAACCGGGAGACACCGTCGTCGTCCACGCGGCTGCGGGCGGCGTCGGCCTGCTGCTGACCCAGATGGCCGCGGCCCTCGGCGCCCGCGTGGTCGGCACCGCGTCGACCGAGGAGAAAGCCGCCCTGGCCCTCGAGGCCGGCGCCACCGAGGTGGTCCGCTACGACCGCGACAGCGTGCCGGACCGGGTGCGTGAGCTCACCGCGAGGGAGGGCGCTGCCGCCGTGTACGACGGTGTTGGGCGGGCGACCTTCGAGGACAGCCTGCGCTGCTTGCGCCCTCGGGGCATGCTGGTCGCGTACGGGGCTGCGAGCGGACCGGTGCCGCCCTTCGACATCCAGCGGCTGGCCCCGGCTGGCTCGCTGTACATCACCCGCCCCACCCTCGCTCACTACACGCGCGACCGCGCCGAGCTGCTCGGCCGCGCCGAGGTGGTGCTCGGCCTGGTGGCCACGGGACGCCTGCGCGTGCACGTCGGCGGACGCTACCCGCTGGACGAGGCGCAGCAGGCCCACCGCGACCTCGAGGGCCGGGCCACCGTGGGCAAGCTGCTGCTGATCCCGTGACCACGGCGGCACCCACCGGCACGCCTTCCCTGCCCTGGTGAGCGGCTGGGCGGTGGTGGCCGTGGTCGCCGTCGGCTTCGTCGCGGGGTCCATGAACGCGGTGGTGGGGTCGGGATCGCTGCTCACCTTCCCGGTGCTCCTCTCTCTGGGGTTCGCCCCGGTGGTGGCCAACGTCAGCAACACCGTCGGCCTGTCGTTCGGGAACGTCAGCGGCGTGGTCGGGTACCGGCGCGAACTGGAGGGCCAGCGCGACCGCGTCGTCGGGCTGGTGCTTCCGGCCCTGGCCGGCGCCATCGCGGGGGCGGTCCTACTCCTCACCCTGCCGCAGGGGGTCTTCAAGGTCGTCGTGGCGCCGCTGATCATCCTCGCCGTCGTGCTGGTGATCATCCAGCCGTGGCTGAGGACGCATATCCCACGCCGGGCCGAGAGCCGCGGGCTGGGAGTGCTGCTCCCCCTGGGGGTGTTCACGACAGCCGTCTACGGGGGCTATTTCGGGGCTGCCCAGGGCGTGATCCTGGTGAGCCTGTTCGGGATCCTGCTCAGCGACACGCTGCAGCGGTTCAACGCCCTCAAGAACGTCATCGCCATGGTCGTCAACGGCGCGGCGGCGATCATCTTCGTGGTCTTCGCACCGGTGTCCTGGGAGCCCGCACTGCTGATCGCGGTGTCGAGCATCGTCGGGGGGCAGGCCGGCGCCTCGTTCGGGCGCAAGCTCTCGCCGGTGGTGCTGCGCGGTCTGCTGGTCGTCGCCGGGTTGGTGGCCGTCGTCAAGCTACTCCTCTGACCCGAGCCTCCTTGGGCCGCAGTCGGGGGTGGGCGAGTGCTTGACCGCGAGGGCGGCGCCGTGTGATGTCCGGTCACGGGACGAAGGCGTCGATGACCAGGCGTCCGGCGGAGCCCTGTCCGGGACTGTCTCGGACCAGGACGTGCTCACACCGGGGGCGGGGGCGGCGGCGGTGGGGGTACCGGCGTCCCGGACGGGAACCAGACCGACACGGTGGTGCCGGCGCCCTCGACGCTCTCGATCGACACGTCGCCACCCTGCGCGCGTGCCAGCCCCTGGACGATGCTGAGGCCGAGCCCGCTGCCGCCCTCCTCGCGGGCCCGCGTCTTCTCACCTCGGTAGAAGCGCTCGAAGACGTGGGGAAGGTCCGCCGCCGCGATACCCGGCCCCTGGTCGCGCACCTCGATAACACTGCGGTCCCCCATCGCGGCGGTGCGCCACGCCTGCTCGGCGCCGGGCGCGTATTTGCACGCGTTGACAAGAAGGTTGCGAATGATGGTGGCCAGGGCGTTGCGGTCGACCACGGCAAGAACCCCGGGCTGAAGACTGCGGTCGACTCGCGCGGGCATGCCCGGGACCCCGTCGTCGAGGTGATGGGCGACGGCGGCGCTGAGGTCGGTCAGCTCGGGTGAGGTGGACTGCTGGGCGTCGACCCTGGCCAGGGTCAGCAGGTCGAGGACGAGCACGCGCATGCGCTCGGCCTCCTTGGCCATCGCCGCAAGGGCCGCGTCGAGTGCTCGTGGCTCAGGCGTGGCCCCACGGCGGATGACGTCGATGTAGCCCTTGAGCGCGGTGATCGGCGTGCGCAACTCGTGCGATGCGTCGGCGATGAAGCGACGGGTGCGCTCTTCTGAAGCCTGCTGGGCGGCGAACGACACCTCGATGCGCTCCGCCATGTCGTCGAACGAGCGGGCCAGCACGCCGATCTCGTCGTGGCGGGTGGTGACCCCGCTGCGGGCGCGCAGGTCCCCGCTGGCGAGGCGCTGGGAGGTGGCCGTGAGCCGCTGCAGCGGGCGCAGCGCTCGGCTGGTGAGGAGCACGCCCGCGACGAGGGCGAGGAACAGTGCGACAGCGCTGCCGGCGGAGAGCAGGACAAGCTCGTCGCCGAGCACGCGCCGGAGCGGGGCCATGGAGGTGGACAGCTGCGCCACGCCGCACACCGTTCCGCCGTTGACCCCGGTGCGCACCGGGAACCCGACCACGAGCTGATCGTCACCCCCCGAGCCCGAGACCACCTCGGGGTTGCTGCGCGTGCCGCCGAGCGCGACCTGCAGGCGGGCGGGGTCGAGCCGGGGCAGCACGCTTGACGCGGGTGCCTGGGCGGCAACCTGCAGGGCGCGGTCGTACACGATCACGGCCACGGTGTGTCCCGACGTGACCGCCACCGTGGACGCCACGGAACGGCCGACCAGGTTGACGCCGGCGCTCGTGGCGCAGAGAACGCGGCCGCGCACGGTATTCGTGCCGGCGCGCGCGATGATGGTGCGCGCTGTGGTCATGTCGTCCTGCAGGCTGGTGACTCGTGAGCCGATCAGGCTCTGGCGAAGCGAGACGTACTGGTACACGCCGAAACCGGCGAGCAGCACCGCGAGGAGCACGACGTAGGTGAGCGTGAGACGCCAGCGCACCGTGCGCAGGAAGGACAGCGGAGACGTGGAGCGCTGCGTGCCTCAGGCCCCCGGTTCTGCTGCGCTGCTCAGTCCGCGCAGGCGGTAGCCGACACCGCGCACGGTCTGGATGCGCACGTGCTGGAGGTCGTCGAGCTTCTGGCGGAGGTATCGAACGTAGACCTCGACGTTGTTCTCGTCGCCGAAGAAGTTGAACCCCCAGACCTCGTCAAGGATGCGCTGACGGGGCAACACCTGGTCGGCGTTGATGGCCAGGTACAGGAGCAGATCGAACTCCCGTGCGCTGAGACTGATCGCCCGCTTGCCGACTGTGACATCCCTGGTGCCGGTGTCGATGCTGAGGTCGCCGGCGCGCACCATGCGCGAGCGCGACGGGTCACGGCGACGCAACACGGCGTGGATGCGCGCGAGCAGCTCGCCGAAGTCGAAGGGCTTGACAAGGTAATCGTCCGCGCCGAGCTCGAGACCCTGGATGCGGTCGCCGGTCTCGTCACGCGCGCTGAGGATGATGATGCCGCGGTGCTGGTCGCCGGCGATGGCACGGCACATCTCCCAGCCGTCCATGCGCGGCATCATCAGGTCGGCGATCACCAGGTGGGGCTTGAAGGAGCTGACCGCGCGGAGGCCGGTGTGGCCGTCGGCGGCGACCTCCACCTCGTATCCCTCGTGGCGCAGGCCCAGTGAGATGAAGTCGCGGATGCTCTGCTCGTCGTCCACGACGAGAATCCGTGTCGGCTCAGTCACAGCTCGAGTATATGAGCGTGCCTGAGGCGTTCCCCCATGGCGACTCCGCTTCTCAGCGACTTCTCAACGAAGGCGCGGCGTTGAGTGGCGCGTAGACTTGCGGCGCTGTGTCGCAGGTGCTTCGCACCGTCCGCCGCCCCGGGCCACTGGTGGCCATCTCACTTGCGTACCTGCTCGCGGTGGCCGGGATCATGATCTGGCGGGGAATCTCGGTCTCCCCGGACTACCTGCTCTTCGTGCTCATCCCCGTGGCACTGCTCAGCGGCCGTTTCCTCGGCTTCCTGCGCGACTGGGTGCCGTTCGTGGTGATCTTCCTCGGCTGGGAGGCGATGCGCGGCGTGGCCCCGAAGACCGGTTTCGCTCCGCACGTGTCCGACCTCGCACACATCGAGACAACGCTGTTCGGCGGTCACGTCCCCACCGCCGTGCTGCAGCAGGCGTTGAACGTGGGCACATTCGGACGCGTGCTTTCGTACGGCGCCACGGTCGTGTACTTCTGCCACTTCGTGTTCCCGCTTGCGGTGGGGATGGTGCTGTGGTTGGTGGACCGCGTGCAGTTCGTGCGCTTCACGACCGCGCTGATGGCGATGGCGCTCGTCGCCTTCGTCATCTTCCTGTTGTTGCCCACCGCCCCGCCCTGGTACGCGCAGCAACACGGCGTCATCAGCGGGTTCACGAAGATCATCGGGACCACACTGCCCAGCTCTGTGTCGCCGTACTACAACGGCCTCAACCCCAACCCGGTCGCCGCGTTCCCTTCACTGCACGCGGCCTTCCCGTTCCTTGGATACCTGGCACTGCGCCGTTTGTACCCGCGCGGAGCCTGGATCGCTTTCGCGTGGTGCATCCTGGTCTGGTTCAGCGTGGTTTTCCTGGGTGAGCACTACGTGGTCGACGTGATCGGCGGCGTCATCCTTGCGGGGCTTTCGTGGCTGCTGATGATGCGCGTGGCCGTCCCACGAGTCCGGGCCCTGCAGACACGCACCGAACCAGCTGCACAGGCGCCCGCGCCGGAGGCGGTGGTTGCCTGAGCAGACACAACGCATCGCGCTCCCCGACGGCCTGTCGGCTGCCGAGGTGCATGCACACACCCGCGCGAGCGACGGCATGGTCAGCGCCGTCGAGCTGGCGCGCGCGGCGGCCGGCGCGGGACTGAGCGTGGCGTGCGTCACCGACCACGACACCATCCCCGACCTCGCCGAGGCGATCGACGTGGGCGCGGAGCTCGGCGTCGACATCGTGCGCGGTGAGGAGGTGACCTGCGTGTTCCCGCCCGGCACGCACATCGTGGGGCTGTTCATCGATCGCCAGATCCGCATGCACATGTCGGCCGAGGACACAGTCGACGCCATCCACGACCAGGGCGGCCTCGCGATCATCGCCCACCCCTTCATGCCGACCTACTTCGCGTCGATGTCGCCGCGCCGGCTCGACACCCTGCTGGAGACACGCACGGTCGACGGCATCGAGATCCGTCACACCGCGCCGGTGCTGCCCGGCACCTGGAAGCGTCTCGACGACTACTACGGGGCTCACCGCGAGCGGCTGGGGGCTGCGGTGGGGGCCGGCGACAGCCACTTCGGTGGCGCGGACATCGGCCGCGTGGTCACTGTCTTCGAGGGCAGAGGTGCGGCTGCGCTGCGCGCCTCGCTGGAGAAGCGGACGACCTCACCGCGGATGGGGATTCGCCCGTCGCCACCTGGGCTGCGCGCCCGCCTGGCCCAGCAGCAGCGTTCAATGATCTGGCTCTCCCACCAGCGCCGCACGGGCCGCGTGGGGCAGGGAGCGGGCCCGTCAGGCTGACCCCCGGCTCCCGGTCCGGCGAGGGCGGCCCGGTAGAATCGGGCACGCGCCCGCTTAGCTCAGTTGGTAGAGCAGGGGACTCTTAATCCCAAGGTCACAGGTTCGACCCCTGTAGCGGGTAC
>DAISRJ010000050.1:0-12921 GCA_036828955.1 Candidatus Dormiibacterota bacterium | reverse complement strand
CCCATTCGCGGTAGATGTCGATGTCGTTGCCAGCCGCGTAGAGGTCCCAGGCGCGAACCCCGGGCGGGCGGCAGCCGATCTCACTGAAGCGCAGGCCCCGCGGACCGAAGAACCACTCCATGTGCGTGGCCGACGTGCCGATCCCCAGGGCCTCGGTGACGCGCCGCCCCATCTCGCGCACCTCGGCGTAGTCGGCGACTGTGTCGACGCGGTTGGTGGCCACGAACTGCGGGCTGATCCAGCGCGTTCGCATGGCGTCGAGCACGTTGGGGTAGTAGTGCGTGACGAAGTCGTACACGGGCTCGCCGTTGATCGACAGCGTGTCGTAGAACGCCTCGTGACCGTCGACGAACTCCTCGACGGCAATCGACTCTGCCGAGCCGAAACCCGCCAGCGCACCCTCGAGCTCGGCCGCGCTCTCGACGCGGACAGTTCCCGAGGCGCCCGCGCCGGCACGCGGCTTGAGGATGAGCGGGTAGCCGACCCGTGCCGCGAAATCACGGACCTCGGCTGCCGAGTGAGCCGCCGTGGACGCGGCGGTGGGCACGCCCGCCCCGCGCAGCACCTCCTTCATCGACGGCTTGTCGCGGCACAACCAGGCGGTGCGCACCGACGTACCCGGGATGGTGCAGTTCTCGCGGACCTGGGCGGCCGCCATGGTGTGCGCCTCCACCGCCGCCTCGAGGCGGTCGACCCAGATGCGTTCCTGCACCCAGCGCACCACGTCTGTGACGGCGTCGACATCCGTGACGTTGCCGACCTGCTGGTAGTGGAGCATCCAGCCCTGCAGTTCGGGGTCGAGGTGGTCCAGCGGCCGCTCCCCGATGCCGATCACGGTGGCGCCGGCCGCGGCGAGCCCGCGCATGAACTCGCGCTGGTTGGGGGGAAATGCCGGTTCGATGAAGATGACGTTCATTGCGGCCTCGATCCTACCGGCGCGGTCGTCGCAGCGGTGCCCGCGGGCCTGTATGGTGCCGTCGTGCCCACCGCCGTGTTCGTCGCGCCGTTCCTGCTCGACGCCACGATGCGCTTCATCGAGGCGGCCGCCTCCCTTCCCGGGGTGAGGCTGGCAGTGGTGAGCCAGGACCCCGAGGAGAGGCTTCCCCAGTCGCTCCGCAACAAGCTGGCCGCGCACTGGCGCGTCGACGATGGCGTCGACGCCGCCCAGATCGCCGGCGCCACCAGCGCCCTGGCGCGACACCTCGGCGGCGTCGATCGCCTGGTCGGCATGCTCGAGCAGTTGCAGGTGCCCCTCGGTGAGGTACGCGACACTCTTCACCTCCCCGGGATGGGCGCCGAGGTGGCCCGCAACTTCCGCGACAAATCGCGGATGAAGGACGTGTTCACAGCCCACGGTGTGCCCTGCGCTCGACACGGGGTTGCCACGTCT
This sequence comes from Candidatus Dormiibacterota bacterium, assembly GCA_036828955.1. Lineage (GTDB taxonomy): Bacteria > Chloroflexota > Dormibacteria > Aeolococcales > Aeolococcaceae > Aeolococcus. The sequence goes on along the minus strand of DAISRJ010000050.1, from coordinate 11,531 downwards.
GCAGGACAGGCGTCGTCGATCGCCGACCAGCTCGGGCTGCCAGTGGTGGTCAAGCCGCCGGCGGGCGCAGGCGCGCGCGGCACCTTCCGCGTGGACACCGCCGACCAGCTGGCGGCGTGGCTGCGGGTTGATCCGCCGACGCCGTCGGAACCCGCCCTCCTCGAGGAGCTGGTGAGCGGCGCCGAGCACAGCTTCGACAGCGTCTGCGTCGGTGGTGAGGTGGCCTGGCACTCCGTCTCGAGGTATCTGCCGACCCCGCTCGAGGTGCTGCAGAACCCGTGGATCCAATGGGCGGTGCTCCTCCCCCGCTCCATCGCGGGGCCCGAGTTCGACGCCATCCGTGACGGCGCCGCGCGCGCACTGCGCGCTCTCGGCATGGACAGCGGTTTCAGCCACATGGAGTGGTTCCGGCTCAGAGAGGGGCGCATCGCCGTCTCCGAGGTGGCCGCGCGGCCACCTGGCGCGCAGTTCACGTCGCTCCTCTCCTACGCGCACGACGCCGACATGTACACGGTCTGGGCGCGGCTGGAGATCCTCGGGGAGTTCGACCCGCCGGAGCGGCGCCACGCCGTGGGCGCCGTCTACCTGCGCGGTCAGGGACGCGGGGTGGTCCGTGGCGTGCACGGCCTCGAGACGCTGCAGCACGAGCTGGGCGACCTGGTGGTGGAGGCGCGTCTTCCTCACGAGGGGCAGCCGCGCAGCGAGTCGTACGAGGGTGAGGGCTACGTCATCCTCCGTGCCGATGACACCGACACCGTCGCGGCAGCACTGCGCCGCATCAGCGAGGTGGCGATCGTCGAGATGAGCGAGGACTGACGGTGCGCACCGTGCTCTTGATCTCGCCCGGGTACCCCGCGGAGATGCCGTTCTTCGTCCGTGGACTGGCCGCCAGCGGAGCGCGTGTGGTCGGTGTCGGTGACCAGCCGGCCACCTCGCTTCCTGCCATGGCCCAGGAGAACCTCGACGCCTACTGGCAGGTGCCTTCCTTCGGCGATGAGGACGGCATCGTCGAAGCCGTGCGACGGCACGCCGCGTACGTCCGCATCGACCAGGTTGAGTCGCTGTGGGAGCCGACCATGATGCTGGCCGCGCGCCTGCGCGGGATGCTCGACGTGCCGGGCATGACCGTGGCGCAGACGATCCCCTTCCGCGACAAGGAGGAGATGAAGCGCGTTCTCGACGCCGCCGGGATCCGCACCCCGCGTCACCATCGCGCCAGCACCGTCGACGGTGTGCGCGAGGCTGCCGAAGACATCGATTTCCCGCTCATCGTCAAGCCCATCGCAGGGGCGGGGTCGGCGCACACGTTCCGCGTGGACAGCGCCGCCGACCTCGAGGCGGTGCTGCCTCAGCTCGTGAATGTCGCCGACGTGAGCGTGGAGGAATTCGTCGACGGCGAGGAGTTCACCTTCGACACGATCTGCGCCGACGGACAGGTGCTCTACGAGAACGTCTCCTGGTATCGGCCGCGACCGCTGATCGCGCGCTCGCTGGAGTGGATCAGCCCGATCACGCTGGCGCTGCGCGACCCGAGCGTCGAACACCTCGCCGGCGGCCGGGCGATGGGCCGGGGGGTCTTGGGCGCGCTTGGCTTTCGCGACGGCTTCACCCACATGGAGTGGTATCGCAAACACGACGGTGAGGTCGTCTTCGGCGAGATCGGCGCGCGCCCGCCGGGAGCGCGCACCGTCGACGTCATGAACTTCACCTGTGACAGCGACCTCTACACGCGCTGGGCGGAGGCGGTTGTGCTCGGCGGCTTCACCGAGGACGTCAGGCGCGCATTCAACAGCGCGGCGGTGTGCAAGCGGGCGCACGGTCAGGGGCGGATCACCGCCATCGAGGGACTGGGCCGGCTGCTCAGCGAGCTCGGCGAGTGGGTGACCGTGGTCGACCTGCTCCCGGTGGGCTCGCCTCGCCGGGACTGGCGTCAGACGCTGCTCTCCGACGGGTGGGTCATCGTGCGCCACCCCGAGCTGTCGGCGTGCATCGAGATCGCTGACCGCTTCGCCGGCGAGCTGCAGATCTACGCCGGCTGACCGTCCGCGGCCGCAGCCGATGGGAGGCCGCGCGGCAGTGGCGACGCACTGCGCAGCTCGGCGACAAGGCTGTCGACGACGTCAATGAGCGTGCCGCCGTCCGCCACCACCTCACGCTGCCTGAGGTAGCTCGGACCGCGGTCGATGATGGTCAGTGCGTCCTGGAGCTCGGTTGCGCACCCGAGATGCTGGGCGATGGGCATCAGCTCATCGATAAGCTCGGGGATCGCCTCGCGGAGCGGCACGGTCGTGCCGTCGTCGTCAGTGATGATCGAGGCGTCGATGCCGTGGCGCGCGGCGCGCCATTTGTTCTCGCGCACCACCCAGGCGCGGGGCACCGGCAGGGTGTGACCGCGGTCGATGAGCGTGTCCATGCGGTGCACGAGGCACTGGCTCAGCGCGGCCACCACCGCAACCTCGCGCAGCGTCGGCATGCCATCGCAGATGCGCAGCTCGACCGTGCCGAACACGGGGTGGGGCCGGATGTCCCACCACACCTCGCGAATGGTGGCGATCGTGTGCGCTGCGATGAGCGTGTCCATGAAGCGCTCGAACTGTGCCCAGCCACTGAGCTGCCACGGAGGCCCCGCGGTCGGAAGCCCCTCGAACACCTTGGACCGCGTCGACGCCAACCCCGTGTCGTGGCCCATCCAGTACGGGCTTGAGGCGCTCAGGGCGAGGAAGTGCGGGATGTAGGCGGTCAGCGCGTTGACCATGGCGATCGCCTTCTCGCCGCTGCGCACGCCGACGTGGACGTGGATACCGAAGATCTGCATCTGTCGCGCGGGCCACTGCATCTCTTCCACCAGGCGCCGGTATCGGTCGTTGGGCGTGATCTCCTGGAGCATGGGGTTGCTGAAGGGGTGGGTCCCCGCACACATCAGCAGCAGGCCGCGGCGCTCTGTGTAGGCGGTGACCTCCTCGAGCGTGGCGGCGAGGTCGGCTCGCGCTTCCGCGACGTTCTGACAGATGCCGGTGATGATCTCGATCGTGGATTGCAGGAGCTCGGCCTTGGCCTTCGGATGAATGCCGCCGTCGTGACCCGCGCCCATCTCGATGAGCAGCTCGTGGCCGCCCTTGACGAGCTCGCGCGAGCCCGGGTCGATGATGGCCAGTTCCACCTCGACTCCCAGGCTGGGCCCGGCGCTGGACACGAAATCGATGGGCACCGCTACGCCGACCCCGCCACGCGCTGGTCGTGTGCCCAGAGCTGGAGAAGGCCGCGGAAGTGGCCGAGGAACATCTCGCGCTCGTGCTCGGGGTAGGTCGAGATCACCGTCTTGATGAGCAGGCGGTCGAAGTCGTCGCTCTCCACCCAGTCGACGGTGATCTCATCGACGTCGGCGAGGTGGCGCGCGCAGAACTCCTGGTAGCGATCCACGTCGAGCTGGCGGTCGGCGAGCTTGCGGTACTCGTTCAGTCGATCGGCGTAGGTCAGGCCCTCGCGGTCGGCGATCTCGAAGTACTTCTCGGTGTCGAGGTCGACGGTGGGACGGCGCCCGGTGACGCAGCAGAAGATGACCCACTTGAGAAGCGTGCGAATCGCCCAGGGAAAGTAGTAGTGCAGGCTGGTGACCGCGAGGTCGGGGGTGGCGTTGGCGTAGTCGATTGGATACACGACCCCGTCCTTGAGGAGCGTCTCGCAGCTGTTCAACTCCCACCGGAAGAAGGCGTTGACGAGACGCGCGATGGTGACCACCTCATCACCGGCGGCCTCTTCGAGGAAGTTGTGCACCACCGAGTAGCGCGAGTGCATCGGCCGCGACGGGTTGAAGCGCATCACCATCGTCTCGGCGCCGATGCCGAGGCTGCGCGCGAAGACGTCGAAATCCTCAACCGCGGCCTGCAGGTGCACGAGCCGCTCAGCGGACTCGTCGTACGCACGATGCAGGGCGGCGTGGTCCTCGATCCGGGTCACGCCCACCCAGGCGCCGCCGTCGAACGGCTTCATGTACAGCGGCATGCCCACGGCGTCCGCCACGCCCTCGAGGTCGAAGCGGCGCACGTATCGCTCGGCGGTGGTGGCGAAACGGGGGTTGTCCGGCGGCACCTTGTTGGGCACCATCCACGTCTCGGGGACGCGCAGTCCAAGGCGCATCATCGCGCAGTAGGCGGCGTGCTTCTCCATCGACTGGAACGTGAACGGGTTGTTGAGAAGGTGCACCTCGTTCATGAGCGCCACCTTCTTGAGCCATTCGCGGGGCATGTGGTACCACCAGGCGAGGCGGTCGATGACCAGCGAATAGCGGGGCACGGCGCGCAGGTTGAACGGCTCGATCGTGACCCGCTCGGTCGTGAACTCGTGGGTCACGCCACCCTGCGTGATCGATGGGGCCACCCGCTCGAGCAGGGACTCGAACGCGGCCGGCCAGTCCTCCTCGGCGCCGAGGAGCAGGCCGATCACGTGAGTCGCTGGCATGAGCGTCGAATACTGTCACGACACGTCGTGTGTGTGCGAACGTCCGGTCATGACTGATCAGGCGCCGGCGACGGACTGGTCGAGGTGGCTCGACCGCTGGGAGGCCCAGCAAGGGCGCGAAATGCCCGACCGCGAGGAGCGGTTCACGGCCATGATCGACGTGCTGGAGGACCTCTGCGGCACCGCCCCGCACGTCGCCGACCTCGGCTCAGGTCCGGGTTCGCTGGCGCGCCGCATCATCGAACGCCTCCCCGGGGCGCGCGTCACCGCCATCGACATGGACCCCGTGCTCCTGGCCATCGGTCGCAACGCGCTCGGCGACATGGGTGGCCGGTTGTCCTGGCTCGACGCCGACCTGCGCTCACGCTGGAGCGCACAGGCGGAGGGACCGGTCGACGCCGCGGTGTCGGCCACCGCCCTGCACTGGCTCAGGCTCGATGCGCTTGCCGGTCTGTACCGCCATCTCGGCACCGTCCTGCGCCCGGGAGGGGTGTTCGTCAACGGCGACGGCATGGCCCTGCCGGCGACGGAACCGCGACTCGCCGCCGCCGCCCTGAGCATTCGCAAGCGGCGTCGCGCGCCAGCCGGCGGCTCCGCCGAATCGTGGGAGCAGTGGTGGGGAGCTGTCGACGCCGACCCGGGACTCGCCGCCGAGGTCGCCGAGCGCAACCTCCGTCACCATGACCATCCCGACCACGAGAACCAGGCAGACCTCGCCGCCCATGTCATGTTGCTGCGCCAGGCAGGCTTTGCCGAGGTGGACACGCTCTGGCAGCACCTCGCCGACCGCGTGCTTGTGGCGATCCGCTGAGACTGAGGAGTCGGCGGTCCCGGGAGGCGGTGCGATGATGAATGCATGGCAGACGAGATCCCGGGAGCGGGAACGCCGGGCGGCTACGGATGGGCGGCGCCGCCGGCTGCTGCGCCCCCTCCTCCACCCGCTGCGCTGATCCCCAGCGGCGACGGCTACAGCTGGCGCGCCGAGGGCGGGCCGGTCGCGCCGCTTGCGCCCGCGTCGATGCACCGCGCCCCTCCCCGCAACCAGCAGCGCCGCGGCGGCCTCGCGGGCGGCGTCCTCGCCGCTCTTGCTGCGGCGTTCAAGTACGGATTCGTCCTGCTCAAGTTCGGCAAGCTGAGCGGCACGTTCATCAGCTTCGGGCTGTCGCTGCTCATCTACATCGGGCTCTTCGGTTGGCAGTTCGGGCTGGGGGCAATCCTGCTCATCGCCATCCACGAGAGCGGTCACATGATCTTCGCGCGCGCCCAGAAGCTCCCCGTGTCCAACCCCTTCTTCCTCTTCGGCTTCGGCGCCGTGGTGACCACCCGCGGATTCCGCGACGCGCGCCAGGAGGCGATCGTCGCCATCGGCGGCCCGGTGGTGGGCACGGGGGCGGCTCTGCTCTGCTACGCCTTCGCGCTGGCGCTGCCCGAGGGGCAGACTCGCTACCTCTTCCTGGCTCTCGCGTACTGGGGGTGCCTGGTCAACCTCTTCAACCTCATCCCGATGTCGCCCCTGGATGGCGGACGGGTCGCCAGCGCGGTCTCGAAGTGGGCCAACGTGGCGGGGATCGGCGTTCTCGTGGTGCTCATCGGCGGCTACTGGGCGAGCGGCGCGAACATCAACCCGTTCCTGATCATCATCCTGCTCTTCGGCATCTTCAGCACCGTCGGCCGCTTCCGCCGCGGCCGCGCCGGCCTCGATCCGCCACCGCTCCCGTCATATGTGCGCACGGCGATCGGCCTCGCCTACGTCGCCATGCTGGTGATCAGCGTGGTGGGCATGTCGGCCGCTCACAGCACCCTTCTTTCGCACGGCATCGGCCAGCAGGTCGTCTGATCGGCCGCCTCAGGTCGGCGACACTGCTGGCGCCGGCTTCTGGCACTGCGGGAACGGGAAGGTCATCGAGTTGTAGAACGCGCTGAACACGTCGACGTCCGCGGCGGCGCTGTAGTTGAAATCGAGTGCCAGCGCGTGCGTGGCGTCGAGGCGGAGGCGGATCTGGTCCAGGAATGCCAGCGGCCCGGCCGTGCCCGGCGCGGGCGCGGGCGCCGCGGCGCCCTGGTGGGTGTACTCGTTGAGGTCACCGGTGACGCCGCAGACCACCACGGTCTGCTGTCCGGAGCCGACGAAGCCGGCACCGCCTCCGGACCCGAAGTCGGCGGTGTGCGCCCCGTTGCGGACCACGATCGTCTGGACGCCCGTCATGGGGAGGAAGAGGGCCGCCGCGGTTGTCTCCGAGAACGTCCAGGTCATCGGGTAGAGCGCGCTGAACTGGCGATCCTGCGATTGGTACTGCTGAAACTGGCCGGCCGCGCTCAGCGAGGGGTCGGCGGTGATCCATCCGCTGACCGTCTGGCCCTGCACCTGGTACCAGCCGCCGTTCTGGTCGGTGTGGCCGACGACGCTGAGCTGCGCTCCCTGTGCGGCGGTGCCCAGGACGGGCCCGGTGAGAGCTGGGGCCCCACGGATGTTGAGGCCCAGCGTACTGATCACGGTCCGCACCCCAGAGGCCGGGCTCGCCGACGGCGTCGCTCCGCCTGTCGACGCGGTGCCCTGCACCGGTGGATTGGTGGCGATCCCCGTCGGTGCGCTGGTGCCCGAGCCGCAGCCGGCCAGCACGGCGACGGCGAGCGCGACCGGGATCCAACGCATGCGCATGGCGGTGCCACGGTATCGCACCGTGGTCACGCTGCGATGAGCGCGTCCAGCACCGCCTGCGTCGACGCCCTCAGGGCGTCGAGGTCGTAGCCGCCTTCCAGCACCCACACCGTTCGCCCTGCGGCGGGTAGCGCGCTGAGCGACGCCAGCCGCTCGGCGACGGCGGCATACGTGGCTGTGTCGAGGCGCAGGTCGGCGAGGGGATCGTCGCGGTGCGCGTCGAAGCCACAGCTGACCACGATGAGCTCGGGCTCGAAGGCGCGGACAGCCGGGAGCACAGCGTCGTCGAATCCCTGCAGCCACGCGGCCGCCGACGTCCCCGCGGCCAGCGGTACGTTGACGGTGAGGCCCTCCGCCCCGGGGCCGCCGCGGTCAGCGAGGGCGCCGGTGCCCGGGTAGAACGGGTACTCGTGCAGGGAGGTGTACAGGACTGTGGGGTCGTTCCAGAAGGTGGCCTCGCTGCCGTTGCCGTGGTGGACGTCGATGTCGACGATGGCGCAGCGGGCGACCCCCAGCGTTGCGCGTGCGTGCTCGACGGCGACGGCGACGTTGTTGTAGAGGCAGAAGCCCATCGCGCGCCCGGTGGTGGCGTGGTGCCCGGGTGGGCGCACCACCGCGAAAGAGGCATCGAAGCCCTCCACGATGACGGCATCGACGGCCCGCAGGGCCCCGCCGGCGGAAATCCGCGCCGCCACGTCGGAGAACGCCGTCGCGTACGTGTCGAGGTCGAAATGACCCCCGCCGGCGGCGCACAGCGCCGCCACCCGGTCGAGATGCTGCTGTGAGTGCACACGGAGCAACACGTCGTCGTCGACGGCCTCGGCAGAGAGCCGTGCCAGCTCGCGCGTGGCCGGGCTCGACGCGAGGTGGGCGCGAATCGTCTCCACACGATCGGGGCGCTCGGGGTGCCCCTGCGAGAAATGCCCGCGGTGCCTTCCGTCCTCAACGATGGCGACACGGCCCACCCCGTCAGGCCCCGGAGCGCACCGCGTTGATGCGGTCGCGCAGGTCGCGCGCAGCGACGGCGGCGCCCTGCGGAGCGGCCGCGATCCCCCGGCTGACCGACACCAGCGCACCGCCTCCGTCAGCGTCGAGGCCGGCCTCCAGCGCCGCTTCGAGCGCTCCTCCCTGGGCCCCCACTCCGGGGAGCAACAGCGGCGCTGACGGTGCCAGGCGGCGCACCTCAGCGACCGCGTCGGGGGCGGTGGTCCCGACCACGAAGCCCACCGCGCCGGCCGGGCCCCAGCCGAGCGCCTCATCGACGACGCGCCGGTAGAGGGGCACATCGCCCGGGCCGAGCGGGCGGTCGAGGAAGTCGGCTGCGCCCGCGTTGCTGGTCCGCGCCAGCACGAAGACGCCGCGGCCGGGGCGAGTCAGCATGGGGGCGATGCTGTCGCCGCCGAGGAGCGGGTTGACGGTGACCGCGTCGGCACCGAGCACGTCGAAGAGGGCGCGTGCGTACGCGGTCATGGTGCTGGCAATGTCGCTGCGCTTGCCGTCGAGGATGAGCAGCCGGTCGCTGGGGACGGCGGCGCGGAGGTGCTCCAGCACCGCGTACCCGGCGCTGCCGAACTGCTCGAAGAAGGCGAGGTTGGGCTTGACCGCACACACGCAGTCGAGGGTTGCCTCGAGGAGTTGATGGCACTGTCGCTCGGCGGCGGCGGCGTCGGCCATGCCGTCGGGGTCGAGACCGAGGCAGAGCAGCGAACCGCTGGCGGCGGCGGCCGAGGCGAGACGGGAGGCGAACGTCTCGACGGCCGCTACCAAGCGTCGCGGCTCGTGCTCGGCTGGATGGCGCCCTGGTCGGTGCGTGGCGAGTAGGGCAGGTCGACGCGCGCCTGCTCGGTGGACAGGCAGCGCGGGCAGATCTGGGCCATGTGGCCGTCGAGGATCACCGCCGCCAGCCGGTAGATGGCGGTGGGCGTGCCGCAGTTGTCGCACTTTTGGATGACGGGCACGGGACACCTCGCTGACGCGGAACCTGACGGTGCTGTCAAGTATGGCAGGGAGGTCAAACGTCGCCCGATGACGCTGACGCGACGCGTCAGAAGATGGCGTCGATCCGCTTCAACACGTCCGGGGTGAGGCGCGACAGTGCGTCGAGCGCCCCGAGGTTCTCGTGGATCTGCTCGACTCGGCTGGCGCCGGTGATCACCGTGGACACATGCGGGTTGGCCGCGCACCAGGCGATCGACAGCTGCGCCAGCGACACGCTCAGCTCGTCGGCGATCACCTTGAGCGCCCGCACCCGCCCATTGGTCCCGGGATCGGTGAGCTCCGTGCGCAGCCAGCCGTACCCGGGGAGGGTGGCGCGGCTGCCCGCGGGAATCCCGTCGAGGTACTTGCCGCTGAGCAGTCCAGAGGCAAGCGGGCTCCAGGTGGTCAAGCCGAGGCCGATCTCGTCGTACAGCGGCGCGAATTCCTCCTCGACCTTGGTGCGTTCGGTGAGGTTGTATTGGGGCTGCTCCATCACCGGGCGATGCAGGTGATCGCGCTCGGCGACCGCCCAGGCTTCCCGGATCGCATCCGCACCCCACTCCGACGTGCCCCAGTAGAGCGCGCGGCCGGACTCGATGATGTCGTGCATGGCCCACACCGTCTCGGCGACGGGTGTCTCGGGGTCGGGGCGATGACAGAAGATGAGGTCGAGGAAATCCAGCCGCAGCCTGCGCAGTGAGCCGTCGACGGCATGGAGCAGGTACTTGCGGTTGAGGGTGTTGCTGGTGTTGACGGACTCCTCGATGCCCCAGAAGAACTTGCTCGACACCACGTAGCTGTGCCGCGGCCAGGCCAGTTGCGCGATGGCATCGCCCATGATCGACTCCGACCTCCCGGCGGCATAGACCTCGGCGTTGTCGAAGAAGTTGATGCCGGCGTCGTATGCCGCGGCGAGACAATCGCGCGCGTTGTCCCCGGCCAGTTGCGCCCCGAAGCTGACCCAGGAACCGAACGAGAGGACACTGACCTTGAGTCCGGAGCGTCCCAGGCGGCGGTATTGCATGTCCATGCGTCGAGCATAGGAAACCTGTCCCGCGCGGCGGTTCAGGCTCGCGCCGAATGCATCTCGCCGAGCCATGCGTCACCGCACCTTGGATAATCGCCTGCATGGCTGGCCCATCGCTCTTCGAACAGGCGGGAGGCGAGGCGGCGTTCCTCGCTCTGGCCGCCGCGCACCACAGGCGCTGCCTCGAGGACCCGGAGCTGAACCACCCGTTCTCGCACGGGATCAGCCCGATGCACGTCGAGAGGCTGGCGTGGTACTGGGCTGAGGCCCTCGGCGGACCACCCCGGTTCTCGGGGTCGGGCGGCAGCCAGTCCGCGATGCTCACCCTCCATGCAAACAACGGACCGATGGACGACCTGGGGCGGCGTTTCGTGGCGTGCTTCGTCGGCGCGATCGACGATGCCGGGCTTCCCGACGATCCCGGTCTCCGCGCCAGCCTCCGTGCCTACATGGAGTGGTCGGTGCGTGACGTGCTCGTGTACGCACCGTACGGCAGTGAGGTCCCTGACGGGCTGGCCGTTCCGCGCTGGCCACAGGCGGCGACCTGACCGAGCGCCCCGCGCCTGGCCATCAGCCCGGACGCCCCCGGACCTCGACCTGTCCGTCGACCACCCGGCTCTCCAGGCGCAACTGAGGAAAGGTCGCGGGGCCGCCGACGACGGCGCCATCGCGAAGCCGGAACTGGGACCCATGCCACGGACATGTGACCACGCCGTCCTCGACCGTTCCCTCTGACAGGGGGCCACCGTTGTGGCTGCAGGCGTCTTCCATGGCGCAGACCACGCCGTCAACACGGGCCAGCAGTACCTTGCGGCCCTCGAGGTCGACGGCCCTGGGGTGGCCCTCGTCAAGGGCCGCGGCGTCGGCCACCGCGGTCCAGTCGGAGGGACCGGCCTTCCAGGCATCGTGGTCGACCATCAGGCCACGCCCGAAGACAAGCTCGCCGCCGACGAACGCGGCGGCGCTGCTGACGCCGAGCCCGGTGAAGCTGAGCAATCGGCCGGCACCGCGCCGCCCCGTGGATCGAGCGGCCAGCGCACCCAACTGGAGGGCGAGCCCGGCCGTGTTGACCAGGCCGTGGAGCAGGCCGAGGCGCCTCTCGCGGCCATCGCTGACCGTCCAGTCAGCCGTGCCGGTCGCGGCCGTCACGACGGCCGCCGCGCATCCCGCGGCCGTCAGCGCGATGGCGCCGCCGTCGTCCCCGATCGCGTCGAGCAGCGGGACGGCCGCCCAGAAGCCGATGGGCAGATCGCTGAGGACCGGGTGCAGCGCGTGTCCGAGCCAGCGACCGTGGAGGACGTCCATGATCGAGCGCTGGTCGCTGATCGGCTGCAGCAGCGCGCCGATGCGCTGGCCGAGGCTTTCGAGCCAGGGCATCTCCTCGAGGACGCCGAGCGTCCGCGCCGACAC
>DAISRJ010000049.1:0-13221 GCA_036828955.1 Candidatus Dormiibacterota bacterium | reverse complement strand
GCACGATCACGCGCACGCGCTCGTCGAGGTGCCCGCTGACGAGGCTCGACGGAGGCTGCGGTCACTCCCCGGTGTGGGTCCGTGGACGGCGGCGCACGTGACGGCGTTGAGCCACGGGGACCCGGACGCCGTGCCGCTGGGCGACTACCACGTTCCCAACGTCGTTGCCAACGCGCTCGCCGGCGAGCCGCGTGGCACTGATGAGCGGATGCTGCAGCTGCTCGAGCCCTACGCGGGACAGCGCGGTAGGGTCATCCTGCTGCTCATGTCCGGGGGCCAGGGGGCGCCACGTTTCGGTCCACGGTTGAGCCGCCAGGACATTCGCGGCCGCTGAAGGTGTGCAGGGAGTGCCGGCGCAGTGGTTGCGTTGCCCAGCCGTCACCGCTGCTTCATCACACAGGGGTGGAGATCGGGTGTACGTTGGTGACCAATCCAAAGGTTGACACGTGTTTCATCACTCCCCGGCCCCCATCCAACCAACGCCGCACCTCTCGTCAGCGCTTCGGCGCGTGACCATCGTGTGTTCCGAGCCCGGCTGCCACAGCACGGTGGCCGTCCGATGCTCGTACGTCGACAGCCATCTGCGCAATTGCGGGGGAGCCTGGTGCAAGGACCACCGCCAGATGGCGTTCAACGCCATGTACTGCCATCGCCACATCGAGATCATCCAGGCGCTGGGAACGAATTACTCCGCGCTGACCATGCTTGCGCGTCGCTGAGCGCTCGGCCCAGGCACTGACGGCGTCCGGCCTTCCCGGTGAACGGCTAGAAGTTGACCTGCACGACTCCGATGGTGTTGTCCTCGGTGTCCTTGAACCAGGCTGCGGACACGCCGCCCGTCTCCGCGATGCCGTCGACCGTCTTCAACCCCGGGAAGTCGTACTCCTCGAAGACGACGCCACGTGAGCGCAGGTCGGCCACGGCCGCGCGGACATCCGGCACGAGGAGCCCCATCTGGGTGTGGCCGCCGCGGCTCGGATTGGGTGTGGGGTAGATGCTGAACGTGGAGCCTCCGACCGTGAAGAACGCTCCGCCCGGAGCTGACTCCTTAGGCACCGCCCCGACCTTTTCGGTGTAGAACCTCGCCGCCCGGTCCATGTCCATCGCCGGCAGGGTTGTGTGAGCCGTGGCACCTTCTAGCACCGCTGTCCCTCCTCGTCTCGGATTGGGAGGAGACAGTACCGCCCCGATGCGGGCTCTGTGTGGAGGGCCAGGGGAAGCACGACCACGGCGCGGGCCCCCGTTGTCAGGCGAACAGACGTTCGCTACACTGCCGGCCACCGTGGCCACGCTCATCGACCCTGTTGCCGGCGCCCTCGCGCAACTGCGTGCCAGTGCGACCGTGGCGGGCCGCATCGTCCATGAGGAGCTGATCCCGGCAAACCACGCGAGCTTCGGCACGTGGGCGCCCAGCCTCGACCCTCGCCTCGTCGTGGCTCTGCAGGCGCGCGGCATCGACCGCCCCTACATCCACCAGGCCGAGGCCATCGACCACGCCCTCGCCGGCCGGGACGTGGTGGTGGTCACGCCCACCGCCAGCGGCAAGACGCTGGCCTTCGCCGTGCCGGTGCTCGACGCCTGGCTGCACGACCCCGAGGTGCGCTCCTTGTGGCTCTTCCCCACCAAGGCTCTGGCGCAGGACCAGCTGGCCGGCCTCCAGGACATCGCCGCGCACCTCCCGGAGGGCCTGCGCGCGGCGACATATGACGGCGACACCGCTCCCGGGCTGCGTCGCGCGGTCCGCAACGACGGCAACATCGTGGTGACCAACCCGGACATGCTGCATGGGGGCATCCTTCCGCACCACACCAGCTGGGTGCGCCTCTTCCAGCACCTGCGCTACATCGTCATCGACGAGTTGCACGCCTACCGGGGGCTCTTCGGCTCGCACCTTGCCAACGTGCTGCGCCGGCTGTTGCGGCTGTGCCGCTTCTACGGCAGCAACCCGACGGTCATCGCCTGCAGCGCCACCATCGCCAACCCCCGCGAGCTGGCCGAGACGCTGCTCGAGCGCCCCGTCCATCTGGTGGATCGCAACGGCGCCCCGCGGGCGGCGCGGCGGCTGTGGTTCTGGAACCCACCGCTGGTCGACGGCACGATGGGCCTTCGGCGGTCGGCCACCCTGGAGGCGCGGCGCCTCATGACGGAGCTCCTGAAACGCGACCTCCAGACAATCGCGTTCACCCGCAGCCGCTCCAGCGTCGAGGTGCTGCTCACCTACCTGCAGAGGCTGCACCCCGCACCGCGACAGGGCGGCCCCTTCCCGGTGCGCGGCTACCGCGGCGGCTACCTCCCCCTGGAGCGACGCGCCATCGAGGCCGGACTGCGCGACGGCAGCGTGCGCGGCGTGGTCAGCACCAACGCGCTCGAGCTCGGCATCGACATCGGCAATCTCGATGCGGCCATCCTTGTCGGTTACCCGGGCAGCATCGCGTCGACGTGGCAACAGATCGGCCGGGCGGGCCGGCGCGACAGCGAGTCGCTGGGCGTGTTCATTGCCACAGATTCACCGCTCGACCAGTTCCTTGTGAATAACCCGAGGTACCTGCTCGACGCGCCACCCGAGCACGGCCTGATCAACCCAGACAACCTCCTGGTGCTGGGCGGACATCTCCAGGCGGCTGCGTTCGAACTCGCCTTCGAGGCGGGCGACTCCTTCGGGGCCAGTGGCACTGAGACGACCGGGGCGCTCCTCGAGCTGTTCCGCGACGACGGTCTTGTGCATCGCAGCGGCTCGCGATATCACTGGGCTGCTGACGCCTTCCCCGCCGAGGCCATCTCCCTGCGCCGCGCTGCCGCCACCAATGTGGTGATCATCGACACCTCGACGGGGGCGGGCGGCCCAGGGCAGGGACCGCAGGGGCCGTGGGCAGGCAGCGGGGGAGGGCGGCCGGGAAGTGACGGCCGCGTCATCGGCGAGGTGGACCAGTTCGCGGCCCCGGTACTGGTCCACGACGACGCCATCTACCTGCACGAGGGACGCCAGTTTCACGTCGAGCGCCTCGACTGGGAGGAGAAGCGCGCCTACGTGCACCCGGTGAGCGTCGACCACTTCACGCTGGCCGAGACGCGGACCACGCTGCAGATCCTGGACCGGTACGAGGGGCCGGTGGGCGACGAATGCCGCCATTCCCTCGGCGAGGTGCGCGTGAGCCGCCTCGCCACCATGTACAAGAAGGTGCGCTTCCTGACCCACGAGAACGTGGGGGCCGGGCCCATCTCACTGCCGGAGCAGGACCTTCACACCATCGCGGCGTGGACCGCGTTCGACCCGCGCGCCCTTCAGCACATGGCCAGGGCCGAGCTCGACGCCGGCCTCAGCGGCCTCGCTGCCGCGCTCCATGTCGCCGCCTGCCTGCTCTGCATGTGCGACCCGCGTGACCTCGGCGCCCAGGCCCAGATGCGTGCCGCGCCGTCTCCGTCAGGGGTGCGCGGGGCACCCACCGCCACCGCCACCGCCACCGCCACCGCGCCCGAGCCGCAGGAGTTCACCCCGGGGTGGCGGCCCGGAGGCACGCCCGACGCGATGGCGGTCGAGGCCGGTTGGCCAACCGCGTACATCTACGACTCGGTGGCGGGCGGCGTCGGCTTGGCGGAGCGCTGCCAGCAGTGTCACGGCGACCTCGTGCGCATGGCCACCGAGCTTGTCACGGGCTGCGGTTGCGAGTCCGGCTGCCCGTCCTGCGTGGGCCCGGCAGGCGCGCGCATCGACGCCAAGGCGGCCACCCTTCGCCTGCTCGACATCGCCCGCCGGCAGTGAGCGTCGCGCTACCTTCACCTCGATGAGCATCGCCCCCGGCAGCAGCTCGCCCCAACCGCGTCCTCGGCGCCCGCGCTCGCCCGCAGCGGTGGCCGCCCACCTCGTGCGCATCGACCCCGCCTTCGCGGCTGTCGTGGGTGCCAGCAGGCCCTTCATGCCGCCACCACCCACCGGGGACGCCTTCGGCACACTCGCCCGCTCGATCAGTCACCAGCAGCTGGCGGGACGCGCGGCAGCAGCCATCCACGGGCGCTTCGTCGCTCTCTTTGAAGACGATCCACCGACCCCCGCCGCCGTCGTCGCAACACCGGTCGAAACACTCCGCGCCTGCGGGCTGTCGGGCGCCAAGGTGACCGCGATCCGAGACCTGGCGGCAAGGTTCCTCGACGGCACCATTCCCGAGGCGCAGCTGGCGTCTCTCTCCGACGACGACGTCGTGGCCCGCCTGACCGTGGTTCGCGGCGTGGGGCGCTGGACCGCGGAGATGTTCCTGCTCTTCGACCTCGGCCGACCAGACGTCTGGCCGGTCGACGACTTCGGCGTGCGCAAGGGCTGGTCGCGCATCCACCAGTCGGTGGACATGCCCCCGTCGCGGCAGCTCAGTGCCCTGGGCGACCCACTTCGGCCGTACCGGTCCGCGGCCGCGTGGTACTGCTGGCGGGCCTTGGATTCTCCCGCGTCGTGACCGGCTGGGCAGGCCGCGGCCGCTGCGCCGACCCGGGCAGGGTCACCTCCCGAGGGGCCAGCGCCGCCGCCACCCGGCCGGCGAGCCCCACCTGCGAGGCGTCCCCACGCCAGAGGAGCAGCGGGGTGCGCGTCGTCACAGCCGCGAGGTATTCGAGGCGGCCGAGGGTCACCGCGGCGGCCGCCGCCGCGGCGCGACGTTGTACCGCACGGTGGCGCAGGCCCCGCGCCAACAGCAGACCGCCCATCCCGCCGAGCGCGGCTGCAAATGCGAAGAGCAGGACCGAGAGGGGTTGTCCGCCGTCCGGCGCGATCAACCCGGCGACGGCCGCGACGGCCGCGGCACACCAGGCCAGCAGGGCGGCAATCAGCCGGCGAACCATGCCGGCATTCTAGGCAGCGGCCGGAGCGACGTCTCGCCGGTGCCCGGCCAGCCTCTGGTAGGGAGCAACCGCGGCCAGCGCCGCCTAACCGTCCTTCGCGTCTTAGTGGGCGAAAGGGTCTACCGCTGCAAACCGCGCGAAGAAGGCGCAAACTGTGCGCCCTGACGGAGCGGGCCGCCGGCTCCGAATGATCCATCGGGCGGCGTGGAGGTGGACTATGAGGTCATCGACGGGCAAGCTCCTGCTCCTGGCGGCACTGCCGCTGGCGACGCTGGCGGGCTTTCAGGGAGGAGGCTCCGTCGCCCAGGCGACGGCGGCTCACAGCATCCTGAATTGCACGAAATCCGCCACCTGTACCGAGGTCCTCGATTCGGAGGCGGTGTTCGGAGAGGGCGTGTACGTCGGCCATGATGAGCCGTCGACGCTCTTCTACTCGAACCGCCCGGGATCGGGGAACTCCAACCAGTGGCAGCTGACACTTCCCAAGGACCCGACCCCGACGGCCCCGCTGACGCCGGGCAAGGCCTACAACTTCCAGCTGCATCCCGCCTTCTGGTTCGGCATGGCCATGTGCGACACCCAGTCGTACCCGGAGCAGGTGAGCACGTGCACGCCGGACAGCGACACCAACATCGTCGACCCGGCGATCTCGCCCGCGCACCCCGGCACCGCGTTCATGGAGATGCAGTTCTACCCGCCCGGATGGGTGAACTGGCCGGCCGGCAACAGCTGTGATCCCACCAAGTGGTGTGCGGCTCTCAACATCGACAGCCTCTCGCAGAACCCGGTCACCGGGCAGAGCCAGAACGTGACCTGCCAGGCGCATGCCGGTCTCGAGTACGTCAACTTCGCCTTCATCACCAAGAGTGGCACGCCGCAGCCGCTGTCGCCGCCCAACCCGGTGAACTCGACCATCAACACGTTCACCCCGAACGCGGCCGCGGATCTCTTCATGAACTCCGGGGACAAGTTGTCGGTGAACGAGCACGACACCACCCACGGTCTTCAGATCGTCATCAAGGACAAGAGCACGGGCAAGACCGGGTCGATGACCACCAGCGCCGCCAATGGTTTCGGCCAGGTGAAGTACGACCCCACAGGCACGAGCTGCAGCAACATCCCCTACGACTTCCATCCCATGTACAGCACGTCGTCTGAGCAGACCCGTGTCACCTGGGCGGCTCACTCGTACAACGTCGCATTCGCCGATGAGACCGGCCACTTCGACTACTGCAACGACCCCACCGTCGCGTTCGGCGGCAGCTGCAGCACCACCGAGGGGACCGGCATCACCACGGAGGCCGCGGACGGCGATGACGGCGGCTGCTTCGACAAGACAGCCTCGTCGCTGGTCCAGGTCAGCGGATGCCTCGGAACCAACACCGGTTTCGACGGGGTGCCCTACACGCCGGTGTGGCCCGACGGCAACACCGCTCTTCACCCGACAGCGATCCAGTTCTCGAGCCCCAAGAGCAACGGTCACCAGTTCCAGCGCATGGCCTTCGAAGCGGACCTCCCGCGCATCGAGGACCCGACCGTCTGCGATCGCTTCACCGGCGCCGGCTGCACGCTCATCCCGACGACCGACGACCTCGGTCCGAGCGGATTCCCGTCGCCGGCCCTGTTCTACCCGTTCTTCAGCACCACCAAGGTGGGCGGTTCCTGCATGTGGCAGCTCGGCAACCACATCCCCGGGAGCACCAATGACTTCGGTCAGAACGCCCAGTACGGGACCCTGCTGAACAGCACGTACACGACAACGGGTGGCGGCCCGACCAACCGTTACAACAACTTCCGGCAGGTTCTGTCGACGATCCCCTGCTGAGATAGCGTGAACCCGGAGGGCGGCCTCATCGTGGGGCCGCCCTCCTCACGCACCGGGGTTCAGCGCTGCGCCGGCTCCGCGAAGCGGGCGACGCTGTAGCCGATGCTCAGGGCGACGTCCAGCGAGAACATCACCAGCATCAGGGTGAGCACCAGCAGCGGCGTGCCCGTGGCGTGGTTGTGGACGAACGAGTACTCGATCATCCCGGCGATGACCACGTAGGCGAGCAGAGCCCAGCGCCCCACCTGCGCCAGGACGCCCCAGGCGAAGATGGGTTGGCGGGTCAAGAGCACGATGCAACTCGCGAAGAGGACGGCGCTCCCCATCAGGAGCAGGACGGGAGCGGTGAGGGGTGGGTCGGGGAACTGGGCTGCCATGAGGATGCCGCCGACCAACACCAGGGCGAGCGACCCGATGACCAGTTGGGTGACCGGAGGGGACGGGGCCTCGGGCGCCACCCCGTCTGACGGCTGCGCCCTCACTGCGTCGCCACCCGGGTCATGATCAGCAGCGTCGCCACCTGCATCGCGCCCGTGATGCCGGCCGAGTATACGAACCGCCGCATCAGCCGGGCAATCACACGGCCATCCGGTCGCGGCTTGTTCATCTCGAAGAGCACGGCGACGTTGGCCGGTTCGAGCACGCCCAGCGCGATCGTGGCCATCACCCCGACCACCACGAACGACGCCACCAACCACCCGTGGTTGACGCTGGTCGGATCCAGGTTGCCGATCACCACCGCAAGCTGAAAGCCCGCCGCCAGTGTCATCACCACCAGGGTTGGCATGATCAGGACCATCATCGGCATGAACTTCGCGGAGAACTCCGCGCGAGCAGGGATGGAGAGGCGTCCGAGGATGGGCCCGATCACGAACCCCACGAAGAGGTCGATGCCGGTCCACAGCCCGCCGCCGGCGACGTGGTAGAACATCAAGGCCCACCGCCAGTTGGCGGCGATCGACACGATCAGCCCGAGCACAATGACGGCAACGATCGGCAGCCCCCTGAGCGGCACAACCTGGATGGCGCGACGCGACGCGCCAGTCGGCGCCGATGCGATGCCGTCTGCGGTCACCGTGGCCATTGCCAAGCCCTCCATCCTGCCGCGGTGATCTCGTCGACCCGCTGCCGCGCCTGCGTGAGTCTACGCATCGCAGCACATCTCCGGGAACGCCGGTTTGAACTCAGGCTCACCGAGGCGCTGGTCGCCAAGGCGGTAGAGACGTCACAGTCGTATGACCATTCCCTTCGCGTTGCGCCGCCTCACCTGTGAGCCTCCCGCCACCGACACAACGACTGCTACTTCTGCGCGCTGCGGAAGTAGTGCGTCTCCACGACGTCACCGTGGTCCTGTAGCAAGCTCCCTGACCCCGTCACACCTCGCTGTATAATCGCGGCGAGCCTAGGCCGACTGTGATCGCTCCGCGGCACCTTCGGACGATTCGAGGATGCTGGCGGGCGGTGAGGAGGAAGTTGTGCTGCAGGCGAGTCGCGCCGACCGGTTCTCGTTCGGCCTGTGGACCGTGGGCTGGCAGGGCGTCGACGTTTTCGGCACCGCGGTGCGCGCGCCGCTGGATCCCGAGCTTGCCGTAGGACGGCTCGCCGAGTTGGGTGCTTACGGGGTGAGCTTCCACGACAACGACGTGTTCCCGTTCGGCGCCAGCGCGACGGACAAGAGCACGTCGATCGACCGGTTGCGCCGGGCCGTGGATGCCGCCGGGCTGGTGGTGCCGATGGTGACCACCAACCTCTTCTCGCACCCGGTCTTTCGCGACGGCGCGTTTACGGCCAATGACCGTGAGGTGCGCCGCTTCGCGCTCCGCAAGGTGGCGGACAACCTCGATCTCGCCGCCGAGCTCGGTGCGGGAATCGTGGTGTTCTGGGGGGGCCGCGAGGGTGCTGAGTCGGGTGCCGCAAAGGACGTGCGCGCCGCGCTCGACCGGTACAAGGAGGCATTCGACATCCTCACCGGCTATGTCCTCGAGCAGGGCTACGCCATGCGTTTTGCCATCGAGCCCAAGCCGAACGAGCCCCGCGGCGACATCTTTCTCCCGACCATCGGTCACGCGCTCGCCTTCATATCGGAGCTGGAGCATTCCGACATCGTCGGGCTCAATCCGGAGGTCGGTCACGAGGAGATGGCGAGCCTGAACTTCGCGCACGGATTGGCTCAGGCGCTGTGGCACGGAAAGCTTTTCCACGTCGACCTCAACGGCCAGAACGGACCGCGCTACGATCAGGACCTGCGCTTCGGTGCGGGCAACGCCCGAGGCGCGTTCTGGACGGTGGACATCCTCGAATCAGGAGGCTACGAGGGACCTCGCCACTTCGACTTCAAGCCTCCGCGAACCGAGGACATGGAGGGCGTGTGGGAGAGCGCCGCCGCATGCATGCGCAACTACCTGCTGCTCCGAAGCCGGACGCACGCGTTCCGGTCAGACCCCGAGGTTCAAGCGGCATTGGCCGCTGCTCGGCTCGACGAGCTCCAGCAGACCACCCTTGCGCCGGGCGAGTCCCTGAATTCGATGCGTTCGCAGACGTTCGACGCCGACTCGGCCGCGGCCCGGGGTATGGCCTTTGAGCGCCTCGACCAACTTGCCCTCGACTACCTCTACGGAATCCGGTCCTAGCGCCCCGGCGAAGCGGCGGCTCTGGCGAGGGCTCGGCCGACCGCCGGACGCGAGGCGGGCATCTCGATGAGTTCGGCTGCGCTCGTCGGCATTGACATCGGGACCACATCCGTCAAGGGCATCGCGATCGATCCCGGATCGGGAGACGTGCTGGCGACCGCTGAGTCCCAGTACCCGGTGAGCTCACCCCAGGCCGGCTGGATGGAGCAGCAGCCGGAGGCGTGGGTGACCGCGGCGCGAGAAGTGCTCGCGGGTTTCAGGACCGGGGCGTTGGAGATTCTCGGCATCGGCTTCTCCGGTCAGATGCACGGGCTGATCTGCCTCGACGACCGCGGTGCGGTGATCCGCCCGGCGATCCTATGGAACGACCAGCGTTCCGCACCCCAGTGCGCTGCCCTGGAAGCCGGGACCGGACGGGATCGCCTGCTCCGGCTGACGGGAAACCGCGCTCTGCCCGGGTTCACGGCGCCAAAGCTGCTGTGGATGCGCGAGAACGAGCCGGCCGCATTCGCTCGCATTCGCCGGATCTGCCTCCCCAAAGACTACGTGCGTGACCACTTCGTCGGCGGACACCGAAGCGACGTCGCCGACGCGTCGGGAACGCTGCTCCTCGATGTCGGCGAGCGCCGCTGGAGCAGCGAGCTGCTGGCGGAGCTCCAGATCCCACCCTCGTGGCTACCCGAGCTTGCCGAGAGCCCCGACGCCGTCGGCAAGCTCGACGGTGTCCCGGTTGCCGCCGGAGCGGGAGACCAGGCGGCCGCCGCGGTGGGCGCCGGGATCACCGGTCCCGGCCCGCTGTCCGTCGTCCTCGGCACGTCGGGGGTCGTGCTGGCCGGCACCGATCGCTTCTTGGCGGACGGTGAGGGACGCGTCCACGCCTTCTGCCACGCCGCCCCGCGACGGTGGTTGGTGATGGGCGTGATGCTGTCGGCAGCCGGGTCGCTTGCCTGGTTCCACGACACCCTGCTCCCTGGGATTACCTACGACGCCATGCTCGGCGAGGCCGAGAGGGTGCCGCCCGGCTGCGAGGGTCTCGTCTTTCTGCCCTACCTCGCCGGCGAACGGACGCCGCACGCCGATCCGCTCGCGCGAGGCGCCTTTTGCGGCCTCTCCGTAACCCACGTGCGCGGCGCGCTGACCCGGGCGGTGCTCGAGGGGGTCGCCTTCGCCCTCCGCGACTGCCTCGACGTCGTCTCCGACGCGGGGGTCACCGCCGCCCGTGGCCGTGTCTCGGGAGGAGGCTCGAGAAGCCGGCTGTGGCTCGAGATCGTTGCCAGCGTTCTCGAGGTGCCCCTGGAAGTGATGGCCACTGATCAGGGCTCAGCGTTCGGCGCCGCGCTGCTCGGCGGCGTCGCCGCCGGCGTCTACAGCGACCTCGACCAGGCAAGCGCCGCGTGCGTGCGAGTCACCGACATCATCGATCCGGTCGCCGCATGGGTCGAGCCCTACCGGGAGGCTTGGCGTTGCTTCCGCGACTACTACCCCGCCCTCCGTTCGGTCAAATAACCGGATCTCCCGTTTACGCGGATCTCCGCTCGGCACCTCGGGCGGGAACCAGCGTGGGCTCGTCGAGGACCCGCGCCAGTGCCAGTTCGGCGGCACCGAGCAAGTGCCCGTCGGCGCCGAGTTGCGTGGGCCAGATCAACTCATCCACGTCGAGCGCCGGCGCCATCACCCGGGCCCGCAACTCCGCGTGCACGATCTGTTCCACCAAAGGCCACATTGTGCCGAGAAAGCCGCCGAGCACGACCCGCTGCGGGTTGAACACGTTCACCAGACCTGCCAGGCCCGTGCCCAGCCAGCGGCCGACATCCTCCACAGCTGCCAGGGCAACGGGGTCGCTCCACGCCGCATCTCTGAGCAGGCGTGTGACCGCTTCCGGTTTGTAACTCTTCTCGGCAATCCCGATCCGGCGCAACATCGCCGGCCCCCCGATCTCCGTCTCCCAGCAGCCGATCGCCCCGCATCGGCATTGCACGCCGTTCGGGTTCACCTGGACGTGCCCCACCTCCCCGGCGCAGCCCGCCGCCCCGACCAGCGGCCTCCCATCGATGATCAGGCCGCCGCCGATGCCCACTTCGCTGGTCACATAGATGAGGTGGCTCACCCCGACGCCCGCCCCCCACGTGTGTTCTGCCAGGGCACCGAGATCCGCCTCGTTGGCGATGACGACGGGCAGGCCGGACCCGAGCCGGTCCGCGACCAGGCGCCCGAGCGGCACGTTTCGCCATCCCAGGTTCGGGGAGAAGTGCACCACGCCATCCGTGCGGCTGACGACCCCGGCGACGGCGATTCCGATACCGGCGACCCAGCAACCGGGGGGGATCGAGGCCAGCGCGGTCTGGATGAGCTTCCCGACATCCTCGATGGTCTGGTCGACGGCCCGGCGACGTGGCTGATGCGGCACCCGAACGCGGTGGAGGATCCGACCGCCCAGCCCGACAACCGCGGCCGACAGCGAGTTGACGGCGATCTCGGCAGTGATCGCCGCGGCGCCGTCGGGGTTCGGACGAGCCACCAGCGAGGGGCGCCCGGGCGACCCCAGGCGGGCGGGATCTCCTTCTTCCACCAGGCCACGAGCTCGAAGGTCGGCGACCAGTTCGCCGATGGTGCTTCGGGTCATCCCGAGGGTGCCACCGATCTCGGATCGGGACAGCGCTCCCGACTGATGGAGGTGCCGGAGCAGCAGGCTGAGGTTGTGACGGCGGACGGACTCCGGCGAGGCCATGGGACTCATCCGGTGCTGGCCCCGCTTGACTTCGTGATGTCAGGCTCGAAGCTGTGCGCCGCGGCGCGAGAGGACGTCGATGGTGGCCGCCGCCAGCAGCACGAGAGCCACAACGATGTCGATCCATTCGGACGTGACCCCGATCAGGAAGAGCCCGTTGTAGATGCTGCCGATGACCAGGCCGCCCAGCACCCCGTGGATCGTCTTTCCCCGGCCGCCGAACAGGCTGGTGCCGCCGATGACCGCAGCAGCCACCGCCAGCAACACGTAGCTGTTGGCATCCTTGATGACGTTGGTGGTGATCGACACCTGCCACGACGCGAAGAACACGCCGGCGATCCCGGCGGTCAGGGCGGCGAGCACGAAGCCCCAGGTGCGAATGGCGGGCAGTCTGATCCCGGCTCGGCGTGCCGCCTCCGGGTTACCACCGATCGCGTACACGTACCGGCCGAAGCGGCTGCGTTGAAGGAGGATGGTCCAGGCGAACAGCACCACCAGGACGATGGGAATGATGTAGGGCAGCCCGACGATGGTCCCGAAGTGGGCACGGTTCACATTGCAGACCGCGACGACCAGGATCCCCGCCGCCGCCCCGACGATGATCTTCAGGGCGGTAAGGCTGGCCGGCGGAGTCACCAGGCCAGAGCGGCGGCGGCGGGCATCGGCGAACCACACTGCGCTGCCGGCGACCACTCCCACGACGGCCAGCAGGATCCAGCTGACCGCCGGGTCGAACCTCCCGTAGAAGATGTCGTAGATTGCGACCTCGTTGGTGAACCTGGAGTTCCCGATGCCGACCAGGCTGCCGCCGAGGACGATGATCGCAACCCCCTCGAGCACCAGCAGGCCGACCAGCGTGACGATGAATGACGGCATCCTGAGCCGGGCGACGAGCGTTCCCTGGATCAGGCCGACCGCGGAGCAGATGACCAGCGCCGCCACGATCGCCAGCCACCAGGGCCAGTCCAGGCCGCTGGGCTGCACCATCTCGGCAACCAAAACCGCCCCCAACCCCATGACCAGCCCGACGGAGAGGTCGATCTCACCCAGTAGCAGGGCGAAGATCTCGGCCATCGCCAGGAGCATGTATATGGTGCTCTGCTCGAAGAGGTTGACCAGGTTCTGCGGTGACAAGAACTTGCCGTTGGCGATCTGGAAGACGGCGGCGACGACGATGATGCCGAGGAGGACGGGAAGGACGCCGCTGTCGC
>DAISRJ010000048.1:0-13700 GCA_036828955.1 Candidatus Dormiibacterota bacterium | reverse complement strand
CCCACGCCGGGCGCGAGGAGCGCCGGGCTAGACTGACCCGCCGTCATCCCCACGACATGAGGTCGGCTTCATGAAACTCCTCGAGTACCAGGCCAAGCAGCAGTTCGCCGCTGCCGGCATCCCGGTTCCCCAGGGTCGCCTCGCCCGCACCCCGGCCGAGGCGGGCGCGGCCGCCCGTGAGCTGGGCCGCGTCGCCGTCAAGGCCCAGGTACCGGTGGGCGGGCGCGGCAAGGCTGGAGGCATCGCGGTCGTCGACACGCCGGAGGAGGCGGAGCGCGAGGCGACGCGCATCCTCGCCATGGACATCGGCGGCTACCCGGTGCGCGGGGTCTGGTGTGAGACCGGGCTCGACATCGGCGCCGAGTTCTACCTCGGCGTCACGCTCGACCGCGATCGCCGTCAACTCGCGGTCATCTTCTCCGCCGCCGGCGGCGTGGAGATCGAGCAGGTGGCTGAGGATGCGCCGGAGAAGATCGCCACGCTCTGGCCCGACCCGTTCGCCGGTCCTCAGCCGTACGAGATCCGCCAGATGGCCTTTGCGGCACTGGCGCATGCGCCCCAGCTGCGCGCCGACGCCGCCCGGCTGGCCGCGCAGGTGGTCGGGCTCACCGAGAAGCTGTACAGCGTTGCCGTGTCGCTTGACGCGGTGACGTGCGAGATCAACCCACTCGTCCTCACGCCCGACGGCAGCTTCATCGCCGCGGACGGCAAGCTCGAGGTCGACGAGAACGCTCACTACCGCCATGCCGACCTCGCCACCCAGCTCGCCACAGATGCCACCGGCGACGACGGGCGCACCGGGGACGACGCCTACGAGGTGGAGGCGCAGCGACGCGGACTCACGTACGTCCACCTCGACGGCAACATCGGGTGCATCGGCAACGGCGCCGGCCTTGTGATGAACACCCTGGACCTCGTCAAGCAGCAGGGCGGCGAACCCGCCGACTTCCTCGACGTGGGCGGCGGCGCCAGCGCCGAGAAGGTCCGCGCCTCGCTGGAGATGGTGCTGCTCGACCCCGCCGTCCGGGGCGTGTTCATCAACATCTTCGGTGGCATCACCCGCGGCGATGAGGTGGCCAGGGGCGTCATCGCGGCGCGCGACGAGCTGCACATCACCAAGCCACTTGTGGTGCGGATGACCGGGACGCGCGAGGAGGAGGGGCGGGCCCTCCTCTCCGCGGCGGGCATCACCCCCGCCGCCAGCGCAACCGAGGCGGCCGCCAAGATCGTGGCGCTCACCCGGGACCAGTCATGAGCGTGCTCGTCGACAGCTCCAGCCGTGTCCTCATCCAGGGGATCACGGGCCGCGAGGGTGGCTTCCACACCGAGCAGATGCGAGCCTTCGGAACCACTGTCGTGGCCGGCGTGTCACCTGGCAAGGGCGGCCTGGATGCCAATGGCGTCCCTATCTTCGACACCGTCGCCGACGCTGTCGCGGCCACTGGCGCCAACGTCAGTGGCATCTTCGTGCCCCCGCCCTTCGCAGCCGACGCGATCATGGAGTCCGCCGCCTCGGGCATCCCGCTCACGGTCTGCATCACCGAGGGCATCCCGATCCACGACATGATCCGTGCCCGCGCCTTCGTGGAGCGCCGCGGCACACGTCTGCTGGGGCCCAACTGTCCCGGCCTGGTGACGCCGGGTCAGTGCAAGGTGGGGATCATCCCCAACCACATCAACATCCCCGGCCCGGTGGGCATCGTCGGCCGCAGCGGCACGCTCACCTACGAGGTCATCCAGGGCCTGGGCCAGGCGGGCATGGGGCAGACGTCATCGGTGGGCATCGGTGGAGACCCGGTGCTCGGCCTCAGTTTCAGCGACGTCCTCACCCTCTTCGCCGACGATGCGCAGACCCGCGCGGTGGTCATGATCGGCGAGATCGGCGGCAGTGACGAGGAGAGGGGTGCGGACTTCATCCGCACCTCCGGTTTCGACAAACCGGTGGTGGCGTTCATCAGTGGGCGCACGGCGCCGCCGGGCAAGCGGATGGGACATGCCGGCGCAATCATCAGCGGGAACACCGGCACAGCCCAGAGCAAGATCGATGCGCTCACCGCGGCCGGTGCTGCCATCGCCGACACCATCGAGGATGTGGTGAGGCTCGTCGCCGGGCGTCTCTGAGGACGCCCGGCGACAGCTGTCGGTCAGACGCGGCGCGTGACCGCTGTGAGCCGCTGCTTGCGACATCCCCATCGTCGAGGGCGCACCTGAGACATCCCCGAGAGGCGCTGAGACGCGGTTGAGAAGCGGCGACAGCCCCGGGCCACAACATCGTGGCGGGCCACCACGCTACCGTGCCGCCTGTGGACTTCGATCTCACCGACGAGCAGCGGCAGGTCAGGAGCACCGTCCGCGAGTTCGCCCGTGACCAGATCGCGCCACGCGCCGCCGCGTACGACCAGTCCGGTGAGTTTCCCTACGACCTCGTCGCCGGCATGGCCCGGCTGGGCCTGTTCGCGCTTCCCTTTGCCGAGAGCGTCGGTGGGGCGGGCGGGGACTTCCTCTCGTACTGCCTCGCCCTGGAGGAGATCGCCCGTGCCGACGCCGCGGTGGCGATCACGCTCGAGGCCGCCGTGTCGCTCGGCATCAGCCCGATCGTGAGCTTCGGCACAGCCGATCAGAAGGAGCGCTGGCTCCCCCAGCTGCTCTCCGGCGACCGGCTGTGGTCATTCGGCCTGACCGAGCCGGGCGCGGGGTCCGACGCCGCCGGCACGCTGACTCGTGCCGCTCGAGACAGGGGCGAATGGGTCATCAACGGTGCCAAGTGCTTCATCACCAACGCCGGCACCGACATCAGCGCCGGGGTCACAATCACCGCTGTCACCGGCGTGGTCGACGGTGCGGCGCAGCTCAGCGCCATCGCCGTCGAGCAGGAAACCCCGGGGTACACGCGGGCCCCCAGGTACCGCAAACTCGGCTGGCACGCAAGCGACACGCGTGAGCTGAGCTTCGTGGACTGCCATGTCCCCGAGGCCAACCTCATCGGCACAGAGGGCGACGGTTTCCGCCAGTTCCTGCAGATACTCGAGAGCGGCCGCGTGGCCATCGCCGCCCTCTCGGTCGGGCTCGCCCAGGCGTGCCTGGACGCGTCGGTCGCGCACAGCGCGGCGCGGCGCCAGTTCGGGCAGCAGATCGCCGCCTTCCAGGCGACGCAGTTCAAGCTCGCCGACATGGCCACGCAGATCGAGCTCTCGCGGCTGATGACGTGGCGTGCGGCGTCGGCCATCGACGCCGGCAAGGACCCAACGCCCTATGCATCGATGGCCAAGCTGCACGCGTCCGAGGTGGCCACCGCATGCGCCAACCAGGCGGTGCAGATCCACGGCGGCTCCGGCTTCATGGAGGACTCGCCGGTGGCGCGTTACTACCGCGATGCCAAGGCCAACGAGATCGGCGAGGGAACCAGTGAGGTACAGAGGATCCTCATCGCCCGCCATCTCCTCGCGGACCTCCTCGTCGACTGACGGGCGCCGACGGCGCAGCGTCACCCCGGCGTAGCATCAATCGCATGCCCGACGATGTCGTGATCGTCGCCGCCGCGCGAACCCCCTTCGGCAAGCTCGGCGGTGGACTGTCGGCCGTGCCTGCCACTGACCTCGGCGGGCGCGTCATCCGCGAGGTGCTTGACCGCACCGGCACTGCGCCCGGCGAGGTGAACCAGCTGATCATGGGCACAGTTCTGGGCGCCGGCCAGGGGCAGGTGCCGTCGCGCCAGGCCGGCCTCGCCGCCGGGCTGCCGTCGACGGTCCCGTCGTTCACCGTGAACAAGGTGTGTGCCAGCGCCCTCAAGGCGGTCAACCTGGGGGCGCTGCTGATCGGCGCCGGCGAGGCCGACGTGGTCGTGGCAGGCGGCATGGAATCGATGTCGCGCGCGCCCTACCTGCTCGAG
Organism: Candidatus Dormiibacterota bacterium; assembly: GCA_036828955.1. Lineage (GTDB taxonomy): Bacteria > Chloroflexota > Dormibacteria > Aeolococcales > Aeolococcaceae > Aeolococcus. The sequence continues at coordinate 9,811 of DAISRJ010000048.1, read as the reverse complement.
GACCAGCGATTCGGCGCCCGCTTCGGCGATCGCACGGCCGTGGACAGCATCCTCCGCGACGGGCTCTGCTGCCCCATCGACGGGCTGTCGATGGGCGTGCACGGCAGCGAGGTCGCGGCGGAGCTCGGGGTCAGCCGCGAGGCGCAGGATCGCTGGGCGCTGCGCTCGCAGCAACGCTACGAGGCAGCGCGAGCCGCGGGGCATTTCCGCGAGGAGATCGTGGCTGTGGCCACCCGCACAGGCTCGGTCGAGGTGGACGAGCAGCCGCGCCCGGACACCACCCTGGAGAAGCTCGCCGCCCTCAGGGGAGCCTTCGGCGAGGGGAGCAGCGTGACCGCGGGCAACGCGCCGGGAGTCAACGACGGCGCGACCGCGATCCTCCTGATGAGCGCTGCCCGGGCACGCGCTGCCGGGCTCACCGAGCTCGGCCGTTGGGTCACGTCGGCGGAGTCGGCTGCTGAGCACTCCTACCTGGCCACCGTGCCGGCGATAGCCCTCGAGAGGGCGATGGCGCGCACCCGCGGCGAGGTGGACGCCGGCAGCCTGGAGCTCATCGAGATCAACGAGGCCTTCGCCGCGGTGGCGATCACGAGCACACGCATGCTCGAGGTGGACCCGGAGCGCGTCAATGTCAACGGCGGCGCCATCGCCGTGGGGCATCCCATCGGCGCCAGTGGCGCGCGCATCCTCATGACCCTGCTCTACGAGTTGCGCCGGCGCGGCGGCGGCTACGGAGCGGCGACGATCTGCAGCGGCATGGCTCAGGGTGAGGCGACGATCGTCCGTGTCGATTGAGTGGCCGCTCTCACCTCGGTGCTGGGCATAATCGGCTGGTCACACCCAACCGCCCTCCGGCGGTCACCTGGAGCACCGCGTGGACAGCCGTCTCGACGAGGAGCAGCAGCTCATCTCTCAGACGGTGCGCGAGCTGGCCCGCGACCGCATCGCACCACGGGCACGCGACATCGACGCCACCGCCGAGTTCCCGTGGGACATCGTCGATCTCTACCGAACCCATGACATCTTCGCGCTGCCGTTTCCGCCCGAGTACGGTGGCCTGTCGGGGAGCGCCCTCACACTCAACGTGGCCATCGAGGAGATCGCCAAGGCGTGCGCGAGCTGTGCTCTCATCCTCGCGGTACAGGCCCTCGGCGGGTACCCGATCATGCTGGCCGGGACCACCGAGCAGAAGCAGCGATTCCTGCCCGACCTGGCCACCGGGAAGGCCCTCGGCGCCTATGCGCTGACCGAGGCCGGGGCAGGCAGCGACCCCGCCGGCATGGAGACGCGGGCGACCCGGCAGGGCGGCGAGTACGTGATCACGGGTAGCAAGACCTGGATCACCGATGGTGGGGTGGCGGACACCATCGTGGTCTTCGCCAAGACGGATCCCGACGCCGGGTCGAGAGGCGTCAGCGCTTTCGTGCTCGAGAACGCCCGCCAGCTCGACGGCTTCACGGCCAGCACCATCCACGGAAAGCTGGGCATCCGGGGCAGCAACACCGCGGAACTGCACTTTGACGAGGTTGTGGTTCCCGCCGCCAATCGGATCGGCGAGGAGGGCAGTGGCTTCGCGCTGGCCATGAGCGTGCTCGACCGCTCCCGGCCCGGCGTCGCCGCCCAGGCGCTGGGAATCGCCCAGGGAGCCCTTGACTACGCGGTCGGGTATGCGCTGGAGCGCAAGCAGTTCGGCAAGGCCATCGCTGAGTTCCAGGCGATCCAGTTCATGCTGGCCGACATGGAGACGCAGACCGCGGCGGCGCGGGCCATGGTGTACCACGCCTCCAGGCTGATCGACGACCACTCACCCGATGTGACCCACCACGCCGCCATGGCCAAACTGGTTGCCAGCGACGCGGCAATGAAGGTGACCACCGACGCGGTCCAGGTCCTCGGGGGCTACGGGTATGTGAACGAGTACCCGGTCGAGCGAATGATGCGTGACGCCAAGATCACGCAGATCTACGAGGGGACCAACCAGATCCAGCGCCTGGTCATCGCCCGCTCGCTGCTGCGCGACTGAGAACCGCTGCGAACCCGGGCCACATTCCCCGGGCCGGCGCGAGGCGCGCCGCCCATCCGCGCCACCGTGCGGTACCCTAGGGCAACTCCGGCGTTACCCCTTCGTCCCCACTCACGTTCCACCAGGGAACCCGGTTCGCACTCCTCGGAGCGTGCTCAGGCGCGCCGCCGGCCGCGCCGCACACATCCCCGGACACACAACATATGGCCAGTTCCACGCGGCGCCGCCGCTCTCGTTACAACCGGCTGCCTCGCTGGGCCAGCCCCAAGCGCCTGACGGCGCTGGCGGCGGCCGCCATCGTGCTCGTCGTCGGGGTCTTCGGGGTCCGCACCATCCTCGGCCTGGCCCACCTGACACGCCAGAATCCGCTGTCGGTGATCGGCGACCTGGTGGGCGGCAAGAGCAGTTCAAGCATCACCAAGGCGACCACCGACCTTCGCCGCATCAACTTCGCGTTCTACGGGTATGGGGGGGCGGGCCACGACGGCGCCTACCTCACCGATTCGATCATGGTCGTCTCGGTCCAGCCGGTCCTCAACGGCCCGCCCGAGGTCGCCGAGGTCAGCATCCCGCGCGACTGGTACGTGCCCATCCATCTGGGCAACGGCAAGAGCACAGCCAACCGCATCAACTCGGCGTATTCGGACGGCATCAGCGGTGAGGGAACCCTGCCGGCGAGCGATCCCGCCGCGGGCGCTGCCGTGTCCAACGCAACCATCGAGCACCTGCTCGGCATCCACATCGACCACTGGATCGGCCTCGACTTCCAGGCGTTCAAAGCCTCGGTCGACGCCGTCGGTGGCGTCGACGTCGTGGTGCCGAACACGTTCACGGATTTCCAGTACCCGGCGGGTGAGTGCAGTAGCGGCCCCAACGAGAACTGCAAGTTCATCACTGTCCACTTCAACGCCGGCTCGCAGCACATGAACGGGACCCAGGCGCTGGAGTTCTCACGCTCGCGACACTCCAACGACAATGGTGAGGGCACGGACTTCGCGCGCAGCCGCCGCCAGCAGCTGGTCGTGGCCGCGCTGAAGCAGAAGGTGGTCAGCCTCGGTGGGCTGGGCAACCTCCCCGACCTGCTCAACAGCCTCGGCGACAACGTGGTCACCGATCTCCACGTCAACGACCTCGAGGCCCTCTACTCGCTGCTGAAGGGCGTCGACACCAAGTCGATCCTCCACGTCAGCGTCGATGACACCAATTTCCTGTATGAATGCGGTTACCCGCGCAACTGCGGGGCGTCCTACATCTACGCGCACGACCGGTCCTTCACGCAGGTCACCCACTACATGCAGAACGTCTTCGTCGCCCCCGCTGCCCTCGCTCAGCATGCCCCGGTGACCATCGAGGACGCCAGCGGCCGTGGCCTCGGCGCCTCCGGACGCTGGGCCCAGCTGTTCAAGTACCTGGCCGTCAACACAACCGACGGCGGCCCCGTCGCCCGCCAGGCTGTCACGCAGGTCATCGACGAGAGCGGAGGCAAGGACGCGGCGACCGCGAGCTGGCTGGCCACGTACTTCGGCGTCACGGTGACCGTTCCCCCCAGCCCGCCCCCCGCGGCGACCGTGGCGGGCGTCCCGACCGCGACGGCCACGCCGGCAGCCGCCACGGGGGGTGGGGTCGTGGTGATCCTCGGCCAGGGTGAGGAGACCGCGTTTCTCGGCAACCCCGGCGTGGGCAGTTGACGGGGCCGCGGGAGTGAGGGTCGGAATCCTCACCGGCGGCGGTGATGCGCCTGGGCTGAACGCCGCGATCCGTGCTGTCGCGCGCTCCGCGTTCGCGGCGGGCGACACGGTGATCGGGGTGCGCAACGGCTGGTCCGGTCTCATGGGCGCCGGCGACCTCGTTGAGCTGAGGCGCTCCGACATCTCCGGCATCCTTCAACTCGGTGGGACCATTCTGGGCAGCTCCCGGGTCAACCCCATGAAGCGCGAGGGCGGACTGGAGGACTGCCTCGGCAACCTCCGCGGGGACGGCCTCGATGCGCTGGTGGCGATCGGTGGCGACGACACGCTGAGGGTGGCCGCGTGGCTGGCCGAGAACGGGGCCCCACTGGTCGGCGTCCCCAAGACGATGGACAACGACCTCAGCGTGACCGATTACTGCATCGGGTTCGACAGCGCGGTCAGCATCGTCACCGAGGCGCTCGACCGCCTCCACACCACCGCCGCATCACACCACCGCGTGATGGTGGTCGAGGTCATGGGTCGCGACACCGGCTGGGTGGCGGTGATGGGTGGCCTCGCCGGTGGCGCCGACCTGATCATCATCCCGGAGTTCCCCTTGGGGATCGACGACGTCGTCGCTCACCTCGACCGGCGCCGGACGCGGGGCAGCGATTTCTCGATCATCGTCGTGTCCGAGGGGGTGACCATGAACGGCATGGCCCAGGAGGGAGGGGAGCCGGCACGGACTGACGCCTTCGGGCACGCGCAGTTGAGCAAGCGCGGTGTCGGCGAGTGGCTTGCGGCCATGATCGAGGACCGGACCGGACACGAGACCCGTACCACCGTCCTCGGGTACACGCAGCGTGGCGGCAGCCCCACCGCCTACGACCGCATCTGGGCGACGCGGGTGGGAGCCTCGGCCTACTCGCTGGCGGCCAGCGGGCGCTGGGGGATGATGCCCGTGGTGCGCGGCGGCACCGTGGAGATCGCCGCCATCAACGATGTCGTCGCCGAGCAGCGACGCGTCCCCGCGGAGCTGTACGACCTCGCCCGGGTGTTCTTCTGAGAGGAGCCGCGGTGACGGTCTTCTACCCTGTCGCCCAGCGCGGTCAGGGTGCCCACGCCGGCGCGGAGGTGGCGTCGAAGTCGAGGCCGGTGGTGACCTGCTTGGGCAGGGCGGGGGTGAGAGCGGTGGCTTTGTTGAGCCACCACAGCTGGAAATGGCCGGTTGCGTCGGCGGGTGCCAGGTAGAGCAGGCTGACCCCGTCCGGGGACCAGGCCGGCGACGCGCAGAGGCAGTTGTCGACGAGCACACGCGGCACACCGGGCACGCCATTGACAAGCGGGATCAGCTCCATGCGGGCCGTCTGCGTGTCGGATGTACAGATCACCGCAAGCTGGGTGCCGTCAGGGCTGACCGCCGGCTCCCCGCAGTCGTTCGCCTCGGCCGTGAGGTAGACGGGTGGCGCACCCGGCTTGGCCACCGTGGCAACCCGCGAGACGATCTGCGATTGCGCGTTGAGTGCGTAACGCGTGTAGATGACGCCACCGCCGGCGAGCGGGACCGGGTTGACGTCTCCGCCGGTGTACTGGGTCGGATCGGTCCACTGCTTGGACTCCAGCTTGCCGGTGAGGGGCCCCGACCACACCGCGAGGTGGACCTCGTAGGTGAGCCCTGTCTTGGGACCGTCGTAGCCGAAGATGACCGTGCTCCCGTCCGCGGCGAGGTGTGGCCAGAACGACCACGCGTTCAATTCCACATGAGCTCGCTTGGGTGTGACGTTGGAGGTCAGCTTCTTGATGAGCGCGCCGCTGCGCGCGTCGACGAGGTAGACGTCGCTGAACTCGGCGGCGCGCGCCACCACCAGGAGCCGCCCTGGGGTCGCCAGGGCGGGCTGCACCCACGAGCCGGCGCTCGAGGTCAGGTTCATATCGGTGAACCGGCCGGCGTTGAAGCGATACAGGTGGCCGGCCTGGCTCAGATACACGGTGCCCGGGAGGGCGAAGGCGGGCTTGACCGCCGTGGGCACAGAGGCGGCGGGATGGGTGATCAGCGTGGACTTGCGGCTGTCCAGGAAACGGTTGACCCCAAAGCCGAACGCCACCCAGAGCACCAGCAGGATGGCGGTGAAGCGGAGACGCCTCACGCCGGCGGGAAGTACTTGTGCACGAGCGGAAGGATCAGGTTCCAGTTGGGCTCAAGCACGTCCTGGGCGCCGACCAACTGCCCGGACGTGTACGGGGCCAGCAGCACCACCTGCTTGACGTTGCTCAGGGAGACGTTGCCGGCGATGGGCAGAAGCTGACCGACCTGGGTCACCGACATGTCCGTCGTGAACTGGCTGGTCATGGCGGCGGCGATGTCGGGGATGTCGGCGACGCCGAGCAGCTTTGCCTTGGCGCGCAGAGCAAGCAGCACCTGCTGCTGGCGCACGGAGCGACCGAAGTCGCTGCGCAGGTCGTCGTGCCGCGAGCGCACGTACTGGAGCGCCGCCATGCCGTTCATGTGCTGCGGACCAGGCAGAACCGCGACGCGCTCGATGTCGAACGGGCTGTTGCCGCCGAGGTCCTTGGGGTAGAAGTCGTCGAGCACCGGGTTGCCGGCCACGACGTCGACTCCACCCACGGCATCGATGAGATGGATGAGCCCCAGCAGACCGATCCACGCGTAGTGGTCGACGTGGACGCCGAAGTCGTGCTCGACTGTGGCGATGGCGGTGTCGACGCCACCGTGCAGGTACGCCTGGTCGATCTTGTTGGTGCCGCCGCTGGAAAGGGGCACGTAGAGGTCGCGCGGGATCGACAGCATGGTGACCTGCTTGGTCGCCGGGTTGACCCGCGCCAGGATCATCGACTGGGTGAGCACCTCGTTGCCCGAGAACTTGGCGTCGTTGTCCGAGCCCAGGAGCAGGACGGTGAAGGCGTTGCCGGGGGCGACGACGGGGAGGAGCGCCGGCGCGGCCGACGCGCTCGCGGAGTTTGACCCCGCTGACGCGCTCGGGCTGGCCGCCGCCTGGTGGTGGATGGTGTGGCCGAAGTCCTGGAAGGCGGCGGCGATGGCGGGCGAGAAATAGAGGGCGGCGCCGAGGGCGCCGCTCAGCACGAAGCCCAGGGCGATGCCGATCACCGGGAGGACGCGGCGTCGCGGTCGAGTCCGGCGCTGCCGGCGCGGGCGCGACGACGCCTCGGGAGCGCTCACCGGGCGATGGTAGAGAAGCGTGGGCCGGCAGCGGCTTCCCCACAGTGACAGGGGCCCCGGCGCGGCACTGCTGTGATCGCCCTGGAACGCGCGGCTACACTCGGCGCGCATGGACATCGCCAGGCGGCTTCTCGAGGGTGACGTCCGTGCCCTCGCGCGGGCGATTCGGCTCCTCGAGGACCATGACCCCGCCGCCGAGGATGTGCTCCGCGAGGTCCGCGGTCGAGCCGGGGCGGCGCACGTCGTAGGGGTCACCGGCGCGCCCGGTAGCGGCAAGAGCACCATCTGCGACCAGCTGATTGCGCGCTGGCGGGTGGCCGGCCACCGCGTCGGAGTGATCGCCGTCGACCCGTCGAGCCCGTTCAGCGGTGGCGCCATCCTCGGCGACCGCGTGCGCATGCAACGTCACACCGGCGACGACGGCGTGTACATCCGCAGCATGGCGGCGAGGGGCCACCTCGGCGGCCTGGCCAGTGCCGCGCGCGAGGCCATCCGGCTCATCGATGCCAGCGGCCGCGATCGCTGCCTGGTCGAGACGGTGGGGGTGGGGCAGAGCGAGCTCGAGGTGATGGAGACGGTCGACACGACCGTCGTGGTGACAACCCCGGTGTCCGGCGACAGCGTGCAGATCCTCAAGGCCGGGATCCTCGAGATCGCCGACGTCTTCGTCGTCAACAAGGCCGACATCCCCGGTGCTTCCAAGGTCGCCCGGGAGCTGCGCGACCTCACGCGTCATGTGAGGGGGACGAGCGCCTGGAGGCCGCCGGTCATCCTCACAACCGGGACGAGCGGCGATGGCGTCGACGATCTGCTTGACGCCGTCGAGCGCCACCACGAGATGATCGCCTCGAACGGAGAGTTGCAGCAGCGGCGTCGCGACCGTCTCCAGGCCGAGATCGAGGCGATCGTCGTGGAGCGCGCCGCCGAGCGAGCGCGACGCGAGCTCGAAGAGGGCACAATGGGTGCGGAGCTGAGCGGTGATCTGCGGGGCATCGACCCGTATGCCATCGCCGACCGCATCCTCAATGCCCACGCGAGCGACATTCCCTGATGGCACAAGCTTTCCGGACCCGACGCCTGCCACCCGCGGTTCCCGAGGACACCATGGGCGGGCTGCCCCTCGAGCCGAGCTATGGCCCCGACGTCGCGGCACACCGCGACATCGATCGCGACGTGCCCCAACCCGGGACGTACCCGTACACACGCGGCATCCATGAGTCGATGTACCGCGGCAGGCTGTGGACGATGCGGCAGTTCGCCGGCTTCGGCAGCGCCGAGGACACCAACGAGCGCTATCGATTCCTCCTCGACCACGGCCAGACGGGGCTCTCCGTCGCGTTCGACATGCCCACCCTGATGGGCCACGACAGTGACGCGGCGGAGTCGCTCGGCGAGGTCGGCCGTTGTGGCGTCGCCGTCGACTCCGTCGAGGACATGCGCACTCTGTTCGACGGCATCGACCTCGGACGTGTGACCACGTCGATGACCATCAACTCACCGGCGCCGATCGTGTTCGCGCAGTACCTGGTTGTCGCCGACGAGCAGGGTGTGAGCTTCGGACAGCTCGGCGGCACACTGCAGAACGACATCCTCAAGGAGTACATCGCGCAGAAGGAGTTCATCTTCCCGGTGCAGCCGTCGATGCGCCTGGTCACCGATGTCGTCCTCTTCTGCGCCCAGCACGTCCCCAGATGGCACCCGATCTCGGTCAGTGGCTATCACATCCGCGAGGCGGGCAGCACCGCCGCGCAGGAGCTGGCCTTCACGCTGGCCGATGGCTTCGCGTACGTCGAGTCGGCGATGGCGGCGGGGCTGGACGTCGACGACTTCGCCCCGCGGCTGAGCTTCTTCTTCAACAGCCACATCGATTTCTTCGAGGAGATCGCCAAGTACCGCGCAGCGCGGCGGATCTGGGCGCGCCGTCTGCGCGAGAAGTACGGTGCCAAGGACCCCAAGAGCTGGCAGCTCAAGTTCCACACCCAGACCGCCGGTTGCTCACTGACCGCGCAGCAGATCGAGAACAACATCGCGCGCACGGCGTTCGAGGCGATGGCCGCCGTCCTCGGCGGCACACAGTCGCTGCACACCAACTCAATGGACGAGGTCCTCGCCCTGCCCACCGAGAAGGCCGCGCAGATCGCACTCCGCACACAGCAGATCCTGGCCTTCGAGACGGGGGTGCCGTCTGTGGCCGACCCGCTCGCCGGCAGCTGGTTCATCGAGGACCTCACCGACCGCATGGAGCAGGCCGCCGAGGAGTACTTCAAGGCGATCGACGAGCGCGGCGGCATCGTCAGCGCCATCGCCGACGGCTACCCGCAGCGCGAGATTGCCGAGGCAGCCTTCCACTACCAGTCGCAGCTGGACTCGGGCGAGCGCATCATCGTCGGCGTCAACGCGTTCACCGAGGTCGTCGACGGCCGCCCCCCGGACGTGCTGGTCATCGACGTCGACGTGGAACGTGCGCAGGCGGAGCGGCTTCGTCAGCTGCGCCAGCGCCGCGACAACACCAGTGTCGCCACCCGCCTCGACGCGCTCAAGGAGGTGGCCGCCGGCCCGGACAACACCATGCCGGCGATCATCGACGCGGTCCGGGCGCGCGCCACCGAGGGCGAGATCGTCGCAGCGCTGCGCGAGGTCTTCGGCGTCTACCACGAGACCCCGGTCTTCTGAGCCGGTGACGTCACAGGCTCGACCCCGGCCGCATCGCGGTGGTGCCCGGCTGACGCTCTGCGTGGGCGCCGACGAGCCTGTCGCAAGGCTCTCGATCCGCCGTGTTGGCGCGAGCTACACTCCGGGTGCGCCGGATGTGGTGGGCGCGCGAAGGCTTCTTGGAGGGTGTCAACCATGGCTGAGAGTGCAACCGACAACGCGGTGACCAACATCGCAGCCCTGCGCCGCGGCTACGAGGCCTTCCAG
>DAISRJ010000047.1:5140-13765 GCA_036828955.1 Candidatus Dormiibacterota bacterium | reverse complement strand
CGAGGTCGAGGTCGGTCTCGGCGCCGTCGTCGGTGACGAACACCTCGCCGTGCTGGTACGGCGACATGGTGCCGGGATCGACGTTCAGGTACGGATCCAGCTTCTGCATGCCCACGTGCAGACCGCGGGCCTTGAGGATGGTGCCGATCGAGGCGGCGGTGATTCCCTTCCCGAGTGAGGAAACCACTCCCCCGGTCACGAAGACGAACTTGGCCATGGGGGAGCCTCCCTAGAGGTTTTCGCCAGTCTACCAGCCCCGGGAGTTGCGGGGTGAACCGATGTTCGGTCGGTCAGACGCCGCGCGGTTCAAGCACCACGACGCGAGAGTCGTCGGAGCCGCTCAGGGCCCCGTTGAGGTTCAGCTTGGCCAGCGCCGGGTAGCCGTCCTCGGCGAGGCCCATCTCCCGGGCAAAGCTGTCGACCGGCTCGAACTCGCCACTCCCCGGCGACGACGGTGAGCGGTAGCGCACCGGGATGACGATGGCCGGCGAGAGTGCGTTGACGAGCTTGGTGGCCGCGGACGGCGCCAGGGCGTCGCCCCCGCCGACCGGCGCGACCAGCACATCGATGTGGCCGAGGGCGTCGATCTCCTCCTCGGTCAACTGGCGGTCGAGGCGGCCGACGCTGACCACGCGGACGTCGTCGATCTCGACGCGCATGATGGTCCGGTCGCTGCCCATGTCCATCCCGCGCACCGTGACCCCGCGCACCTCGAACTCCCCGGCACCGGCGATCTCCTGGCTCTGGCCGTCGCGGTGGCGCAGCTTGTCCGGGTCGGTGCGCCCCTCGGTGCGGACGATGAGGTCCGGGGTTGCCTTGCCCAGCCCGGGCAGCTCGCCGTCGGGAGGATCGACGATGACCTGAGCTTCGCGCCCACGCAGGCGCACGCAGGACATGCTGAGGTAGGTGATCTCCATGCGGGCATGGTAGCCGTGCCCCGGAAGGCGGCGCTGCCCGCCGTGCTCAGACGGCGGCGACTGTGAGGGTCACCGACCGGCTGGCGCCGCCCGGGGCGGTCACCTCCAGCACCGCACGGTCGCCGGCGAGAAGGCTGAAGTTGCCAGGCTCGAGGGCGCCGGCAGAGAGTACCGAGGTGCCGTTGACCGAGGTCACGGTGTCCCCCGGCTGGAGCAGGCCGGCAGCCGGGCCGGCGGCACCGACCGAACGGATCAGGGCTCCCTGGGTCAGCCCCGTCGCGGCGGCGAGGATCGCGTCCACGATGACGCTGCTCACCCCGAACGATGCGGCCGGGGTTGGGGAGCCGCTCTGCACGCCACTGACCAGGGAGGCGGCATCGCGGCCGGAGGCGGCCACCAGGCCGGGCTCGGAGGCGACGGTGGTGACCACGCCGGTCACGGCGCCGCTGCCGTCCACCAGGGGCGCCCCGTCAGCCTCGGGCGCCGCAGTCGAATCCACGGTGACGAGGTCGGTGAGATCGGCGTCGCCGTCGTTGGCACGCACGCCGACGGCGGAGACGATCCCGCTCCGGGTGGTGATGGCCCCAAGTGTGGGGCGGAAGGCGGCCACCGCCAGGTCGCCGAGGCGCGGGCCCGCGGGGGCGAAGTGGAGCGGGGTCAGCCCCGACGCGCCGGCGGCGCGGAGCACGACGATGCCGTGGGCGACGTCGCTGGCCGCGATGGTGGCGTCGTAGCCCCTGCCGTCGGCGGCGGCGACCCGCAGCCGGGTGGCGCCGCGCACCGCGTGTGCCGAGGTGACGATCAGCCCGTCACTGCTGACCACGAAGCCCTCGGTCAGCCCGGTCGCTGCCCCCGTCGCGAGGGTCGCCGGGCTGACCGGCTGGGTGTTGATCGTGACCACCGAGGGCAGCAACGAGGTGGCCACGTCGCCGACCGACACGGCTCCACCGCCCGTATTGGTCTGGGTGATGACCCGCTCGACGGGGCCGAAGTGGCTGAAGACCCCCCAGGCGCCGAGGCCGCCACCGACCACGCCGATGCAGGCGCTGAGCACGACGGCGGCGAGCAACCTGGTACCCGAGGCGCGAGCGCCGGCTTCAGTCACTCCGCGCTGACAGGCGGCCGCGTCGAGAGGTAGCGGACGAGGCCGGCGGCGTTGCTGTGGAAGCCGTTGAGCACCTCGAACTTCTCACGCATCGAGTCGGGGACGCCGTCGGGCAGCTCGGCGAAGGCGTCGGCGAGGGCGGCGGCGACGCCCTCGATGTCGTCATGGGCACCCCCCCGCATGGTTCGGTCGGCGACGTCCACCCATTGGTGCAGCATCTCCTCCGCCTCGGCGAGGGTCTCGAGTGGTTGCTCGACGGGGCCGTAGTGGGTCAGGACCATGACCTCGGGACGGAGCGCGGCGAAGCGGCGCAGGCTGCTCACGGACTGCTCGAGGTCGAAGTCGGGCGGAGGCGTGGCCGGCCGGAGAACGCCGATGTCGGGCAGCTGGACGCCGACGGCGTCGCCAACGAGGAGTGTGCCGGTCTGCTCGTCGAAGACTGCATGGTGATGCTTGGCGTGCCCGGGCGAGTCGACCATGGTCAGGAAGCGGCCGTCGCCGAGGTCGACGCGGTGGCCGTCGGCTGCCGCCACCACGCGGTCCCCGGGCGTGGGCAGCATGCGGCCGTACAGGCTGTCGAGGTAGGGGCCGTACACGCGGGCCGCGCTGTCGACGAGCCGCGCTGGATCGACGAGGTGGCGCGCGCCGCGCTCGTGGACCACGACGGTGGCATTGGGGAAGGCGACGGCCATGTCGCCCACCCCGCCGGCGTGGTCGAGGTGAATGTGCGTGACGATGATCCAGCGCAGGTCGGCTGGACCCACCCCGGCCGCGGTGAGGGCCTCACGCACCGCCGCCACGCTGGTCTGTGAGCCGGTCTCGACGAGCGCGGGCTGGGCGCCGTCGATGAGGAAGCCGGCGGTCATGCGGTCCATGCCGCCGAGCAGGGTGTCGAGCTGGCGGATTCCCGGCGCGATCACGTCCACGCTCGCAGCCTATACAACCGGCGCCGCGTTCGGGCGTGCGCCGCAGCCGGTCAGGGGGAGGCGGTGGGTGTTGCCTTCGGGCTTGCGGTTGGTGACGCAGCGGCACTCTGCTGGAGCAGCGTCTGCAGCTGGCTGGTGTCCGTCTTGACGATGTCCTCGTACTTGCCGAAGGTGGTGAAGTCACCCTTCTGCAAGGCAGTCTGGGCGGCCTGCTCGTTGGCGAGGAGGTCGTTGAGCAGGGCCAGCTCCTGGCTCGTGAAGTTGGTCGTCGAGGGGGTCGTGCTCGGACCCGTTGTCGGGGGCGGCGTCGTGGTGGTCGTGCTGCCCAGGCCCGGGATCGGCGCCGTGGTGTTGAACAGGGTCTGCAGAGCCTGGGTGAAGGACGAGCCCTGTGCGACCGCGTTCTGGGTGCCGACGATCACCTCGTGCAGCTGCGGGAAGGCGGTGCCACCGGCACCACCGGAGGCGAGCACGTAGAGCGGGCGCACGTAGAGGAAGGAATCGTTGTTGAAGGGCAGGATGATGACGTTGCCGAGGATGACCGACGACCCGTGCTGGCTGAGCAGGCTGACCTCCGGGCTGATGATCGGGTCGGTGTTGATGTTGTTGTCGAACTGCAGCGGGCCGAGGACGTTGACGGAGTTGTTGAGCGGCACGGCGACGAGCTTGGGGTGATTGGTGGTGGTGTAGTCGGACTCCGCCGCCAGCCACGCCGTCATGTTGTTGGCGCCGCCTCCGCTCGAGCTCGCCGGCGAGAAGGACTGAAAGAGGACGAAGCTGGGCTGGCTGTCCCCGGGCAGAGTGACCTCGACGTAGTAGGGCTGCGTGTCCTGCTGCGAACCGTTGAGCTGCTGCTGGGCCACGCGGTACCGGTCGCTGCCGTTGAAGAACACCGAGGCGCTGCTCACGTGCACATTCGCGTACACCTGCGCCTGGGCGGTGAAGAGGTCCTCGGGATAGCGCAGGTGGCTGCGCAGGGTCGGCGTCATCGCGGAAAGCGGCTTGAGCAGGCCGGGGTAGATGGCGTTCCAGGCTGCGGTGATCGGCTCGTTGAGGTCGACCGCGTACAGGGTGATCGCGCAGGTGCGGGCGTCGACCACGGCCTTGACCGCGTTGCGCATGTACGACGAGCCGTTCTGCACGGCCGACTCGGGGAAGCGGTTGGTCTGGACGTAGGCGTCCGCGACGTAGTCCAGGTGACCGGTGCTGGAGTCGACGACCACGTAGGGGTCACCGTCGACGGCCAGGAACGGGGCGATGCTGGTGATGCGGTCCTGGATCTGGCGGTGTACCAGGACGCGGCTGTTGGCCGTGAGGGAGTTGTTCAGGAAGAGGTCGAGGGAGCCGAACGAGTCCACCGACACGGCCAGCTTGTCGAAGATGTTGGTGACCGGGATGCCCTGCATCTCCGCGCCCGCGTGGAAGGTGGCGTCGCCGCCGCCGCTGGGGTAGTCGAACTCGTTCTGGAGCGTTCCCGTCACCACCGGCTGGGTGGTGGAGAGGCCGCAGTAGATGCGCGGGTCGCCGGCGACGCCGTTGAAGTTGAGGCCGGGGGGCGCGTCCGCCGAGACCTGGGCCATGGGTTGCTGCCCGACGAGGACCTGCGGCTTGCCCTCGGCCGCCACGGAGTTGACCGACACCGCGGTGATCCCATAGCCGTGCGTGTAGTTCAACGCCGTGTTGACGAAGGACGCATTGGGGACGTCGTTCTCGGCGATCTCTCTTGGCCCCAGCATCACCTCGGTGTCGCCCGGCCCAGACGCTGCCGGGTAGCGGTCGACGGTGATCGTCGGGTATGTCTGATAACTGCGGCTGCGATCGATCTGCGCGAAGGTGTCAGGGAGCTGGCTGACGTCCTGGATGCGGACGTTGCGCAGGGTGCCGGGATCGGCGGCGAGGTCGGCGAGGCTCGGCGCCGCCACCGTGCCGAAGCTGCGCACGTCCACGTCGGACGGCTGCAGCGCCCACGCATAGCGGCTGGTGGCGAGGTAGTCATTGATCGACGGCGTCTGCGCCACCTGGGCGTTGGGGTTGACCGAGGCTCCCTGGTAGATGAGCGCGGGCACGCCCTGCACGACCCCGGACACGACCAGCCAGCCGACCAGCGCCCCCGCGAAGACGGCCGCGCTGGAGATGGGACGACGGTTGCGGCGCACCGCCACGAGCACCGCGGTGAGCACCGCGAGCAGGAGGGCCACCCATTGCAACACGCCGAGCACCGGGCGGGTGACATTGCGCTGGGTGGCGTCGAGGCCGACGAAGTTGTCGTGCTGAGTGGTGGCCAGGTGATACACGCCGAAGTGAGCGCCCAGCGCGGCCAGCACGAAGATGCCGACCAGGGCGACGCCGGCGTGGGTGACCGCGACGCGAAACCCGTCGGCGAATGTCCGGCCGGCGGGCGGCTTCACCGGCAGCGTCACCTCGGTGGGCGCGTTGTCCAGCGAGAAGGAGAAGGCGGCCAGGCCCACGGCGCCGATGAGCGCGACCAGTGCGATCGCCCAGAACAGCCCGATGATGTCGTCGATCACCGGGAGCGTGAAGATGAAGAACGAGTAGTCCATGTGGAACACGGGGTCCGAGGCGCCGAACGTCTGACCGTGAAGCCAGAGGAGGACGTCCTGCCACTGGCCGGCGAGGAAACCGCCCCCGGCGATGCCCGCGATCACCGCGACGCCAATCCCCGCCCAGAACGCGATGCGGCCGCCGTTGCGGTCGAGGTTGCGCGCCGCGCGCATCCAGCCGTAGATGCTCAGGGCCACGCCGCCGCCGGTGATCACCGCCCCGATGAAGAACAACGCGACCTGGGCGAGGAAGGGCGTCCAGAAGACGTTGGTGTGATTGACGCTCGCGTAGTACAGGTAGCTGGCGCGGAGGCCGAGGAGCCAGCGCCCGAGCGCCACGACCACGATGATGACCCCGACGAGGATGCCGAGGATGCGCCGAAGCCGGCGCCTCGGCGGTGCGCCACCACCGCTGCGAACCACCCGCGGGCCGCGGCGGCGACGGAGGATCTCCTCGGGGTCGAAGCCGAATGCGCTCACTTGGCGCGGAGTGTAGCCCGCTGAGGACGATCGACCACCCCCTCAGGTGCCGGGCGAGAGCTGCCAGGCCGGTCGACGGCGACCGAAGTCCCTCTCAGCGCCTCTGCAGGAGGAGCCGCACGTCGAACGGGTCGCGGCGGCGGCGCACGCGGCGGGTGACCTCCGGGCGCACCTGGATCATGTAGGGCTCCTGCTGGCGGAGCACCTCCTCGATGGCGTCGGTGATGACCATCCCCTCGCGGATCGTCGGCACCCGCTCGCTGAGTGCCTCGGCCATGCTCGCCGTGACGATGGTCAGGTCGAGCTCGTGCGCCTGTTCAAGGATGGAAAGGCAGTCGTCGAGGCGACGCAGGCGAACGCGCCGTTCCTCGCCGGAATTGTCCAACTGAGCCATGCAGCGAAAGGTACCGCATGCGCCGTGATCCCGTCCGGCGCAGGTCCGCTCACACTGCGGCGGCGGCGCGCTTGCCGCGGCCTCTGACCGTCGGGGCCGGGTCGCGTGCCGGGGTCGCCCGAGCTCGTCGGGCGCTGGCGCGGTTGAGCAGGGGACGCAGGTAGTCGCCGGTTGCGCTGAGCGGCGCCGCGGCGATCTCCTCCGGCGTGCCCACGGCGATCACCTCACCACCGCCGTCGCCGCCGGCCGGTCCGAGGTCGATGACGTGGTCGGCCGTCTTGATCACGTCGAGGTTGTGTTCGATGACGATGACCATGTTGCCGGCGTCGACAAGGCGATGCAGGACGGTGAGCAGCTTCTCGACGTCGGCAAAGTGCAGGCCTGTTGTCGGCTCGTCGAGGATGTACACGGTGCTGCCGGTGTCGCGCCGGCTCAGCTCGGTGCTCAGCTTCACCCGCTGCGCCTCCCCCCCACTCAGCTGCGTCGCCGGCTGACCGAGGCGGATGTAGCCGAGGCCGACGTCCTGCAGGGTGCGCAGCTTGCGCAGGATCCTCGGCTGGTTCTCGAACAGGTGCGCGGCCTCGTCGACGGTCATCTCCAGCACATCGGCGATGCTCTTCTCACGGAAGAGCACCTGGAGTGCCTCGCGGTTGTAGCGCCTCCCCTTGCACACCTCGCACGGCACGTAGATGTCGGGGAGGAAGTGCATCTCGATCTTGATCATTCCGTCGCCCGCGCAGGCCTCGCAGCGCCCGCCGGCCACGTTGAAGGAGAAGCGGCCCGGCTTGTAGCCGCGCACCCGCGAGTCCGGAAGCCGTGCGAAGAGCTCGCGAATGTCCGTGAACATGCCCACGTAGGTGGCGGGATTGCTGCGCGGCGTGCGCCCGATCGGTGACTGGTCGACATCGATGACCTTGTCGACCGTCTGCAGGCCGTCGATGCCCGCGTGGTGGCCGGGGCGCTGCTTGGCTCGGTACAGGTGCTGTGCCAGGCGGCGGTAGAGGATGTCGTTGACAAGCGTGCTCTTGCCGCTGCCGCTGACCCCCGTCACGCAGATGAACGTGGCGGCGGGGAAGGCGACGTCGATGCCCTTGAGGTTGTTCTCCGTTGCCCCGCGCACCACCAGTTGCTTGCCGTTGCCACGACGGCGCAGCAGCGGGACGGGAACGGATCGCTGCCCGTTGAGGTACTGCGCGGTGATGCTCTCCGGCGTTGCCAGCACCTCCTCGATGGTGCCCGCCGCGACCACGTAGCCGCCGTGCTCACCGGCGCCCGGACCGACGTCGACGATGTAGTCGGCGGCGCGGATGGTGTCCTCGTCGTGCTCCACCACGATGAGCGTGTTGCCGATGTCGCGCAGCCGCTCGAGGGTGCGGATGAGCTTGTGGTTGTCGCGCTGGTGGAGCCCGATCGATGGCTCGTCGAGGATGTAGAGCACGCCCATGAGGCGGCTGCCGATCTGCGTGGCCAGGCGGATGCGCTGCGCCTCGCCGCCGCTGAGCGTGGCCGCGCCGCGATCGAGGGTGAGGTAGTCGAGGCCGACGTCATGCAGGAAGCCGAGCCTCTCGCGGATCTCCTTGAGGATCTGCCGAGCGATGAGCGTCTCGCGCTCACTGAGCTTGAGCCGCTCGACGCGACCCAGGGCGGCGACGACGCTGTGGCGGCACAGGTCCATGATGTTCATGCCGTCGACGGTCACTGCCAGGTACTCAGGCTTGAGGCGGCCGCCATCGCACGCAGGGCACGGCTTCTGCATCATGAGCCGCTCGATCTCCTGCTTGACCCAGTCGGACTCGGTCTCGCGGTAGCGGCGCTGGAGGTTGTTGACGACGCCCTCGAATCCGGCGTCGTAGCTTCGTGAGTAGCCGCTGTGGCTGACGTAGCGGATGCGCACGGTCTCGTCCTTGGGAAGCCCGTAGAGGATCAGCCGCTGCTCCTGTGCCGAGAGGTCCTTCCACGGCACGCTCAGCGACAACTTGAACTTCTTGGCGACCGTCTCGAGGACGTCCATCAACCACGACATCGACGGACCGCGCGTCCAGCCGGAGAGTGCGCCCTGGTTGATGCTCAATGACGGGTCGGGGACGACTGCCTCGGGGTCGACCTCCATGCGCATGCCGAGCCCGGTGCAGACGGTGCAGGCGCCGTGCGGGCTGTTGAAGGAGAAGTTGCGTGGCGCCGGCTCCTCCATGGATATGCCGCAGTACACACACGCGAAGTCCTTTGAAAACAGCATCTCCCC
>DAISRJ010000047.1:0-5040 GCA_036828955.1 Candidatus Dormiibacterota bacterium | reverse complement strand
ATAGGGGGGCGATGCGCCCCCCTCGGTCGACCGGCATAGCCGGATCGACCTCACCCCCCACTCGGGGCGCTGGCGCCCCGACGGCACCGACGGCGGCCCCTTTGTTTGCCAGGGAGGCGATGCGGCCCCCTCGGTCGACCGGCGTTGCCGGATCGGCCTCATTGCGCACCTGCGGCGACTCCGCCCCGACGGGGTCTGCAGGTGGTACGGGGATCAGCAGGATCAGGCCGTCGGTGAGCTTGGCTGCCTGCTCCAGCGAGTCGTGGAGCCGGCTGCGCAGGTCCTCGGTGACCACGACGCGGTCGACCACGATCTCGATGTCGTGCTTGAACTTCTTGTCGAGCACGATCGGGTCGCTGAGGTCGCGCAGCTCGCCGTCGACGCGAGCGCGGACGAAGCCGCTCCGTTTGGCATCGGCGAAGACCTCGCGATGCTCGCCCTTGCGGCCCTGCACCATCGGCGCGGTGACCATGAGGCGGGTGCCCTTGGGAAAGGCCAGCACCTGGTCGGCGATCTGTTCGATCGACTGCTTGCTGATCTCACGTCCGCAGTTGGGGCAGTGAGGGTGCCCAATGCGCGCGTAGAGCAGCCTCAGGTAGTCGTAGATCTCCGTCACCGTGCCCACGGTGGAGCGGGGATTCTTGTTGGTGCCCTTCTGGTCGATGGAGATGGCGGGGCTGAGACCGTCGATGTGGTCGACGTCAGGCTTCTCCATCTGGCCGAGGAACTGCCTCGCGTAGGAGCTGAGCGACTCGACGTAACGGCGCTGCCCCTCCGCGTAGATGGTGTCGAAGGCGAGGCTCGACTTGCCGCTGCCGGAGAGGCCGGTGATCACGATCAGGCGATCGCGCGGAAGGCTCAGGTCTATGCCCTTGAGGTTGTGCTCACGAGCACCGCGGATGTCGATCGTGTTGTGGGGCATTGACCGTCTAGCGTACCCGCACATGCGTTCCCGTCGCCCTGTCGGTTCCGGCACCACAGGGCGCGCACACCACCCCAGGCGCCTCCGCACCGCCGGGGCATCTCGGGAAGAGTGAAAGAGGGCGCCGGCGGGCACAATGTGGGGCAGGAGGTCCCCACATGTTCAGCTTTCTCAGTTCTCACAAGACCCGCCCCGTCACCGTCGATGAGGCGCTCCCGGGGCGGTCGCAGCCCATCCCCGTGACCGCGGTGCACCGCGTCAACGGGCGGCCGATGACGCCGCCCTACCCCGAGGGACTGGAGACGGCGGTCTTCGGCATGGGCTGCTTCTGGGGGGCCGAGCGCCTCTTCTGGAAGCTGGACGGCGTCTGGGTCACCGCCGTGGGCTACGCAGGCGGATTCACGCCCAACCCAACCTACGAGGAGGTCTGTTCGGCGAGGACGGGCCACGCCGAGGTCGTGCGCGTGGTGTACGACCCCGCGGTCATCTCGTTCGAGACCCTTCTGCGCACGTTCTGGGAGGAGCACGATCCGACCCAGGGGATGCGCCAGGGCAACGACGTCGGCACCCAGTACCGCAGTCTCATCGGCACGACGACAGCCTCCCAGACGGAGACCGTGGAGCGCTCGCGGGCCGCGTACCAGGAGCGACTCAGCACCGCCGGCAAGGGGGAGATCAGCACGGAGATCGTTGCCTCACCAACGTTCTACTTCGCCGAGTCGTACCACCAGCAGTACCTGGATGCCAACCCCAACGGCTACTGCGGGCTCAAGGGCACCGGGGTCAGCTGCCCGATCGGGACCGGCGCAGCCTAACCGGCTCGGCGAGCGCGCCGGCGCGCCAGGTCTGCGATGGCGAACAGCCGCGCGGCCATGGGCCGAACGATGGCCTCCCATGTGCCCGCATTGCTGCGACGCTCACCGCCGAACCCGCTCTTGAAAGCGGTGATCCCGGTCCAGGGGTGGTCGGCGAGCGCGTCGGGTGGGGCAACACCCCACAGGTCGAAGCGTGTGCTGCCGGCCTCTCGCGCGTCGAGGATGCTCCGCCACACCAGCGGCGGTCCGGGAGCGAGCTTGCGTGACCCGGTGGCGGTGGCGCCGAAGGCGTAATAACGTGTCGAGCCGAAATCGAACACCAGGGCTGCGGCAACGATGGAGCGCTCGGCATGAGCGAAGTACAGCGTGGCGTCGCCGCCCGGGAGCAACTCGCCGGCGATGGCGTCGAAGTAGCCGTCCTCGAACGAGAAGAAGCCGCGCTGTTGTTCGGTCTGGCGGAGCAGGCGCGTGAAGTCAGCCACCCGCGCCGGGTCGTTGGAGCGCTCGACGCTGATCCCGCGACGCTCGGCGGAGTTGATGCCCGACCTGTGGCCGCTCCGCAGTCCGCGGCGCAGCGTCGCCTCCTCGACATCGAGACGCAGCACCAGGGTGTGCTCGTACTGTCGTGTGTGCACGCGCCGCGCCCCGGTTGCGGCGACCGCGCCGGGATCCACGTCGCCGGGCTCGAAGCGCACGAACGCGCACCCCATCGCAAACGCACGGCCCCGTGCCATGGCGATCGCGGCCGGCAGGGCTGCGGGCGTCCGCAGGCTCGGTCCGAAGGGAAGATAGAGGTAGCGGAACGGTCCGGCTCGCCGCACCACCCCGAGCCAGCACCAGTCGCGGTCGGCGCCCACCACGACGCGGTTGCCCAAGCGCTGCTGTACGCGCGCCCACGCGCTGCTCTGCAAGAAGTGACCATGCAGTGACTGCACCCCCTCATTCCAGCCTTGGGGAGTACCGGCCGCCGTCACGTGCGCGAACCTAGCACACGAGGGAACGGCTCAACGCCGCCCGTCCCGGGGCATGACACCCCGGGTCAGGCGGGTCGAGGCTGCGGGGACGCGACCTAGTCGACCCCGGGAGGCGGTCCGGCCGCGGCGGCCTCCGCCTTCTCCGGCTTCTCTTTGCGGTCGCGCTTGTCCTTGCCCTTGGGCACGAGGTTCATGGTCACCTCGGTGCCGGCGAGGTCCACGACAACGGTGTCGCCCGGACCGTGCTTGAGACGGAGCAACTCCTCGGACAGCGGGTCCTCGATGACGCGCTGGATGACGCGGCGCAGGGGGCGGGCCCCGTACACCTTGTCGAAGCCCTCTTCCACGATCTTGTCCTTGGCGGCGTCGGTGACGTTGAAGTTGAGCTCCTGCACCGCCAGGTGACCCGCCACCTTGGCGAGCATGAGGTCGACGATGTTGCGCATCTGCACCATGTCGAGGCGGTGGAAGACGACAACCGCGTCGACGCGGTTGAGGAACTCCGGACGGAAGGCCCGCTTGAGCTCCTCCATGATCTGGTCGCGCATCTTGCCGTGTTCGGATGACGCTGTGCGCTCGTCGGGGATCGATGGCTGGAAGCCCATCGACATGTTCGCCTTGAGGTTGGTGATGCCGATGTTGCTGGTCATGATCACGATGCAGTTGGCGAAGTTGACCGCCTTGCCCTTGGCGTCGGACAGCCGTCCGTCCTCGAGGATCTGCAGCAGCATGTTGAAGACCTCGGGGTGCGCCTTCTCGATCTCGTCGAAGAGCACCACGCTGTACGGGCGACGGCGAACAGCCTCGGTGAGTTGGCCGCCGTCGTCGTAGCCGACGTAGCCGGGAGGCGACCCGACCAGGCGAGCTGTGGAGTGACGCTCCATGAACTCGCTCATGTCGAGGCGGATGATCGCGTCCTCGTTGTCGAACAGGAACGCGGCCAGCGAGCGCGCCAGCTCCGTCTTGCCCACGCCGGTGGGACCGAGGAACATGAACGAGCCGATCGGGCGCTTGGCGTCCTTGAGACCGGCACGCGCGCGCCGCACAGCCTGGGAGATCACCTTGACGGCGTCGTCCTGGCCGATCAGGCGCTTGTGGATCTCCTCCTCCATGCGCAGCAGGCGCGAGGTCTCCTCCTCCACCAGTCGCGACACCGGCACGCCGGTCCACGAGCTGATGATCTCGGCGATGTGCTCCTCGTTGACGTCGGGCACCGTGGCACCCAGCTCGTCGCGCCAGGTCATCTCCAACGAAACGTACTTCTCCTTGAGCTTCTTCTCCTTGTCGCGGAAGCTCGCGGCAGTCTCGTAATCCTGGCCGGCGATCGCCTCCTCCTTCTGCGCCTGGAGTTCGCGGATCTCCTTCTGCATCTCGCGGAGGTTCTCGGGAGTCGTGGTCAGCTTCATGCGCACACGCGCACTGGCCTCGTCGATGAGGTCGATCGCCTTGTCAGGCAAAGACCGATCTGTGACGTAGCGCACGCTCAGCTCAGCGGCGGCCTTGAGCGCGTCGTCGGTGATCTGCACGCGGTGGTGCTTGTCATAGAGCGGCCTGATGCCGTGCAGGATCTCGATCGTCTCCTGCAGGCTGGGCTCGTCGACGAACACCGGTTGGAAGCGACGCTCGAGGGCGGCGTCCTTCTCGATGTACTTGCGGTACTCGTTGAGAGTGGTTGCGCCGATGCACTGGATCTCGCCTCGAGCCAGTGCCGGCTTGAGGATGTTGGCAGCGTCGATGGCGCCCTCGGCGGCGCCTGCACCGACCAGCGTGTGCAGCTCGTCGATGAAGAGAACCACTTCTCGCGACTGGCGGATCTCGTCGAGGATCTTCTTGAGACGCTCCTCGAATTCACCGCGGTACTTGGTGCCGGCGACGAGCGCCCCCATGTCGAGCGTGAGCACGCGCTTGCCCATCAGGGATTCGGGGATGTTGCCGAGCACGATGGCCTGGGCGAGGCCTTCGGCGATGGCCGTTTTGCCAACGCCCGGCTCGCCGATCAGCGCCGGGTTGTTCTTGGTGCGGCGGCTGAGAATCTGCACGACGCGCTCGATCTCCATGGCACGACCGATCACCGGGTCGAGCGCGTTCTTCTGGGCGAGCTCGGTGAGGTCGCGGCAGAACTGGTCGAGCAGCGGTGTCTTGCTCGGCTTCTTCTGCGCCTCCTTGGCCTCCTCCTCCAGGCCGGACTCGTGGAGCAGCCGATCGATCTCGCCGCGAACCTTCTCGAGGTTGGCGCCGAGGTCCTCGAGGACATGTGCGGCGATGCCCTCACCTTCGATGAGCAGGCCGAGCAGGAGGTGCTCGGTGCCGACGTAGTTGTTGCCCATGC
>DAISRJ010000046.1:0-13838 GCA_036828955.1 Candidatus Dormiibacterota bacterium | reverse complement strand
TCTTCAACGGCTACCGTCCGCAGTTCTACATCCGCACCACCGACGTCACCGGCACCATCAGCCTGCCCGAGGGACAGGAGATGTGCATGCCCGGTGACAACGTGGAGATGGGCATCGAGCTGATCAACCCTATCGCCGTCGAGGACGGCATGCGCTTCGCCATCCGCGAGGGCGGCCGCACCGTCGGCGCCGGCGCCGTCACCACGATCGACAAGACCAGCAAGTAGTCCCCCCAGGGCAAAGGAACCGGTTTCACCTCATGGCACAGAAGATTCGCATCCGCCTGAAGGCGTACGACCACAGGGTCCTGGACCAGGCCGCCTCGAAGATCGTCGAGACGGCCACGCGCACAGGCACCCGCGTGGCCGGCCCGGTTCCGCTGCCCACCACCATCAACAAGTACACGGTCGTTCGCGGGCCCTTCATCGACAAGGACTCGCGCGAGCAGTTCGAGATGCGCACGCACAAGCGCATCCTCGACATCCTCGACCCCAATCCCAAGGTTGTCGACGCGCTGATGCGCCTCAACATGCCCAGTGGGGTGAACATCGAGATCAAGCTCGGGGACCAGCGTGGCTAAGGGAATCCTCGCCCGCAAGGTGGGCATGACACAGATCTTCACCGAGCGCGGCACGGTTGTTCCGGTGACCGTGCTCGAGTCGGACTCATGCCTCGTCGTGCAGCGCAAGACGACGTCGGTCGACGGCTATGAGGCTGTGCAGATCGGCTTCGGTGAGCAGCTGTCGAAGCGGGTGAACAAGCCGCTCACGGGCCACTACAAGCGCGCCGGGGTTCGCCCCCTGCGCCGCCTCACCGAGTTGCGTGACGCCGGCGAGGCTACCCTCGGCAGCCGCCTCCGCGTCGACATGTTCGCGGCCGGTGAGCTCGTCGACGTCACCGGGGTGAGCCAGGGCAAGGGGTTCTCGGGCACCGTCAAGAGGCACGGCTTCAGCCGCGGGCCGGTGAGCCACGGATCGATGAACACGCGCCAGCCGGGCTCGATCGGCTCGGTGGACGCGGCCCGCACCTTCAAGGGCGTGAAGATGTCCGGCCAGTACGGCAACGTGCGCCGCACCATCCGCCACCTCGAGGTGGTGCGTGTCGACGGCGAGCGCAACCTGCTCCTGGTCAAGGGCTCGGTGCCCGGCCACAAGAACTCGGTTGTGCTGGTCCGGCCCAGCGACCGCGATGAGCAGTTGTCGTGACCACCGTCAGCGTCGTCGACCAGACCGGCACGGCCACGGGTGAGCTGGAGCTGTCCGAAGCGATCTTCGGCGGCCCCATCAACATGGCGGTCATGCACCAGGCGCTGATCCGCCAGCTCGCCAATGCGCGCCAGGGCACGCACGACACCAAGACCCGCACCGAGGTGCGCGGCGGTGGCAAGAAGCCATGGCGGCAGAAGGGCACCGGACGCGCCCGCCAGGGCTCGATCCGTTCCCCTCAGTGGGCGGGCGGCGGCATCGTGTTCGGTCCCACACCACGCAGCTACCGCCAGGAGATGCCGCGCAAGCAGCGCCGCCTGGCGCTTCGCAGCGCGCTCGCGGCCAAGGCCGCGGACGGCCACATCTCGGTCCTCGGCGGTTTCGAGCTGGACGCGCCGCGCACCCGCGCCGTCGTCGACCTGCTCCGCACCATCGAGGCGGGCGCACGCGTGCTCGTGGTCCTCGGGTCCCACAACGAGCCGCTGGAACGGAGCGCGCGCAACCTCCCCGAGGTGCGCGTCATCCTCGCGGCCAACCTCTCGGTGCGTGACCTGCTCACCGCCGACACCGTGCTGATGACCCGCGATGCCCTCGAGCACGTCGAGGAGGCCTGGTCATGAGCGCCGGACGCACGGCCGAGCAGGCGGTCCTCGGTCCCGTGGTCAGCGAGAAGTCGTACGGGGCGATGGCCGTGGGGCGCTACGCCTTTCGCTGCGCGCCGTGGGCGACCAAGATCGAGATCGGCCACGCCATCGAGGAGCTCTTCGCCGCGCAGAAGATCACGGTCACCAGCGTCAATACGATCAACGTGCGCGGCAAGGTGCGGCGCCGGTCGCGGGGACGGTCGCGCGTGATCGGGCGCAGCCCCAACTGGAAGAAAGCCGTCGTCACCCTCGGCCCCGGTCAGCGGATCGACGGCCTCTTCGAGGGCGTGTAGTCATGCCGATCAAGCGCTACAAGCCGACAAGCCCGGGTCGCCGCTTCATGTCGGTGAGCAGCTTCGAGGAGGTCACGCGGACAACCCCTGAGCGCTCCCTCACCCAGCATCTCAAGAAGCACAGCGGACGCAACAACACGGGCAGCATCACGGTCCGCCATCGCGGTGGCGGTCACAAGAAGCTGTACCGCCTCGTCGATTTCAAGCGCAACAAGCTCGACATCCCCGGCCGCGTGGCCACGATCGAGTACGACCCCAACCGCTCGGCGAGGATCGCGCTGATCAACTACGCCGATGGCGAGAAGCGCTACATCCTCGCCCCGCACGGCCTCGCCGTCGGCGACCCGGTGATGGCCGGTGCCAAGGCCGAGGTGAAGCCGGGCAACAGCATGCCCCTGGCCAACATGCCCCTGGGCACCACCCTGCACAACGTCGAGCTCAAGCTCGGCCGCGGCGGCCAGCTGGTGCGCAGCGCCGGCGGCGCCGCCCAGCTGCTCGCCAAGGAGAGCGGCTTCGCCACCCTGCGCATGCCCAGCGGCGAGGTGCGTCGCGTCGACGTGCGCTGCTCGGCGACGGTGGGACAGGTCGGCAACGTCGACCACGAGAACGAGACCGTCGGCAAGGCGGGCAAGTCGCGCTGGCGCGGCTGGCGCCCGTCGGTGCGCGGCATGACCATGAACCCGTTCGACCACCCCCACGGCGGCGGCGAGGGCCGCAGTGGCGCCGGTGGCCATCCCCAGACCCCGTGGGGCAAGCCCGCGCTCGGCTATCGCACCCGCCGCAACAAGTCCACCGATCGCATGATCGTGCGACGACGCAAGAAGTAGAGAGATGAGCCGTTCCCTGAAGAAAGGTCCCTTCTGCGACGACCACCTTCTCAAGAAGGTGCAGCTGCTCAACGCGAGTCGCGAGAAGCGGATCATCAAGACCTGGTCGCGACGCAGCGACGTCTTCCCCGACATGGTCGGTCACACCATCGCGGTGCACGACGGCCGCAAGCACGTCCCCGTGTTCATCACTGAGACCATGGTCGGCCACAAGCTCGGCGAGTTCGCGGCCACGCGCCGCTACCGCGGCCACGGGCACCACACCGAGCGCAGCGCGGCGCTCAAGTAGGCAACGAGAAGAATGGAAGTCGTCGCAACCGCCAAATGGGTTCGCACCACCGCGCGCAAGGCGCGCCTGGTGACCGCGAGCGTCGAGGGCCTGCCTGTCGCCGAGGCGCTGGTGATCCTTCGCTTCACGCCGCGTGCCGCCGCCCGCGACGTCGCCAACGTCATCAAGTCGGCGGCAGCCAACGCGGAGCACAACTACAACCTCGACAGCTCGACGCTGCGCGTGGCGCGCATCGAGGTGGAGGCCGCGGCGATCACCAAGCGCTTCCGCCCCAAGCCGCGCGGCATGTCAGGCAGCATCTTCAAGCGCACGGCGCACCTGCGCGCCTTCGTCACCGACGATGAGCCCACCCTGGAGAAGCGACGCCGCTCAGCGATCCGCATGCCCCGAACCGTGGTGACCGCCCCGTCGGCCGGCCCCTCGCGCGAGACCCCGGCGCGGCGCTCGCGGCCGCGCCCCGCGCCCGCCGCCGCGGACGCCCCGCAGGCGACCACGCGACGCCGCCGGCCGTCCACCAAGAGCACCGACAGCGGGGCCGCAGCGGCCGAGCCCGCCATTGACACCGCAGCAGAATCGGCGCCCGTGGACGCCACCGAGGAGCCGGCAATCGACACCGGCGAGGGAGACACGCAGTAATGGGTCAGAAAGTCCACCCCATCGGCTTCCGCCTGGGCGTGTACCGCAACTGGGACGCGCGCTGGTACGCCGACAAGGACTACACAGCCCTGCTCCATGAGGACATCGCCATCCGGCGCCTCATCGGTGGCCGTCTGCGCAACGCCGGCGTGGCCAGGATCGAGACCGAGCGGCGCGGCAACGAGCTCACCGTGACCATCCAGACCGCCAAGCCGGGCATCGTGATCGGCAAGCAGGGCGCCTCGGTTGATTCGTTGCGTGACGAGCTCGAGAAGGTCACCAACAAGAAGGTGCGGGTGACCATCCACGAGATCAAGACCCCGGAGCTAGACGCCAAGCTGGTGGCTGAGAACGTCGCCTCGCAGCTGGAGAAGCGCATCGCCTTCCGCCGCGCGCTCAAGCAGACGCTGCTGCGTTCCATGCGCGCCGGCGCCAAGGGCTGCAAGATCCAGGTGAGCGGACGCCTCGGTGGAGCCGAGATGTCGCGGCGGGAATGGGACCGCGGAGGTCGCGTGCCCCTGCACACGCTGCGCGCCAACATCGACTACGGACAGGCCGAGGCTCGCACCACCTTCGGGCGCATCGGCGTGCAGGCCTGGATCTACAAGGGCGACTTCGTGACCGCGACAGGCGAGCCGATCAGCGGCACGTCCGCGCGCGAGTCAGAGGACGGCGACGAGTCTCTCGAGCGCCCGACCGCAGCGTCCATAGAGGCGGCCCGCGCCCGTCTGGCCCCGGCCGCCGAGCCGGTGGTGCGCGTCCCTGTTGTCGAGACCGCCCCGGCCGAGACCGAGGAAGAGGCCGCGGTCGATGACGAGCCCGTCGACGTCGACGAGGAGGTCGTTGTGGCAGCCGTCGGTCAGGTCCCCGAGGACGGGCAGAAGGTCGAAAAGCTGGCGTCCAAGCGGAAGGCACCTGCCGCCGCCAAGAAGCCGGCGACGCGCGCGCCGGCCAAGCCTGCCGCCCGCAAGCCCGCCGCCCGCAAGCCCGCCGCCCGCAAGCCGGCTGCCTCCGCGGGCTCCGCGGCAGACGAGGAGTAGCGCCATGCTGATGCCCAAGCGCACCAAGCACCGCAAGCTCCACCGCGGCCGCCGCCAGGGAGCCGCGCAGCGCGGCAACAAGATCTCGTTCGGCACCTACGGGCTGCAGTCGATGGGCGTGTGCTGGATGACCAACCGCCAGATCGAGGCCGCCCGGCGTGCCATGACCCGCCACGTCAAGCGTGGCGGCAAGATCTGGATCCGCGTCTTCCCCGACCACGTCTTCACCAAGAAGCCCGCCGAGACCCGCATGGGCAGCGGCAAGGGGCAGCCCGAGGGGTGGGTCGCCGTCGTCAAGCCCGGTCGCATGCTCTTCGAGATGTCGGGCGTGACCCAGGACGTCGCCAAGGAGGCGATGCGCCTCGCCGCCCACAAGCTGCCCATCCGCACCAGGTTCGTCGTCCGCGAGGAGCCCGGCGCCGAGGCCGAGGAGACGGCATGACCGCTCGCGCCGCCGCCCTCGACACCCTCCGCGCCCTGACCGGCGAGGAACTGGCGCAGCACCTCCGCGAGCAGCGGGGGCAGCTCTTCCAGGTGCGCCTCCAGCAGACCATCGGCCAGGTCGAGAACCACCGCCAGATCCGTGCCATCCGCATGGAGATCGCCCGCACCATGACGGTGCAGGTGGAGATCCGCCTCGCCGCCGAGCGGGGCGAGCCGGCGCCGGCGCCCCGCCCGGTCACCGCCGGGACCACCGCGCGACGCGGCCGCCGGGCCGCCGCCCGCGACGCGATCGTCGCGCCGGTCCGCTCCCGCCGCGCCCGCGGCGCTGTGCTCGAGAGCGCCGAGACCACCGTCGCGGCGAGTGACCACAGCCCCGTGGAGGACGCCATCGCCGCCACCGAGATCGAGACAGTGGAGCCGGAGGCGACACCTGCCACGCCCCGGTCGCGTGGGGCCGGCGCGGATGCGGCGCCCGCCGAGACCGAGAGCAGCGAAGGCGCCGTGGACGCCGATGAGGACGACGTATGAGCACCGAGCCCGAGGCAGCCACAGTCCGCACGCGCCGCAAGGTGCGCGAGGGTGTGGTGGTCAGCGACAAGATGGAGAAGACGCGCATCGTGCTCGTCCAGGAGCAGAAGCCGCACGCCCTCTACAAGAAGGTGGTGCGCATCAACCGACGCTTCAAGGTCCATGACGAGACCAACGAGAGCGGCGTCGGCGATCGCGTGCGCATCGCCGAGACCCGTCCGCTCTCCAAGGAGAAGCGCTGGCGCATCGCCGCGGTGCTCGAAAAGGCCAAGTAGGTGATCCAGCAGGAAACCGTCCTCAAGGTGGCGGACAACAGTGGTGCCCGCGAGATCCTCTGCATCCGCGTGCTCGGCGGCAGCTACCGCAAGTACGCGTCGGTCGGGGACGTGATCATCGGCACCGTCAAGGTCGCCCAACCGAACGCGCAGGTGAAGAAGGGCGATGTCGTCCGCGCCGTGGTGGTGCGTACGGTCAAGGAATACCACCGTCCCGACGGCAGCAACATCCGCTTCGATGAGAACGCGGCCGTGCTCATCCAGCCGAACAACAGCCCGCGCGGAACGCGCATCTTCGGCCCGGTGGCGCGCGAACTCCGTGAGCGCAACTTCATGAAGATCGTCAGCCTTGCCCCGGAGGTGCTCTGAGGTGAGCGCGAAGACAGAGCGCCGCACCCGTGTCGGCCTCAAGCACAACGGCTGGGCCCGCGGCCGGGCCCGCCTCTTCGACATCCGCTCGGGTGACACCGTCGAGGTGATCGCCGGCAAGGACCGCGGCAAGCGCGGCAAGGTGGTACGCACCGTACCGGCTGCGCAGCGCCTCGTCGTCGAGGGCATCAACACCCTGAAGCGGCATACCAAGTCTGGGGTTGCCGGCAACATCCAGGGTGGCATCATCGACTTCAACGCCCCCATCGCCTACAGCAACGTCCTGCTCGTCTGCAACCGCTGCGACAAGCCGACAAGGATCTCGCGTGTGGTCCAACCCGACGGCACGGTTCCCATCGTCTGCAAGAAGTGCGGGGAGATCTATGTGAGGCCAGAGAGCTGATGGCAACCGTCGTCGCCGACCTGCCCCGTCTCCGCCAGCGCTACCAGGACGAGATCGTCCCCGCCCTGGTGCGCGACTTCCGCTATCGCAACGCCATGCAGGTGCCGGGCATCGAGAAGGTGGTCGTCAACATCGGCCTCGGCGAGGCGATCCAGAACGGCCGCGCCATCGACGCCGCCGTCAACGACCTCAAGACGATCACCGGCCAGTCGCCGATCGTGATCCGCGCCAAGAAGTCGGTGGCGGCCTTCAAGCTGCGCGAGGGCATGCCCATCGGCGTCAAGGTGACCCTGCGCGGTCGCCGGATGTGGGAGTTCCTCGACAAGCTGCTCAGCGTCACCCTGCCCAGGATCCGCGACTTCCGCGGCATCGATCCCAAGGCTTTCGACGGCCACGGCAACTACACGCTGGGCTTTCGCGAGCAGCTCGTCTTCCCCGAGATCGACTTCGACAAGATTGACAAGCTGCGCGGATTGGAGGTGTGTATCGTCACCTCGGCGCCGACCGACGACGAGGGCCGCGCCCTCCTGGCAGCCTGCGGAATGCCCTTCCGCAAGCCCGGACAGCAACAATGAACAGAACGCCGCGCGCGTCCGGGGACACCCCCGGATACGGCGTGGAGAGGTAGATAGTGGCCAAGAAATCGTTGATCGCCAAGTCGCTGCGGCCGGCTCGATTCGCCAGTCAGCAGCACAATCGCTGTGGTGTGTGCGGGCGCCCGCGCGCCTACATGCGCAAGTTCGGGATGTGCCGCGTGTGCTTCCGGGGCATGGCCTCGCAGGGCCAGATCCCCGGCGTCAAGAAAAGTTCCTGGTAGACGGCCATGATGAGTGACACGATCGCGGACATGTTGACGCGCATTCGCAACGCCAACGCCGCCAACCACCACACCGTCGCGGTGCCCGCCTCCAAGATGAAGGTGGAGATCGCGCGGGTCCTCGCAGCGGAGGGATTCGTGGATGGGTTCGACGTCGCCGGCGAGGCGCCCCAGCAACTGCTGACCATCACGCTCAAGCCGCGCACGCCGCGCGGTCGCGCCCTGTCCGGGCTGCGCCGGATCAGCCGCCCGGGGCTGCGCGTCTACGCACGCAAGACGGAGATCCCTCGCGTCCTCGGCGGCCTCGGCATCGCCGTCATCTCCACCTCGCACGGTCTCATGACCGGCCAGGCCGCACAGCGCGCGGGCCTCGGCGGCGAAGTTGTTGCGTACATCTGGTAACCGCCATGTCCAGGATCGGAAAGCTGCCCATCACCGTCCCCGGGGGTGTCGACGTGACCCTGACGGGAAACCACATCACCGTGTCCGGCTCACGAGGCACGCTCGAGCGCAGCCTGCCGTCGTCGATGATCATCGAGCTCACTGATGGTGTCATCAGCGTGCGCCGCCCGACAGAGACGACCACGCACCGTTCGTTGCACGGCCTGACGCGCACGCTGGTGGCCAACATGGTCGAGGGAGTCAGCAAGGGCTTCGTGCGCCAGCTCGACCTCGTCGGCGTCGGCTTCCGCGCCGCCAAGCAGGGCAACGACCTCGTTCTCAGCCTCGGCTATTCGCATCCGATCAGGTACACGCCACCCGACGGCGTCACCATCGACGTCCCGGTGCCCACGCAGATCGCTGTGAGCGGCACCAACAAGGAGATCGTCGGCCAGGTGGCCGCCAAGATCCGCTCCTTCCGCAAGCCCGAGCCGTACAAGGGCAAGGGCGTGATGTACAGGGGCGAGGTGATCCGGCGCAAGGCGGGCAAGTCCGGCAAGGCCGGGAAGGGCAAGTAGTCATGCACACCAAGTTCGATCGTCGCGCCGCCCGCGACCGCCGCCACCGCCGCGTCCGCAAGAGCGTCCACGGCGCCGCCGCGCGTCCCCGCCTCGCCGTGTTCCGCAGCCTCAACCACATCAGCGCTCAGCTCATCGACGACTCCGCCGGGCACACGCTCGCCGCCGCGTCGACGCACGACGCCGACATCCGCAAGGAGCTCGGCGGCAAGGGCAACGCCACCAGCAGCGGAGCGCAGGTGGTCGGCCGCGTCATCGCCGAGCGCGCCCGCGGTGCCGGTGTGGTGAAGGTCGTGTTCGACCGCGGAGGGTATCTCTACCACGGCAGGGTCAAGGCCCTCGCCGACGCTGCCCGCCAAGCGGGACTGGAGTTTTAGCCATGGCCATGCGCATGGATCGCCGCGACGATCGCGCCAGTGACCTTCAGGAGAAGATCGTCTCTCTCAACCGCGTTGCCAAGGTGGTCAAGGGAGGCCGGCGTTTCTCGTTCAGCGCGCTGGTCGTGGTCGGCGACGGCGCCGGCCGCGTCGGTGCCGGGCTGGGCAAGGCGGGCGAGGTGCCCGATGCCATCCGCAAGGGTGTCGACGACGCCAAGAAGCACATGATCACCGTGCCCATGGTGGGCAGCACGATTCCCCACGAGGTGCACTACAAGCTCGGCGCCGCCAAGGTCCTGCTCAAGCCGGCGGTGCCCGGCACCGGGGTCATCAGCGGGAGCTCGATGCGCGCCGTCGTCGAGGCTGCGGGCATCCACGACATCCTCACCAAGTCGCTGGGAACCGACAACCCCATCAACGTGGTGCGCGCCACCATCGCGGCGCTGGCGAGCATGCGCACCCTGCGCGACGTCGCCGCTCTGCGCGGCCTCACGCCCGAGCACATGGTGGGCCGCAAGCGCGCCGCCGAGATGCTCGGCGAGGGCGCGGCCACCTCCGAGGCGGTGAGCGCGTGAGCACCGTGCGTGTGACCTATCGCAAGAGCGTGATCGGCTACGCCAAGGACCAGAAGGCGACCGTGGCGGCGCTCGGATTGAAGAAGCTCAACCACACAGTCGAACACCAGAACAGCTCGTCGATCCGCGGCATGGTGCACAAGGTGCGCCACCTCGTCAGTGTCGACGGCTTGGCCGCCGACACCCCGGAGGGGATGGCCGTGCTGGCCGCGGGCGTCGCGGAGAAGAACTCATGAAGCTGCATGACCTGAAGCCTGCCCGCGGCAGCAGGAAGAAGAGGACGCGCGTCGGCCGCGGCATCTCCGCCGGCCAGGGCAAGACGTCCGGCCGGGGCCAGAAGGGGCAGGGCGCGCGGGAGAGCAGCAGCGTCCCCAAGGGCTTCGAGGGCGGCCAGATGAAGCAGTCGATGCGGCTGCCCAAGCTGCGCGGCTTCCACAACCGCTTCCGCCGCGAGTACCAGGTGGTCAACCTCAGCAAGCTCAACCGCTTCGGCGCGGACTCCATCGTGGACGGCGCCACCCTGGCCGCCGCCGGCCTGGTGACCGGGCCCGATGCGCCGGTCAAGCTGCTCGCCGCGGGTCGCGTCAAGGTGGCCGTGCATGTGCGCGTCCACCGCGCCTCGGCAGCCGCCCGCAGCGCCGTGGAAGCGGCGGGGGGCCGCGTCGACCTCCTCGAGGAGCCGGTCGCGAAGGCCGACGAGAACGCCGGCCCGGTCGACAACGCGGCATCGCGGCGGCGCGCCCGCACAGCCGCCGCCGAGGCCGCTGAGGACGCGGCTCCGGCGCCTCGGGCGGCAGCCCCGAGCGAGGCGGCCGACGACGCCCCTGACGGCACGCGGGACGAGCCACAGGCGTGAACCTCCTCCAGGCGCTTGGCCAGGCCATGCGCATTCCCGAGCTGCGCCGCAAGCTCGTGATCACGATCGGCCTCGTGCTCGCCTTCCGGGTGCTGGCCAACGTGTCGATCCCTGGGGCCGATCCCAAGGCGTTGGCCGCCCTCTTCAGCAGCAACTCGCTGCTCGGGCTCTTCAACCTTGTCGGGGGCGGCGGCCTGCAGCGGTTCACCATCGTGGCGGAGGGGCTGAACCCCTACATCAACGCCACCATCATCATGCAGCTCATGACCGTGGTGTCGGTCCGGCTCAAGGAGTTGAGCAAGGAGGGTGACCAGGGTCGCAAGAAGATCACCCGCTACACGCGCTGGCTGACGATCCCTCTTGCCGCGCTCCAGGGCTGGGGCTTTCTCGCTCTCTTCACCAACACAAACGCCGTCACCATCAACGGTGTTCCCCAGGCGATCATCCCCAACGCCACGACCACGCAGGAGATCGGCATCGTGCTGACGCTGACCGCGGGGACGATCATCGCCATGTGGCTCGGCGAGCTGATCACCGAGTACGGCGTCGGCAATGGCGTGTCGCTGATCATCTTCACCGGCATCATCTCCCGGCTGATTCCGTCGATCGGCGACTACAGCACCACCGGCGGCACGCACATCATCCAGATCATCGGCGTCGCCGTCATCGCGCTGGTGGTGACGGCCGGGATCATCGGCGTGCAGCAGGCGCAGCGCAAGGTGCCGGTGCAATCGGCGCAACGGGTGCTGAACCCGCGCACCGGGATGGCGTCGCAGGGACGGCGCAACTTCCTGCCGCTGCGCATCAACACCGCCGGCGTCATCCCGATCATCTTCGCCCTGTCGATCATGTTCTTCCCGACGATCTTCGCCAACCTGTTCGCGGCCTCGGGCGGATTCCTCGCCAGCGCAGCGACGTGGATCACCGCCAACTGGCAGCCCAACGGACCCAAGTGGTACATCAACGTCCTCTACAACGGCATGTACTTCCTGCTCATCCTCGGCTTCACCTACTTCTACACCGCCGTCGTGTTCGATCCCACCGACGTGGCCGAGAATCTCAAGAAACAATCGACGTTCATTCCCGGCATCAGGCCCGGCCGCAGCACGGCCGAGTACCTGGGACGTGTGATGGGCCGGATCACGCTGGCGGGCGCGCTCTTCCTGGCTGTGATCACCGTCATCCTGCCGCTGTTCACGGCGTTCGCCACCCGAGCCGACCCGACCAGCCTCTACCTGGGCGGGACGGCGATACTCATTGTTGTCGGCGTGGCGCTCGACACCATGAAGCAGATCGAGACCCAGCTGCTGATGCGCCAGTACAAGGGCTTCATCCGTTGATCACCATCCTCTTCGGACCACCCGGCTGCGGCAAGGGCACACAGGCAGCGATCATCTCCGAGCGCTTCTCCCTGCCCCATGTGAGCACGGGAGAGATGCTCCGCGACGAGGTCGCCGCGGGATCTGATCTCGGCGAGGAGGTGGCGCCGATCATGAAGGAAGGCGGGCTCATCCCCGACAACGTCATGGTGCGCGTCATCGAGCGCCGCCTGGCCCAGCCGGACGCAGCCGGCGGGGTGCTCCTCGACGGCTTTCCTCGCACCGTGCCTCAGGCCAAGGAGCTCGACGACATGCTCGAGAGGTCCGGGCGCGAGATCGGCGTGGTGCTCTTCTTCGATGTCCCCGAGGCCGAGCTGCAGAAGCGCATCGCGCATCGCGCCGAGATCGACCACCGCGCCGACGACACCCCCGAGGCCTTCGTCAAGCGGATGCGCGAGTACGAGGCCAAGACGGCCCCGGTGGTCGACTACTACCAGGAGCGTGGGACCCGCGTCGAGTACGTCAACGGCAACGCTCCCATCGCGGCGGTCACCGACTCGATCCTGACGATCTACGGCGACCAGTCGCCGCGCGGCGAGACCGCCTGAGTGGCCAGGATCGAGGCGTTCCGCCTCAAGCGGCCCGAGGAGATCGAGAAGATGCGCGTCTCGGGAAGGATCCTCGGCGAGTGCCTGGCCCACCTCGCGGCGGCCGTGCATGCCGGGGTGACAACCGACGATCTCGATCGGGAGGCGGACACCTTCATCCGCGACCACGGCTGCATCCCCGGCTTCCTTGGCTACCAGGACTACCCCAAGTCGCTGTGCGTCTCCGTCAACGACGAGGTGGTGCACGGGATCCCGGGCCCGCGGGTGATCGAGGACGGCGACCTCGTGTCCCTCGACTGCGGACTCATCCTCGAGGGCTGGTGGGCCGACAGCGGCCTCTCCGTCGCGTGTGGGGAGGCCAGCCCCGAGGTCGCCCGGCTGATCGAGGTCACCCGCGAGTCGCTCGAGCGGGGCATCGCCGCTGCCCGTCCCGGCAACACCATCGGCGACATCGGCCACGCCGTGCAGACCCATGCGGAGGCGCATGGCTATTCGCTGGTCCGCGAGTATGTCGGTCACGGCATCGGCCGCAACATGCACGAGCCGCCCCAGGTGCCCAACCACGGCCAGCCGGGCACCGGCAACGTGATCAAGCCCGGGTACGTGCTGGCGATCGAGCCCATGGTCAACGTCGGCGGCCCCAAGGTCCGCGTTCTCGAAGACGGCTGGACCGTGGTCACCGCCGACCACAAGCTCTCGTGCTACTTCGAGCACACCGTCGCCGTGACCGAGTCCGGCCCCGAGGTCCTCACCCTGCGACCGGCCCACGCCGCCATCGCGTAGGTCGTCGAGCCGCACGGCAGCGAAGCGAATGAGGCACACTTTCCGATCGTGAGGGTGTCCGCCAAGGTTGACTACGCGCTGCGGGCGGTCGCCGAGCTCGCCGCAGTGGGCGGCGACCGGCCGCTGAAGGCGGACCAGATCGCCCGCGGCCAGGACATCCCGCTCGCGTTCCTGCTCGGCATCCTGCGCGAGTTGACCCGGGGACGGCTCCTGCGCAGCCACCGCGGCACCGACGGCGGCTACGAGCTGGCACGGCCGGCCGACCAGATCACCCTGGCAGAGGTGATGCGCATCATCGACGGCCCGCTCGTCAACCTGCGCGACTCCTCACTGCGCGAACTGGACTACGGAGGTCCGTCCGAAGCACTGGAGGATGTGTGGATGGCGGTCCGCTCCAGCGTGCGATCCGTGCTCGAACGGGTCACCGTCGCCGACCTCGTCAGCGGCTCGCTGCCCGCACCCGTGCGGGAGCTTGCGGAGACGTATCTCCAGTCCGAGCTGAACCGCCCCGGGGCGCGCTGGAGCTCGGTGGCCGAACAGAAGCCCGCCCGCCTCTAGGCGGCGCGTTCGCTCCGTTCGCTTGACACACCG
>DAISRJ010000045.1:11039-13894 GCA_036828955.1 Candidatus Dormiibacterota bacterium | reverse complement strand
CGTGTGCTCGTCGACACAGTCGAGTTCGCTGTCAATTCGGGTGATCTGCTGGTGATGGCGGTGCCGGTCGATGACGTCTTCGCGACGCTGTCCCAACTCGTTCTCCTGGAGCTCCTGACCACCGCGGGCATCACCCTGGTGGTGCTGCTGGCCACGTGGCTGGTGGTGCGCCGGGGGCTGCGCCCGCTGGAGCGCATGGGTGTGGCCGCGCGCTCCGCCGCCTCCGACCTGAGCCAGCGCGTCGAACCGGCGACGGGCTCCACCGAGGTGGGGCGGCTCGGGCTGGCCATCAACGCCATGCTCGGCCAGCTCGAGGCCGCGTTCGCGGAGCGCGCTGCCAATGAGCAGCGGCTGCGCCACTTCGTCTCCGATGCATCGCACGAGCTGCGTACGCCGCTCACCTCCATGCGCGGCTACGCCGAGCTGCTGCGCCGCAACCCGGTCATGTCCGAGGAGGACGTGCTCCTGGCCACGCGGCGGATCGAGGAGGAGACGCGCCGCATGGGCATCCTCGTCGACGAT
Organism: Candidatus Dormiibacterota bacterium; assembly: GCA_036828955.1. Taxonomy (GTDB): domain Bacteria; phylum Chloroflexota; class Dormibacteria; order Aeolococcales; family Aeolococcaceae; genus Aeolococcus. Next base: position 13,372 of record DAISRJ010000045.1, on the reverse strand, counting down.
CTCCTTCTCCTCGCCCGGCTCGACCAGGGTCGCCCCCTGGAGCGTGTGCCGGTCGACCTCGTCGCGATCATCATGGACGCGTGCGCAGACGCCCGCGTGGCCGACCCGGCGCGCGTGGTGACCCCGCGAATCAACGCGCCGGTCACAGTGGTCGGTGACGACCTGCGCCTGCGCCAGGTTGTCACCAACATCGTCCGCAACGCGCTGGTCCACACCCCCACGGGCACCCCGCTCGACGTCACCCTCGGCCTCGAGGACACGACCGCCGTCATCGAGGTCGTGGACCACGGGCCGGGCATCAGCCCGGACCACGCACAGCGGATCTTCGAGCGCTTTCACCGCGCCGACCCGGCCCGCAGCGGCGACCAGGGCGGCAGCGGCCTCGGCCTGAGCATCGCCGCCGCCGTCATCGCGGCACACGGAGGGCGCATCGACGTGGGCGCCACGCCGGGCGGAGGAGCAACCTTCCGCATCGAGCTGCCCGCAAGCTCCGCCGCCGTCCCCGAGCCGCACGCGGCGACACCCGGCGCCGAAGCGTCGGATCGGCCGGCTGCCTAGCCCGGTGCGTCAGAGATGGGCGCGGTAGAACGCCAGCATGTTGGTGAGGATGGCGGTGCGGTTCTTCGTGAACTGGTGGTCATCCCCCGGGTACGTGTCGTACTGCACGGGGATGTGGGCGTCTTGCAACGCTGCAAAGAGGTGGTCGGAGAAGAGCTTGGGCACCACGCTGTCGCCGGCATCCATGTTGATCTGCACCGACGCGGTCACCGTACCGAGGTAGTTGATCGCCGAGGCAGCTTTGAAGAAGCCGGGGTCTGTCTGGGGCGTACCCTCGGCGGCGATGAGTGACTGTGCCACCTGCTGCTGGACGGGAGGTGGCGGCGGTGTGGGCGTCGGGGTCACCGTCGACCAGTTATAGAAGATGTCGTAGAGCGAGCCCACCACTCCGGCCATGAACACGACCGCCCTGATGTCCGGCGACACTACCATGGCGCGCAAGGCCTCGTAGGCACCGAGGCTGTGCCCGAATATGCCGATCCGCAACGCGTTCATGCGCGGGTCCGCCTTCACCGTGCTGACCAGGTTGAGGACGTCGTAGGAGTACACAGGTGAGAGGTAGCCGCCCTCGGGCACTCCCTGGCTCTTGCCGTGGCCGCGATAGTCGGGCTTCAGCACCAGGTATCCCGCACGCGCCAGGACTGCGATGAACTGCGCGTACGACCCATCGTCGGTGCGATACGTCCTAGGGTCGATGTACCCGTGGCAGAGGATGACCACGGGCCACCCGGCCGCCGGGCGCCTGCCGTCGGGAACGCTCATCAGCGCGTCCTCGGTCAGGCCATCTGAGACGAAGGACACCACCGAGTTGACGTAGCCGCCCTGGTCGCCGACAGAACGCACCAGCGTCAACGTGCTGGGAGCGTATGTCCGCGCCCGCATGGCCGCGATCGTGAGGGGATTGAGTGCAGCGGTCACCGCGCCTGCCGTGGGCGATGGGGACGACGGCGCGATCGACACGGGGGTCAACCGGCCGTGCGCCGACCCCGGTGCTTCGCGATCGGCGAGGCTTGTCACTCCCCAGCCAACTGTTGCGGCAACGATCACGAACGCGCCGATCCACGCAGCACGCCGCCTCATGGCAGCGAGCATCCCCATCGGTTCGCGAAGTGATCCATCGGCGCGGCGTGATTCGACAAGGCCGGTCAGCCGCGCACGTAGACCACCGCGACGGTGTCCGAATAGACCAGGTGCCAGCCCGGCTGTGTCGCCAGCGCCGACGTGAGCGGTGTGTCCGGCTCGAACACCACGTAGTCGACGCCGTGCCGGTTGAGAATGTCCAACCAGTTGCTGTGCAACCCGACCACGTCGACGTACTCATTCATGATCGTGTCACCCATCAGGTCGGCCTCCCCAAACAGGAACACGCGCCGCGACTGCTCCGGGTAGAAGCGGTACACCATGTAGCCGCCCCAGGCGTAGTCGCTGAACATGCGCGTTCCCACCGACGCGTGCGCGTCCAGGTAGTCGGCCGCCCGGGACGGGTAGTTGTCCACCGTGCTCGCCGCCTGGTGAGCCAGCAGCGAGCGCAGAGCGACGAGCACAACGACCGCGATCACCGCAGTGACGGTCCCAACCGCGCCCAACACACGCCGGGGAGACAGGCGCGACACCAGCGCTGAGCACCGCCGGCCCAGGTCGGTCAGCGTGGAACTCCACGTCCACGCCAGCAACGGCGTCGCGGTGGCCACGAAGATGGCGATGTGGCGAACGGACTGCAGCGCCAGGAGCAGACCGGTGACCGCCACCACCACGCTGAACACAGTCGGCCGCGC
>DAISRJ010000045.1:0-10939 GCA_036828955.1 Candidatus Dormiibacterota bacterium | reverse complement strand
CCGCCTCCACCCCGAAGGCAATGCCGAGGAACAGGAAGGCGATGATGAAGCCACCGTGGAAATTCGCCCAGGCAAGCACGATCAGCGGCATCGCGTAGAAGCCGCGATGTCCTCGCTCCAGGAACCTCTCGATGAGGTACAGCTCGACGCACACCAATGCGAACGTGATCATCTGCGGCCGCGGTCCCCACACCGACACGCCGGCAACGGCCGCCAGGCCCAGCCCTGATGCGGTCGCCACGACATGGGTGGGCCGCAGGTTGGTGCGCGCCAGGATGAACCAGAAGCCCGCCCAGGTGATGGCGCCGAAACCCAGGCTCACGGCCAGCTGTCCGCCCATCTTGCCGAGGCCGTACATGAGCAGCTCCGAGAGGTACTCATGGTCGATCCACTGGTGAGTTGGAACGGTGTAGGTGTAGAGGTCGTGGGTGGGCAGCGCGTGGTGGTCGAGGATCCAGTGCGCCGTGACGATGTGCCACCAGTAGTCGGCGTCGCCGACGCGGCGCACGACCAGCGGCAGCATGCCGATCATCACCGCCGCAACCACCAGGGTCGCCACCGACCAGGTGATCCGCCACATGTGTCGACCCGGTGCGCCGGCCGCGGCGGTGGTTCCGGTGACGGCCTCGTCCTCTGCCGGGCTGCTGGTGTGCAAGACGCCCGAGGATACCGCGGATGACCACCCGTCACCGTGGCCGGTGGCAACGGCGTGGGGCTGGGCGGCCGAGCACCACGCCGGCACTTCGTACACTCCGCCGATGGCGGCTCCCGGTTCCCTCTGAACGACATGTCTCGATTTCTTCGAGCGTCGCTGGGCGACCGTTTCGGCTACACGCCGGGCGAGCAGCCCGCCGACGGCCGCGGGTGGGTCAAGCTCAACACCAACGAGTCGCCGATGGCCCCGGCGCCGGGCGTCGCCGCCGCGGTCGCGGCCGCCGCCGCAAACCTCCAGCGCTACCCGAGCGCCGACGGCGAGCCGCTGCGCAGCGCCGTCGCCGCGCACCACGCGGTGGAGCCCTCACAGGTCGCCCTCGGCAACGGCGCCGACGCGCTCATCAACGACTGCCTCCGCGCCTTCTGCGAGCCGGGCACGTCGGTCCTCCTCACCCAGCCCACCTACTCTCTGCTCGCCGTCGCAGCGCGAATTCACGGGCTGGGCACGCACGTCGTCGCGATGGGAGCAGACGGCAGCCTCGCGCACGAGTTCACCACAACGCCCGCCCCGCTGCGTGTCCTCGTCAACCCCAACACGCCCACCGGGACATGGATCGAGCCCGACCACCTCGCCGCCGCTCTCGACGGCGCCGCGGGCGTGGTCGTGATCGACGAGGCGTACGCCGACTTCGCCCCGCGGTCGTGCATCCCGTTGCTTGCGGACCACCCACAGTGGCTCGTGTTGCGCACCTTCTCCAAGTCCCACTCTCTGGCCGGACTGCGCGTCGGCTACGCGGTCGGCTCGCCGGACCTCGTCGCCGACCTGCGCGCCGTGGGCGAGTCCTACCCCGTCGACCGCTGCGCCATCGCCGGCGCCCACGCCGCCCTCGATGACGCGGCCCACCACAGCCGCATCGTCGAATCGGTGCTCTCCGAGCGCCGCCGCCTCACCGAGCAATTCACTGCCCGGGGCTGGCAACTGACCCCGTCGCAGGCCAATTTCATCTGCGCCGTACCCCCCACCGGGACGGCCCGCGAGACGGCGGAGGTGCTTCGCGCTGCCCGCGTCCTGGTGCGCTGCTTCGACGACGGCGGCCGCGGCCTCCTGCGCATCACCGTCGGCTCCCCCGCGGAGAATGACGCGCTCCTCGCTGCCATCGCATGAGGGCCGTAGCAGGGCCGTCCGTACACTGTCGGCCATGACATCCAGCGACGCCCGCTCGAGCCCCGGTGGCTTCGGCGATTGGCTTCCCGGTGCGGCCGCCGCGCGGCGGTCGCTGACGACGGCGCTGGTCGGCACCTTCGAGGACGCCGGTTTCCAGCTGATCGACACCCCCACGGTCGAGTACGCCGAGACGATCGAGCGAGGCCTCGGCACCGACGTCGACGAGCTGTTCCGCTTCATGGACGCCGACGGCAGCATGCTCGCCCTGGTCGGGGAGCGCACGGTGAGCGTTGCCCGAACCGTCGCCACCCAGCTGCGACGCGGGCCATTCCCGTTGCGCCTCTGCTACGCCGGCCCGGTGGTGCGCAACCGCGCCCTGCTCGGGGGACGGCGCCGCGAGGCCATCCAGGCAGGCTGCGAACTGGTCGGCGACGCAGCCCTTGAGGCCGATGCCGAGTGCATCGCCCTGGCGATCGCGGCTGTGGACGCCGCCGGCGTGCCCGACATCCAGGTGGACGTGGGCCACGCCGACTTCCTCCCCGCGCTCCTCGCCGGTGCCGGTGTCGACGCCGCCAGTCGCGACGAGATCGTGAGCGCGCTGGTGGCACGCGACCTCGTCGCCGTGGAGGCACGCCTGGCCGGGACCGCTGTCGGCGCGGCCGAGCATGCCCTGCTGCTCCGCTTCCCAGCGCTGCGCGGCGGCCGCGAACTCCTCGACCAGGCCCGCAACGGGCTCGAGGCCGCAGGCGCCCACCGCGCCCTCGACGAGCTGGCCAGGCTCTGGGACCTGTTGCGCGCCCGCAACCTCGAGGACCGCGTCCACCTCGACCTCGGCGCCGTGCGCGACTGGAACTACTACACCGGCCCCACCTTCGAGCTGTTCAGCGGCGACCTCGGGTTCCCCCTCGGCGCGGGCGGACGTTACGACTCCTTGCTCGAGCGCTTCGGCCTTGCCCAGCCGGCCACCGGTTTCGTCGTCCACGTCGACCGCTGCCACGACGCCGTCGCCCGCCGCGCCGAGACGCCCGTGCGCCGCGGCGCCGGGCTGCGCATTGCCGTCCCCACCGGCGTGCTCCTCGCCGACGCCTGCGCGCTGCTTCGGGAATCCGGTGTTGCCCCCGACCTGCGCCCCGAGGCGTTTCAACGCCGCCTCCAGCTGCCCGCCGGGGACCACGAGGTGATCACTGTCCGCCCCATCGACGTCCCCGTCTATGTCGAGATGGGCGCGTGTGACTGCGGCATCGTGGGCAAGGACGTGCTCTGGGAGTCGCGCCGTGAGCTGTACGAGATCGCCGACCTCCGGTTCGGTCACTGCCGTCTCGTGCTCGCCGCCCCCGAAGGGTCGCCGCTCACCGGCGAGAACTGGCCGGCTCCCCTGCGTGTCGCCACCAAGTACCCACGGGCTGCGCGTCGCTTCTTCGCCGGCCGCGGCGATGGCGCCGAGCTCATCAAGCTCTACGGCTCGGTGGAGCTGGCCCCGTCAGCGGGCCTCTCCGACGGCATCGTGGACATCGTCGCCACCGGCGCCACGTTGAGAGCCAACCGCCTCTGCGAGGTGACCACGATTGCCGAGTCGACGGCTCGACTGGTCGTGAACGTCGCGTCGATGAAGACACGCAGCGATGCGATCACACAACTCGCCGCGGCCCTGCGCCGGACCACCGAGGCGGCCCGCTCGTGACCGCCATGCCCCTGGTGACGCTCACGGAGTGGCAGGCGCGAGCCAGTCGAGCCGAACGACGCTTCTCCATCCCCGAACCCGACGCCAACACCCGCGCCCAGTTGCGCGGACTGTTCGGGCGCGACATCTCCGCTGCCGACGCGGTGCGCGAGATCGTCGCCGACGTGCGCAACCGCGGCGACGCGGCGGTGCAGGAGTGGACAGAGCGCATCGACGGCGTCCACGTCGAGGTGACCCGTGCCGACCCTGCCTGGATGGCCGAATGCTGGACATCCCTGGACAAGGGGCTGCGCAACGCGCTCACCGCCGCCGCCGAGCGAATCCGCACCTTCCACGACCTCCAGGTGGACGTCCGCCTCCGCGGCGAGCCCAGCCTGTGCCTGCGACCGGAGCCGCTGCGGCGCGTCGGCTGCTACGTGCCCGGCGGTCGCGGCGCCTACCCGAGTACGGTGCTCATGAGTGTCATCCCGGCGCAGTCGGCCGGCGTCGCGTCCCTGGCCATCGCCAGCCCGGCCACCCCCGGTGGCGGCGTCCACCCAGTGATTGGAGCGGCCGCGCACCTGCTCGGGGTCAGCGAGGTCCACGCCGTGGGAGGCGCCCAGGCGATCGCCGCGCTGGCCCATGGCACCGCCACCATCGCGGCGGTCGACAAGGTGGTCGGGCCCGGCAACCTCTTCGTCACGCTCGCCAAGCGCGAGGTGTTCGGGGTGGTCGACATCGACCAGCTGGCGGGCCCCAGCGAGATCATGGTGATCGCCTCAGCCGGCGCCGACCCCGGCCACATCGCCGCCGACCTCATCTCGCAACTGGAGCACGACCCGCTCGCGTGGGCGGTGTGCGTCACCGACTCGGCCACCCTCGCCGAGGAGGTTCGGGCGACCTTTGACAGGGTCGCTCCGGGTGCGGCCCGGGCAGGGATCATCGCCGAGTCGGCGGGGCGGCACGGGGCCGTCGTGATGGTCGACGACCTCGACGAGGCGCTGGCCGCCGCGGCCGCCTTCGCCCCTGAGCACCTCTCGTTACAGGGCGCCGCCGCGGAGTCCCTGCGCGACCGCGTGCGCGGCGCCGGAGCTGTCTTTTGCGGCACGCTCTCGCCTGTCTCGATGGGCGACTACGTCGCCGGACCGAACCACACGCTGCCCACCCAGGGCGCGGCCCGGTACCGCGGCCCCCTCTCTGTGATGGACTTCGTGCGCTGGCCCTCTGTCGTCGACCTCAGTGCCGCGGAGTTCGACGCCCTCGCCCCGGTCGCCTGCGCGCTGGCCACCGCCGAGGGCCTGCACGGTCACGAGCAGGCGATCCGCCTGCGCATGGAGGAACGGCACGCATGACCCACCGGCAGGCCACCAACGTGCGCGAGACCAAGGAGACGCGCATCGAGTGCACGGTCGACATCGACGGCAGCGGACGCGCGACGATCGATCTCCCCCTCCCCTTCTTCCGCCACATGATCGAGTCGTTCGTCAAGTACAGCGGCATGGACGTGCGCCTCATCGGCCAGGGGGACGTCGACGTCGATGCGCACCACCTGGTCGAGGACACCGGCCTGGTGCTGGGCGCCTGCGTCGCGGAGGCCCTCGGTGACCGAGCCGGCATCGCCCGCTTCGGCCATGCCTACGCGCCCCTCGACGAGGCCCTGGTGCGCTGCGCGCTCGACTACGGGAAGCGCCCCCATGTCGTCTATGCGATGAAGGGCCTCAGCGGCCGCATCAACGACTTCGACGTCGCCGTCCTCCAGGAATTCGTGCGCGGCTATGCGCAGACGGCCGGGACGAGCCTCCACCTCGACGAGATTCGCGGCGACAACGTCCACCACGTCGCTGAGGCGGCCTTCAAGGCGCTCGGGCTGGCCACACGCCAGGCGCTGACCGTGATCGGCGGCGGCATCCCCTCCACCAAGGGAACCCTGTGAGCGACGGCAACGCGCCCCTGGTGGGCATCTGTGACTACGGTGTCGGCAACCTCCGCAGCGTGGAGCGCGCCCTCACCGAGGGGGGCGCGCGCGTGCTGGTCGCGTCCGACCCCGCACGGCTGCTCGAGTGCGACGGCCTCGTGCTTCCCGGCGTCGGCGCCTTCGTCGCCGCCGCCGCAGCGCTCCACCAGCGCGGCATCGACGACGCTGTGGTCGAAACGGTACGTCTGGGCCGACCGATCCTGGGTGTCTGCCTCGGCTTTCAGCTCCTGTTCGAGGAGAGCGACGAGGGCGCCGGCGGCATCGGCCTCGGCGTCCTTCCCGGGTGCGTGCGCCGGCTCGACGGCCACCGCGGCAAGGTGCCCCACGTCGGCTGGAACCAGCTCGCTGTGAGGCGTCCGTCGGCGCTGCTCGGCGGCCTCATCGGTGGTGAGTTCGTGTACTTCGTGCACTCCTATGCCGCCATTCCGGGAGACGCGAGTGACGTGGTGGCCACCGCCGACTACGGCGGCGAGTTGGTGGCCGCGGTGGAGCGCGGCGCGGTGCAGGGCACCCAGTTCCACCCCGAGAAGAGCGGCGCCGCGGGCCTGCGTATCTACGCGAACTTCGTCGCCGGATGCACCGTGCCGGTGCGCACCTGACGCCGGCCGTGCTGGTCATCCCCTCGATCGACGTGCGTGGCGGTAGGGTTGTTCGCCTGGTCCATGGCGATTTCGCGCGTGAAACGGTGTTCAGCGACGACCCCGTCGCCGTTGTCCGGTCCTTCGCCGCGGCGGGCGCCCGTCGGGTGCACGTTGTCGACCTCGACGGCGCCCGCGGCGACGGCGACGCCGCATCGGCGCAGGCGGCCAGCGCCGCGGTGAGTGCACTGGCCGAGCTCGGCGTGCAGGTCCAGCTGGGCGGAGGTGTGCGCGACCTCGCCGCGGCACAGCGATGGTTCGACGCGGGCGCGTCGTTCGTCGTCATCGGCACCCTGGCTGTCAACGATCCCAGCGGTGCCGAGGCGCTGTGCACCGCCTTCCCTGGATGCGTCTTCCTGGCCCTCGACGTCCGCGATGGGAAGGCGCAGGCACAGGGTTGGACGCGGGCGGGCGGGGACGCCCTGGCTCTCCTCGATTCCTGGGCGGCGTGGCCGGCAGCAGGCGTGGTGTTCACCGCGATCGAGCGCGATGGCGCACTCCAGGGCCCATCCACCGAGGCGCTTGGGGAGGTGTGCCGGCGATTCGGCCGCCCAGTCATCGCCAGCGGCGGGATCACCACCATCGACGACGTCGACGCCTGCGAGACAGTCGGCGCGGCCGGCGTCATCGTCGGCCGTGCCCTCCATGCCGGTCTCTTCGACCTCGGCGCGGCGCTGGCCCGCTACCCCGCGGACACTCCCGCGTGACCCTGGCCAAGCGGGTCATCGCGTGCCTCGACGTCGACGGTGGCCGGGTCGTCAAGGGGATCAACTTCCTCGACCTGCGCGACGCCGGCGACCCCGCGGAACTGGCGGCGCGCTACGACGCCGACCTCGCCGACGAGGTGGTGTTCCTCGACATCACGGCCTCGTCGGACAACCGCGAGATCCTCATCGATGCCGTGCGCCGCACCGCGGACTCCGTGTTCATCCCGCTGACCGTGGGCGGTGGCATCCGCGGCCTCGACGACATCGACCGTCTGCTCCGCGCCGGCTCGGACAAGGTGTCGCTCAACACCGCCGTGCTCGACCGGCCGGCGTTCATCGAGGAGGCCGCAGCGCATTTCGGCGAGCAATGCGTCGTCATCGCCATCGACGTCCGTCGCGCGGAGCGGGGGTGGACGGTGTACTCCCATGGGGGACGTCGCGACACCGGCCGCGACGCCGTGGAGTGGGCCCGCGAGGCCGCCGAACGCGGCGCCGGTGAGATCCTCCTGACCAGCATGGACCGTGACGGCACGCACAGCGGATACGACCTGGCCATCACCGCCACCGTGGCGGCAGCCATCCCCATCCCGGTCATCGCCAGCGGCGGTGCCGGCGAGCCCGAGCACCTGCGCGCGGTCCTCGTCGAGGGCGGCGCCGACGCGGCGCTGGCGGCCTCCATCTTTCACTTCGGCGCCCATCCCATCCCGGCGACCAAGCGCTACCTCGCCGCCGCCGGGGTGGAGGTGCGCAGGTGAGCGCATCGCCACGTTTCGGCGCCGACGGACTGGTGCCCGCGGTGGTGCAGGACGCCAGCACCGGCGCCGTCCTGATGCTCGCCCACATGAACGCGGAGGCGTGGGAGCACACCCTGCGCAGCGGGCGGGCGTGGTTCTGGAGCCGGTCACGCGCGCAGCTCTGGGAGAAGGGCGCGACAAGCGGCAGCCACATGACGGTGCGGGAGATCCGCCTCGACTGCGACGACGACAGCGTGCTCCTGCGCGTCGACCCTGCGGGCCCCGCCTGCCACACCGGCGAGACGTCCTGTTTCTTCACTGTGGTCGAGAGACCGGGATGACGGGCGCCGGCGACGACCTCCGGCTGGCCCTGGAACTCGCCGACCTCGCCGACGAGATCACGCTGGCGCGCTTCGGCGCCGCCGACCTGCGTGTCGAGACCAAGCCCGACGACAGCCCCGTCACCGACGCGGACCGCGCCGTCGAGGACATGGTCAGGGACCGCCTCGCCGTGGCGCGTCCGGCGCACGCTGTGCTCGGCGAGGAGAGCGGTTCCAGCGGCAACGCCGAATGGCGCTGGATCGTGGATCCCATCGACGGCACCAAGAACTTCGCCCGCGGCGTGCCGGTGTGGGCGACCCTGCTGTCGCTCCAACACGCGGGCGAGGAGACGTGCGCCGTGGTGTCCGCGCCCGCCCTGGGGCGGCGGTGGTGGGCGCAACGAGGCGAGGGTGCGCGCTGCAACGACCGGCCACTGCACGTGTCATCGGTGGCGCGCCTGGAGGATGCCACGGTGTCGTTCACCGACGTGCGCGATTTCGCTGCATACGGCTGGGGCGCTGGTTTCGCGCGACTGGCAGCGGCGGTCCGGATCACCCGCGGGTTCGGCGACTTCTGGTCGCACATGCTCGTCGCCGAGGGGGCCGTCGACTGCGGCATCGAGCCGGTCGTCAACGAGTGGGACATCAGCGCCGCGCGCCTCATCGTCCGCGAGGCCGGCGGCGCCTTCACGGACTTCGCCGGCGTTGACCAGTGCCGCGGCGGCAACGTGGTCACCAGCAACGGCCTCATTCACGGCGAGGTGTTGGCATGTCTCGGCTCCGCCGCCGCGCCCGCCGCACCGTAGACGGGCAGCTCCTGAAGCGGACCCTCGCGTTGGGCGCGGCCTGTCTGCTCGTGACCGCCACGATGGCGCAGCCGGGACAGGTGGTGACGGAGGACCGACCGATGGCGATGCAGCAGTGCCCTGTGTGTGGCGAAGGGATCGACGACCTCTCGGTTGACTTCTGTCCGTCCTGCGGGGAGGCGATCGACGCCGGCGATGTGCCCGGCCGAGCGCATCGCCATTGATAGGCTGAGATGCTCGACTTCTGTGCGGCGCACGGCATCGAGGCGGATGTCGAGGTGATCGCGATGAAGCAGGTCAACGAGGCATTCGAGCGGACCCTGCACAGCGACGTGCGCTACCGCTTCGTGATCGACATGGCGACCCTGGGTGACGCCGGGACAGCGGCCGGCTGAGGACGGTCAGCGCGCGCCGGCTGCCTCGCCCACGGGGATCTCGGCGTCGATCCATGACTGGAGCGCGTCGCCCGACTCCCACGACGTGATCAGCGCGTAGCGGGGCTCGGGTCCGGGGTTGTGGACGACGTGCCAGAGCCGCTGCGTGTCGATGACGAACTGCATGCCGGGATGGAGCGGGATCCGTGACTCCGTCGAGGCATCCTCCTTGTCCTCGCGGAGGATGAAGGTGGAGGCGGTGCCACCGCCCAGCTCCAGCCACGAGCGCACCACCCAGCCCTCGCCGTCGGGGTTGAGGCGGTTGTTGTCGTCGAGGTGAAGCTGACGGCGTGCATAGGGCTCATCGCTGGGGTTGAGCTTGATGACCCGGACGCGCCCGAAGCGTGCGCCGACAGCTTCCACGTAGCGGACCAGCGACGGCGCGATGTTGCGGTTCTTCGTCCAGACCCCGTCCTTGTCAGGCTTGCCGTGGTCCCAGAACCCCGCACATTCCATCTCGCCGAGCGCCGACGCGAGCGGCGCGAAATTGGTGTCTCCTCCGCTCTTCCAGTCGATGTACTCCAGCCCCAGCCACTCACCCGGCGGGATGGCCGGGCCGGCGTGGTCGCGGAGCACGACGAAGCCGGTGTCGGCAAAGATCGGCAGGGTGCGATGGGCCATGGCTGCGGGACTCCTCTGGGGATGGAAGGCCGACGGGTCATCGTGGCGGCGATAGGGTACCCCCGGCGCACCGGCCCGGGTCGCCGGTAGGCTGTCCGCATGACCAGCCCCTCCGCCGCCGCCCTCACCGAGGAGCTGGCGCTCGCCCAGCAGTTGGCCGACTCGGCTGACGCCATCTCGATGGAGCGGTTCCGAGCCCTTGACCTGGTGGTCACGGCCAAACCGGACCTCAGCCCGGTGACCGAGGCAGACAGTGGCATCGAGCAGGCCATTCGCGACCTGCTCGCCCAGCAGCGCCCCAGCCACGCCATCGTGGGCGAGGAGTTCGGCGGGAACCAGGCCGCCCGCGCGGGCTGGCGCTGGGTGATCGACCCCATCGACGGCACCAGGAGCTTCGTGCGCGGCAACAGCACATGGGGAACCCTCATCGCCCTGCAGCACGACGGACGGACCATGGTGGCCGTCGCCTCCACGCCCGCCTCCGGACACCGCTACGCCGCGCTACGGGACGGAGGGGCGACAGTCGACGGGCTCTCGCTGCAGGTCTCGCGGGTCAGCAGCATCGGGGAGTCGATGCTCGCCCACACCTCGGTGTCAGGCTTCGTTCGCGTCGGCCTCGAGGACGCCCTGGCCGGCCTGGCGTCGCGTTGCTGGGATGCCCAGGGCCTCGGCAACACCCACTCCCACCTCGCCGTGGCGCGAGGCACGGCGGACATCGGCTGGACGTCCCGCGCCAACCTCTGGGACTACGCTGCGCTCGCGCTCATCGTCGAGGAGGCGGGCGGACGGTTCCTCGATCGGTCTGCCGACGGACCACTGGGCGGCACCGGGCTCTCCACCAACGGTCTGCTCCACGACGAGGTCATCGCGTTCACGGACGCCGATCGCGACCGCCATCCCTGAGAGGGCTGCGGTCAGTCGAAGCGGGCCTGCGAGCCCGGTCGCACGAGCACATCGACGTCGCCGCCACGGGCCAGCAGGAGTGGGATCAGCTGTCGCCCGATGAAACCCGTGGCACCGGTGACAAAGTAGTGCACCTCGACCTCCTCGCAGTGAATCGCACCCCCGGGACGACCCCGAGAATAGCCCCCGGTATGGCGCACCCACGCGCGCGCCACACTTGACGCCGACGTCAAACCGCCCGGGGATCCGCCATCCATGCCTGAAGCCGTCGTCGTCGCCGCCGGGCGCTCGCCCATCGGGCGGGCCATGAAGGGATCGCTGG
>DAISRJ010000044.1:0-14275 GCA_036828955.1 Candidatus Dormiibacterota bacterium | reverse complement strand
TATACTCGGCCGCCATGGCCCGGGAGCACAGCCTCAGTCAGATCGCCTCCAAGAGCGAGGACTTCGACCGCTGGTACGTCGACGTCGTTCGCCGTGCTGAACTCGCCGACTACACGCCGGTGCGCGGCTGCATGGTGATCCGCCCGTACGGATACGCGCTCTGGGAGCGCACCCGCGACGCGCTCGACGCCATGTTCAAGCGGACCGGCCACGAGAACATGTACTTCCCCCTGCTGATCCCGGAGAGCGTGCTGGCCAAGGAGGCCGAGCACGTCGAGGGCTTCGCCCCCGAGGTGTTCTGGGTCACGCAGGGCGGCAACCGCGACCTCGAGGAACGGCTGGCGATTCGCCCCACCAGTGAAGCGATCATCTGCACGCTCTACGCCGACTGGATCCACTCATGGCGCGACCTCCCGGTCCTCATCAACCAGTGGTGCAACGTCGCGCGATGGGAGAAGCGCACCCGCCTCTTCCTGCGCACGTCCGAATTCCTCTGGCAGGAGGGCCACACCTTCCACGCCACCGACGAGGAGGCGGCCGCCGAGGTCGACACCATGCTGGAGTGTTACCGCGAGCTGGCCGAGGACTGGCTGGCGATGCCGGTCATCAAGGGGCGCAAGACGAACTCGGAGAAGTTCGCCGGCGCCCGCTACACGCTCAGCATCGAGGCGATGATGTCCGACGGTTGGGCCCTCCAGGCGGGCACGTCACACCACCTGGCCCAGAACTTCACCACGGCGTACGGGATCAAGTACACAGACAGGACCAACAGCGAGCAGCATCCCTTCCAGACATCCTGGGGCCTGTCGACGCGGATCATCGGCGGGCTGATCATGGCCCACGGCGACGAGGCCGGCCTGATCATCCCGCCGCGGGTGGCGCCGATACAGGTCGCGGTGGTGCCGATTGCGCGCAGCAACGACGAGGACGCGGCACGGCTGGTCGAGGAGGCCTGCGCCCGGCTCGAACGCGAGGCAGGGCCCGACGTCCGCATCCGGGTCGACCGCCGCGATGGTCTTCGCCCCGGCGACAAGTTCGCGCACTGGGAACTCCGCGGCGTGCCGCTGCGCATCACCGTCGGCGCCCGCGACCTGGGAGACGGCCAGGTCACCGTGGTCCGCCGTGTCGACGGCGGACAGACCCAGGAGCCGCTCGAGGGCCTGGGCGTCCGTCTGCCCGACATGCTCGCTGCCGCCCAGGCCGCGACGCGAGCACGGGCCCAGCGGCTCCTCGATGAGCGCAGCGTCGACGTGGCCTCGCTCGATGAGCTGATCGCCGCCTTCGCCGAGCGGGCGGTCTTCGCCAGCGGGCCGTTCTGCAACCTCGAGGAGTGCGAGGCCGCCGTCAAGGCCGCGGTGCACGCCGCGACGGTGCGCCATCTGCGGGCCGACCGAAGCGCCGACGGCGCGCCCTGCATCGCCTGCGAGCGGCCGGCTCAAGACGTCGCGCTCATCGCCCGCGCCTACTGAGCAACCACGGCCACCACCTCGGATGGTGGCAAACCTGTCGCAAATTGCCGACATCCTGTCGCGGCGTGCCGCAGTTCAGTTCCGGAGCCCGCGTGAGTACGGCTGCGAACAGACGCATTCCGGCAGGCGCGCCATCGTGGCCGCGGACTGGGGACCACCCTCGCTCACGAGGCAAGAACTGTGCCTGCGCCGCGCGTCGACCCGTCAAAAAGACCTCGCGTTCGGGCAGCGCGTGCCCGAAACATCGTTCGCGTCCTCGGCAACGAGCTTCCCCGGCAGAGAGCCGCCGATGCGGACGCGCTGCTGCTGACCATGCTGGCGCTCTTCAACGACTCCGACGACATGGACGCAGCCATCCAGCAGGCGCTCGCCATGATCACCCCCGCGATCGGTGGACGCGTCGGAGAGATCTGGCTGACCGGCGGCACGTCACGGCGCGCGGGGCTGCGCTACTCCTTCTCCGACGGGTCCCGTGGTACGCGCGCATTCGAGGCCGCAGGGAGGGCGCTCGGGGTCAGTGCCGGGCCTGATTTCGTGGTCCGGGTGCTCAAGAGCGGCCGCGGCTGCTCGCTGCCGATGAGCGCCGCACACGCCGCAGCGGAACGTTCCGCTGAGGCAGCCGCGCTGGGTGTCCACGCCGCCTTCGCGTACCCGATCCGCACCAGGACACATGTTGTCGGTGTGCTCGCCGTGTTCACCGACGACGTCGAACGGCCCCACAGGGCGGCCCTCGACGTCATGCCGGCCGCGTGTCACCACATCGGGCGCTTCCTCGAGCGCGCCCGCGCCGGTGACGCGGTCCAGGAGACCGCCAGGGAGCTGTCCGAGCTGGCCTCGACCGATTCACTCACCGGGTTGAAGAACCGGCGTGAATTCGACCGTGCCCTGCGGACCATCCCCCGGCAGCCGTTCGCAATCCTCTCGCTGGACGTGGATCGCCTCAAGGAGATCAACGACACCCAGGGGCATCCCGCCGGTGATGCACTCCTGCGCACGGTGGGCAACACCCTCGGGCTCATCGTGCGCGGCTGGGACGTCATGGCTCGAGTGGGCGGCGACGAGTTTGCGGCGCTGCTGCCCGGGGTCGGCGTCTTCGGTGCGAGCCTGGTGGCTGAGCGCATGCGCCTGGCCATGCACAGCCTGGCGGTGCCGTCCGGGGCCGTGCGGATCACGGTCGGGTGGAGCGCAGCGCCGGCCGGGGCTGACCCGGTGTCGGTGTGGCACCGCGCCGACGAATCCCTCTACAAGGCCAAGCGCGAGGGCGGCGACCGGGTCACGGGCTGCTCGTACGAGCGCGGCGAGGCGGGTGACATCGCCGACCGGTCGTACTCGGACGTCGTCATGCGGATCCTTCAGGGGGAGCCGGTGTCCACCATGTACCAACCCATCGTCGACCTCGGAAGCGGTTCGGTCGTGGGCTACGAGGCCCTCGCCCGGCCAGAGGGTTTCGCTGCCATGGACACGGTCGAGGCGGTGTTCGAGGCTGCGCGGGTCGGCGGCCACATTCGCGATCTCGACTGGGTGTGCCGGCGTCGGGCTGTCGAGGAGGCGGTCGGCCTCCCGGAGGACACCTCGCTCTTCCTCAACATCAGCGCGGCCGCCCTCCTCGACCCCATTCACGGTGTCGACCAGCTGCTCCTGCTCCTGATGTCGGCACAGCGCGCCCCGAACACCGTGGTCCTTGAGATCACCGAGCACGAGCTGATCCGCGATTACGAAGCGCTCAGCCGCGTCCTCGCCTCCTATCGCGCCGAGGGCATCCGCTTTGCCCTCGACGACGTCGGTGAGGGGCACTCCACCCTCGAGTTGCTCGCCGCCTCAGCCAGCGAGTTCCTGAAGCTGGGACGCAGCGTCACCATGACCTCGAGCCGCCTCGGGTCGCGCGCGGCCATGGAAGCGACCGTGGCGTTCGCGAGAGCCAGCGGTGCTGTCGTCATCGCCGAGGGTGTCGAGAACGAGTTCGTGGCCGACCTGATGAAGGCGGCCGGGATCAGACTGGGGCAGGGCTTCGGGCTCGGCAAGCCGACTGCGGCCGCCGAGGTCGAGGACGTGGGTGCAGCCCTCGCCGGTCGCGCCGCGCTCAGCGGCCTGCGCCCCCGTCGCGCGACCCGCACCGGCCACAGGACGGCTGCCCAGGAGTAGCCGCGGCGGTCCGCAGACCGGCAGGGGACAGGTTCGAGTTGATCGTGAGCCGGGTACCATGATCAGGGAGATGGCGATCGACGAACTCCTCTCCAAGACCGCGTACCTCCGGGACGAGGAACGCGAGGTGTTGCAACGCGCCTACGCCCTTGCCGAGCGCGCCCACGATGGTCAGTCCCGGCTGAGCGGCGAACCCTACGTCACCCACCCGCTTGCGGTCGCGGGCATCCTCGCCGATCTCGGGCTCGACGCCGACACCCTCACCGCCGCGCTGCTCCATGACACCGTCGAGGACACCGCCGTCACCCGCGAGCAGGTCGCGGACCAGTTCGGCGTCCACGTGGCCAAGCTCGTCGACGGGGTCACCAAGCTCGGCAAGATCCATGTCCACACGCGCGAGCAGGCCCAGGCGGAGAACATCCGCAAGATGCTCGTGGCCATGGCGGAGGACATCCGCGTGGTGCTGATCAAGCTGGGCGACAGGCTCCACAACATGCGCACGGTGGGGGCGCACACCGAGGAACGCCGCCTGCGCATCTCGCGTGAGACGCTCGACATCTACGCGCCGCTGGCTCACCGCCTCGGCATCTGGCAGATCAAGGGCGAGCTCGAGGATCTCGCGTTCGCGCAACTCGACCCAGACAACCACCGCGCCGTCGCGGCCCTGGTCAGCAAGGCCGCCGAGGACCGGGGAGCCTTCATCAAGGACGTCACCGAGATCCTCCAGCGCGAGTTCGAGAGGCTGGACATCGCCGCCGAGTTCTCGGGCCGCCCCAAGCACATCTACAGCATCCACGACAAGATGGAGCGCTCCCACAAGGAGTTCGACGAGATCTACGACCTGATCGCGTTGCGCGTTCTCGTGGAGAGCATCAAGGACTGCTACGGCGCCCTGGGGACGATCCACTCGCTGTGGAAGCCGATCCCGGGCCGCTTCAAGGACTACATCGCCATGCCCAAGGGCAACGGTTACCAGTCATTGCACACCACCGTGGTGTCGCACACCGGGGAGCCCATGGAGGTGCAGATCCGCACCAAGGAGATGCACAGCACAGCGGAATACGGCATCGCCGCGCACTGGCACTACAAGGAGGGCGCGCAGCCGACCCGTTTCGACGAACGCTACGGCTGGCTTCGCCTGCTCATGGACTGGCAGAAGGAGGTGCTCGACGCAGAGGCCTTCGTCGACACCGTCAAGGTCGACATCTTCCAGGACGAGGTGTTCGTGTTCACTCCCAAGGGGGATGTGCGCTCGCTGCCTGTGGGAAGCACGCCCGTCGACTTCGCGTACCGCGTCCACACCGACGTCGGCCACCACTGCATCGGGGCCAAGGTGAACAGCCGCATGGTGGCGCTCGACTACCACCTCCAGAACGGCGACATCGTCGAGGTGCTCACCACCAAGGGCGCCCACGCCCCCAGCCGTGACTGGCTCACCTTCGTGAAGACGAGCAGTGCCAGGGAGAAGATCCGCAGCTGGTTCAAGAAGGAGCGCCGCGAGGAGAACGTCCAGAAGGGCCGCGAGCAGCTCGACAAGGAGTTCCGCCGGCTCCGCCAGCAGGCACTCGGATCGCTCAAGGACGAGCGCCTGCTCGAGCTTGCCGAGGATTTCAAGTTCACCACCATCGACGACTTCCTCGCCGCGGTCGGGTACGGCGATGTCAGCGCTCGCGGGGTGGTGCTGCGCTACAGCGACCGCGAGTCGCCGGACCAGGCCAGCGAGACCACGGTGCTGGGCATCCCGCTCACCAGCTCGCCGCCGGCCAGCGACGGCCATGTCCGCGTGCACGGCATGACCGACATGCTGACCACGCTGGCGCAGTGCTGCAAGCCGCTCGTCGGCGACACAGTGCGCGGCTACATCACCCGCGGCAAGGGGGTCACCGTGCATCGTGCGGACTGCGTCAACGTCCGCAACGCAGCCGACCCCGACCGCATCGTCGAGGTGGAATGGGAACGCGGCAACCACCAGGTGTTCCCGGTCAACATCAAGATCGAGGCATGGGATCGCACCGGCCTGCTCCGCGACATCGCCGCCGTCATCGCGGAGTCGAAGATCAACCTCTCGGGAGCGGACGTCCAGGTGTACGACGACCGCACCGCGGTGATCTCCACCATCGTGGAGATCGCCAACCTCACCCAGCTCAGCCGTCTCCTCGAACGCCTCGAGGGCGTGCGCGACGTGCACACGGTGGCGCGCGAAGCCGTCTGAGCCTGCCTGCGCCGCGGGCCGGGGGGGTCTCCTGCGACGGGGGCGCCGGTACACTCGGGCGGCGATGAGCCAGATCACACTGCCGCGCGGCACCAGGGACCTGCTGCCCGACGAGGCGCCCGCATGGCGCTGGGTCCACGAGCTGCACGCGGCCGCGGCGGCGCGGCACGGCTACCGATACATCGATACACCCATCTTCGAGCAGACCGAGCTGTTCTCCCGCGGCGTCGGCGGCGGTACCGACATCGTCGAGAAGGAGATGTACACGTTCACCGATCGCGGCGGCCGCTCGATGACCCTCCGCCCGGAGGGAACGGCGCCCGTGCTTCGCGCCGTCCTCGGCGCCCACCTCGAACAGGTCCTCCGGCCTGTGCGCGTGCACTACGCGATGCCCATGTTCCGCTACGACAGGCCGCAGGCGGGTCGGTACCGTCAGTTTGCCCAGCTCGGCGTGGAATGCATCGGCGAACGCGACCCGTCCTACGACGCCGAGGTGATCGAGGTGGCGTGGCGGTTCATGGCCGACATGCACATCGACGGGGTCGAGGTGCAGGTCAACAGCCTCGGCGACCGCGACGACCGTCTGCGCTATCGCGAAGCGCTGGTGGCCTACTACACGCCACTGCGCGACTCGCTGTGCGAGGACTGCCGTCGCCGCCTCGACATCAACCCTCTGCGCCTCCTCGACTGCAAGCGCGACGCCCAGTACGTCGCCGCCGCCCCGCTGCTCGGCGACCACCTCGGCGAGGCCAGCCGCGACTACTTCGCGGGCGTGGTCACGCAACTGGAGGGCGCCGCCATCCCCCACGTGCACAACCAGCGATTGGTTCGTGGGCTCGACTACTACGCGCACACGGCCTTCGAGTTCTGGCACACGTCGCTGGCGGGCGCGCAGAACGCGCTCGGCGGCGGCGGCCGCTACGACGGGCTCGCCGAGGAACTGGGTTTCAGCCCCACCCCCGGGGTGGGCTACGCGCTCGGCGTCGAACGGTTGCTCCGCATCGCCGCCGACCAGCAGGCGGCCCCCGGGCCGCGACCCTCGGCGCAGGTGGTGGTGTGCACAGCGTCGGCGGCCGCCGTCAGCCAGGGCCAGCAACTGGCCCGCGAGCTTCGCAACCGCGCGCTCGTGGTCGCCGACGTGAGCGGTCGCAGCCTCGAGAAGAAGCTGCGTGAGGCGGGACGTCTCGGCGCCCGGCTGGCGCTGCTCGTCGGGCTCGAGGAGGGACTCATCCTGCGCGACCTCCAGACCCGTGACCAGCACGTGATCACCGATGAGACGGCGTTGGACGCCGTGTCCGAGGCGCTGCTGCGGGCGGCGGGGGAGCCCGCACCATGAGCACCGAGCGCACCGCCTGCGGCGCGCCGCGCGCGGCCGACGCCGGCTCGGAGGTCACCGTCTTCGGCTGGGTGGACCGGCGCCGCGACCACGGCAACCTGATCTTTCTCGACCTCCGCGACCACAGCGGCATCCTCCAGGTGGTGATCAACCCGCAGACCGCGCCGGCGGCGCACGCGGCGGCGCACGGCGTGCGCCTCGAATACGTTCTGCGTGTGCGTGGGAAGCTGCAACGGCGCACCGCCCAGAACGTCAACACCCGTATCGACACGGGCGAGGTCGAGCTCCACGCCGAAGAGTGCACCGTGCTCTCCGTGGCCGCCACGCCGCCTTTCCCGGTGAACGAGGAGACCGACGTCGAGGAGGCGCTGCGTCTGCGTCACCGCTACCTCGACCTGCGCCGCCCGCGGTTGCAACGCAACCTCCGCCGCCGCGCCACCTTCATCGCCAAGTTGCGCGCGGCGATGACCGAGATGGGGTTCACCGAGATCGAGACGCCGATGATGATCAGGGCCACGCCCGAGGGGGCGCGCGACTACCTGGTGCCGAGCCGCCTCCAGCACGGCAGCTTCTACGCGCTGCCGCAGTCACCACAACTCTACAAACAGCTGTGCATGGTCGCCGGTCTCGATCGCTATTTCCAGGTCGCGCGCTGCATGCGCGACGAGGACCTCCGTGCCGACCGCCAGCCCGAGTTCACCCAGCTCGACGTCGAGATGTCGTTCGTGGACGAGGAGGATGTCTTCGCGGTCCTGGAGCGGGCCATCTCGACGGCGTGGACGGCGAGCGGATTCCGCGGCGCGATCACCACCCCGTTCCCGCGCCTCACCTGGCGCGAGGCGATGGACCGCTACGGCGTCGACAAGCCGGACGTACGCTTCGCCATGGAGCTGTGCGACCTCACCGAAACGGTGCGCGGCTGCGGGTTCCGGGTCTTCGGCGACGCCGTGTCGAGTGGCGGCGTGGTCAAGGGGATCACGGTGACAGGCGGCGCAGACCTCACCCGCAGCGACATCGAGGGCCGGCTCACCGACGTGGTGCGCACCTTCAAAGCCCGCGGCCTCGCCTACCTGTGGCGCCGCGAGACGGGCTGGGTCGGGGGGATCGCCAAGTTCTTCAGTGACGCCGAGCTCGAGGCCATCGGCGAGGCCACCGGGGCCAGTGTCGGCGACGCCGTGCTGATGGTCGCCGACCGGCTGTCCGTGGTGGCAGCGGCGCTGGGAGCACTGCGCAACCACGTCGCCCGGGAGCGCTCGCTCACCGAACCCGACGAGATGGCCATGGTCTGGGTGACCGAGTTCCCCATGTTCGAGCGCGACGAGGAGACGGGTGAGGTGACCCCGCTTCACCACCCTTTCACCATGGTCCACAGCGAGGACGTCGACCTCCTCGAGAGTGAGCCATTGCGCATCCGTTCGCGCGCCTACGACATCGTTCTCAACGGCCGGGAGATCGGCAGCGGCAGCATCCGCATCACCGACCCCGCCATCCAGCAGCGGGTCTTCGCAGCCATGGGAATCGACGAGGAGGCGGCGCGGCGCAAATTCGGCTTCCTTCTCGAGGCCTTCCAGTACGGGGTGCCGCCCCACGGCGGCTTCGCTGCCGGCGTGGAGCGACTGGTCATGGAAGGGCTCGGTGAGGCCAACATCCGCGACGTCATCGCCTTCCCCAAGAACCAGCAGGCCCAGGAGCCCATGACCGGCGCGCCGGCGACCGTGGAGGAGGACCAGCTGCGCGACCTCGGCCTGTCCTTGCGCCCGGTCCCGCCCGCGCCGCCCCGGGCTGTTCCGCCTGAGTGACGGCTCTTGATCAGCGGGACCTTGCGGTAGGATCGGCATCAGCACCCGGCCGGTCGCAGCCATCCACATGCGGCTGGACCAACATCAAACGCATCGGGAACCTCATATTCGTCCGCCGGACCCCGTGCCTCCGCACCGTGCGCGTGGAGGGGGGAAGGCGTCGTGCGGGATCCCACCTGGTTCTTCGGGCTCAGCCCGGACAGCGCGGCCGCCGGGTGCCAACCGCCTCGCCGTCGGCGGGTCTGTTCGGGGCGACCTCGCACCGGGGTCGGCGCACCGCTCGGTAGGCTGAGGCGGTGAGCCCGGGCATCGTCCTCGCCGCTGTCATCGTTGCCATCGGGGCCCAGGTGACCCGGCTGCTCGCGCCACGGCGAGGCAACTACTTGGTCGCCGTGGTGTGCGCGGCGGCCGGCCTCCTGATCGCGGAGCTGGTGGCGCTCAGTGGTCACGGCGGCCCCTCCCTGGGCACCGTGCATCCCGCTGCCGATGCGGTGGGCATCGCCCTCGCCGAAGCTGTCGGCCTGGTTCTGTCTGCCCCGCGGCGGCTCGGTGGCCGATAATCCCGGCACAGCCTCTGTCGGCACCCACAGGAGCACTGCTGTGCGCTTCCCCCTCGGCCGATCCGGCCTGATCGCCGCCGCCGCCGCGGCCGGGGCGATCGTCTACTGGCGTGCCGGGGAGCGCAAGCGATCTCGACGGGCCGCCGACGAGATCGACGACGCGATTCTCGAGGGCCGTGAGGCGGCCGCCGCGCTGATGAGGGGCGGCGACGCCGGCACCCAACCGTTTGATCAACGCTGACAAGGGGTATTTCTGAAACAGGATGACACGGACCACGTCTGAGCTTCGACTGCCCGCCGATCCTGCGTACATCGTCGTCGCCAAGCGCGCCGCCTCGGCCTTTGCCGCGGTCGCGGGGTTTGACGTCGAGGCGGTGCACGATCTGACCATCGCCGTGGCCCAGGCATGCGAGAACGCGATCGCATGCGCCGTGCGGGTCGGGGGCGTCAGCGAAGGGCAGATCCGCCTCTCCTTCACCGTCGAGGGCACGCGCCTCGAGGTGCAGGTGCTGAGCAGCTGTGCGCGCGAGGTGGTCGCCCGGGCGGCGGCCGAGCGGCAGCTTGCTGTGGCAGAGGCGGTGGGCCGCGAGCGCCAAGAGGTGGCGGACGCCACCGACCTGGCACTCCGGCTCATGGGGCTGTTCGTCGACGACCACAGCTACAGGGTCGACGAGCGCACCGGTGGTCTGCGCGTCCGGTTGACGAAATACCGAGCGAGTTGACGATTGTGCCCCGTGACGACGGGGCCGGCGCCGAACCAGCGCGAACCATTCCCAAGCCGGCGCCGAGCGCACGCCGCGACCTCGTGCGCGGCCTTCTGCGCGAATACCGCGCCTCCCATGACACGGCTGTCCGCGACCGCCTGGTCGACCTGAACTCCGACCTCGTGCACTTCATCGCGAGGCGCTTCGCCAACCGCGGCGAGCCCCTCGAGGACATCGAGCAGGTCGGCTTCCTCGGGCTCATCCACGCGATCGAGCGCTTCGACCCCGAGCTGGGAAACGAGTTCAGCACCTTCGCAACTCCCACCATCATGGGGGAGATCCGCCGTTACTTCCGCGACCGCTCCTGGGCCGTCCGCGTGCCCCGACGGCTGCAGGAGAACCTGCTCCGCGTCAACGCCGCCGCGCAACAGCTCACGGGCGAGCTGGGTCGCTCACCCAGCATCTCCGAGATCGGCGAACGCATCGGTCTCGAGCCCGAGGACGTGCTCGCCGCGCTCGAGGTGTCGCCCGCCCAGCACACCGTCTCACTGGAGGCGGCCCCGGCCGGCCGTGGCGAGGAGGCGCTCACTCTCGGCGACCGGCTGGGGGCCGACGACAGCAACCTCGACCGCGTGGAGATGCGTGCCCTCCTCGAGCAGGCGATGGCTCACCTCAACCCGCGCGAGCGCGAGATCATGGCGCTGCGATTCGTCGAGGAGCTGCCTCAGACTGAGGTGGCCAAGCGGCTGGGAATCTCGCAGATGCACGTGTCGAGGCTGCAGCGCGCCGCGGTCGAGCACCTCCGCCGCGAAATGGGCGAGAACGTCCTGGTCTGACCTCGCCGCGGCGGGCGCGGCGGCGATGACCGGTTACACTTGCGCCGATTCCCCCTAATCCTCGGCTCGCGCCCGCGGGCCCCACAATTGGACGGGCGTTTGCGCACCCACGAGATCCGGGAACGTTTTCTCAGCTACTTCGAAGACCACGGACACCATCGTCTACCGAGCGCATCGCTGATCACACGCGACGATCCGTCCCTGCTCTTCACCGTGGCCGGCATGGTCCCGCTCAAGCCCTACATCACCGGGGAGCAGGCGCCCCCGGCACCGCTGCTCGTCTCCTGTCAGAAGTGCTTTCGCGGCCAGGGCCTGCGTGACGACATCTCCGAGGTGGGCGATGACACCCACCACACCTTCTTCGAGATGCTCGGCAACTGGTCGATCGGGGGATACTTCAAAGAGGGCGCGATGCGGCACGCGATCGAGTTCCTGACCACCGACTGCGGGTTGGCCATGGACCGGTTGTGGGTCAGCGTCTTCCCTGATGACCAAGAATCGGAGCGGCTGTGGCGCGATGCGATCGGCATGCTTCCCGAACGCATCGTGCGGGTCGCGGACAACTGGTGGCAGGCGGGCCTCACGGGGCCGTGCGGCTACGACAGCGAGATCTTCTGGGACCGCGGAGGGCCCTGCAGCTGCGGGCGAGCCGACTGCCAGCCGGACGACGACTGCGGTGGCAGCCGATGGGTTGAGCTCTGGAACCTCGTGTTCATGGAGTTCGACCAGGACCAAGCCGGCAACCGGCCGCCGCTCCCCAAGAAGACGGTTGACACCGGGATGAGCCTCGAGAGGCTCGCCTCCGTGGTCCAGGGGGTCGAGAGCGACTACGACACAGACGTCTTCACAGGCATCATCGCCTCGTTCGCCGAGCGGGTGGCCGAAGACGCGCCCTCACCCGCCCGCACGGCCAGCCTGCACGTCCTCGCCGACCACGTCCGGGCCGCCACCTTCCTGATCGCCGACGGCGTCCTCCCAGGCACCGAGGCGCGGGGCTACGTGCTCCGCCGCGTGATCCGCCGAGCGGCGATCCATGGCCGGCGCGTCGGGCTGCACGGGGGCCTTGTGCCGAGCATCGGCGCGGTCGTCGACGCCATGGGCGAGGCCTACCCAGAGATCGTCGGGAATCGCGAGCTTGTGGAGAGCACGCTGCGCGCGGAGGAGGACGCCTTTGCGCGAACTCTCGATGCCGGCGCCGACCGGCTCGCAGCGCTGCTCGAATCCGGTTCCGGAACCATCCCCGGCGAGGAGGCGTTCCGGCTTCATGACACCTTTGGCCTGCCCATCGAACTGACCGTCGAGATGGCCGCGGAGCGGGGGGTCGCCGTCGACCGGCCGGGGTTCGAAGCCGCCATGGCCGAGCAGCGCGCGCGCAGCAAGGTGGCGCGCGTGCGCGTGGGGTTCGACGGCGGCCCGCAGCTGCCCGACACGCTCTTCGTCGGCTACGACGTCCTCGAGACGCCGGCCACGATCCTGCGGATCGGCGCCGAGGAGGCGCGCGAGATGCTTCCCGCGGGTGCCGAGGACGGTGTCCTCCTCGACCGCAGCCCCTTCTATGCCGAGGCAGGCGGTCAGGTCGGCGACACCGGTGACCTCGTCTTCGACGGCGGCCGAGCGCGCGTGCTCGACACCACCTACGCGGGCCCTGCCCGCGTCCACACTATCCGTGTGGAAGAGGGGACGCTCGCCACCGGGGCCAATGTCCGCGCCGTCGTCGACGCCGAGCGCCGGGCCCAGGTGGCCCGTCACCACAGCGCCACCCACTTCCTCAACCAGGGCCTGCGCGAGGTGCTGGGCGGCGGCGTCGTCCAGCGCGGCTCGTTCGTCGGCTCCGACCACGCCACATTCGACTTCTCGTTCCCCCGCGCCCTCACCGCCGGCGAGCTACGGGACGTCGAATCGCGGGTCAACCACCATGTGCGGGCCGACCTGCAGCGCAACGTCGACGTCATGTCACTGCCGGAGGCACGCGCCAGCGGTGCCATCGCGCTCCTCGACGAGAAGTACACGGAGAGCGTTCGTGTCGTCGACTTCGGCGGCTGGTCGCGCGAGCTGTGCGGTGGCACGCACGTCCACCACGCCGGTGAGGTCGGCGCGGCGATCATCGTCTCCGAGAGCAGCATCGGCCAGGGCGTGCGACGCATCGAGATGGTCGTGGGGGAGGCCGCCGAACGGCACTGGCAGGAGGCGTCCGACGCCCTCCAGCACACCGCTCGCGCGCTCAAGTCGCCGCCCGCCGACGTCCCCGCGCGCGTCACCGCCCTGCAGGAGCAGCTGCGTGCCACCCGACGCGAGCTTGAGCAGACCAGGCGCACCGTCGCGCTGCCGGGCGCCGGCGCGGGAACCGGCGCCCTCGAGGCATCCCCCGTCGACCTCGGCGGCGGACTCCGATACGTCCTGCTCGCCACCGACGTCGACGGCGACGCCGTTGTCGAGATCGCCGACCGCCTCTACGCCGAGCGGCTCGGCGGCGACGGGGTTGCCGTGGCGGTCGGCGTGGACAGCTTCGCCATCAAGGCGGGCACAACCGCGCGCGATCGTGGCGTGCACGCCGGTGACCTCGCCAGCGCCGCCGCCGCCGTGATGGACGGCAAGGGCGGCGGCCGCCCCGACTTCGGTCGCGGCGGTATCAAGGATCCCGGCAAGCGAGAGCAGGGCATGACATGGATCCGCGCCGAGCTCACCCGCCTCGGCGAGGGCAACGGCTGATGAGCAAGCGCAAGTTCTCCCTGTTGCGCCGCCGCGCCGAGTTCAACACTCACTACACGATCCTCGACATCGGCACCGAGTTCGTCAAAGCGCTGATCGTCAAGCGCGAGGATGACAAGGGCATCGTGATCGGCGCGGCGCGGGTGCGCCAGCAGCTCACCGACATGCACGGTGGAGCTGTCGCCGACATCCAATCTGTGATTGACAACTGCGACCGGGCCCTCACCGAGGCCGAGGACATGTGCGAGGTGGTGCCGGGCCAGGCGGTGATGGGCATCGCGGGCGAGCAGGTGCGCGGATTCAGCACCACCATGACGCTGCCGCGCCCTCAACCGCAGGCGCGCATCTCCCAGTCCGACCTCGCCGCCGGGCTGCAGGCCGTGCAGCGCCGGGCGCTCAAGGAGGCCGTGCGGCAGATGTCACACGAGCTGGGCGTCGCGGAGGTCAACGTCAAGCTGGTCCACAGCACGATCACGTCGGTGCGCATCGACGGCTACGCGGTGAGCAA
>DAISRJ010000043.1:0-14323 GCA_036828955.1 Candidatus Dormiibacterota bacterium | reverse complement strand
ACACGCTCCCGTACGTCTCGGCGGCGAGCTTGGCAGCGCCGTAGCCGGAGGCCGGTGTGCACGGGTACGTCTCCGGTGTGGGCAGGATATCGGCATCGCCGTACAGCGTGCCCCCGCTCGACGCGAAGACCACGCGGCGCACCTCGGCGCGGGCACACGCGTCGAGGACATTGACCGTGCCGAGCACGTTGATGCGTGCGTCGAGCAGTGGCTCGGCGACCGATCGGCGTACGTCGATCTGCGCGGCCTCATGGAAGACGACCTCGGGGGCAATCGAGGCGATGAGGTCGGTGAGGCGCTCGTCGACGATGTCCAGCTGGTGGAAGTCGGCCCCGGCGTTGAGGTTCTCGCGGCGCCCCCGGGAGAGGTCGTCGACGACGCTGACCTCATTGCCGCCGGCGACCAGGGCGTCCACCAGCGTCGAGCCGATGAACCCGGCTCCCCCGGTGACCAGCGCCCTCACCGTGCCACTCCGCTGACCATCCCGTCGGCCGCCCGCGGCACACGCACATGGAGAACGGCGAACACAACGGCGCCGACGGCCACGACGGTGCCGTAGCTGATGCTTCGGTCGAGAAGCGCGATGGAGACCGCCGCGCTGCGCCCCAGCCCCCCCACGCTCACCAGCACGCCGACCATCCCCGCCTCGACAAGCCCGAGGCCGCCCGGAAGGAATGGCACGGTGGTGAGCAGCGCCGCGACCAGGGCGATCAGCAGCAGCTGGGCCACGCCCAGCGACGAGCCGTCGCCGAGCGCGTACACGACCAGCCCGAGACGTCCGCCCTCCATCGCCCACACCAGGACGGTGAGCGGGAGCAGCACCTTGAGGTTCTTGAAGGAGTCGACCGTCCCCATCCTGAAGCTCTCGTAGCGATGGAACACCGCCTCGGGGAGGAGCCGAAGAAGGCGCTGCCCCCGGCCCGCACGCATCACCACGATGGCGCCGATCCCGGCCGCGCAGATGGCCACTCCGACGATGACGTAGGGGATCAGCACCGACGGCGCCCGATCGTGGAAGACGGCCGCGCCGGCGACGAGGAGCAGGGTCATGAGCACCACGAGGTCGAGAAGGCGCTCCGCGATGATGGTGCCCAGCGCCAGCGCAGCGACCACCCGCTGGCGCAGACGCGCCAGGTAGGCGCGGTAGATGTCGCCCATCTTGGCCGGAACCACGCAGTTGACGAAGAAGGAAACCATGAGGATGGGCAGCAGGGCCATGGTGGGGCGGTCCTCGCCGGCATTGCGAAGCAGCAGCTTCCATCGCCAGGTGCGCACCAGGAACGAGGCGTAGTACACGACGATGGCGGCCAGGTAGAGGCCCGGATTGGCGTGGCGGATGCGCGACCAGGCGTCGCCCCAGTCGATCGGGGCGCGCCACAGCGCCAGCGCGAGGATGACGGCGACCGCCATCAATGAGACCACGGTGCGGCGCGTGAAGATGCGGGCCGGGGGCATCATGCCGCCGGGCTCCACCGCCGGGTTCATCACTGCGGGGCTTGGCGACACGGGGGTCAACGGTACCATCGGTTCCTGGACGGTGCCCTCGTCATGAGGTGGCGGTCACAGCCGTCACGTACCGCGCCGCCGGCCGATGCGGCTCATGAGCGGGCGCCGCTGTTCAGGCGTGGACAGCTCCTCGAGGTGCCGTTCGCGCTCGGCAAGAACGCGCGTCACGGTGTCGATGCGATCGCTGTCACCGCGGTCGGCCAGAGGCCTGCTGTCCCACTGGCGTACGTGGAACACGCCCTTGAGCGCGCAGTAGGGGATGGCCAGCGTGGTCACCTCGTCGCCGCCGATCGGGAGCACCTTCCAGATGCCCCCATGGAGACCGAGAAGCGCGTCCGGGGCGATGGATGCACGCAGCACCTGGCCGTCGAGGAAGTGGAACACCGCCCTGTCCCACCCCTCCACGACGTTCTCCGCCGGGGGCGCCTCCGGCTTGCCCACCACGATCTGCGTGATCGCGGTGAGCGGAAGGATGGCGCGCTGGTTGTTGGGCTCCACCCCTCGGACCTCGGCCTCGATCACCGGCATGTCGAAGGTCAGCTCAGGGATCTCGGCGTGGAGCACCTCGCCGTCGACAAAACTGATCACGACCGCAGGCATCCTCGCAGGGTACGGCAGCTTGGAGCGCAACGGCGCTTCCTCGTCACGGAACCATCACCGGGGCGGTTCACAGGGGCAACGTACGATCGGCGGCACCTGATGCACAGCTTCTCCAGCACCCCGGCGACGACCCCATGGCGCCGCAGTGCGCGTCTCCGGCGGGTTCCGCTGGCCTGGAGCCGCCTCAGCTTCTCGGTCAAGCTCGCCGCCATCATCGCCGTGGCCGGGGTGCTGATCGCGATGATCCCCCTGTCGCTGGCCAGCCGTGACAACCGCATCCAGGCGACCCTGCGCGCCGCCGACAAGGCGGGCATCGTCGCCAACCTCGTCGCCGGTCAGCAGACGTCGCTGGCGTCGTTCGCACAGGGGATGTCGGAGGAGCTGGCAGCCCCGCTGAGCGCCGCCGACGACACCACTCTCCAGGCGACGCTGGTGCGTTACTCGCAGGTGAACAGCGCATCCGACGTGGTCGGTATCAGTGGCCCGCTCGCCGCCGTTGCCGCGCGGGGCGCCTCGGTGGTGGCCGCCAACGACCCACTCGTCGTCGCGCTGAGCGGCGACCTGGGCGCGCCTGGCCGGGTGGTCGAGGGCCCTGCTCACACCCTCTGGCTGCTCGCCGTGGCCACGGTCGTCGGGACCCACGAGAGGGCCTTCATCGCCCGGCCCGTCGACGGCGCCTTTCTTCGCGCCCTCGACGGCACCATCGCAACCACCGCCGACCCCGCCCGCATCGCTGTGGTGCGCGGCGACACGATCGTTGCGGCGGGCAGCGCCGTCCTCGACCAGAGCCTGGCACCTGGGACCGGCGTCAGCGCCGTGGTGAGCGCCGTGCCCGCAGCCGATGGGTCGGCTGCGATCGTCGACGTCGGTGGTCGCGAGGCGGGCGTCGACGTGCGATCGCTGGGCTCCGGCTTCGCCGTCCTGGTGAGCACCCCAGTGTCGGAGGTGAGCACGCTGTGGCAGCCGCTGGTGATCCTCCTCGGCCTCATCGTCGTTGCCATGGCGCTCATCGTCCTGGTGGTGCAGACGGACCTGCAGCGACCGCTGCGCCGCCTCGATCGTGCGGTCGCCGCCCTGCCGCGCGAGGAATACGACGTCCCGGTGCCGCGTGTCGCCAACGACGAGATCGGCCGTCTCGCCTCGAGCTTCGAGGAGATGCGCCGCCAGCTCCGTGCCACCATCAGGGCGACGCGCGCGCGGGCGGCCATCGCCACCGAGCTCAACTCACTGCAGCAACTCCCCTCCGCGCTGCGCGAGGTCTGCACCCAGTTGCAGGCTTCCTCCGACGCCGACAGCGCCTTCATCGTGGTGGAGGCCGCGGACCTGACGGAGAGCTTGGTCGTCAGCGCAGGGTCGCGCCTCGAGGTCGACGCGGCTGCGGTGCTCCGCGAGGAGGGCCCGCTCGGTACCGCCCATCGCCACCGCGGTCCCGACGCGCTCGTCCTCGGTGCCGCGCCGCAGAGCACCGAGGGGCGCGCCGGCATGCGCGACGTCTGCGTCGCCCCGCTGCGCGTGGGCTCCGACGTGCTCGGAGTGCTCGGCCTCACCCGCGCCGACGGAGGCTTCACCGCCGGCGATGTCTCCCTGGTGTCGACGTCGGCTGAGCAGGTCACGCTCGCCCTCGAGCGGCAGCGCTTCATCGCCCTGGTGCAGCGTCAGGCCAGCATCGACGACCTCACCGGCCTCCACAACCACCGCTTCCTCATCGATCACCTCGGCCAGCAGGTGGCGCTGGCGGAGCGGCTCAACACCCCGCTCGCGCTGCTGGTCATCGACCTCGACCAGTTCAAGAGGGTCAACGACACGTTCGGTCACCCCGTTGGCGACAGCGTGCTGAGCGCCTTCGCGTCGACGCTCACCAAGAGCATCCGTCGCGCCGACCTCGCCGCGCGCTACGGGGGCGAGGAGTTCATCGTGATCATGGCCAACACCAACGCCGTGGACGCGCGCCGTGTCGCCGAGAAGATCCGTGCCGCCGCCGAGGCGATGACGGTGCCCATCGACGCGGACCGATCGGCGTCGATCACCGTCAGCGTCGGCGGCGCCGCCTACCCGGAGGACACCGTCAGCCCCGCCGAGCTGCTGGCGATTGCCGACTCGGCTCTCTACGATGCCAAGCACGGTGGCCGCAATCGCGTGTGCATGGCCGGTGACGACGACGCCCTGGAGGCTCCCAGCAATGTCACGAGTGTGGTCCGTCCCCGTCGATCTGCGAAGTGACACCTTCACCACTCCAGACGCGGAGATGCGCCGGGTGATGGCGGGGGCTGAGGTCGGCGACGACGTGTGGGGCGAGGATCCCTCCGTGCATCGCCTCGAAGAGGAGATGGCGGCGCGCCTCGGCAAGGAGGCAGCCGTGTTCGTGCCCAGCGGCACGATGGGCAACCTCGCATCGCTGGCCGCGCAGACACGGCCGGGTGACGAGGTGATCGTCGACTCCGTGTCGCACGTGGTCATCGACGAGGCCGGCGGTGCCGGCGCGGTGGCCGGCGTGATCCTGCGGACCGTTGACGCTGTCGATGGGGCGCCCACTCCCGCCCAGGTCGCGGCGGGGTTGCGTCCCCCGGATCCTCACCGGCCCATCCCGCGGCTGCTCTGGCTCGAGAACACCAACGGGGGTCGCGCCGCCACCGCGGTCACCGTCGAGGCGATGGACGCCGCGGCAGCGGTTGCGCACGGTGCGGGCATGCGCGTGCACTGCGACGGCGCCCGCCTCTTCAATGCGGCGGTGGCCCTGGGCGTCGACGTCGCCCGGCTGGTGCGCGACTGCGACACCGTGTCGGTGTGTGTCAGCAAGGGGCTGGGGGCGCCGGTGGGGTCGGTGGTGAGCGGCGACGCGGCGTGCATCACCGAGGTGCGGCTCTGGCGCCTCCGCCTGGGTGGCGGAATGCGCCAGGCAGGCATCCTCGCCGCCGCCGGCCTGCACGCCCTGCGCAACAACGTCGACCGCCTGGCCGATGACCACGCCAACGCCGCGCTCCTCGCCGGCGTGCTGCGCGGCACCGACGGTGTGACCGTGTACGAGGTGCCGCGGCCCACCAACATGGTGATGTTCGACTCCGCGCGTCCGGCGCGAGACGTGATCGCTGCCGCGGCTGATCGCGGCGTGCTCATCGGCGCCGTCGGGGACCACCGGCTGCGCTGTGTCACCCATCGCGACGTCGACCGCGCCGCCGTCGAGCACGCCGCACATACCCTCAGCGCTGTCCTCCACGACTGGTCGGCGACGGCGGTGGGTTAGCGCAGAGGCAGGCCGCTCCCGGGCACAAAGAAAGCCCCGCCACGGGTGGCGGGGCTTTCTGAGCGAGAGACGGTCAGCTGGAGGCTGGCGTGGCCGATGGGGCCGGTGCCGCAGCCGGCGTTGCAGCCTTGCGCGCGCCGCGACGAGCGCCGACGCGACCGGTCGGCTTGCTGGCGGGGGTAGCCCGCTTCGCCGTCGCCTTGCGCGCCGTGGTGGCACGCTTCGCCGTCGCCTTGCGCGCCGTGGTGGCACGCTTCGCCGTGGTCTTGCGCGCCGTGGTTGCGCGCTTCGCGGATGCCTTGCGGGCGGTCGTGGCGCGCTTGACGGATGCCTTGCGGGCGGTCGTGGCGCGCTTGGCTGCGCCCCGGCGCGCGCTGGACGCCCGCTTGACGGCGGTCTTGCGTGCAGTCGTGGCCTTGCGCGTGGCTGTCCGCTTGGCGGTGGTGGCCCGCTTGGCGGTCGACTTGCGCGCTGTCGTGGCCTTGCGTGTGGTGGCGCGCTTGGTGGCGCGCTTGGCGGCGCCGACGCGGCTGGTGGCGCGCTTCGCTGTGGTCTTGCGCGCGGTGGTGGTGCGCTTGGCAGCGGCCTTGCGAGGTGTCGTGGTCCGCTTGGCGGTGGTCGCCTTGCGAACGGTTCTGCGCTTGGCTGTGGTGGCGCGCTTGGCGGTGCCGCCAACAACGCGACGTGCGGCCTTGCGAATTTCGCCTTCGAGACGCGAGACGCTCTTCTCGAGCCCGACGAGTCGCTTCTCCAACTCGTTCATGGGCAGCGCCTTGACGAGTCCCTGGACCGCCTTGAGAAGGTCACCACCGCCGGTGTTGGCGCGGCGACGAGCTGTGCGGCTCACGCGTTTGACAGTGCGGCCGACAGCTTTGTCGATTCCGCCTCTCCTGCCTTTGGTCCTGGCCATATTGGTACGGGCCTCCTTGCTGACGACCGCGTCTGCGCGGATCATCACGACGACTGTTTGTGACAGGAGGTGGTCAAAACCCCCCGCCGGGTCGGACATAGCATGGTGCCTATACACACTGTTGTCAATGTGTCGGCATCTTTGTGACATGTGTGTCGTGATTCAGATGCTGTGAGAAGGTGCGTGGCGCGGTGATTTCCACAGGGCGCAGTGGTGACTGTCACCGCATCAGTGCCGCCGCGTGACCACGAGACGCACGCCGCAGCGTTGCGGCATCAGCTCCACGAGGTGTCGACGCAGCCCATTCCACGGCCGTCGCATGACGTGCGCACACACCCTCGTGGCGCCGCCGCATGGCCACGTGACGTCACCCATCGTGTGACGCGTTGACGCACTCCATCCACGCCGCGACCACCCGGTCATCCGTGATCCCGGCCGCCCGGCACGCGTGTCACAACACTCCCATCGCACCAACCCGCACGCGGTGGAGAATCGCCCCGATTCCCCACGGTGCCATCGTGTGCGAGATACCCTGTTGCCGATGACGGCACCGGTGCAGGGAAGCGCAACGCTGGGGATCGCGCACCACCACTTCGACGTCGCGGCCCGCCAGCTCGATCTCGCCCCGGCGCTCGTGCTGGTCCTGCGGCAGATCAAGCGCGAGCTCATCGTCCACTTCCCCGTGGAGATGGACGACGGCAGCTTCCGCGTCTTCACCGGGTTCCGGGTGCAGCACAACATCGCGCGCGGCCCCGCCAAGGGCGGCATGCGCTTCCACCCCGCGATGACGCTCGCCGACGCACGCGCGCTGGCCATGTTCATGACCTGGAAGGCGGCGGTGGTTGGGCTGCCGTTCGGCGGTGCCAAGGGGGGCGTCGTCGTCGATCCCAAGGCGCTCAGCATCACCGAGCGCGAGCGTCTCACGCGCCGCTTCACGACGGAGATCTCGCTGCTGATCGGACCCGACCGCGACATCCCGGCTCCCGACATCGGCACAGGTCCGCAGGAGATGGCGTGGATGATGGACACGCTGTCCATGCACGCGGGTTACTCGGTGCCGGCGTCGGTCACCGGCAAGCCGGTCGCCATCGGCGGTTCTGAGGGTCGCGATGCCGCCACCGGGCGCGGCATCGCGACCGTCGCCGCCCAGGCCCTGCGCGACTCGGGCATCGACCCCACCGGCGCGACGGCGGCGGTGCAGGGCTTCGGACAGGTGGGCTCGTCCACCGCGCGGCTGCTTGCCGCCGCCGGCGTGCGCGTGGTGGCGGTGTCGGACAGCGGCGGTGGCGTGCACAGCGGCGGTGGGCTCGACGTCGACGCGCTCACAGCCCTCAAGGAGGAGGGTGGCGCAATCGCCGACTATGGAGCCGCGCAGGTGCTCACCAACGACGACCTGCTCACCCTCGAGGTCGACCTGCTCGTGCCCTGCGCGCTGGAGGCACAGATCACCGCGGCCAACGCCACCCGGGTGCGCGCACGAGTCATCGCTGAGGGTGCCAACGCCGCCGTCGACCCCGAGGCCGAGGCCGTCCTCACGGAGAACGGTGTGCTCATCGTCCCCGACATCCTCGCCAACGCCGGCGGCGTCGTCGTGTCCTACTTCGAGTGGGTGCAGAACCTCGAGGCATTCTTCTGGGCGCGCGGCGAGGTCAACGCGCGGTTGCGCGAGGTGATGGCGCGCGGCTACGACGCGGTGCGCACCAAGGCCCAGGCGGAGAAGCTGTCACTGCGCGAAGCGGCCTACCAGATCGCCGTCAGAAGGGTGGCCGAGGCGAGCGAGGTGAGGGGCATCTACCCCTGACGGCGGCCCCGGTGTGGTGCCGCCACCACATGTGGGATCTGAGGCGCGCAGAGACACAAGATGCTGTGCTGGAGTGGTTCGGCCGAAGCCCTGCCTCTGCTACACTGCCTTGATGGTGGGGTTGTCGTTGCCCGCTCTGTCCATCACCCAGCCAGCACTGTGCGGCGCTGGGTGTTTCTGTCTTCGGACCGCGATCGGGAGGCCGTAT
This sequence comes from Candidatus Dormiibacterota bacterium, assembly GCA_036828955.1. GTDB lineage: Bacteria > Chloroflexota > Dormibacteria > Aeolococcales > Aeolococcaceae > Aeolococcus. The sequence continues at coordinate 6,057 of DAISRJ010000043.1, read as the reverse complement.
GGAGATCGAGCTCGGTAGGGGAAAGATGGCGCGGCGTGCCTACGGCTTCGACGAGGTGGCGCTGGTGCCCGGACGGGTGACCATCAATCCCGACGAGATTGATCTGGGCTTCGCCCTCAACGGAACGACGTTCGCGATCCCGTTCCTGGCGGCGGCCATGGACGGCGTCGTCGATGTCGGCTTCGCCCAGGAGATGGGACGCCTCGGCGGTCTCGCCGTGCTCAACCTCGACGGCGTGCAGACGCGCTACGAGGATCCCAGCGACGTCCTCCACGACATCGCCGAGTCGACGCCCCAGGACATCAACGTGCTCCTCCAGAAGATCTACACAGCTCCCGTGCAGGACGGCCTCATCGGCCTGCGCATCGAGGAGATCAAGGCGGCCGGCGGCCCCTGCGCCGTCTCCACCACACCGGCGGGTGCGGAGCGGCGCGCGCCCATCGTGCAGGAGGCGGGTGCTGACGTGTTCGTGGTGCAGGGCACGGTCCTCACCGCGCGCCACGTCAGCAAGAGCTACAAGCACCTCAACTTCAAGGAGCTGACCTCCTCGCTCGACATCCCCGTCGTCGCCGGCAACTGTGTCGACTACGCGACGGCGCTCGAGCTGATGGACACCGGCGTCAAGGGCCTCCTCGTCGGCGTCGGTCCGGGCGCGGCCTGTACGACGCGCGGCGTGCTCGGTATCGGCGTTCCCCAGGTGACCGCCACCGCCGACTGCGCTGCCGCGCGCGACGACCACCTGCGCCGCAGCGGCGAGCGCGTCGCGATCATCACCGACGGGGGCATGCGCCTCGGTGGCGACGTCGCCAAGGCGTTCGCGAGTGGCGCCGACGCGGTCATGATCGGCTCCATCTTCGCGTCGGCGACCGAGGCGGCCGGCGGCGGCAACCACTGGGGCATGGCCACGCCAGACCCCAACCTGCCGCGCGGAACGCGCATCCGCACGGGCATCAAGGGCAAGCTCGAGGAGATCCTCTTCGGCCCCGCCCACGTCGACGACGGCAGCATGAACCTGGTCGGCGCGCTGAAGAGCTCGATGGGCGTGTGCGGCGCGCGCAACATCCAGGACTTCCAGCGCACCGAGATGGTCATCGCCCCCTCGATCAAGACCGAGGGCAAGGTGCAGCAGCGCGAGCAGCGCGTCGGGATGGGGGTGTGATCCACAGCGTGCGCGGGGCGGCCGAGTGAGCCGCGGGACGGCCGTCATCCCCAGGCGCGGTCCGATCGCGCCGGCCGACCCCACCGTCGCCCAGGACACCGTCCTGGTTCTCGATTTCGGCTCCCAGTACTCCCAGCTCATCGCCCGCCGCGTTCGCGAGGCGCGCGTGTACTGCGAGCTGGTCCCCGGCACCATCAGTGCTGCCGAGATCCGCCGTCGCGCCCCCCGCGGCCTGATCTTCAGCGGCGGCCCCGCGTCCGTGTACGACCCCGGAGCACCGCTGCCGGACCCCGGCCTCTACGACCTCGACCTGCCCATCCTCGGCGTCTGCTACGGCATGCAGCTTCTTGCCCACCAGCTCGGTGGCGAGGTGCTCCCCGCCGAGCGTCGTGAGTACGGCCACGCGTCGATCAGCGTCGACGAGCGCACCGGCATCTTCGACAGGCTGCCGCCCGAGATCGACGTGTGGATGTCGCACGGCGACGTGATCACACGCGTGCCCCCGGGCTTCCGCTCGGTGGCGCACTCGCTCAACTCACCATACGCGGCGATCAGCGGCCCCAAGGGACGTTATGGCATCCAGTTCCATCCCGAGGTCGTGCACACCCCGCTGGGCCGCGACATCCTGCGCAACTTCCTGATCGACGTCTGCGGCTGCGCGGGCACCTGGGAGCCGTCGTCGTTCATCGAGATGGCCGTCAACGCCATCCGCACCCGGGTCGGCGCAGCCCGCGTTCTCTGCGCGCTGAGCGGTGGCGTGGACTCCGCCGTGGCCGCCACGCTCGTGCACCAGGCGATCGGTGACCAGCTCACCTGCGTCTTCGTCGACAACGGCCTGCTCCGCCGTGCCGAGGGCGAGCGCGTCGTCGAGGTGATGAGCCACCAGCGCCACATCGACCTTGTCCACGTCGATGCCACCGATCGGTTCCTCACCGCGCTCGCGGGAGTGGTCGACCCGGAAGAGAAGCGCCGCGCCATCGGGCGCACCTTCATCGAGGTGTTCGACGCCGAGGCGCGCCGGCTCGGCGACGTCGACTTCCTCGCCCAGGGCACTCTGTACCCTGACGTCATCGAGTCGACGTCGCATGACACCCACAACGCGCAGAAGATCAAGACACACCACAACGTGGGCGGCCTCCCCGAGGACCTGCGCTTCACGCTGGTGGAGCCGCTTCGTTACCTCTTCAAGGACGAGGTGCGCCAGGTCGGTCTGGCCCTGGGCCTGCCCGAGGACATTGTGTGGCGGCAGCCGTTCCCAGGACCGGGGCTCGCCATCCGCGTCCTCGGCGAGGTCACCGCGGAGCGCCTCGACACGTTGCGCGCCGCCGACTGGGTGGTCATCGATGAGATCAAGCGCAGCGGTCTCTACCGCAAGGTGTGGCAGAGCTTCGCCATCCTCACCCCGATCTCGTCGGTGGGGGTGATGGGTGACAACCGCACCTACGCCAACGTCGTGGCCATCCGCATCGTCGAGTCCGACGACGGCATGACCGCGGACTGGGCCAAGATCCCCTACGACGTGCTCGCCACCATGAGCAGGCGCATCGTCAACGAGGTCGCCGGCGTCAACCGCGTCGTCTACGACATCTCCAGCAAGCCGCCCTCGACGATCGAGTGGGAGTAGGCAGCCCCACGACCAGGGTGCTCATCGCCGGCTCGGGGGGCCGCGAGCATGCGCTGGCGTGGGCATGCATGCGCGGCCACCCGGATGTCGAGATCGTCTGTGCGCCCGGCAACGGGGGCACAGCTGCCTTTGCCACCAACGTCGCCGTCGCTGCCGACGACCCGGCGGGAGTGGTCGCCGCCGCGCGCGACTGCGACGCCACACTGGTCGTTGTCGGCCCCGACGCGGCCCTGGCGGCCGGCGTTGCCGATGCGTGCCGGGCGGCGGGCATCGCGGTGTTCGGTCCGAGCGCGGCCGCGGCGCGCATCGAGAGCTCGAAGAGCTTCGCCAAGGGTCTCATGGACACAGCCGGCATTCCCACCGCGCGCTGGAGCACGGGCACCGCCCCTGACCGCGGCGCGCTGATGGCGCTGGTGAACGAGCTCGACGGCCGCTGCGTGGTCAAGGCCGATGGCCTGGCGCTGGGCAAGGGCGTCACCGTCTGCTCGGACCTCGACGCCGCCCGCCAGGCGGTGGGCGCCTGCCTCGACGGCCGCCTCTTCGGCAGAGCCGGCGACCGCGTCATCGTCGAGGAGCGTCTCGAGGGACCGGAGCTGAGCGTGCTCGCGGTCACGGACTCGCGCCACCTCCGCCTCCTGCCACCGGCGCGCGACTACAAGCGCATCGGCGACGGCGACAGCGGACCCAACACCGGTGGCATGGGGGCCATGACCCCGCCACCCGGGGCCGATGACGCCCTGCTGAAGCGTGTCGAAGCCGAGGTGCTGCGCCCCTGCGTCGACGCGCTCGCGGCCCTCGGCACGCCCTTTTCCGGCTGCCTCTACGCCGGGATCATGCTCACGCCAGACGGCATGCGCGTGCTCGAGTTCAACGCCAGGTTCGGCGACCCGGAGACGCAGGTCGTCCTCCCGGTCCTCGACGAGGACTTCCTCGAGCTGTTGATCGCGTCCGCCGCGGGGGCTGTGTCCCCCGGGATTGCACGCCGCGCCGTGCAGAGCTGCGCGGTCGGCGTTGTCCTCGCCGCAGCCGGGTACCCCGGCACTCCACGTCGTGGGGACGTCATCACCGGCCTGGACCGGCTCGACCCGTCGATCCTGGCCTTCCACGCCGCGACGCGCCGAGACCCGAGCAGCCGCGATCCGGGCCTCACCCGCGAGGGCGCGGGCCGCGCCGGGGCACTGCGCACCGACGGGGGCAGGGTGCTCACACTTGTCGCCCGCGGCGACTCCCTCGAGGCGGCCACGGAGCAGGCGTACACCGGTCTGCAGGGGATCTACTTCGAGGGCATGCAGTACCGCAACGACATCGGAATGGCGCAGGCGGGAGAGAGATGAGCGGCACGTTGATGGTGGGGATCGTGGTCGGCAGCGAGTCCGACCTCGCGGTGATGTCGAAATGCGGCGAGGTGCTCGACACCTACGGCATCGGGTGGGAGATCGGGGTCATGTCGGCGCACCGTGCCGGCGACATCGTGCGCAGCTACGCGCAACAGGCGACACAACGCGGCCTGCGCGTCCTCGTCGCCGGTGCCGGCGCGGCCGCGCATCTGCCCGGCGTGCTGGCCTCGCTGACCACGCTCCCGGTGATCGGCGTCCCGCTCGCCGCCACGCCGCTGAGCGGCTTCGACGCGCTGTTGAGCATCGTGCAGATGCCCCCCGGCATTCCCGTCGCGACCGTCGCCGTCGGCGACATGGGTGCGCGCAATGCCGGTCACCTCGCTGCCCAGATCATCGCGCTGAGCGACGAGGCCGTCGCCACAGCCCTGACCGAGCACCGCGCCAAGATGCGCGAGACGGCGCGCCCGCCCGAGGGGTTCGTGCCGTAGTGGGCGAGCACAGCGAGCGCAGGAGGATCACCTCCGGGTCGCCGTACGAGGGACGCATCGGCTTCAGCCGCGCCATCGCCATCGATGGCCGCGTGCTCGTCTCCGGCACCGCGCCGGTGTGGCCGGATGGCAGCTGCGACGAGGATGCCCACGTGCAGGCGAGACGCTGCTTCGAGATCATCGCGAGCGCCCTCGCTGAGGCCGGCGCGACACTCGAGCAGGTCGTCCGCACGCGCATGTTCCTGACCGACGCCGGCGACGCCGACGCTGTCGGCCGCGCCCATGGCGAGGTCTTCGGCGACACGCGACCGGCGGCGACGATGGTCGTGGTCAAGGCGCTGCTCGACCCGCGCTGGAAGGTGGAGATCGAGGCGGAAGCCCAGGCCTGAAGGTTGCAGCTCCGTCGCGCCGCCAGTGGCGCACCCGGGGCGCGTGCCCGACATGGCGGCCCCCCACCGGGCGGCGCCATGAGCACCGACCCGTCGGCACTCCGGCTCTGGGAGATCCTCAGGCGCCTGGCCCGAGTCGTTGCTCGCAGGCGCTCTCAGTCCTCGACAGCGGCAACGAACATCCGCGAACCGGGCGGCGCTATCGCTTGAAAATCACCCGCGGTTGCCTGGCCCTCCTCGGAAGCCAGTCCGGCCTCCAGCGCAGCTGGGTCGCTGAAGTACAACTCGGCGACGCGATAGTAGGTCTGTTCGCCACCGTCGGGTGCGGCCACGATGCGCGCACTCTCCCACCGTTCCAAGCCTGGAATCTTGTCGACCAATGGTCCATGCACGCCGAGGTAGTGCTCGTCAAAACCGGCAACGTCTCCCGGCTGGGTATACAGAACGACAAGTTTTACACTCACCCGGCGCATCCTAGCTGAACCGGAGCCATCCCGAAGGAGCAGCCCGTAATGAGAAGGACTTCTGGGTCCATAAGCTCCTACCGCGCCACCCGGTTGCTAACGAGGACGGTCACCATCGTCGCGTTGCCCCTCAGCGCCGGTGGAGCGAGTTCGCAGCGCTATTGATCACCGCGCCGGTCGCGAGGAGCGCGACGATCAGCCAGAGGACGCTGCCCGTGACAACGTACACAACGCTGCCGACGATGGCGGCGACGATCACGCGGATGGCCACGAACCAGAGGAGCTGACCAGGGCTCAGTCCGAACCATCCGTGGGTTGCGCTGCCGGCGGTCTTGTTCACGTTTCGCCTTCCTTCCCGGCTGCCCTCGGGATATGCGGCGGCTGCCGGTGAGGCGATTGTGGCTGGAGCTGCGGACACCCATCAGGGTCGTTTGTCACATACAACGCCTCCGCAGAGCCCCATGTTGACCGGGCGTGGCCGGGGAGGCGGAGCAGTTGTTTGGCCAGTGCGGATGGTGACCTTGGACCCTGGCGGGGCCTCCATGCACGATCGACAGTGACGTCTGATCGTCTCGATCTGCGACGCGTTTCCGGGG
>DAISRJ010000042.1:0-14599 GCA_036828955.1 Candidatus Dormiibacterota bacterium | reverse complement strand
CTGCGACCCCTGGTCCCCCAGACCAGTACTCTAACCATCTGAGCTACTCCCCGAGAGCGGGTGTGAGTGGCCCTCACCACACCCGGGTACGCCGGGTAACTGTACCGCCCAGAGCTACCCGCCCGATCGCCACGAGCGCCTAACGCTCCCGCTCGGCCCGCGCCCGGGGCACGATCCGCATCCTCGTGCCCGCAAACCCGAAGACGGCGCGGATGCGGTTCTCCAGGTACCTGCCGTAGGCGAAGTGCATGAGGTCGGGGTCGTTCACGAACAGCACGATCGTCGGCGCCGGGGTGCTCGCCTGGGTGGCGTACAGCAGCTTCAGCTGCCGTCCCTTGTCGTGCCGTGGTGGGTGGGCAAGGAACGCGTCGCGCAGCAGCGTGTTCAGTGCCGCGGTGGGAATGCGCGTCGCTCGCGCTGCGGCGACCGTCGTGGCGGCGTCCAGGACGCGTGCGACGTTGCGACCCTCGGTCGCCGACACCGTGAGGATGGGCACACCGGGAACGAAGTCGAAAGCCTCCCGAATCGATGCGAGAAACGCCGGGTCGGCGCGCTTCTCCTGGTCGATCAGATCCCACTTGTTGGCGATGACGACCAGGCCCTTGCCGGCATCCACCGCATAGCCGGCGACATGACGGTCCTGCGCGACGATGCCGTCGCTGGCATCCACGACCAGGAGCGCGACGTCGCTGCGTTCCAGCGCACGCAGCGCCCTCAGCAGGCTGTAGTGCTCGACGTTGGTGTCGATGACACCGCGCCGCCTGATGCCTGCAGTGTCGACCAGGCGCACCGTCCGCTCGCCGTGCATCACCAGCGTGTCGACGGCATCGCGGGTGGTCCCGGCCAGCGGCGAGACGAGCGCCCGCTCCTCCCCCACGATCGCGTTGAGCAGCGACGACTTGCCCACGTTGGGTTTGCCGATGATGGCCAGGCGCAGCTCCATCGGCTCGTCCACGGCGGTGGTGTCACCTGCCGGTGGCAGCTCGTCGACGATGCGGTCGAGCAGGTCGCCGGTGTCGGTGCCGACCAGGGCCGAGACCAGCACCGGCTCGCCGAGACCGAGGCGGTACAGCTCGTGGGCGTAGTGAGGATTGCTCGGGCTGTCGGCCTTGTTCCCGACCAGGATGACCGGCTTGCCGCCGCTGCGCAGGATGGCGGCGACGTCCTCGTCGAGCGCGGTCACCCCGGCGCGCACGTCGACCAGCTGCACGCAGACGTCCGCCTCGGCGATGGCCAGGCGCGCCTGCTGCTGTGTGCCGGCGGTGAGCACCGCCATGCCGGGGTCGTCGCGGACCAGGGCAGGATCCAGGCCGGCTGTGTCCACCACCGTGAACCGCCGCCCGCCCCACTCCGTCACCCCGTAGAGCCGGTCGCGGGTCAGCCCGGCGAGCTCGTCGACGATGGCATGGCGCTGTCCCGTGAAGCGGTTGAACAGCGTCGACTTGCCGACGTTGGGACGCCCCACGATGGCGACGATCCCCGACGGCGGTCCGAGATCAGAGTCCGCACCGCCCCGGCGCCGCCGTGGGCGCGTCCGCGCCGCCACGACGCGACTCACCGTGCCGGCCCGGGGCTCGGAGTGACCATCAACGGCAGCTGCCGGAACGGGCCACCCTCCTCGGCAAGCGTGAAGCCGTTGAGGTCGCCGGCGCCGTCTGCGGTCGTGTTGACAATGATGTAGACGTAGTCGACCCAGGCGTGGTCGGTGTCGAACTGCGATGGCCGCGCAGGGTGGTCGGGGTGGCTGTGCCAGAAGCCCACGATGTCGAGGTACCGTGCCCGTGCCTCACGGTCGGCGCGGACGATGTCGGCGGGGTCGAGAATGTATCTGTCGCGGGCGCGCTCGATGCTGAGGTTGTTGCCGGAGGTGGCGTCAACGACCTCGACGCGGCCTCCCTGGAAGCGGCCAAGCAACACGCCGCATCCCTCATTGACGTAGGCGGCGGTTGCGTACTCGCGGATGAGCGCATCCGCGGTCACCACCAGGTTGATGTCACCCAGGCTCACTGCCACTGTCTCCCGTACAGGCCGCTGCTCAGGTAGCGGTTGCCGCCGTCGCACAGCACGGTGACGATCACACCGCGCTCGACCCGACGGGCCACCTCGCGAACACCCCACAGGGCGGCGCCACTGGAGTGCCCGACAAGGATGCCCTCGTGTTGAGCCAGCTCGCGAGCGAGCTCGTATGCGGGTTCGGTGGGAGCCCAGAGGTTGTCATCGGCCAGGGATGGGTCATAGATGCCGGGAACGATGGCACTGGGCATGTGCTTCATTCCCTCGAGCCCGTGCCAGGGATCCTCGGGCTGCACCGACACGCACACCATCGCGGCACGCTCGTCACGCAACCGGCGGCTGACGCCCATGAAGGTGCCGCTGGTGCCCAGCGTGGCCACGAAATGGGTGACGGCGCCGTCGGTCTGTTCCCAGATCTCAGCGCCGGTGCCGTCGTAGTGCGCCCGCCAGTTGGACGGGTTGTTGTACTGGTCGGGCATGTAGTAGGTGCCAGGGTTGTCCGCGCGCATCTTCTGGGCAAGCACGATGGCGCCGTCGCTGCCCTCCTGCGCGTCGCTGTGCACGATCTCCGCGCCGTAAGCGGCGATGAGCGTCTTGCGCTCGGCGCTGACGTTGGTCGGCATCACCAGGCGCACCCTGTAGCCCAGCGCCGCCCCCACCATCGCGTAGGCGATGCCGGTATTGCCGCTGGTGCTGTCGAGGATGATGCGGTCCGGCGTCAGCTCGCCGCTGGCCTCACCGTCGCGGATCATGCGCAGCGCGGCTCGGTCCTTCACGGAGCCGCCCGCGTTGAGGAACTCGGCCTTGCCGAACACGGCAACGCCGGGGAGCTCCTTCTCGAACATGCGGATGCGCAACAGCGGCGTGTTGCCGATGCCGCCAAGGATCGATGTGCCGCGCGTCAGCGGCGCCACGCGCTCCGCCGCCGCGCCACGCGTGGTCTCGGGCATGGCGCCATTATCGGCTGCAACCCCGTCACGGCCGTCCCGGGACCTACTCGGCGGTGCGGGCCGCCCCGAAACGGAACCCTGCGGTGCCCCGTCGCGAGTCCTCGATGACCGCGATGACACCTGCGGGACGCAGGAGAATCGGGCCGTCTTCGCCGGGCAGCTCGACGAAGTCCGGGCCGCCCACAGCCACCTGGATGGCTGCGATCGTCTCCGCGACGGTCAGCTTCACCGCGAGGTCGGACCCGTTGGCGAGTCGGATCACGGCCATGTGAGGGTGCCCTCCGCGGGTGGTTGCTGCTGGGTCAATGGTAGACGCGGCGTCAGCCTTCCGCGTCGAGGGCGGCCTCGAGCTCAGCGCGGAGCACCGGCTCATCCTCGATCCCAATGCTGAACCGCAACAGCCCGTCCGAGATGCCGAGGCTGCGCCGGGCTTCCGCGCTGAGATGGCGGTGCGACGTCGTGGCGGGGTGGCTGACCGTGGTGCTGACGTCGCCCAGGCTGGGCGCGAGGCGGATGCCGTCGAGCCGGCGAATGACCCGTCCCGCGCCGCCGCGTCCCCCGCGTATGTCGAGGCTGAGCATTGGTCCGCTGCCACGCGGGAGCAGGCGGCCGGCCACCTCGGCCGCCGCACCCTCGCGCACGGCGGGGTGGTGCACCGCTTCGAGGGCGGCGTGCCCCGAGAGGGCGACGGCGAGGGCGGCCGCGCTGGCGCTGCCTCGTTCCACCCGGAGCGGCGCGGTGCGCAGCCCGCGCAGTGCCAGCCACGCGTCAAAGGGCGAGAGCACCGCGCCGATCGAGCGGGAGTGGGAGTCCAACCAGCCGGCCACCTCACTCCCGGCGGCGGCGACGGCCACTCCTCCGAGCAGGTCGCTGTGTCCCCCGAGGTGCTTGGTGAGGCTGTGCAGCACGAGGTCCGCTCCGTGCGCCAGTGGCTGGAAGAGGAAGGGCGTGGCCAGGGTGCTGTCCACCAGGCACACCGCGCCGCAGCTGTGCGCCGCCGCCGCCACCGCCTCGATGTCGACCACGCCGACCAGCGGGTTGGTGACGATCTCGGCCACGACCAGAGCCACATCGCGACCGACGACGTCGCCGACGATCGCGCCCGCGTCGGCGGGCTGGGGGTCGGGAGGCAGGTCCACGACCGTGGTCTCCAGTCCGAGCGCTGCCAGCGGGCCAAGCAGCAGCGACTCCGTGCCCCCATAGCAGGGGCGCAGCAGCACCACACGCCGCCGTCCGCTCATGGTCGCGGCGCTCACCAGCAGGAGCAGCGCCGCCTGCCCGCTGGAGGTGGCGCGGGCAACGGGCACCTCGCCGCCAGGAGGTGTCTCGAGCACGGCCAGCGTCGATTCCAAGAGGCCGACGCTCTCGTTGCCGTGGCGGCGATAGGCACGCGGGTCGGCCTCCATGGCCGCGTCGAGCGCATCCAGGTCGGGGTAGGAGCGCACCGACGACAGCGAGGGCGGCGCCACCAGGTCGGCGCCCTCCGCGCCCGACCCGGGCAGCGCGCCGGCGCGCACGGCAGCGAGCCGGATGTGGTCGCCGGCGTTCACCCCGCGGGAACCGGCCCCGCGGCGCTGGACGTCGTCGCGGCCGGGTCGAGCAGGCGGAATGCCGAGCGCCCCGCGAAGCGTCCCGAGCTGCCCAGCTCCTCCTCGATGCGCAGCAGGCGGTTGTACTTGGCTACGCGCTCCGAACGCGACGGCGCTCCCGACTTGATCTGTCCGGCGTTGACCGCAACCACGAGGTCGGCGATGGTGGTGTCCTCGGTCTCGCCGCTGCGGTGGCTGAACACCGACGCGTAGCCGTGCTCGGAGGCGAGCGCGATCGCGTCCAGCGTCTCGGTGAGGGTGCCGACCTGGTTGACCTTGACCAGGAGCGCGTTGGCAACCCCACGTTCGAATCCCTGGCGGAGCCTGTCGACGTTGGTCACGAAGATGTCGTCGCCCACCAGCTGGACGCGCGATCCGAGGCGCTCGGTCAGGGCAATCCACCCCTCCCAGTCATCCTCCGCCATACCGTCCTCGATGGAGATGATCGGGTACTGCGACACCCAGCTCGCCCAGAGTTCGACAAGCTCGGCCGGCTCGAGCACGCGACCCTCGCCGCGCAGGTGGTAGCGACCCTCGGAGAAGAACTCGGACGCGGCGGGGTCGAGGGCCAGGGCGACGTCCTCGCCGGCCCGATAGCCGGCGCGGGAGATGGCCTCGAGGATGATCTCGATCGCCTGCTCGTTGGCCCGAAGGCTGGGCGCGAAGCCGCCCTCGTCCCCCTGGCCGGTGTTCTCACCGCGTCCGTGCAGGACAGCCCGCAGCGCATGGAAGCACTCACTGCCGGCGCGCAGCGCCTCGGAGAAGGTGGGGAAACCGATCGGGGCGAGCATGAACTCCTGGAAGTCGACGCTGGTCTGGGCATGCACGCCGCCGTTGAGGACGTTGAACATCGGCACCGGTAGCACGTGGGCGTCCGGGCCGAGGTGGCGGTAGAGGGGCAGCCCGCGCGCCGTGGCCGCCGCCCGCGCGCTCGCCAGGCTCACCCCCAGGATGGCGTTGGCACCGAGCCTGCCCTTGTCGGGGGTGCCGTCGAGGTCGATGAGGCGGGCGTCGAGCGCCGCCTGGTCCAGCGCGTCGAGCCCGGCAACGGCGGGGCCGATGACGTTGATCACGTTGGAGATCGCGGTCAGCACCCCCTTGCCGCCGTACCGGGCGGGGTCTCCGTCACGGAGTTCGACCGCCTCGTGAGCGCCGGTGCTGGCCCCGCTGGGCACCATCGCCCGCGCGGTCGTCCCACCGGCCAGGCCCACCGTCACCTCAAGGGTGGGGTTGCCGCGGGAGTCCAGCACCTCGAGTGCCTCGACCGTCTCAATCTGCGTCATCGCCCGTGCTCCCCTCTTCGGCTATTCGTCCGCCGATGGTACCCGGCGCTGGTCACCCATCTCCGCGGCGACCTCGTCCCACAGACGCGCGAGGATGCGGATTCCCATGGCGTAGTGGTCGAGGTCGAACTTCTCGTTGGGGGCGTGGATGCAATCGTCGGGCAGGCCGACGCCCACGAGCACCGACTGGATGCCGAGCACTCGTTGGAAGACCTCCACCGGCGGGATCGATCCGCCCTCGCGGATGATCACCGGCTCCCTGCCGAACACGCTCCCCATGGCACGCGACGCCGCGCGCACGGCGGGGTGGTCGGCCGGCGTGATCACCGGGTTGCCGCCGTGGCGCACCTCCACCGCGCACGTGACCCCGGGCGGTGTGGCGGCACGCAACGCCTCGGCCACCAGCCTGCCGATCACGTCGGGACGCTGGTTGGGAACCAGCCTGCAGCTGATCTTGGCGCCCGCGCGGGCGGGGATGATCGTCTTGGCGCCCGGTCCCTGGTAGCCGCCCCAGATGCCGTTGATCTCCAGCGTGGGGCGCACCCAGCGGCGCTCGAGCACCGACCATCCCTCCTCCCCCACCGTCGCCCCGATGCCTCCGGCGACCTTACGAAAGGCTGACTCGTCGAAGGGCAGCGAGCGGTACGCGGCGCGCTCCGCCTTGGTCGGCTCGACGACGTCGTCGTAGAAGCCGGCGATGGTCACCCTCCCCGTCACCGGGTCGCGCAGCGACGCGATCATCCGCGCCAGCGCCTCGACCGGGTTCTGCACCGCGCCACCGAAGACCCCCGAGTGGAGGTCGAGGCTCGGGCCGCGCACCTCCACCTCCACGCCGGCGAGCCCGCGCAGACCCACCGTCAGCGATGGCACATCACGGGCGAAGATGCCCGTGTCGGAGATGACCGCCACGTCGGCGCTCAGGCGCTCTCCCATCGTCTCGACCAGCTGTTCGAAGTGCACCGAGCCGATCTCCTCCTCGCCCTCGACCAGGAGGCGCAAGTTGACCGGGAGGCGACCGCGGGTGCGCATGTGGGCCTCGACCGCCTTGAGGTGCATGAACACCTGGCCCTTGTCGTCGACCGCGCCGCGTGCGTAGAGACGCCCGTCGCGGACCTGTGGCTCGAACGGCGGGGAGACCCACTCGTCGAGGGGGTCGACGGGCTGGACATCGTGGTGGCCGTACACGAGCACCGTCGGCAGGGCGGGGTCGGTGATCGCCTCCGCGTAGACGGCCGGGTGACCCTCTGTCTCCACGATCTCGACCACGGAGAAGCCGGCTGCCCGGGCCGCGCCCGCGACGTGCTCGGCGTTGCGGCGCACATCGGCCGCGTACGCGGGGTCTGCCGAGATGCTGGGGATGCGCAGCAGCTCGACCAATTCGTCGAGGAAGCGGGGCTGGTTGGCCGCGCAGTAGGCGTCGAGGTCGTGGGGCATCGGGGCAGCGTAGCCGGATCAGCGAGGGCGTCCGCCGTGCACTGAGGCCGGTTGGGGTGTACGGTCTGGCTCACCGAGGTCTCTCCATCCCACTTCACGCTCTTCCAGGAGATCCCCATGGCCATGCAGGTCACCCCAATGCCGTCCGCCGAAGCCACCCGCGAGGACATCGTGGAGCTGGTCGGCAGGAGCCAGAGCGTTCGCCGCGCTCCGGCTGCGACGGGCGATACATCGGCACTGCTCGACCTCCAGATGCAGGCGATCGACAACTTTGTGGAGATGATCCGGCTCCGGACCGAGCTGGCCGACCGGGATCGCCGCATCGCCACGCTGACGATCGGGCTGCGCACGTGGCGCGACCGCACCGGCGTGGAACAGGCCGAGCGTCGCCGCGAGGCCGGAGAGGCCCGCGCCAGCGAGCGCGAGATCATCAGCCTCCTCCACCAGCAGATGCAGGTGGCCGACGCCGCCACGGCGGAACTGGAGCGCATCCGCGCCTTGCCCTGGTGGCGCCGCCTGAGGGGCTGACCGGGCCCCACGCCGGACCGGCTCAGAGTGGTCCACACCTCGGGGCGACAACGGTCGGGAGACAATCGTTTGCGAAGGTGGCTATCGCGGTCACAGCCCGGTTGCGCGTGTGCTTTCTACATCGACCTGCAGATTCGGGGCATAATTCACGCAGGGGCGCCGCGCGGGAGAGGAGGGCACGGCGCAGCACCATGACTTCATAGAGAGCAGGTCGGATGTTCGACGACCCGGTTGCGGAAGACGTGACCAATGCGCCACTTCAGGCGCTGCCCATCGCGGCCAGGCGGCGCTTTGCCGCCCAGCTGACCTCGGTCACGATGCCCATCAAGAAGGTGCTCTTCGAGCCGGCCGAGGTGATCACCGACGTCTACTTTCCCATCAGCGGCGTGATCTCGCTGGTCACCCCGTTGGAGGACGGCAACATCGTCGAGGTGGCCACCATCGGTAACGAGGGGATCGTGGGCGTGCCGCTGCGCAGCGGCGGTTCCCTGGCGGTCCGAGCCATCTCCCAGGTCGCGGGCGTGTCGCTGCGCATGAACGCCGAGGTGTTCATCACCGAGCTGTCCGGCGACCCGTACTTCCGCAGCATCGTCCAGAACTACACCGAGGCGTTGTTCTGTCAGATCGCTCAGGCGGCGGCGTGCAACCGGATGCACTCCAATGAGGAGCGCCTCAGTCGATGGCTGCTGATGAGCCACGATCGCATGGGCCGCGACGTGTTCGACATCACCCACGAGTTCCTGGGGCAGATGCTGGGCTCCCGCCGCGCCACAGTCACGCTGTCGATGGGTGTCCTCCAGGCCGCCGGGTTGATCAGCTACCACCGCGGCCGTGTGACCATCCTCGATCGCCACGAGTTGGAAGCAGTGTCCTGCGAGTGCTACGGCGTGATCCAGGCCGCCTTCGACAGGACCGCCATCGCCCACACCAACGGGGATCGCCCCAAAGGCTCTGAACCGGCACCGTCTCGAAGCAGGTACGCCTGACCGCATCCCCTGCCGATCTCCTCAGCGGGATTGATGCGGGCGTCGGCACTCTCATCGAGGGCGCCACGGTCCGGCACCACGCCCGGCGCCTGCGACGCGTCGGCTGGAGCGGGGCGCTGCGCAGCCGAGGGGGCGGCTGGGCCGAGGGCGGCGCAGCGCCGCGCGACGGCAACCACGTCGAGGTGTACATCGATGGCGCCTCGGCTCTGCCTGCCATCGCGGCCGCCATCCGCGCGGCCCGGTCCTCCGTGTCCGTCGCCGGTTGGATCATCACCCCGGGGTTCGTCATGGAGCACGACCCGATCCCGGTCACGTTGCGCGACCTCCTCGCCGAGGCCGCCGAGCGTGTCGACGTCCGCGTGCTCGTCTGGGCGGGAGCACCCGCCAATCTCTTCCATCCCACTCGCTCGGAGACCCGCCGTGATCTCGACGCGCTGGTCGCCGGGACGCGCATCCGTGGTGCCACCGACAAGCGCAACCGGCCGATGCACTGCCATCACGAGAAGTTGGTGATCATCGACGGGACCATCGCCTTCGTCGGAGGCATCGACCTCACCGACGTGAGCGGCGACCGTTACGACTCGGGAGCGCATGACCACCGTGCCACGCTCGGCTGGCACGACGCCGCCGCGGCGCTCGCCGGGCCGTCCGTCGCAGACGTGGCCTCGCATTTCGCGATGCGCTGGGAGGCGACGACGGGCGAACCCGTGGCTGCGGTTGCGGTGCCCGCCGAGGCGGGACGGAGCCGCGTCCAGGTGGTGCGAACAGTGCCGGAGCACACCTATTCGGCGCTGGAACGAGGCGACTTCACCATTCTCGCGGCGTACATGGGCGCGCTGCGCGGCGCGCAACGCCTCATCTACCTGGAGAACCAATTCCTCTGGAGCCCCGAGGTGGTGGCCGTGCTGCGCGACAAGCTGGTGCGGCCGCCGACAGCCGACTTCCGCCTCTGCATCGTCCTGCCCATGCGGTCCAACAACGGCAACGACGATACGCGCGGCCAGCTCGCCCTGCTCATCAAGGCCGACCAGCACAGGCGCCTGCTCGCGGGCACGATCGGTCCCCCGGGGCGGACCCAGCCGCGCGTCTATGTGCACGCCAAGATCGGGATCATCGACGACACGTGGCTGACCATCGGGTCGGCCAATCTCAACGAGCACTCGCTCTTCAACGACACTGAGGTGAACCTCGTCAGCGACGACGCCGAACTGGCCCGGTCCGTGCGCGAGCGCTTGTGGAGCGAGCATCTCGGCACGGAATGCGCCGGCGAGGACCCATTCGCGCTGATCGAAGAGCGGTGGAGGCCGCTGATCGAGGGGGGCGCAGTCAGCCCTGTTGCGCTGCGCGCACTGCCCAGCGCGTCGAGGCGCTCATCTCGCCTTCTCGGACCCCTGACGGGGTTGGTCGTCGATGGCTGAGCGCCGGTCGCCCCAAGATCAGCTCCCGTAGCATCGACGGCCAATGCTCCTCGCCACCAGCCTCGTCGACGACCTGCTCGGCCGGTTCGGCTACGCCGCCATCTTCGGATTCGTGGCCATCGAGAGCATCGGGATCCCGCTTCCCGGAGAGACAATGCTCATCGCCGCGGCGCTGTACGCGGGGCACACCCACCTGCTCAACATCGAGGCGATCATTGCGGTGGCCGCAGCGGCGGCGATCATCGGCGACAACATCGGCTTCGGCATCGGTCACTGGGGTGGGTACCGGCTTCTCCTCCGCTACGGACCCTACATCCGCCTTCACCAGGGTCGCGTCAAGCTCGCGCGATACCTGTTCCTCCGCCACGGGGGCAAGGTGGTGTTCTTCGGTCGCTTCGTCTCGGTTCTGCGCACCTACGCGGCGTTCCTGGCCGGCACCGCGCGCATGCCGTGGCTGCGCTTCCTGGTGTTCAACGCCTCGGGGGGCATCGTCTGGGCGACGGCCTACGGGGTGGCTGCGTACGCCGCCGGCAACCAGATCAGCAAGTTCAGCGGTCCCGTCGACATCGCCCTGGGGGCTGTGGCGGTGCTTGTGATCGTGGCTATCGTCCTCGTGCTGCGACGGCAGGAGCGCGCGCTGACGGAGAAAGCGGAGGCGGCACTGCCAGGTCCCCTCGAGGAGCCGTGAACGGGACGGCCGACGACGCCGTCTGAGGAACTCGATCAAGGTCGGACATCACGGCGCGCATTCGTCACGGCGGCGTCGGAACATGGAACTGATGACCATCGCACCCTGGCACGCGAGACCCCATCGTGGGAACGTGACCTCGACAGACTCCGCGGCGATCGCGCCGATGTCGCTCGTCGAGAGCGAGCGCACCTTCCGATCCCTCTTCGACGACAACCCGCAACCGATGTTCGTCCTCGACCTCCAGTCCTTTCGGTATCTCTCCGTCAACGCCGCCGCGCTCTCGCTGTACGGGTACACGCGCGAGGAGTTCCTCGCTCTCGAGCAGTCCGATCTGCGCGTTCCAGGGCAGGCCGCACAGCTCCACGAGGACAGGCTTGCACTGGCACACGGGACCAAGTTGCACTTCCGCGACACGCAGCACCGCACCAGGGCGGGCGAGGTCATCGATGTCGAGATCAACATCAAGCCCCTCGCCTTCGCGGGCCGAGCGGCGGCCATCGTGGTTGTCAGCGACGTGACCGGTCGGGTGCGTCTGCAGGCTGAGCTCGAGTACCAGGCGCTCCACGACGTGCTCACCCGCCTCCCCAACCGTGCCCTCTTCACCGACCGGCTGGACCACGCACTGGCTCGCCGGCGGAGGGACGGTGGGCTCCTGGCCGTCCTCTTCCTGGATCTCGACAACTTCAAGACCATCAACGACGGCCTGGGGCACAGTGCCGGTGACGAGCTGCTGAGAAATGTGGCCCAGAGGCTGAGCGGCGAACTCAGGGCCCGTGACACCGCGGCGCGCTTTGGCGGCGACGAATTCGCCGTGCTCCTCGAGAACATCGCGGACGCGGCTCAGGTGGCACGGGTCTGCGACCGCATCGCGTCAGCGCTGCGCGCGGGGTGCCACATCCGGGGCACGCTGGTGTCCGTCCAGGTCAGCATCGGCGTCACCTACAGCGGCGACGCATCGACCAGCGCCGAGTTGTTGCGCAACGCCGACGTGGCCATGTACGGGGCCAAGGCACATGGCAAGGCGTGCTTCCGCACGTACGAGCCGGCCATGCACGAGCGTGTGGCGCAGCGGCTGACGATGGAGTCTGACCTTCGTCGAGCCCTGGACGAGGGCGGCCTCAGGGTCCATTACCAGCCGGTGCTCGCCTTGCCCAGCATGCAGGTGGTGGGCATCGAGGCATTGGTGCGCTGGCAGCACCCCGCTCGGGGAACGATTCCGCCGGCAGATTTCATCCCCGTGGCGGAGGCCAACGGCCTCATTCTTCCGCTGGGACGGTGGGTTCTCGAGCAAGCCTGCGAGCAGGTTCGCGCGTGGCAACGAGAGATCGACGGCCTCGCCGACATCAACGCGGCAATCAACATCTCCCCACGGCAACTCGAGGACCCGGCCTTCGTCGACGACGTGCAACGGGCTCTCGCCAGGTCGGGTCTGCGCCCGGAGAAGCTGGTGCTGGAAATTACTGAGAGCACCCTGATGCGCGACGTCGCCGCCGCCGCCACCCGGCTGGGGGAGCTCAGCGCTCTGGGCATTCGACTTGCCATCGACGATTTCGGGACCGGCCAGTCCTCCCTGGGACAACTGCGCCGCTTCCCGGTGCACATCCTCAAGGTGGACAGGTCGTTCGTGGAGACTGTCGGCCATGACCACGTCGCGAGGGACCTTTTCAGCGCGGTGGTGAAACTTGGCGAATCGCTGGGGCTCGACGTGGTCGCCGAGGGTGTGGAGACGCGCGAGCAGGCACTGGTCGTGCAGAGCATGGGAAAGCTGTACGTGCAGGGATATCTCTACTCGCGCCCACTGGACGCCGAGGCCATGACCGCCTACCTCACGACGCGGCAGCGGGTGCGACTCTCCCAGACCGAAGGCGCACAGCGTGCCGTTGCTCCCCGCGATGAGCGTCTGTGTCGTCGAGACGGCCGCTGGGCCGAAGATCAGCGCGCGGTGCTGTAGCTGAAGATGCTGGTGACCGGCTTCAGCGCGCGGCACGTGCCGATCGCCGTTCCTGCCGCCCGGTGCCCGACCACGCCGTCTCGATTGCCTTGATCTCGCCGCCCAGCGACGCCGCCGTGGCCACGTAACCGGAGCGAACGTAGCGCTCATGGTTGGCCTCCAACCGCTGCGGCTCGTACACGTAGTTGACCATCACCCCGTGCGATTGCCCACCCCTGGGTGACAGATCTGCGTCAGTGTCGATGCGCTCGAGCCGGGCGCCGTTGGACAGGTGGAAGTGACCCACGCTGTCGGCAACGCGGCCGCGGACCTTGACATGGAGCAGGTCAGCCAGCGCCAGCCGCCCCGCCAGCCGCGCCACCACCGGGTCGTGTGGACCGGGCGCGTTCAGCAGCCGGGACAACGCCTCCAGCTCGTCATCGACGTGTGCGAGGTGGCGCAGCTCGTCGTGATGGGCGGCGGTGAGTGCGCGCAGCCGCTCGACAGTGAAGGCGCCGGCGTCGCTGTGGTCGGCCACCGCCCTGGCCAGACTCGGCAGCGGCGACAGGGTTGCGAAGGTCCGCAGCGCCGGCAGCTCCGCCGAGAGCTCGCGGACCACCTGCTTGATCAGGAAGTTCCCGAATGAGATGCCGCGCAGGCCGGGCTGGCAGTCGCTGATCGAGTAGAAGACGGCGGTGTCGGCATCCCGAGCTTCAGCGATGGGTCGCTCGACGCCGATCAGCGGGGCGATCGCCACCGGCAGGTGGCGGGTGAGCGCGATCTCCACGAAGATCAGCGGCTCCCCGGGCATCAGCGGGTGGAAGAACGCGAAGCAACGGCGGTCGGCGGCAAGGCGCCGACGGAGGTCGTCCCACCCGTGGATCTCGTGCACGGCCTCGTAGGCGATCAGCCGTTCCAGCGTCGCTGCAGGCGTTTCCCAGCTGATCTGCTCGAGGCGCAGGAAGCCGCCGTTGAACCATGATGAGAACAGATGGCGCAGGTCGGCATCCACACCACGAAGGTGCGGATGTGTTGGGAGCAGGTCGAGCAAACGGCCGCGCAACTTCACCAGGGCGGCGGCGCCGCCGCCGACCATGTTGATGCGGCGGAACAGGTCTTGCCGCGGCGCTTCAGTGGCTCGAGCGAGCGCCATCACGGCGTCGTCGGTGGGGTCCGCCTGCCACCGCGCCACAGCCGTCGCGACCTCTTCGGCCGGCGCTGAGAATGAGACGGCGAGCACCTCCAGGAAGGCGGCGGCGTCAGAGCTGTTCATGCGCTCCAGGGCGTGCACCACCTCCGTGGCCAATGCCAGGCCAGACGCCTCACCGCGCCTGGCGATCAGACGGTCGCAGGTGGCAGCGAGGTTCGCGGTACCGTTGGTGCCCCCGGGAGTGCGACCCAGCATGGCGCGGCCCCGCTCCGCCACGAGGCTCACATGCTCCAGCCAGGACGGTGGTGTCATGGTGACAAAGGTAATCGCACGGTTGGGGTGCTCGTTGAGGCGTGTCGAAGCGGTCGCGATCGTCTCGGATCAGTCACCGTCGTGGCGCGGAGCGAGAGGGATTCGAACCCTCGATCCGAGTTACCCCGGATACCGCATTTCCAGTGCGGCGCCCTCGACCGGACTAGGCGATCGCTCCGTCGGCGATTGTACGGGGGCGCCCGTCACCGCCACGGAAGCAGCTGGACGGCGCCCGCGAAGGCTGGACCTATACTCGCTGGCCCGGAGAGGTGTCCGAGTGGTTGAAGGTGCCGCTCTCGAAAAGCGGTGTGGTTA
>DAISRJ010000041.1:0-15019 GCA_036828955.1 Candidatus Dormiibacterota bacterium | reverse complement strand
TGGAGCGGGAGACGAGGCTCGAACTCGCGACCCTTACCTTGGCAAGGTAGGCTACCCCGGCAACCTCAAGTACACAGTCGACTTCCGCAGCGTCTATCAGACATTGATCCGCGATTGGCTGCAGGGAGACCCGGCAGCTGTCCTCGGCGCCAGCTACCCTGAGCTGCCGATCATCAGGGCCGCCTGAGCGGCGCGCGTCCCCAGCCCCGGCGGCGCTACGCTCGGCGCGTGGCCACCACTGAACCCTCGTCCGCGGCGCTCGACAGGGTACGCGGCCTTCTCGGAAGCAGCGACTTCCTGAGGCTGCTCGACTGCCATTTCGACGAAATCAGCAGCACGCGCCTGACGGGGTGGCTCGAGGTGGGGCCGCAGCACCATCAGCCCTTCGGCCTCCTCCACGGGGGCGTCCTCTGTTCGGTGGTGGAGACCTTCGCATCCGTCGGGGCCTGGGAGGCGGTACGCGACAGCGGCCGCCAGGTGGTGGGTGTGGCCAACTCCACCGACTTCCTGCGCTCCACCGTGTCGGGCCGTCTTGACGTGGTCGGGACTGCGGTGTACCAGGGCCGCACCCTCCAACTCTGGGACGTGGTCATCACCCGTGCCGTCGACGGCAAGGATGTTGCCCGCGGCCGGGTGCGCCTGCAGGTCATCGACCCGCGCTGAATCGCTGTCCGGAAACGGCCCCTCCGGTACTACGAACCGGCCGCACCGTACCGCCATCGCTGTCCGAACGGCCGTACACTGGCCTCGATGTCGACGCTGACGGCGATGTTCTTCGGGCTCTGGATCGCATTGGCCGTTGCGTTCGTGGCCCTCGAGGTGCACACGCAGGCGTTCTACGCGCTCTTCGTGGGACTGGGAGCCGCGGCCGCGGCCATCACGACGTTGCTCGGCGGCAGCCTCTGGCTCCAGGGCCTCCTGTTCGCCATCGTCACCATCGGTGGCTGGGGCCTGGTGCGACCCACGCTGCGCAGCCGCTTCGACCGATCCGCTCCGATCACCAAGTTGAGCGGCATCCAGGGCAGCGCGGACGGCCTGGTCGGGCAGCCGGCGATGACCCTCGACACCGTCGGGGATGAGCATCACCCGGGGCACGCCCTCTTCGCCGGCGACAGCTGGCTGGCGGTGACAGACACGGCGGACCCGCTTCCCGCCCAGGTTCCTGTGCTCGTCGTTGCAGTGCGCGGCACCACCCTGCTGGTGCACCCGGCGCCGGCTCCGTGAGCCGCCGTCGATGACATCAACGCCGCTGCGTCTCGATACCGATTCAGGGGGTAGAGGTCATGGCTGACACCGGGACCATCGTCGTCTTCGTGGTCATCGTGGTGGCGGCGCTGCTCATCATCGTCGCGCTCGCGCAGTCGATCAAGGTGGTGCAGCAGGGATACGTCGGCGTGGTGCAGCGGTTCGGCCGCTACGTCGCGCCGGTGCGTCCTCCCGGAGTGGCCCTGATCCTCCCCTTCATCGACCGCCTCGTCCGCGTCGACATGCGCGAGACGCCGCGCACCGGAGATCGCCAGGAAGTGATCACCGCCGACAACGTCGCCGTCGCCGTCAACGCCACCATCTTCAGCCAGGTCGTCGACGCCCAGGCGGCGCTGTTCGCCGTGTCCAACTACTTCGTGGCCATCGACCAGCAGGCGCGCACCACGCTGCGTAACGCCTTCGGCAACGTCAGCCTCGACCAAGCACTGTCCCAGCGCGAGCGCATCAACGCCAGCATGCAGGAGCAGATGGAGCAGGTCACCGACAAGTGGGGGATCCGCATCAGCCGCATCGAGATCGTCGACATCACGCCGCCGACGCAGATCCTCCAGGCCATGGCTCTGCAGAAGCAGGCCGACCAGGAGAAGCGCGCACGCATCCTGCAGTCGGAGGGCCAGCAGACCTCGGCCGTCAACATCGCGGACGGCAACCGGCAGGCGGCCATCAAGAATGCCGAGGGTGAGCGGCAGGCGTACATCCTTCGCGCCGAGGGAACGCGGCAGGCGCTGATCCTCGAGGCGGAGGGGCGCGCCCAGGCGATCTCCACTGTGTACGCGGCGATCAAGGCGGCCGCGCCCGATCCCACGCTGGTCTCGATCCTGCAGCTCGACACGCTCGCCAAGTTCGCGGACAGCGACAACACGACGATCGTGGTGCCCGCCGAGTCGGCGGCCCTGCTGGGTGCGGCCCAAGCGCTGCGCTCGGTGATCAGCAGCGCACCGTCGTTCACCGCCCCCGAGGTGTTGGCGCCTCCGCCCACCTGATCGCGTCGGACCACAACAGAGGGGCAGGTACCATGGAGGCCGCATGACCTCCGGACCGCTGCTGCGCGCCCACTCCGAACCTCTCGGCGACCTGCCGGTGGCCTTCGACTACGACCACCTGTCGATGGTGCCGCGGACCGCCTCGTCGCTGACCCATCGCGCCGACGCCGACCCGTCGGTGATGGTGGGACCACTGACGCTCGCCATGCCGCTTGTTGGAGCGCCCATGCCCGATGTCTGCGGTCCGGAGATGTGCCGGGCCCTTGGCGCCGCGGGTGCCCTGGGCATCCTGCACCGCTTCCAGCCCGTCGCCGACCAGGTGATGGAGTTTGCCGAGGCGCACGCCGGCGAGCCCGTGTCTGTCGCCGCCGCCATCGGCGTCACCGGCGACCATCGCGAGCGCTTCAGCCGCCTGTACGACGCGGGGTGTCGGGTGTTCTGCCTCGACACGGCCAACGGCGCCCACGAGCAGGTGGCCGATGCGATGGCGTGGATCCGCAACCAGGCGGACGACGTCTTCATCATCAGCGGCAACGTCGCCACCGCCGAGGCCTTCCGCTGGCTCGAGGATCGCGGTGCCGATGCCATCCGGGTGGGCATCGCCGGGGGCAGCGTGTGCGAGACGCGCACCGAGACCGCTGTCTACGCGCCGACGCCGCACGCGGTCGCCGAAGCGGCCCAGGTGCGCAGGCGCGCGCTGATCATCGGCGACAGCGGCGTGCGCAACCCCGCCGACATGTGCAAGCTGCTCGCCCTCGGCGCCGACCTCGTCATGGTCGGGTCGGCGCTTGCCGGCACGCGTGAGGCACCGGGACGGGTGATCGTGGTCGACGGCAAGAAGGTCAAGATCATGCGCGGCGCGGCGTCGTTCTCGGTGCAGCAGCAGGTGGGCACCGAGGATCCCGGCTACATCGAGGGCACCGAGACACTGGTGCCCTACAAGGGCGGTGTCGACGACGTGGTGCGCCGCTACCTCGCCGGACTGCGCAGCTCGATGTCGTACATGGACGCGCGCACGCTCGAGCAGTACCGCGAGAACGTCAGCTTCATCCTGCTGCGCTGAGCGCCCGGCGGCGCCCCTCCGCCGCCACGGCGGCGACCATGCCCGCGGCGTCGTCGCAGAACACGCCGTCGGCTCCGTGGCGAAGGAGTCGTGATGCCGCTGCGCCGTGGCGCGCGCCCCAGCCGAAGAGCAGCAGGCCCTCCCCGTGAACGGCGTCGACGCGAGAGCGGTCGAAGGTGCGGTGGTAGACATTGAGCGCATCGACGCCCGCAGCGCGCAGTGCGGCGGCGCGGCGCGCTGCCGTCGTGGAGCGGAGCAGCAGGGTGGGGAAGACCAGGCGCACGTCAGGGTAGCGCCGCCGCCAGGCCGCAAGGGTGTCGACGCGCCAGTACGTCAACCAGAGGCGGGCGGGGTCGCCGTGGGCGCGGGCGGCGGCCACCACCTGCTCGACGGCGGCCGGCGCGGCCATGTCGAGGGCGACGTGGAGGTTGGGCCCGCAGCCGCGGTACACGTCCTCCAGGGTGGGGACGCTCGCCGGCAGTTGGTCACGACGCATCCTCGACACCGGCCGTCGGAGCCGTGCCGCCAGCCCGGGATGGATCAGCACGGCAACGCCGTCGCCGGTGAGGGCGACATCGCTCTCGATGCCGTCGGCACCGAGCGAGGCGGCGTGGCGGAACGCATCGACTGTGTTCTGGTCGCGGCGCTGGACCGGGGCGCCGCGATGGGCGAAGCCGATGGGCGTGTCCGTGGCGACGCCGCTCAGGCCGGCGGCCGGACGGGACGGGAGGACACGCACGCACCGTACCCGGTCACGGAGACCTCGGCGCGCGCCGAGAGGCAGTGCCCGGCCGCGTAGGCTTGGGCTGTGGACCACTCCCAGGCAGACCTCTTCGGTGCGCCGGCGGCCGCCCCCACGGGGAGTGCGGAGCATCGCAGCACCGCCAGCCAGCGCCCGGCAGCTCCGCTTGCCGCCAGGATGCGGCCGCGGACCCTGGACGAGTTCGCCGGCCAGGACGGCGTCATCGGCCCCGGCAGCGTGCTACGTCGCGCCCTCGAAGCCGAGCGGCTGCCCTCGCTGATCCTCTGGGGTCCTCCCGGGAGCGGCAAGACGTCGCTGGCCAACATCCTCGCCGAGATGTCCGGCGCGGCGTTCGAGTCGGTGAGCGCCGTGTCGTCGGGGGTCGCCGACCTCCGCAAGATCATGGAGCGCGCCCGGGTGCGGCAGCGCGTCGGGCAGCGCACCGTGCTGTTCATCGACGAGATCCATCGCTTCAACAAGTCGCAGCAGGATGCGGTGCTGCCCGACGTGGAGAGCGGTGTCGTCTGCCTGCTCGGCGCCACCACTGAGAACCCCAGCTTCGAGGTCAACGCCGCCCTCCTGTCCCGGGCGCGGGTGGTGCGCCTCGAGGGCTTGGACGATGAGACCCTCGGCACTCTCGTCGATCGCGCCATCGCCGACCCGGAGCGGGGACTCGGCGCCGCCGAGGTGATGCTCGAGCCGGCTGCACGGCAGCGGCTGGTGATGCTGAGCGGAGGGGACGCGCGGGTGGCTCTGGACGCGCTGGAACTTGCCGCGGCGGCCACCCGTGATGACGCGGGACGCTCGGTCGTCGACGTGGCGGCGGTGGAGGGAGCGCTGCAGAACCCGTCGCTCCTCTACGACCGCGCCGGCGACCAGCACTACTGGCTGGCGTCCGCGTTCATCAAGTCGATGCGCGACAGCGACCCGGACGGATCCATCTACTGGCTGGCGCGGATGCTGGAGGCGGGGGAGGACCCGATGTTCTGCGCCCGGCGGATGGTGATCCTCGCCGCCGAGGACGTCGGCCTTGCCGACCCCGCCGCCCTCGGCGTGGCGGTGGCGGCGCAGCAGGCGGCGCACTTCGTGGGCATGCCGGAGGGGT
The DNA here is from genome assembly GCA_036828955.1 of Candidatus Dormiibacterota bacterium. Taxonomy (GTDB): domain Bacteria; phylum Chloroflexota; class Dormibacteria; order Aeolococcales; family Aeolococcaceae; genus Aeolococcus. The sequence goes on along the minus strand of DAISRJ010000041.1, from coordinate 9,860 downwards.
ACCTGCCGCTCGCCGAGGCCGCCCTGTACCTCGCCACCGCGCCGAAGAGCAACGCGGCGATGGTCGCCTACACCGCGGCGGTCGAGGACGTCCGCGAGACGTTGCACCAGCCGGTGCCCCTGCACCTCCGCAACGCCTCGACGTCCCTCACCAAGGGGATGGGGTTCGGGCGGGGATACCGCTACGCGCATGACGAGGCCGGGGCGGTCGTCGACCAGGAGCATCTGCCGGACCAGCTGCGTGGTCATCGCTACTACACGCCGACCGACCACGGCGCCGAGGCAGTCATCGCGGCTCGCCTCCAACAGATGCGGGCAACCGTCGAACAGCGTCGTGCCGCCGCTGGACCTGGCCGCCCCGCCCCGGACAGCTCGCACCACAACGACTGACCCCGGCCTCGCCGGGCGGCTACGTGACGGAGGCGGAGAGGACGCGGTCGAGCGCGGCCACGGTGGAGGCGACGTCCGCCTCAGTGTGGACCGCCGAGCAGAACGCGCTGGTGTGGAGGAGGTCGACGCCCTCGTTGCGCAGGCGGACGCCGAGCGCCGCCTGGCCGGCGGGGTCGGCGAGCTCGAGGTGGACGATGCTGGTGAGCCGCCAGACGCGGCCATCGACATCGCGGCGCCGCAGCACGTCGCGCCAGCCGGCCTCGAGCAGTTCAGCGCACGCCGACGCAGTGGCCTGGGGCCGGCCGTCGGCGCACAGGGTCAGGGTGGCGATGCCCGCGGCGGCGGTGAGCGGGTTGGCGTTGAACGTGCCCGGGTGCTCGATCGTGGAGGCCAGCAGCTCCATGAGTTCGCGGCGCCCGCCGAGCGCTCCACCGGGGAGGCCGCCGGCCATCACCTTGCCGAACAGGGTGAGGTCGGGCCGGATCCCGAGCAGAGACTGCATGCCCCCGGTGGCCACGCGGAAGCCGGTGACCACCTCGTCGATGACCAGCAGGGTGCCGGCACGGTCGCACTCGGCTCTGAGCGCCAGCGCGTACCCGGCGGGGAGAGGGTCGTGCCCGTAGTGCGCGCCGGAACCCTCGAAGATGACCGCGGCCACCGACCCGCCATCGAGCACGGCGCGCAGGGCGTCGAGGTCGCCCGCCGGCACGACCAGGGTGGTCAGCAACTCAGCCTGGGGCACGCCGGTCGCCGGGCGGGGCACGCCGTGGTCGAGGTTGACGCTGACCGCGTCGGACCAGCCGTGGAAGTGGCCGTCGAGCTTGACGATGACGTCGCGGCCGGTCGCCGCCCGTGCCACCCGGAGGCCGAGCATGGCCGCCTCCGTGCCCGACTGGGTGAAGCGCACCTCGTCGACAGAGTCGACCAGGGCGCAGATGCGCTCGGCCCACTCCACCTCGAGGGGGTGGGCGGCGCCGTAGTGCGTTCCCCGCGCAACCTGGCGGCCCACAGCCTCGACCACGGCGGGATGGGCGTGACCGAGGATGAGCGCGCCGTGGCCCATGGTGTAGTCGATGAGGTCGCGGCCGTCGATCAGCCACTTGTGCGAGCCCTGCGACCGGGCGACGTAGATCGAGGGGGAGTACGTGCGGGCGGCGTGGGTGACCCCGCCCGGGAGCACGGCCGCAGCGCGTGTCGCCAGGTCGGCGGCGGTGATGATCATGGGATGGATTGTCGCCGTCCGAGGGCCCGTTGTCGGCTTTCGGCCGCCCCTTCCTACTCCGCGAGGAGCCAGGGCAGGGCGGCGGCCATCGGGGCGAGGAGGGTCTTCTGCTCGCGCCTGTCCAACTCCGGGCGTGCGGAGAGAGCAAGGGCGGCGCCCAGCAGCGCGTCCTCGGCGCGGTGGCCGACCTCACCGTGCTCGGCGCGCCAGGCGAGCAGCGAATCATGGTGCTCGGTGAGATCGAGGACGCGATTCCTCAGTTCGTCCCAGGCACGCGCTCGATTGGTCGTCTCGAGAACCCTCAGCGCGGCGCGTTCGGCGTCGTGCCAGATGGTGTGCTGCAGCGAGGATGTCTCGTGGTGGTCGGTGACGTTCTCCGCCCAGCCCGGCGCCACGGCCGCCACCCAGGTGCGGGCGATGCGCTCGATGCTGCTCGGCGACATGGTGCGGCAGTCCTCGAGGAGCCGATCGATGTCGGACTGGCCCTTGCGGGCGCCGTAGCCGTCGCTGTCCTGGCTCATGCGCGCTCACTTCCTCTCGTTGTGTGGTGTCGCGATGGTAGGCGGCGGGTACCCGTGGTGTCCTCCGCGCGGCAGCCGGCCGGGCCGCAGCCGGACAGCCGGTAGCATGTGCGGCTCCAGGTGAGGAGGCAGCGCTCGATGGGCAGACCGATGATCGGGATCACGTGGGGACGCAACGTCGTCAAGAGGTCCGCGGGCCTCGGGGAGAACCTCCTCAGGTACCAGGATCTTCTCGTCCGCGCCGAGCTGACCCCGGTCGTCATCACACCGGGCACCGGCACAGAGGTCCTGTCGCGCCTGGAGGGGCTGATGATCCCGGGCGGACCCGACATCGCGCCATCACGCTATGGGGCGGCGCCGCACCCGCGCCTCGAGAGGACGGCCCCGGACCTCGATGAGCTGGAGATCACGCTTGTCCGTGGCGCTCGCGAGTTGACCATGCCGGTGCTGGGCATCTGCCGAGGCCAGCAGCTCGTCAACGTCGCGTTCGGGGGCACCCTGCATCAGCACATCAGCCACCCCGAGTGGGGGAGTGACCCGGCGGAAACCGTCCACGGCGTCGACATCGTCGCAGCGACCCATCTCCATGAACTGCTCGGCGTCGACCGGTTGGACGTCAACAGCGGACATCACCAGGCCGTCGACACGGTCGCCCCTGACTTCGTCGTCTCAGCGGTGAGCAGCGACGGCTTCATCGAGGCAATCGAGGCGCCCGATCTCAGGGTCATGGCCGTGCAGTGGCACCCCGAGGAGATCCCCGACGCCGAGAGCACGGAGCGGCTCATGTCCGGCTTCGCGCGATGGGTGAGCTGAGCGGCTCGGGCGTCTCTGCGCTGGCCGGTCGGCGTAGTACCCTCTCCCGATCCAGCACCTCAACTTGTGTTCGTCGTGGCTCACCTCCCGGCGGCGAGGGGTGCAACAGTCGGTGCTGGCGCAAGTTCAAACGGCGACGTAGCCAAGTGGTAAGGCAGAGGTCTGCAAAACCTCCATCGTGGGTTCGATTCCCACCGTCGCCTCGCCCCGCCGCGGCCGAGTTCATCATCCCGTCCTGAGCGACTTCAGCTGAGGTGAAGGCCACGTCCGAGCGGGGAACAGCCAGCGCCGGCGACCCACGGCAGGCCGCCGCCGAGCGCTTCACGCAGCACCCTGCCGGACACGGCGTCGATCACGACCACGGCCTCCTCGATGCCGACCGGTGGGTTCGACGCGACACAGGCAAGCGACAGCGGCGGTTCCGGGTCGACCCCGAGGGTGAGGATCCAGCAGTCGCAGGGGCCCGTCCATTGCGGGCCGGACAGGCCCATCGGGGTGATCGTGTTGACAACGACCCGGTAGGTCGCGGCGCGCCCGGATTGGACCGGGAGCAGAGCGGCGGCCGATGGGGTGGCGAGCGCAATCCGCCGGGCCGCGTCGCTGTTGACCGACGGCGGCGCGAACCGGCCGTGTGAGACCGTGATGCCCAGGGAGCCCAGGTCGATGAACGGTGCGATACCGCCCTCGTCCACGAAGGCAGGCAGGGTCGGGGCCGCGGGGATCGGCGGCGCCACGGGTGCCGTCCAGAAGAAGGACGGCAGGGCCACGGCCAGGCTGACCAGGGCCGCCGTGATCAGCCCGAAGATCGGCAACGGCGGTCGGCGCACCGAAAGCCGGCGCCACGGCCGCCGCGTCAGCCTGATCATGGTCGCGACCTCACCTCGGGGCGGCATCCGCGGCGACGCACCGTTCCTCCGCAGCGCCCGCCGCTCAGAGTACCTCGACGTCCGAGGCTGAGGCGGTGGCTCGCGAGCCATCCTCTGGCTCTGGGGGCAGGACGAAGCCGACGTCAAGCGCATCGGCAAGCGCTCGCAGCCGGGCGTAGAAGCCGGCCGTGTGCGGCGATCGCGGCAGCCGCAGCCCTGCGAAGTCGTAGTGGTGGACCCACTCATGGAGCAGGGTGTTGAGGAACACCTTGGGCGTGATCACCTGCTGACGGACAGCCGTGCGGTGGTAGATGCGGATGCGCGCATCGGTCACCACTCCCTCAACGAACCTGCAGCGGTAGTAGCCGTACGTCTTGCTCTGCAGCCGTCGCCCGTCGTGCTCGTGCACCTGGGGGCGGTTGGCAACCACCACGCCGCACGGCGGCAGCCCGGCGAGGTCATCGAGGGTGTCGATCAGAAGCTGCCCGCGGTGGCGGCGCTCGTCCGGGTCGTCGCCGGCCTCCAGCAGGCTCATCACCAGCCCGCGGGCGACCACGTCAGGGGCCACGGGCAGTCCACTCCGAGCCTGGCTGCGCAGGTAGGTGGAATCGGGGCGGGCACGGCGACCGAACATCTGCTCGCCGACTCTACGCAGCGGTGGCGCGTCATCGTCGCGGGTTGGGAGTGGTGGCGAAGTACCCTCCACACGCCCCCGTGGCCCAATTGGCAGAGGCGGCCGGCTTAAACCCGGCTACGGTGTCGGTTCGATCCCGACCGGGGGCAGGTCAGTCCTCGTTGCGGGCCTCGAGCCGTTCAGGCGGCCGGGCCGACCTGGGCCGTGCAGAAGGCGCATCGGGAAGCGGCCGGCGGGATCTTGCTCAGACATTCCGGGCACTCCCGCGTCGTCGGTTCGGCGGGAGGACCCGCGCGCCGTGCCTCCCACTTCTGCACCGGCAGGACCAGGGCGAAGTAGATGGCCGCCGCGAGCATCACAAAGGCGATGACCAGGTTGACGAAATCGCCGTAGTGGAAGATGCCGTGACCGACGGTGAAGGTGTAGTCGGCGAAGTTCCTGCCCTTCCCGGGGATGGTCAGCAGGGGCGTGATGAAGTCCTTGACGAAACCCTGCACCAACAGCCCGAAGGCGCCGCCGATGACGAAGGCCACCGCCAGGCCGACGACGTTGCCTCGCAGGATGAAATCCCGGAATCCCTTCATTCTCGATCCTCTGATGGCGCCGGTGAGCGCCGATGGATGGCGACGAACAGCGCAGGGTGGCGACGCCGCACGCCCCGTGTCAAACGCGACCCCGAACCCGGCCCGCGGCGCCTCCGGAGGGGCGACAGTGGAGAATTGACAGGTGGCCCAGCCCTCTGCACGTCGCGGTCGAGCCCACCGCGCGGTCGATGCGGCCGTGCTCCGGCGTCTCGGTGCCCTGAGCTACGAAAGCGCCGGCATGCGGGCACGCGAGCCGGTCAACGCCGCCGACTTCTGGAACGCCAGCCGCGTCCGCGACCCGGCCCGGGTCCGCGTCACGGGCGAGTGGGCCCACGGCCGTAGCCGCCAGCTCCGCCTGGAGGGCGCCAGCGCCGGCCCCGGCCAGCACCCCGGCTCGCGCCAGCTCATCGCCACGGCCCACGTCAACCTCGCCCCGTCACCCGACGCGCCGGCGATCCTCGTGGTGCACGGCTTCGGCGTGCCCGTGCCCATCTGGGACAGCCTCCAGGCCTTCAGGCTGCGCGCCCGGGGCGCCCACACCATGCTCATCGACCTCCCGTTCCATCTCCGCCGCCGCCTTCCGGGGCGGAACAGTGGCGACGGATTCTTCGGTACCGACCCGGCGCGCATCCTCGCCACGCTGCAGCAGTCGGTCGAGGATGCCGCTGCGCTGGTGGCGTGGGCCCGACGCGATGTGTCGCCGACGGTGGCGGTGATGGGCGTCAGCCTCGGAGGCCTGGTGGTGTCGTTGTTGGCCGCGCAGGTGCCGCTCGACTGCGTGGTCGCGGTGGCTCCCCTGTGCGACCCCCCGGCGACGTTCTTCGAGAACATGCCCCGCAACCTCGCGCAGCGGTTCGGCCTCAACGGGTCAAGTGGCGGCGTCTGGGGCGACGACCGAGAGGAGGCGCGGGCCATGCTCGACGCAGCCCTGGCGCCGGTGGTGCCGCGCAACCTGGTGCCGCGGACAGCGGCGGCGAACATCACCCTGGTGCGCCCCGAGCACGACCTCATCGTGGGTCCGCAGCCGATCGCCGACCTCGCCGCCGCGTGGGGCGCGGAGCTGTGGGACTACCCTCAGGGCCACATCACCGTGATGAACGCGCGGGGCATCGGCGCACGGATCCGCGAGCGACTGCTCGAGCCACCGCATGCGTCGAGCGCGGGAGCCGCGCCGAGCGCGGCGGCGGTCTGACGTGGCCGCCGCCGCGTTGGTGTCATGCATGGCCCTAACCCACGGCGGGGGAGGGTGCGGCAACGGGTGGCTGCTATCCTCGTCCCGATGAGCGACACCCGGCCGATCGGTGTCTTCGACTCCGGTGTCGGCGGCCTCACCGTGCTCCAGCAGTTGCATTCCCTCCTGCCGTCGGAACGTCTGACGTACCTCGCCGATCTCGCTCATTTCCCATACGGCCCCCGCTACCAGCACGAGGTGCGCGACTTCGCGCTGCGCATCATCGACCACCTGGTCGGCCTCGACACCAAGCTGGTCGTGGTGGCCTGCAACACAGCGACCGCGGCGGCGCTGGGCGCGGCGAGGGAGCGCTTCGACGTGCCCATCGTGGGAGTGATCGCGCCCGGCGCACAGGCAGCGGTGGATGCCACCGAGAACGGCCGGGTGGCGGTGATCAGCACCGAGGGCACTCGCGCCAGCCAGGAGTACGTGCACGCCATCAAGGAGGCCAACCCCGGCGTCGGTGTCCTCGGCCTGGCGGTCCCGGACCTCGTCGACATCGTCGAGTCGGGTGAGGCCGACGGTCCCCGCGCCGCCGCCATCCTGGGCTCGGTCGTCGACGAGATCACCGGCTGGGGCGCGGACACCCTGGTGCTCGGCTGCACCCACTATCCGCTGCTGCGCGCCACGCTCGACCGCGTCCTTGACGGCAGGCACCTCACCGTCATCGACAGCGCCGAGACCACCGCCACCCGGGTCGCGCGGATCCTTGCCGTCAACCGCCTCGGTGCCGGCGACGGGCCCTCGACGCTGCCCGAGCTCCTCGTCACAGCACAACCGCGACGCTTCAGCGACACCGCCGCGCTGCTCTTCGGCGAGGCGCTGCCGCAACCGACGGTCGTGGCCCTCTGGGACAGCGCCACGGTGGCGGGCGCGACCTCGTGAGTGTCATGGTCGACGAACTTCTCAGCGCGATCGGCCCGGACCTCGTCGAGTTCGAGCGGCGCCTCGAGGAGTCCGTCGCGGCGGACGGTCCACTCGCCGACGCCATGGAACACATCGTGCGCGCCGGCGGCAAGCGGTTCCGCCCTGCGCTGGTGCTGCTGGCGGCGGCGCTGGGCACTCCCGACCGCGACCAGGCCTTCAACCTCGCCATGGGCATCGAGTTCATCCACACGGCGACCCTGGTGCACGATGACCTCATCGACCACGCCAGCACACGGCGGGGCATCACAACGATCCACGAAACGGTGGGCGTCAACCCCGCGATCATCATCGGCGACTACTACTTCGCCAAGGGCGCCAACCTGATGGCGTCGATCGGCGAGCCCAGCATCGACCTCGCCATCAGCAACACGGTCATGACCATCTGTCTCGGTGAGCTTCTCCAGCTCACCAGTCGCCGCGACTACGACCAGAGCCTCGAGGAGTACCACAACAAGATCGCCCGCAAGACCGCGGCACTGGTGGAGACGTGCTGTTACTGCGGAGCTGTGGTCGCCAATCTCGACGCGCCCCGCACCGAGGCTCTGCGCCAGTACGGCTTCCTCATCGGCATGGCGTTCCAGATCGCCGACGACGTTCTCGATTACACGTCCACGGCGGCGGAGCTGGGCAAGCCGGTCGGCGCCGACCTCCGCCAGGGCACGGTGACGCTGCCCCTGATGCTGGCGCTGCAGGAGCCGTCGGTGGCGCCGGCCCTGCGCGCGCTGTTCGCGCACGAGCCGATGACCGATGCGGACCACGAGGAGGTTGTGCGCCTGGTGTGCGCATCGAGCGCCATCGAACACGCCGAGGCGCAGGCGCACGACTTCGCGGTGCGCGCTCGCGCCCAGCTGGCGGCGTTCGACGACTCGCCGTCCCGTGACACGCTGGAGCGCGTCTGTGACTACGTGGTCGAACGGCGCAGCTGACCGCACCGTCACGCCGACACTCCGCGCCGCGTGACCCGTCAGGGCAGCGCCCCGAAGCGGTCGAGCTGCTCGCGAAAGGATGCGGCCCACAGCGTGAGCACGATGGTCGCCACCGCCAGCCCAGACGCCTCGACGATCGTGGCGAGCACTGACGTCCGCGCCAGGGCGTCGTCGCCGGCCGCGGCGACGATGTAGCGTGCCGCGCGCGTCGTGTCGGTGAGCGCGACGACGCTGAGTACGACAAGCGCGGCGCGCACCACCGTGTACTCGCGCACCAGACCGGCACGAAGCTGCCTCGCGGTCAGGTTCTCCACGCGGGCGAGCCCGGCAGGCGGTTCCGGCGCACCCCGGCGCAGCCGGGTCAACGCGATGATGAAGAACACCGCTGCGGCCCATCCCTCCCACGCCGTGGCACCTGTCGAGCCACGCGCGAGCAGCGTTGCGAGGCGTCCGCTGCCGTGCTGCGCGGCGAAGTGGTGCTGGATCGCGAGTGACTCGACACCGACGACGATGCACGCTGCGCAGACAACCAGCGGCAGGGCGACGCGCAGCGTCTGTGGCAGCCGCTGCACGAGCAGGAGCTCAGCGGCGACCCGTCGGCGTCCATCGCTGCGGTGGTCCGCCATCGCGTGGCATTGTAGGTGCGATCTCGTATGAGCAGAGCACGCACGCGCACCCGCCTCCTGCGTGTTGTGACGTACAACATCCTGCTCGGCGGCGCACGCCGTGAGGAGCGCATCACCGAGGTGCTGCGACGCACCGGGGCGGACGTGATCACGCTCCAGGAGGTGAGCAACCCGGCGTTCGCCGCCGAGCTGGCGCGCTCACTGGGCATGGAACTCGTCATCGGTCATGCCAGTGACGGCAGCGGAATCAACCTCGCCGTGCTCTCGCGCCTGCCGGTGAGACGGTGGCGCAACCACACCCACCGCGGCCGCATGCTGCGCAGTCACCTCGAGACCGTGCTGACCACCGGCGGCGACCACGTGCCGGAGCTGCACCTCCACTCGGTCCACCTCGCCGCGCGCTTCGGGGAGCGCAAGAAGGGTGAGGAGCGACGCCGTCGCGAGCTGGACGCCCTGCTCAGCGACCTCACTGAGACGGCCGCCGCCCCGCACCTCATCGCGGGCGACTTCAACTCACTGGCGCCCGGCGATCATCTCGAGGCCACCGCCTTCTTCGCGCGCATGGCCGAACTGCGCCGCGCCCGGGTGCTGGTGCGCCAGGCCAACGGGCTGGTGGCTCCCAAGCGGGTCGGCGAGGATGCCGCCGTCGACGAGGCGTGGCTGCGCGTCGGGGTCGATCCGCGTCTCGACGTCGGCATCCCGGTGCTCCCTTTCGTCGTCTACCCGCTCACCGCCCTGCTGCCCCGCAGCCGCGTCGTCGACCGCGTCCTCGGCGGCACCATCGAGCGCGGCACGGTGGCACGTCTGCTCGACGCCGGATACGTCGACGCCTACCGCCACCTCCACCCGCGCGCCCACGGCTACACGTGCGCCACCTGGATGCCGGCGGCCCGCATCGACTACGTCTTCGCCAACTCGGTCATGGCCGCCCGCTTGCGACGCTGTGAGGTGGTGGGGAGCCGCGGCTGGCCGGATCGCGAGGCGTCGGTGGCGTCCGACCACCACCCGCTCCTGGCCGAGTTCGCGGTCTGACCGTCAGGTCTCGGGTGGGGCCGTGGGCAGCGCCGTCCCCCCGCGGCGGTGACGCCGGCCACCTCGGTGGCGGCGCCGGGTCGGCGCCG
>DAISRJ010000040.1:0-15171 GCA_036828955.1 Candidatus Dormiibacterota bacterium | reverse complement strand
CCTAGAGCTGATGCGCCTCCCGGAAGAGCATCGTCCGGCAGGGGGCGTGGCGGAGGACGTAGGGCGCCGTCCGGCCCATGTGGAACTCGCCGAAACGCATGCGGAACGGCATCCCCACGACCACCAGGTCAGCCTTCCAGTGGGTGATCTCCTCGACGATGGCCGGCCCCGCATCGCGGGCCTGGAGCAGCTCGGTCTCGATCTCGACCTCGATCTCCCTTGCCCTCTTCTCGGCCTCGTCGAGGATGGTCTCGGCGCGGTCCATCTCGAGGTCCTGCACGGTCCCGAGGGCGAGGCTGCGCCGGATCTCGAGCACCGTGATGGCCATCACCTTGGCCTTGGCCCGCCGCGCCAGGCGGCAGCCCAGCCGCACCGCCTCAGCGTCGGTGTGGGCTCCGCTGACCGGGACGATGATGCGCTGAGGAGTGAACCCGACCATGGCCGCAGGATGCTACCCCATGGGCCGCACCATCGAGGCCGAGCCCCGTGCCACGTAGAATGCGGCGGAGGTCAGCAGGATCAGGAGCATGGGGTGTGAAGGTCGTCATCGTCGGCTGTGGGCGCGTGGGCTCGATGCTCGCTCGCGACCTCGATGAGGCCGGCCATGACGTCACCATCGTCGACGAGCGGGTGGGCGCCTTCAGCCGGCTCGGCGAGGGCTTCGGCGGGAACATGGTTGTGGGCACCGGCATCGACGAGTCGGTGCTGCGCCGCGCCGGCATCGAAAAGGCCGACTGCTTCGCCTCCGTCACCAACGGCGACAACCGCAACATCATGGCCGCGCAGGTCGCCAAGGTCGTCTTCAACGTGCCCCGTGTGATCACGAGGATCTACGACCCGATCCGTGAGCAGACCTATCGCGAGTTCGGCCTCGAGACGATCTGCTCGACGAGCATCGTCAACTCCATGGTCAAGGAGTTCTTCACCACCGGTGCCAACCCGGCCCACGATTCCCCGGCCACGGGACCGGCGCGTGTCGAGGCGTGACAGCCAACATCGACGCCACGACGCGTCCCTACGTGGTGATCATCGGTGGTGGCAAGGTGGGCTTCTACCTTGCCCGTCACCTCATCGAGCGCGACTACGAGGTCACCCTCGTCGAGAAGGAGGCGACGCGCGCGGAGTGGGTCGAGCACCAGCTCGGCAGTGTCTCGGTCATGGTCGGCGACGGCGATGAGATGGCCGTCCTCGGCACAACCGGCATCGAACGGGCAGGGGTGCTGATCGCGTGCACGGGCGACGACGAGGACAACCTGGTGGCCTGCCAGCTGGCCAAGGGGAAGTTCCATGTTCCGCGAACCATCGCGCGGGTCAACAACCCCGCCAACGTGCATGTCTTCACCGCGCTCGGCATCGACGTGCCGGTCAGCGCCACCGAACTGCTGATGGGCCTGATCGAGGCGGAGATCATCGGGTAGCTCGGGCTCTCTCGGCCGGGGCAGCGGCGGGCCGGGGCCTGGGCAGACGCGGCGAGGCCGCCACCCCCCTGTTCGGGCGATGGCGGCCCCGCGCTCAGACGATGTTCAGGTGGCCTTGCCGATCTTGAAGATCTTGGTGCCGCAGGTCGGACATGTGCCGGTGGTTGCGGGTTTGCCGTTCTTCATGGTGATCGCCTGAGGATCCTTGATTTCTGTAGGCGCCTTGCACTTGAGGCAGTAGCCGGAAACGGCCATTGTGTCCTCTCCTATCCAGGGTCATTGCGAGCACGGTGGGAAGGCCCCGCAGCGCTCAAGTCGCCGCATTCTAGCCGACACCCCGCTGAATTGCAGCCGAACTCAGAGCGGGCGTCTTCTCCAGGGGCCGCGGGGGCGGTTCTCCAGGGACTCGCCGAGGCTCACTGACGGGTGCCTAACTGCGCAGGTGCTCCCGGAAGAATGCCAGCGTTCGGTCCCATGACAGGCGAGCCGCCTCCTCGTTGTACACCTCAGGACGGTGGTCGTTGAAGAAGGCGTGGTCGGCGTCGTACCAGAACGATTCGACGTCGATGCCGCCCTCGCGCAGACGCATCTCCAGCGCCTCGACGGTGGCATGGTCGTAGGAGTGGTCCTGCTCCCCCCAATGGGCGAGAACTGCCGCCTTCATGCCCGAGACGTCGATGCCCTCACGCGCCGGCCCCACCCCGTAGTACACGACGCAGGCGGCGATCTCGGGCTCGCGGCTGGCGGCGAACAGGGACAGGCCGCCACCCATGCAGAAGCCCACCACCCCGGCGGCGTGCCCGGTGGTGCTGGGGCTGTCGAGCAGGTGTGCCAGTGCTCCGCGCAACTCGCGGCCGGCCGTCTCGATGTCCAGGTTCATCAGCTCCTTCATCGCCTCGTCCGGTTCCGTGGCGATGCGGCCGTGGTACAGGTCGGGCGCGAGGGCCGTGAAGCCGGCGGCCGCAAAGCGGTCGCACACGTCGCTGATGTGCGGGACCAGGCCCCACCACTCCTGGATGACGATCACGCCGGGGCCTCGTCCCGACGGCGGAACCGCCAGGTAGCCGCGATCCACGTGGTCGCCGCCTGGGAACTCGATCATCTCGCCCATGTCAGGCACTCCTGCTGTGTGCGCGCTGGCTCGCTCTCAAAATGGTCAGGCGACGCAGCGCCACCTTGCCGCTGTCTCACACGCCCACAGTGACGTGATGCTTGGAATGCTCGGCGATGATCACCTGGGCGACGTGCGCCGGCACCTCCTCGTAATGGGCTGCGGCCATGGTGTAGCGGCCGCGACCCTGGGTGAGGGCGCGCAGCTCGATCGGGAAGCTGTGCATCTCGGCCTGGGGGACGTGCGCGGTGACCTCGGAGCGTCCGTCTCCGAGTGGGTTCATGCCTGCGACGCGGCCGCGCTTGCCGTTGAACAGACTCATCACGTCGCCCATGAATCGCTCGGGCACGACCACCCGCACGTCCATGATGGGTTCGAGCAACACTGGGCTCGCCTTCTGCATGGCCTCGCGCATGGCCATCGACCCGGCGATCTGGAAGGCGATGTCCTTGCCGTCGACGGCGTGGGTTGAACCGTCCACGAGGCGGACCTTGACGTCGACGATCGGATGCCCGCTGACCGCACCCTGCTCCATGGTCTGGCGCACGCCCTTCTCCACCGAGGGCCGGAATTGATGGGGGATGGATCCCCCGAAGATCTTGTCCTCCCAGACGAAGCCGTCGCCGCGCGGCAGCGGCTCGATCTCGATCGTGCAGTCGCCGTAGAGGCCGGCGCCGCCGCTCTGCTTCTTGTACTTGTGGGCCACCCGGGCGCTGCCGCTGACGGTCTCCCGGTAGGCGATGCGGGGCGGGGTCAGCACCGCGTCAACCCCGAACTTGCGCTTGATGCGCTCGAGCGCGACGTCGAGGTGGACGTCGCCGAGGCCATGCACGAGCACCTCTCCCGTCGACGGATCGCGGTCGACGGAGAAGGCCGGGTCCTCCTCGGCGAGGCGCGCCAGCGACGACATGATCTTGTCCTCGTCGCCCTTGCTCCTGGCACTGATCGCCGCGCGGTACGACGGTGCGGGGATGTCGATGGGCGGCAGCGTCAGAACCTGTCCGCGCACGCCGAGCGCGTCGCCGGTGCGGGCGTGGGCGAGCTTGGTGACCACGCCGACATCGCCGGCCCCCACCTCGACGGCGTTGACGAGGCTCTTGCCCATGGGCCTGGCCAGCTGTGCGAAGCGCTCCTCCAGCCCCTGCTGAACGTCGAACGGGTGCGTGTCGGCGCGCATGGTGCCGCGCAGGACCTTGAAGTACGTCACCTTGCCGAAACTGTCCACCGTCGTCTTGAACACGTGCGCCACCAGCGGTCCGTCAGGGTCGCAGGCGATCTCCACGTCCTGGCCACCTGAGTCCTGGCCGCGGTGCACCTGCTCCAGGGGTCCGGGCAGGTAGCGGACGATCGAGTCGAGGACCAGCGCGGCGCCGCGCTGGTCGGCAGCCGCCGAGCAGACGATCGGCACGAGCGTACCGCGAAGGGTTGCGTTGTGGAGAGCTCCGCGCACCTCGTCGTCGGTCAGCTCGGTGCCGCCGAGGTACTTCTCGATGAGCGTGTCGTCGGTCTCAGCCGCGGCGTCGACGAGGGCGCCGTGGGCGCGCTCCACCACCGCACGCATCGGCTCGGGGAGTGCCGTCTCGGGCGCCCGGCCGCCTGCCTCGAAGCGGTGGGCGCTGTCGTTGACGAGGTCGACGTAGCCGGTGAAGTCGCCGGCGCTGCCGATGGGCACTGCGACGGCCACCGGCTTGCGATCGAAGGCATCGCGGAGCGCGTCAACAGTGGCCTCGTAGGCGGCGTTCTCCTTGTCCATCTTGTTGATCACGATGAGCGTGGGCAGGCCACGCGCCGCCACCATCCCCCAGGCCAGCTCCGCGCCCACAGCCACGCTGCCCGTGGCGCTCACGACCAAAACGACGGCGTCGGCAGCGGTCAGGGCGGCGGCCAGCTCGCCGGCGAAGTCCTGGAACCCCGGCACGTCGATGAGGTTGACGCGGTGACCGTCCCAGTCGAGATGGGCGAGCGCGGCGGAGATGCTCATCGAGCGTCGCTGCTCCTCGGGCTCGTGGTCGAGGATGGAGGTTCCCTGGTCGGTGGCGCCCATTCGCGGCGTGGCCCCGGCGACGTGGAGCAGCGCTTCGCAGAGGGTCGTCTTGCCGTCATGGCTGTGGCCCACGACGGCGACCGTCCGGATGCGGTCAGGGGCAGGCGTCGTCATTCACTTGAGCTCCCGTCAGGGTCGCTGAGGCGATGAATGGTAGGCCGCGGCGACCACCGTTGCGGGGCCTGCGCCTGCGCAGCCGAGGCCGGACACGGCGCTGGGTATTTGACGCGATCGGCTGGTATGCTTCGATAGAGGGGGTGAGAGGGAATGGGTTCTGTCGCCAGGTGACGCAGACCTGGTCGTGGCTGCCGTCGTGACGAGGTCGCCCTCATCACGGCGCCGCCTGCTGGCCTGCACCGCGACGGCGCTTGCCGCGGCTGCGCTGGCACTGCCGTCCTCGGTCATCGAGGGCCGCGCGTCCACCGCTGCGGGAGCGCTGATCGACGTCGGCGGCCACATCGCCGGCGTCCGCGTCGAGCGCGGCGACGTCATCTCCGCCGGCTGGTCGCTGAGCATGCCATCGGAGCTCCGAGCCGCCACGGTGGCGGTGACCGACGTGGTCGCCACGATCTCGCTGCGCTGCGGGGACAACCGCTCTGCTCGGCCGCCGCTGCTGGTTCTTCACCTTCCAGATGCCGCCGTGAGTTTCGGCGCGGACGCGACGGGCTGGTCGCCGACCGGCAACCCCGCGGCCGCCGCGGGTTACCAGGCCAGCGCCGTTGTCGGCACGGTCTGCCACGACGCAGCCCCGGTCCGCGACGTCACGGTGCGCTACCGCGCCAGGCTCGTCTCCTCAGACACAACGGACCTGTTCGCGATGCGCTTTCACAGCGTCGACGCCTTGTCCGACGGGACCGCGCGGCCGAACGACGGCGACGACGAGGTGAGCTGTTCGTCTGCCTCGAAGAATGGGCACGTGCGCTCGCGCTGCGCCGCCCCGTGGACGGAGGCCGTCGACGCGCGGGCCACGTCTGTGCCTGCGTCCCCGGGCACTCCCGGCGGTGGGTCGGGTGACGCGACGGTCACCACTGTGCCGAGGCCCTCGGCGACGGCCTCGCCGCCTGCGCCGCACCGGTTCCCTGTCGCCGCGGGAGTGCATCGCCCAGCCACCCCGACAGCCGCCCCGTCGCAGCCGGCGATCCTCGGCCCGGTCCCGGTCGTGACCCCGGTCATCGAGGGCGCGACCCCGACCGCGGCTCCGCTTGGGTGGCCGCTGTTCGCACTGATCCTGAGCCTCGCTGCCGGCCTCGTCAGCCTGGTCGGTGTGCGCCTCCGGCGGCAGGCCGACCCGCGCCGCGAGCTGTAGGTCCGGTCAGAGACCCTTCTCAGCTTCGTCGCGCGACGACGAGCACGGACTCGCTGAGTGACGAGCCGCGAGAACGGGTCCAGCCGTCGTGGATCGCGTCGACGCGCATCCCGGCCCGTGCAAACAGCGGTCGAATGTCGTCGAACCGGGTGAGCGCGCTGCTGGTCTGCTGGACCGCGGCGGTGCCGTCATCGAACACCGCGGTCTCGCGCAGGACGTAGGTGTTGCGGGCCCGGTCGTGCACAGTCTCGACGAGGAGCAGGTGGCGACGATCAGAGAGCAGCGATCGGGGAGCGACATCCCAGCTGCTGATCCGCCCGTCGGGCTGGTCCGGGCGCAGGCGCATCTCGACGAGCAGCGGTGCTGAGGCGCGCAGTGAGCGGGCCAGTCGGCGCAGCACCGACCCCTGGGTGCGCCGAGGGAAGGCCTCGAGCACGTGGTAGATGAGCACGGCACCGTCAAAGGCATCGCGGTCGTCGAAAGTGCGGAGGTCGGCCACCCGCGTGTGCACCCGGTCGGACACGTCCGCGTTACGCGCGAGACGGCGCGCATGGGCAACCACCGCGGGGCCGATGTCGAGGGCCGTGACGCAGAAACCGGCGTTGGCCAGGCGAACGCTGTACAACCCCGGTCCACAGGCGGCGTCGAGGAGTTCAGCCGGCGGCTTGGGGAGCAGTCGGAGCAAGCGGCGCAGGTGCCCGTCGATCACGCTGACACGCCTGCTGGCGCCGTCGTGATCCTGGTCGAGGTGCTCGCGAAGAAGGCGACGGCTGACCACGGGGTCGCCCCAGTCCAGCTCGACGCGTGGGTCGAAAGCACGTGGCCACGCCTCGAGTCGGGATGGCCTCGTCATCGCCGGCAGCCTACAGAACGCGCGCGACGCGAACGGGTGCCCGCCCCCCAGAATGCGCGCCAATGAGCAGCTTCATCACCCACTGGGTCACCTCCGGCGGCATCGTGCTGGTCTTCGTGCTCATGGCGGCGGAGAGTTGCGGCGTGCCATTCCCGAGCGAGGTGATCATGCCCTTCGCGGGTTTCCTGGCAGCGCAGGGTCACATCAACCTCCCCGGCGCCATCCTGGCGGGGACGCTCGGCAACGTCGCGGGCTCGGTGGTCGCCTACGCCCTGGCGGCGCGCTTCGGGCGCCCTCTGCTGCTCGGTCCGGGCCGGCGCATCGGAATCCGCGAGGGTCACCTCGACCTCGCCGACCGCTGGTTCGAGCGCCATGGCCTCACCGCTGTGCTGGTCGGGCGCGTCCTCCCCGTGGTGCGCACGTACATCTCATTCCCCGCGGGACTGGCCCGTGTCGACCTCTCGCGCTTCATCCTGCTGACGTTCATCGGCGCGCTGCCGTGGTGCATCGCGCTCGCCGCCGGCGGGTACGCGATCGGCGCCAACTACTCCCGCATCTCGGGGCCGATCGAGATCGTGGCGATCGTCCTCGCCGTCGTGGTCGTCGCAATCCTGGTGGGATGGCTGATCCGCGGCCGCAGTCGCGCGGCCGCTCCCCGGCCCTAGGACATGTCGGGCCAGACTCCCGGAGCCTCGCCCTCGCCCTCCTCACCCTCGTTGCGCTGCCGGTAGCGCTCCGCCACCATCTTGTTGGCGACGTTCTTGGGCAGGCCGAGCTTGACAAGGCTCTTGACCTCGTCACTCATCACCTTGTCTCGAGCGGTCTCGATGGCCGCGATGACGTCATCGATGCTCACAGTCGGTCGCTTGGTTGCCACGATGTCAGTTTACCCTCTGCCGGGAATTCTCCGGCCCCTGAGCGGCGGACGCGTCGACCGCATGAGTGGCACCGTGCAACGTGACTGCGGGGCCGCTCTTCATACTTGTGAGCATGGCCTATCTCCCCAATCGCGACGCTGATCGGAGGGCCATGCTCGATGTCGTCGGCGCCTCTACCATCGCCGACCTGTTCGCCACCATACCGGCCTCGCTGCGCGACCCCGTGATCGACCTCCCTGCACCACTCGGCGAGCAGGACCTCGTTGCGGAGGTGGAGGGCCTCGCGGGGCGCAACCGCCCTCTCAGCGGCCTGGACAACTTCCTCGGGGCCGGCGTATACCGACGCTTCATCCCCGCCATCGTGGGCGGCACCATCGGGCGGCCGGAGTTCTACACGGCGTACACCCCCTACCAGGCCGAGGCGTCGCAGGGCACCCTGCAGACCATCTTCGAGTTCCAGTCGATGATCTGCGCGCTGACGGGGCTGGACGTCGCCAACGCCTCCCTCTACGACGGGGCGACGGCGGCCGCGGAGGCGATGATGCTCGCCGTCCAGGCCACCGGGCGCGACCGCATCGCGGTGAGTGGCGCGGTTCACCCCGAGACGTTGCGCGTGCTGCGCACCTTCGCCGCCGGGCGGGCGGTGTCGGTCGACGTGATCGCGCCGCGCGACGACCTCACCGACGCGGCGGCCGTGCGCACCGCGATCGACGAACGACACGCCGGGCTCCTCGTCCAGCAGCCGACGTTCTTCGGCACCCTCGAGACACTCGGCGACCTGGCCGAGGCGGCCCACGCGGTCGGGGCCCTGGCGCTGTGCAGTGCCGACCCGCTGGCGTGCGCGGTTCTTGTTCCACCCGGCGACGCGGGCTTCGATGTGTGCGTCGGCGATGCCCAGCCGCTCGGCGTGCCGGCGTCTTTCGGCGGACCACACGTCGGCTACATGTCGGTTCGGCAGTCGCTGGTGAGGCGCATGCCCGGGCGACTTGTCGGGATCACGACCGACCACGCCGGCAGGCGCGCGTACACGCTGACCCTGCAAACCCGTGAGCAGCACATTCGCCGGGAGCACGCCACCTCGAACATCTGCACCAACCACGCGCTGATCGCGCTCGCCGCCACCGTGTACATGGCGCACATGGGGGCCGGAGGCATGCGCGAGGTCGCCACGGTGAGTGCGCAGAGGACGCATCACCTCGCCGAAAGACTCAGTGCAGTCAGAGGTTTCTCCCTCGTGACCGAGCAGCCCTTCCTGTGGGAGTTCGTCCTCCGCTGCCCGGGCGATGCGGCCGCTGTGGTATCGGCGATGCGCGAAAAGGGAATCGTCGCCGGGCTCGCGTTGGGGCGTGTCGACGCCGAGCGGGCCGACCAGTTGTTGGTCTGCTGCACGGAGATGACCTCTCCAGCGGCGATCAATCGTTACGTCAGAGCGCTCGAGGCGCTGGACGTGGCGGCGCTGCCCCAGGTTCGCAGCCGGGTGGCGGCATGACGACAACGCCCGCCGACCCCTCCGTCGAAGCCGCCTGGGCGGGCGCGGAGGCACTGGTGTTCGAGCTGAGCGACGACCGCACCGGCGGGCCGCGGGTCACACCGGCCGGGGTGCCCGCCACAGCGCTGGACGTGCTCGTACCCGCCTCGTACCTGCGCAGCGAACCGCCCGCGGTTCCCGCCGTGCCCGAGCCTGTTCTGGCCCGGCACGTGGGCCGGCTGGCGCGGCGCAACCACAATCTCCACCACGGCACCTACCCGCTGGGCAGTTGCACCATGAAGTACAACCCGGTGGTCGACGAGCGGCTCGCGGGGCTCACCGGCTTCGCCGATCTTCACCCGTACCAGGACGAGGCCGACGCGCAGGGTGCCCTCGAGTTGATGTGGCGTCTCGAGCAGATGCTGGCGTCGATCACGGGCATGGCGCGTATGTCGTTGCAGCCTGCCGCCGGGGCCCACGGTGAGTGGACGGGCCTGCGCATGATCCAGGCCTACCATGCGGCTCGGGGCGACACCCAGCGCACGCGCGTCCTCATCCCGGACAGCGCCCACGGCACCAACCCGGCATCCGCGGCCGCGTGCGGACTCGAGGTCGTCACCGTGCGCAGCAACGCTGACGGCACCGTCGATGTCGCAGACTTCGCGGCCCGGCTGGACGGCACGGTGGCGGCCGTGATGATGACCAATCCGAATACCCTGGGCGTGTTCGAGAAGGACATCCTCGAGATCGCCCGCCTCGCCCACGAGGCCGGTGCGCTTCTCTACTACGACGGCGCCAACCTCAACGCGCTGGTGGGCATGGCGCGGCCCGGCGACATGGGCTTCGACGTTGTTCACCTCAACCTGCACAAGACGTTCTCCACCCCGCACGGGGGGGGTGGGCCGGGCGCGGGCCCGGTCGGTGTCGCCGAGCGGCTGGTGCCGTTCCTGCCCACTCCCACAGTCGAGCGCAGCGCGGACGGTGAGCGGTTCCGGCTCGATGACGACCGCCCCGAGAGCATCGGCAAGGTGCGCTCGTACTACGGCAACTTCGGCATGCTGGTACGCGCCTTTGCGTACATCTCCGCGTATGGCGACACCATCGCCGGGGTCGCCAGGGACGCGGTCCTCAACGCCCGCTACCTGCAGGCGCGCCTGAATCCTCTCTTCCCACTGGCGGTGGACTCCCCGTCGATGCACGAGTTCGTCTGCACCACCCGCGGCGGTCGCGTGGAGGGCCTGCGCGCCATGGACGTGGCCAAGCGCCTGCTCGACTACGGCTTCTACGCGCCCACCGTCTATTTCCCCATGACGGTCCCTGAGGCGATGATGTTCGAGCCGACCGAGACGGAGTCGCGGCAGAGTCTCGACCTGCTCGCCGACGTCTGCGCGGCGATCGTGTCCGAGGCCGAGCACGACCTCGCCTTCGTCCAGGCCGCACCACACAACACACCCGTCGAACGCGTCGACGAGGTCGGTGCGGCGCGCCACCCGGTGTTGCGGTGGACGGAGGCGATGCGTGTGCAGGCACCGCCGGCCGGCGACGTCGCGCGGAGCGCATGAGGCATCGACTGCCGTGACTGACTCGCTCGACGCCATGCGCCGGGAGCTGCACGACCTCCTCGCCGACCGCGCCTTCACATTCGGCGACTTCGTGCTGACCAGCGGGAGACGCAGCGACTTCTATTTCAACGGCAAGCAGGTGACCCTCGAGGGGCGCGGTCTCCACCTGGTGTCACGCCTGATCCTCGAGCGCTGCCGTGAGCTGCGCATTGACGCCATCGGTGGCCTCACCCTGGGCGCGGATCCCATCGTGGCCGGCGTCGCGACGCTGTCCGGCGAAGCCGCCCCTCTGCGCGCGTTCATCGTGCGCAAGCGGTCCAAGGAGCACGGCACGGCCTCGCTCATCGAGGGGCCGCCGCTCCGTGCCGCCGACCGTGTCATGGTGGTCGACGACGTGATCACCACCGGGGGGTCGCTCCTCCAGGCTGTTGACGCGCTCCGCGACCTGCAGGTGGAGGTCGTCGAAGCCCTCGCCGTGGTCGACCGCCAGGAGGGCGGCCGTGAAGCGATCGAGGCGCGGGGGCTGCGCGTCCACGCGCTCTTCGTGCGCAGCGAGTTCTCCGCCCCGGCGCGCGCGTAGAAGGGTCGCGCTCGATCCCGGTCAGCCGCCGATATTCCTGAGCAGGCCTCCGACCACCCCGGCCGCGGCACCGGCCTCGGCGCCCTGCACGACCGTGTACTCGCCAAGCGCGTGGGCGAGACGCGACAAGGGCAGTGACTGCAACCAGACGCGTCCGGGCCCGATCAGCTGGGCCAGGAAGATGCCGTCGCCTCCGAAGACCTTGTTCTTGATGCCCTTGACCGTCGTGATGTTGAACTGGACCGTGTCCTGGAACAGGCCGACATGGCCGGGGTGCACCTTCAACTCCTCGCCGGGACGCAGGTCGTAGGTGACGATCTCGCCGCTCAACTCGCACCACACCCGGCCCTGGCCGGCGATCTTCTGGAGACGGAAGCCGTCACCGCCGAATGCGCCGGCGCCGAGCTTCTGCTGGAAGCCGACCGAGACGAGCACGCCGTGCGTCCCGGCGACGAACACGTGGCGGTGACCCATGAACTGCATGCCCGGCTCGGGCTTGACGTCGAGTGGGAAGATCTGCCCCGGGAGCCGCGCCGCGAAGGCGACCATGCCCGGGGCCCCCTGTGCGGCGTACTCGGTCATGAACAGCGATCCTCCGCCCACGGCGCGCTTGAACACGCCGCCCAGACCGCCACCTCCGCCGTACTGCGTCGACGTGGTCATCTGGATGCTCGAGGTCATCCAGGACAGCTCACCCGACTCCGCGAAGATGGCCTCGCCGGGGTTGAGCGTCAGCTCGAGGACCGGCATCGTGGTGCCGATGATCTTCTCGTCCACGTGGTGCACTCCCAAGGTCGCGATGGTTCGGCGCGATTGTAGGCGCCGACTCCGGGCCTCAGCGTTGCGCCGTGGTGATCTCCGCGGAGCAGAGCGCCCATACCATGGAGCGGTGCGACGTCCATTGCTCGCCGTCTGCGCGGCTGTCGTGGTGGGCGGCTGCGGGAACACGACGACGCCGACGGTGCGCCCCAGCGCCACCCCAACCTCGTTGCCGAGCCCGACCGCGTCACCACTTCCCGACGTCCTGCGCATCGACGTCACGTCCACGGGTTTCGGCACCTGGCAGCTCATCGCGGTCCCGGTCGCGATCATTCACAACGCCGCCGGCCGCACCGGTGTCAGCGGGGCGGTGGTGCATTTCACCCTCACCAAGCGCGGCCATGCGCTCACATCACTGGACTCGCCTGCGATCAGCCTCGCGCCCGGGGAGAGCCTGGTGGTGACCTCCTACCAGTGCACCGACTTCCCGTGCAACACCGCGGACGGTGTCACGGCGACCGTCTCGCCGGGCAGGTGGGGAGCGCTCCCGGCGGCGCAGCCCTCCGCCACGACCACCGGGCACACCTGCACCAGGGGGTGCACCGGCCACGGGCAGTGGGACGTGTCGATCACAGTCGCCGGTCCCGACCTCCTTCACAACGAACAGGTCGACCTCTTCGCCTCCTGTTCCAACGCCGCCGGCGCCATCATCGGTGGTGGATCGCGACAGCTCCTCTGGCCCCAGTCCGGTGGGGCACTGACCCTCGACGTGCCCGTGATCGTGAACGCCCCGCCCGCGTCCTGCCAGGTCGGCGCCACCACCTCGACCTGAGCGGAGCCGCTGTGGTCAGGCCGCAGGGCGGCCGTCGCGGGCCAGACGGCGGTTGCCTCCGCCGGGGGCCGCTGTGTTACGGTGCCCGGGTCGCGGCGGGCGGGGCATTCCTCACACGGTGACCCCCGGGCGCCACAACCGACTCGGCTCTGGGGCCGCGGCCCACCGCCCACAGTTGCGGTGGAGTGAGGCGACGAGGGGGCGCTCCTCTACGGGATTTCGTGGGCCCGGGGAGCGTCCTGAATACTTGGGAGAGACTATTTGCGGTTGCCACGACGGTCCCGGGGCCTGATCCTCGGCATGACGACACTGATCCTGAGCCCAGTTCTAGCGCTTTCCCTGGCGTCTGCGGCGCAATCGGTCGCGACGACCAACGTCGTCGCGGTGAATCGCACCGAGTCACTGCTTCAGCCCGTGCAGGAGCCCGATTTCCGCGGGCACCTGATCGCAGCGCCCGCAGCCACACCCGCCCCATCCGCGACGCCGGCGCCGGCGCGGCTGGTCGCCAAGCTGCGGGTCAAGCTCCGGTCCGTGGCACCACCGCTCGTGGCCGCCGCCAGCCCCAGCAGCGTGATCGGCATCATCGAGGCGGCCGCTGCGCGCTGGGGAGTGTCCGGGGCATGGATGGTTCAGATCGCGCGCTGCGAGTCCGGTCTGCGTCCGACCGCGGTGAACCCTGGTGGGCCCTACATCGGGCTCTTCCAATTCCTGCAGTCGACGTTCACACACAACGGCGGGACCAACATCTGGGACGCCACCGACCAGGCCAACATCACCGCCAAGATGCTCGCGCACGGGCAGGCGCGGCAGTGGAGCTGCGCCTGATCGCCGGCTGAGGCAGTTCCTCCGCGACCGTCGATACGGAACAATCCACCGGGTGAGCTCCGACGACGGCCATCTCCGTGAGGTCCCGCTGACGCGCCGACCCGCCTTCGAAGGCCGGCTTCTCCACGTCTTCGAGGACACGGTGCGCCTGCCCGGGGGACGCGAAGCGAGGCGCGAGGTGGTCGAGCACATCGGCGCGGTCACCGTGGTCGCCATCGACGACGACGGGCGAGTGGTGCTGGTGCGGCAGTGGCGCCACGCGGCCGGCCGTTCGCTCTGGGAGCTGCCGGCCGGCACGCGCGAGGTCGGTGAGGAGCCCGGGTCCACAGCGCGGCGCGAGCTGATCGAGGAGACCGGCTACCGTGCCCGGGACTGGCGCGAGATGGCGCATGGTCCTGTGTCGCCGGGCTATTCCAGCGAGGAGATCTGGTTCTTCGCGGCGAGCGGCCTCACCGCCGGGGCGACCTCGCCTGACGCGGACGAGTTGCTCGACGTCAAGCTGTTCGCTGTGACCGAGATCGCTGACCTCGCCCGTCTCGGGGAGGTCGACCTCAAGACTTTGGCCGGCCTCGCCCTCGCCGGTATCACGCTGGGTGGCGCCGGTGGCTGAGGACGCCGATCGCCTCGTGGCACGCGCCATCGAGAGCGTTCTCGACCAGGTGCCCGGCACCCTCGACACCACCGTTCCCGACGTGGCGTCCGCAAAGCTGCAGCCGTGGGCGGAGACCGCGGCCCCGGTGGGACGCAACAAGCGCCCGCTCGAGGAACTTCTCGGGGAGCTCGAGGCGCGCGTGGCCGCCGATCCTGACGCCCGGGCGACCCTGCCTCACACCCGCCACCACTCGCTTTCCTTCTTTGACCGGTTCGGCCGCACCGCCGCACAACCGGGCGCGGCTGAGCCCGGCGGCCGGCACCGCAGGAGGCGGCGCGGTGGCGGCGGCGGGGACCCGGCCAAGCTCGCCGAGGGAGCCGGGAGCGTCACCGTCGGTACCCCGGCCGGCCCCTCACCCAACCGCCCGCCGGGGAGCCGGCGTCGCTCCCGCCGCGGGCGCGGTGGCGGCGGTGCCCCGGGAGGTGACGCGCAGCGTCAGCCGGGAGCGGCCCCCCAGCCTCCGCGTCAGGAGACCTCGCCACCGGCGGGGCAGCCACGTGCCCCGGGATCCGGCGGCCGGCGCCGGCGAGGCCGCCGCGGGCGGGGCGGAGACCGCCAGCCGCCAGGGTGACCGTCGATCCGGCCAGGGTCCTCGGTTCCGATCCGTACAGGTCGCCAGCACTCGGCCGGGGTGCGCCGATCGAGGCCGTCCTCTTTGACTACGGGCTCACCCTGGTCCACTTCGTGCGCCCCGTCGAGGCGCTCGCGGCGGCGCGAGTGGCGATCTCGGAGCTCATCGCGGCCGCGGGTCATCCGCGTTGTCCCGAAGCCCTCATCGCCGAGGCGGTCCACGACCGGGTGGCTGCGGAGATCGCGTCCCACGAGGCCAGTGGAGCGCTCGAGGAGATCGATGTCGCAGCCCTGGAGGAGCGCGCCTTCGCCG
>DAISRJ010000039.1:0-15704 GCA_036828955.1 Candidatus Dormiibacterota bacterium | reverse complement strand
GCTCCCGAGCGGTCAGCTTGCCCTTGGCGTGCTGTGAGGTCTCCCCCGCCCCGCCTCGGTGCACAGCGTCGTAGCGGCGCTTGCGGAGCACGTTGATGGCCCGGTCGGTCGCCGATCCCGGTGCGGTCGAGCCACCGTCGGCGGAGACGCGCGGCGACGAGGCGGCGGAGGCCTCACCGGCGCCCTCCGGCGCAGCCCCCTTGCGGATCGTCCTCGCCATGCCCGCAGGATAGTCGCGGCGCACCGGCCCGAGGTGACGCCGCGCTCAATCGCGTTGCGCGCCTGTCAGATGCCGCCGGCGGGATGGTGCACCCCGAAGATGTCGCGGAGCGCGTTGCAGATCTCCCCGACCGTCGCCCTGGCCGCGAGCGCCTCGCGTATGACCGGGAGGAGGTTCTCAGTGCCGGTGGCGGCGCGCCGCACCGCTTCGAGACAGCGCGTCACCGTCTCGGTGCTGCGACCGGCACGGAGCCGGGCGAGACGCTGGACCTGGGCGGCCTCGAGCTCGGCGTCGATGCGCAGGATCTCGACGGGGTGCTGGGACGACTCGGTGAACCTGTTGACGCCGACGATCACTCGTTCGCCACGCTCGACCATCTGCTGGTGGCGGTAGGCGGACTCCTGGATCTCCTGCTGGTAGAAGCCGGCCTCGATGGCCGGGACAGCTCCGCCACGGTCGGCGATGCGAGACATGAGCGCGCGCGACGCGTCGACGAGGTCTGCCGTGACACGCTCGACCAGGTACGAGCCTCCCAGCGGATCGGCGACCGCCGCCGCCCCCGACTCGAAGCCGATCACCTGCTGGGTGCGCAATGCGATCTCCGCCGCCTGCTGGGACGGCAGCGCCAGCGCCTCGTCGTAGCTGTTGGTGTGCAGGGACTGGGTGCCGCCGCACACGGCCGCCAGGGCCTGCATGGCGACACGGACCACGTTGTTGAGGGGCTGCTGCGCAGTGAGCGTGGCGCCGCTTGTCTGGGCGTGGAATCGCAAGGCGAGGCTGCGCGGGTCGCGCGCGCCGAACTGGTCGCGCATCACCTCGGCCCAGATCTGCCGGGCCGCGCGGAACTTGGCGACCTCCTCGAAGAAGTCGTTGCTGACGTTGAAGAAGAAGCTCAGCCGCGGAGCAAAGTCGTCGACGGCGAGACCGGCAGCCACCGCCGCCTCCACGTAGGCGATCCCGTTGCACAGCGTGAAGGCGATCTCCTGGGGCGCGGTGGCCCCGGCCTCGCGGATGTGGTAACCGCTGATGCTGATCGTGTTCCAACGAGGCAGCCGCTGCGCGCAGTAGGCGAACGTGTCCGTGATCAGGCGCATCGACGGGCGCGGCGGGAAGATGTAGGTGCCGCGGGCCGCGTACTCCTTGAGGATGTCGTTCTGCACGGTTCCGCCGAGGAGGGAGGGGTCGATGCCCTTTGCCTCGGCGGCCAGTTCGTAGAGGAGCAGGAGCAGCGAGGCGGGCGCGTTGATGGTCATCGACGTGGTCACCTGGTCCTGGGGGATGCCCTCCATCAGGGTGGTCATGTCATCGATGGAGTCGATGGCCACGCCCACCTTGCCCACCTCGCCGCGGGCCATGGGGTCGTCGCTGTCGTAGCCCATCTGGGTGGGCAGGTCGAAGGCACAGCTGAGACCGGTCTGGCCGGCCGCGAGCAGGTAGCGGAATCGCTCGTTGGTCTGCTCGGCGCTGCCGAAACCGGCGTACTGGCGCATCGTCCAGAGGCGGCCGCGGTAGCCGTCGGCGCGCACGCCACGCGTGTAGGGGAACTCGCCGGGCGGCGGCGGCGCCGTGGCGTCGGATGCCGTGTAGACCGCCGACAGCGGGAGGCCGCTCTCCGTCTCTGCGGAGACCTCGTCCAGGTCGCTCACCCGACGGGCTCGGAGGCGTCGGGATCGGGCTGGCACAGCTCGGTGAGCACACCCATCGCGGCCGACGGGTGGAGGAACGCGACCAGGCGTCCGCCGGCGCCGCGGCGAGGGCAGCTGTCGATGGCAGGGAGGCCGAGACCGGTGAGCTCGTCGAGCGTCGCCTGCACGTCGTCGGTGCCGTAGGCGACGTGGTGGAGGCCGCCGCCGCGTCGCTCCAGGAAGGCGGCGATCTTGGAATTGGGGCCGTGGGCGCCGAGAAGCTCGATCCGCGACTCCCCCACCTCGAACATGACCGCATCGATGCCGTCGGATTCCACGACCTGGCGATGGCTCGGAGGCCGTCCGAGCAGGCGGCGGTAGGCGTCCACAGCGGCGTCGATGTCGCGGACCGCGATGCCCACGTGGTCGATCCTGCTCAGCATCGGGCCGAGTATGGAACGCCCGCGCTGCACGGCGCACATGGAGCCGTTGCAGGCCGGCGATGAGCGTTGCCGGATTCGATGCTACCTTCGACCGGTCCCATGCCCCGCCACCGCCTCGTCGTCGCAGCCGTCGCCGTCAGCCTGCTGGCGGCGTACGCAGTGTTGTGGACCAGTGTCTCGAACGCACAGATCGGCACCTCGGACTTCACTGCAACCTACGTGGGCGGGACCCTGCTCCGTGAGGGGCAGGGCGCGGGGATCTACAACCAATCGCTCCAAGAACGTCAGTACGCCGCGCTGGTACCGTCCTCGCGGGGCGGGAGCCTGGGTTTTGTCTACCCGCCACCGGCTGCGGTGCTCGTCCTGCCTCTGACCCTGCTGCCCTTGAGCTTGGGGTACCGCGTGTACCAGGCGGCGCAGCTGCTCATGCTCGCCCTCGGCTTGCTCGTCGCGGCATGGGCGGCCCCGTGGCCGCGGATGCTCTCCCGCGCCTCCATCCCGGCCCTTGCCGCACTGGTCGCGCTTGCCGGCACCGGGACCGTCGCTCTCGGCCTGCTCGGCCAGTGGGACGGCCTGAGCGCTCTCGGGCTTGGGGGCGCGTATGCCTTGTGGCGACGAGACGCTCGGCTCGCCGGCGGGGCTGTGCTCGCCGCGTCGGCCGCCGTCGCCAAACCGCACCTCGCCCTCGGCCTGGCGGCGCTGCTCATCGGCTGGCGCGAGCGCCGAGTGCTGGCCGGTGCGGCGTGCGGGGTGGCGACGATGATCGTCGTCTCGCTTCTCGCCGTCGGGCCCTCTGGTCTTGCCGCATTCCTGGCCTCCACGCAGACGGATGCAGGCCGCTGGCCGTTGGCATCGATGCTCGGCTTCACCGGTCTCTTCGGGTCGTGGCTGGGCAACGGCGCCCTACCGCAGCTTCTGGCCCTCGCGGGTAGCGCCGTCGCTATCGGAGGCTGCGTGTACCTCGGCCGCCAGCTCGCCCACGACCGGTCCGCGCTCGAACCCTGCCTGGCCGCCGCAACCGCGTTGTCGCTCCTCGCCTCGCCCCACATGCTCAGCCACGACCTGGTCCTGCTTGCGCCTATGCTCGTGGCAATGCTTGCGTGGGCAGGCACCCGCGACGGCGCAGCACCATGGCCGGGGCGCCTTGGACGAGCCGTGCTGGCCGGCTGGGGCGTGCTCTGCGTCGCCAGCGCTCTCGATCTCGGCTCCCAGGCGACGGCGCCCCCGGGGCGTCTGGTGCCCTGGGTGTTGCTCGGACTGGCGGCCCTGCTCGTCCGGGGCGTGCGGATCCGAGGCCCCGCCGCGTCAGCGGGGCTGCCCGATTCCGGGCCGCAGATCCCGGTCAGCCTGCAGCCTGGAGCGCCGCAGCGCGGCTGGCTTCAGTGACCGCGCCGCCGATGCCGTTCGTGGGCTCGAACAGCGGCGCCGGTCGCTGAGCGAAGGGGTGCCGTGACGCGTCACCCGGCCACCTCGTCCGGCCAGTTCACGGCGACGCGGGTGGTGCACCTGGTGAGCTCCTGGGACGCCTTGGTGTAGCGGACCAGCGTGGGGAAGTCGCCGCGCAGCTTGAGCTGCCCGAGCATGATCCCCTTGGTGGCATCAAGCTCCGCCTTGGCCACCTTCTTCCAGCGCGAGTACGACCCCGTGATGACGAACTTGGCCGCCTCTGCGTCGGCGCGCGAGCAGATGCGCACCTCGCGCGCCGCGCCGTGCCAGAGGTCGAGGAAGATACCCAGGTCCTTGGGAAAGTTCTTGTCGGGCTCGGCCAGCACGACCAGGCCGACGGTGCCCTCCCAGTTCGCCGCGGCCTGCTTGTACACGGGCGACATGTTGATCTGGTTCCTGAAGGCCTCGGCCCATTCGGGGGTGTACGCGTCGAGTGCCACGGGGTCCTCCGGCTCGGTTGGCGCCGGCTCGATTATGGGTCGGCGAGCGCCCTGGCCACGTAGACCGCGACGTCGTCGACGGCGAGGCGGTCGCCCAGCTGCTGGCCGGCAATTCCTTCGTCGAACATGGAGAGGCAGAACGGGCAGGCGGTGGCGACCTTGGTCGCCTCGGTGGCCGCGGCCTCCTCGACGCGCTTGTGGTTGACGCGTGGCTGCTCCTCCTCCATCCACATGCGTCCTCCGCCGGCCCCGCAGCACATGCCCTCGTTGCGGTTGCGCGCCATCTCCACTACCTTGAGCCCGGGGATGCGCTCGAGGATGGCGCGCGGCGGCGCGAAGATGTCGTTCCAGCGCCCCAGGTAACAGGAGTCGTGATAGGTGATCGTCTCCTCCTGACGCTTGGCCGGGTCGAGGGTGATGCGGCCCTCGCTGAGGAGGCGCTCGATCAACTGGGTGTGGTGCACAACCTCGTAGTCGCCGCCGAAGTCGCGGTACTCATTGGCGAACGTGTTGAAGCAGTGCGGACAGGAGGCGATGATCTTGCGCACCCCGTGGCGGCGCAGCACCTCGACGTTCTCCTTGGCGCGCTGCTGGAACAGGTACTCGTTGCCGATCCGCCGCGCCGGGTCGCCGCTGCACTTCTCCTCGGTGCCCAGGATCGCGAAATCCACCTTGCCCGCCTGGAGGATCTTCACCAGGGCTGTGGAGATTGTCCGGGCACGGTCGTCGAACGAGGCCGCGCATCCCACCCAGTAGAGGTACTCCGCGTCGGGCTTGTCGGCCGCGAAATCCACGCCGAGCCCTGCTGCCCAGTCGGCCCTGTTCTGGTGGGAGAGGCCGTAGGGGTTGAACACGTTCTCGATGCCGCGCAGCGCTGTCTCCGCCTGCTTGGGCATGCGCGATTCGTCGAGCACGAGGTGGCGGCGCATCTCGATGATCTTGGGAACGTGCTCGATGAGCACCGGGCACTGGTCCATGCAGGCCCCACAGGTGGTGCACGCCCAGAGTGTCTCGTCGGCGATCGTGCCGCCGAAGAGCGGCCGCTCCCCGCCGTTCGCCTCCACCGCCGCGTCGACATCCAGCGGGGCGATCCACGAGGGCTGGAACTGCCCCTGCAGGCCGTGGACGGCGCCGGCGTGGTGGTCGCCGGTGGCCCACATCACCGCGCCGTCAGTGCCGGGCGCGCCGTCGGGCGCGGCGCCCTGGACAACGTGTGCGTCATGCACGCTTGCGGCGTAGCCGCCGGCGACGGTCTCGTAGAGGTGGTCGCGGAGGTCGGTGATCAGCGTCTTCGGGGAGAGCACCTTGCCGGTGTTGTACGCCGGGCAATGTGTCTGACAACGCCCGCATTCCGTGCAGGTGTAGAGGTCGAGCATGTCCTTCCAGCTGAAGTGCTCGAGGGTGATCGGGCCGAAGTGCTGGTCGGTCTCGCTCTCCGCGTTCATGACCGCCTCGATGTCGAGGACGGGCAGGCGCCCCTTGGGTTTGGTCGACTTGAAGTAGACGTTGGGGGCCGCGGTGACGATGTGAAGGTGCTTGCTGTAGCCGAGGTAGACGAGGAAGCCGAAGACGAGCACCAGGTGGCCCCAGAAGAACAATCCGTGGAGGCCGACGAGCACGTTGCTGTGCGCACCGAGCGGCGCGAAGAGGCGCGACAGCGCGCTGGCGAAGGGGCGGTCCGGCGCCATCGCCTGCGCCGGGTGGCCCTCGGCGATGAGCGTCGCGTCGTTCAGGCTCATGAACATGACCAGGGTGCCGATCCAGGCCAGGATGAGCACGGCGTCGCCGCGGTGACTGCCTCGGAAGCGCGTGGGTTTGATCGCCAGGCGGTTGAAGAGCGCCAGCGCGACACCGGCGAGCACGGCGACCGAGAAGATGTCCTGCAGGAACGCGATCACGGACGCAGCCGGCACGTCGTTGAAGCGGAACCCCTGCCACAGCGCCTCCACGATGGCCTGGGCGATCGCGGTGAGCAGGACGAGGAATCCCCAGAAGATGAGCGCGTGGAGGACGCCCGCGAAGGGCCAGCGCAGCAGGCGGCCCTGGCCGATGACGTAGACGAAGAAGGCTTTGATGCGCTCGCCGGGGCGGTCGAGGCGTGGGTCGGGGCGGCGGCTGCGCAGCATGGCCGCGACCAGCAGGCGCCAGCGCAGCCCGGCGGCGACGGTGGCGGCACCGACCACCGCCAGCAGGGCGAGGGGGCTGAGAATCGCGGTCATTTGGTGGCTCTGCTCACGCGCCCGGGGCGCCCCGGTACCGCGGCGATGACGCGGGTCGTGATGCGATCGCCACCGGCCCTACCGGCCCGTCCACATCGCAAGGCGCTTTTCCCGGAAGGCCGCGATGCCTTCGGCGGCGTCGTCGCTGGCGAAGAGGGCGACGAACTCGTCCCTCTCGGCGGCGAGGCCCTCGGCAAGAGGTCGGTCCAGACCGCCGTTGACGGCGCGCTTGATGGCGGCAACCGCCAGCGGCGCCTGGGACGCGTAGCGGCCGGCCAGGTCGCGCGCGGCGTCGAGAAGAGCGCCCGGTTCGACCACCTCGGAGACGAGGCCGAGTTGCAGCGCCCGGGCCGCGTCGATGGGATCGCCGCTGAGCAACAGCGCCATCGCCACGGTGCGGCCGAGAAGCCGCGGGAGCCGCTGGGTGCCCCCCCAGCCGGGCAGGATGCCGAGCTTGATCTCGGGCTGGCCGAATCGGGCGTCGCTCGACGCGATGCGCGCGTCGCACGCCAGCGTCAACTCGCATCCACCCCCGAACGCGATGCCGTTGACAGCGCCGACGATGGGCAGGCGCGACCCCTCCATGGCGACGGTCAGCTCCTGACCCCTGGCGGCGGTGTCGGCGCTCGCGTCGCCGAACTCGGTGATGTCGGCGCCGGCTGCGAAGAACCTGGACCCGGCGCCGGTGAGGATCAGCGCGCGGCACGACCGGTCCTGCTCGGCCTCATCGAGGGCCTGGGTGATGGCGGCGATGACCGCGCGGCTGATCGCGTTCACCGGTGGATGGTCGATGGTCACGATGACCAGCGCGCCATCGCGATCTACTCGAATCGAGTCGTTCAGAACCGTGGACACCGCCGGCCCGCCCTCCTGTGTCTGATCGTGCGCTGTAACGGTAGCGCCACCGGCACGCGGTGCGGGCAGCGCGCGGCATGATCGGCGGCGTGACCGAGCTGCCCCCGCTGCCTGACCTCCCGCCCGCGTTCGACGCCGACTCGCTGGCCGGGCTCGGCGACGATCAGTTGGACGCACTGCTGGCGGAGCTTGGAGCCGGCGAACGGGCCACGGTGGTGGCGATGGCGCCGCACCAGGCGCAGCTGCGCGAGCTGCGCGCGCGCACCGGGCAGATCGCCACCGAGCGGCGCCGCCGCGAGCGCGCCGCCCACATCGCCGCCCGTGCCGCGGTTCGCGAGCAGGCCAGGAGCGGCGAGATGCCCACCGTCGTCGACGCGCTGGGCAGCGCCGGCTTCATCGCCGACGAGCAGCCCCTCGCCGAGGTCGCCGCCTTCCTGAAGAGCGGGGGTGAGGTGCGTTTCGGGTATGCGACGCGTCCAGGGCCGGTCTCGTTCACCGACGGCCGTCAGCTTCGCAACGCGCGGACCTGGGGCGAGGCGCGCCAACTCTTCGCGGAGGGCTGGGAGCCGGGTTCCCCCGGGGTCCCCGGTGTGCGGGTGCACCTGGTCGGGACCCGTGTCGAGCGCGTGGTGGACGCTGCGGAGGTGGTGGTGCGGCCCGGCTGAGCCGTTTCAGATCGGCAGGTTCCAGCTCCGCACCGCCAGCTCGAAGAGAGGCGCCACGATGAGGGCGGGCAGCATGTCCGCCACCCGGAGCCGGCGCACCTCGAGCAGGCCCAGTCCGATCGCCACGAGGAGCACTCCACCAGTGCCAAGCGCGGCCGTGACCAACCCGGGGTCGACAGCCCCGCGGGTGAAGTAGGCGGCCGCCGTGAGGGCTCCCTGCACCACCAGGACGGTCATCGCGCTGAGCAGAACGCCAACCCCGAGGCTGGCGCCGAAGGCCAGGGCGGCGACGCCGTCGAGGGCGGACTTGATGCCGAGCAGGAGGATGTCGCCTCGTGCCCCATCGTCGAAAGAGCCGAGGATGGTCAGCGGGCCGACACAGAACAGCAGGCTGGTGGTGACCAGCGCGCGGGCCAGGCGGCCGTCACCGTCGCCGCCGCCGACACGTGCCTCGACAGCGTCGCCGAAGCGATGGAGCAGGCCGTCGAGGTCGAGGATGCTCCCGATCGCGGTTCCCACCAGCAGGGCGAGGAGCACCACGGCGAGGTCAGGCGCGGCCCTGCCGCTGAACGCCGGGCTGATGGCCGTGCGCACCCCGTAGACCACGACGAAGAGACCGAGGACCGCGATCAGCCCCTCACGCACGCGCTCCGGGATGCGTGAGCCGGCGGTGATGCCGAGCCCGCCGCCGGTGAGAACGGTGGCGGTGTTGAGCAAGGTGCCCAGGCCGGGGATCAGTGGCGTCCCCCCTGTGCCGGCTAGAGCTTCTCGAGGCGGTCGAGCGGCACCACGAACACGGTGGCGCCGCCAACCTCGACATCGACCGGTGGGGCGAGGATCGCGGAAACGTCGCCGCCCGCCTGGGTACGCGCCGCCAGCATCTCGGTGCGGTGCTGGGCGCGACGGCGGAGGATGTCGAGCACCTCGCCGACCTGGTCGTCGCCGACACCGATCATCAGGGTGAAGTTGCTGGTGTCGAGGAAGCCACCCTGGGTTGCGAAGCGGGTGTAGACGAAACCGCGCGCGCTGAGCGCGTCAGCGCAGGCCTCGACGTCCTTGGCATGCAGCACCGCGAAGATCAGCTTCATCCCGCCGCCACCGGGCTGGGCACTGTACCCGCGATGCGCAGTCGCTGCTGGACGAGGCGCATCACCTCCTGCGACACGGACACGGCCGGCAGGCCCGCGTCGATGCGCGCAATGCGGTCGGGATGCTCGGCGGCGAGGCGATCGAACGCTGCCTGGACACGGCCGTGGAAGTCGTGCGGCGCACCTTCGATACGGTCCAGCGGCAGTTGCTGCGCGTGCTGGCGCTGTGCGGCGACGCTGTACGCGAGGTCGAGGTAGACGGTGAGGTCGGGCCACTCGTCGCCACAGCAGTCGCGGTGGAGACGCAGCAGCGCCTCGCTGTCGACGCCCCGGCCGCCACCCTGGTACGCGAGCGTCGAGTCCGTGAAGCGATCCGCGATCACCACCGCGCCTCGCGACAGGGCCGGGAGGATGGCCTCGTGAAGCAGCTGGACGCGGCCGGCGTTGAAGAGCAGGGCCTCGGTCCAGGGTTGCAGCGAGGCGGACAGCTGATGCTGCAGAACGACTCCGCTCACCACCTCGCCGAGGGCTGTGTCGTTGGGGCGCACGGTGATGACGTCATACCCGCCGGCGCGCAGGGCGGCGCCGAGCACCGCCACCTGGGTGCTCTTACCGGCCCCGTCGAGACCCTCGAACGAGACAAAGAATCCGGTACGTGTCAAAGCTGTTCACTCCTCGGCGCCGAGTATGACGAGGCGGCGGTTGGGCTCGTTGCCGGTGCTGCGCGCAGTCATGTCGTGACGTTCGACAAGCTGGTGCTGGAGGCGGCGGACATAGGAATTCTGGGGCGCCAGCTCAACATCCGACGTGGTCTGCCGGGCACGCTCGACGGCTTCGAGGGCCTCCTCGAGCGCCGTCTCCGTCTGGTCAACCTCCTCGACGCCGTAGACGCGCGCGAGCGCGCCCTTGATCTGAGCGACGGTGTTGCTGCGCAGCACCTGGATGGGGATGCCGGTGGCCTCCGCGGTGCGCACGGGGGAATCCTTGCGGCGGTAATAGTTCTTCAATGTCAGCACCATGTCGGCGTCATCGACGTTGTGTTGGATACGCACGGGCACGTGCAGCTCGCGCACGGACTGTTCGAGGTAGGTGCGTGAGACTCCGTACGGAAAGACGGCGAGGGGCTGCATGTGACGGGGGGCCCCGCTGGGACCGCCTCCACCCTCGAAAGCGGTGTCGCGGGAACGCTGGGCCATGTATTCCTCGACGTCGAAACCGCGGCGGTGGCGCTCGCGACTGCGACGGCGTCCGTTGCCGGCCGGGAACGGGTTGGGCTCGAATGACGCCGGCGGCGGGGCGCTGGTGTCGATGCGGCTGACGATCTGTCCGTCCTCGCCGCGGCGGCGAAGCTGCGGGGGCTTGGTGCGCCCGCGAAGCGCCTCGTCGACGGTCTCGTCGAGGGGCATGTGCACGACCACGCGGTCGCGTTCCTGGATCTCGATGAGCACGTCGAACGTGGGCGGCGCCTTGCGCTCGAGGACGCTCTTCTGCGTGCCCCGCCGGCGCGCCTCTTCATCGCTGAGCGTGACCGTCTGGATGCCGCCGAGCAGGTCGTTGAGGGTGGGGTTGACGAGCAGGTTGTCGAGGTTCGACCCATGCGCCGTGCCGACCAGCTGCACGCCACGCTCGGCGATGGTGCGCGCGGCCATCGCCTCCAGGCCGGTACCGATCTCGTCGATGACGATGACCTGGGGCATGTGGTTCTCCACCGCCTCGATCATCACCGCATGCTGCTCCGGGGGCGTGCGCACCTGCATCCGGCGTGAGCGGCCGATGCCCGCGTGAGGGATGTCGCCGTCACCGCCGATCTCGTTGCTGGTGTCGACGATGACCACCCGCTTGCCGCACTCGTCGCTGAGCACACGCGCGCACTCGCGCAGCATTGTCGTCTTGCCGATGCCGGGCGGTCCGAGCAGGAGGATCGACTGGCCGTTGACAACGATGTCCTTGATGATGTCGATGGTTCCCGTGACAGCGCGCCCGACCCGGCAGGTCAGTCCCACCACGGTGCCTGCGCGGTTGCGGATGGCGCTGATGCGATGCAGGGTGCGTTCGATGCCGGCACGGTTGTCGTCCCCGAAGTCGCCGACGCGCTCGGTCACGTACTCGAGGTCGTGGTGGGTGACCTGCACATTGTCGAGAACGACCTCACCGTCGGTGAAGCGCGCCTCGGGCTCACGACCGAGGTCGAGCACGACCTCGAGGAGGTCACCCCGCTCCTGCGCGAGGCGTTGCGTGGCGGCGGCGACGCGGGGCGGGAGCGCTGCGATGAGGAGGCTGAGCTCCTCCTGCCATGACGAACCGTAGGGCATCATGTCCGCGACTATCTCTCTCTCCTCTCTGGTGAACGCAGGACGGTCAGCGACGGGACGGAGACACGGGTGTTGGCGACGCCGGCATGGGCGAGGACCTGCTTGCTCTGCTTGGCGGTGGCGCGGATGCGCACCTTGATGCCGAGGTCGCGGATGAGCAGCAGCTGCGTGCCGTAGACGGCGAACCCACGGTGTTGCAGTGAGCGGATCAGCTCGGAGTCGTAGTGGCGGAGCACGCACGAGACCGGTTGCGGCGGCAGCTCGGCGACGACGGCGTCCAGGAAGCCCTCGCGCACCGCGGGATCATGCGCCTCGCACATCAGTGTCAGGATGCTGGGACGGCCGGCGCTTGCCGGCCGAATGGCCGCCCAGCCGACCATCCCCGGATGTTCGGCGACGACGTGGCGCACCTCGTCGCGGCCGATGCGTCCGACGCTCCCCTGCGCGAACGACGTCTGCCAGGTCTTGAGCGAGGGGGCCTCGAAGCCGGCGATGTGGCTCGGCGTCACCCGCCGGTAGAGGAGGTGGATGGCGCCGGCGTCCTCGCGGCGAGCCGGGCGGACTGCCAGGGGCGGGGCGTCGCTGCGCGGGATGGTCTCCGGCGTCTCGTGGAAGAGGATCTGCTCGGTGGCGAACTGCGTGAACCCGTGCTCGAGGAACACGCCGACCAGCGGGTGATCGAGGGGCAGGCGCACGTGGTAGCGGTGCACGTGCTGCTCCAAACCGCGGTTGCAGAGATGGGTGAGCAGACGCTCGCGCGCAAAGTGCCCAGCACCGCCGGGCGCGACGCAGAAGTTGATGATCTGCCACACCGAGGGCCGGGTCGAGGTGGCCTGCGCCTGGATGAAGCCGACCACGCCCTCCGAGTCGTCCTCGGCGACGAACAGGACGCCGCCCGTGTCGTTGAGCGGAACCAGCGAGGACAGGGTCTTGCTGAGCGCGTACCAGAGGCGCAGCAGGGTTGCCTGTGGGACCGGGCTGTCCGGGTGCAGGCCGGGCACGCCGAGGTCGGCGTCGAGCGCGTCGCGATAGAGCTGCTCCACGCGGGCAAGGTCGCGGAAAGACGCCGAGCGGACGTTCATGCCGCGCTCTCCCGGACGGCGTCGACCTGCTCGAGGAAGAGCCGGTGGAGGCGATCGTCGCCGGTCATCTCGGGGTGGAAGGTGAGTCCCATGTGGGCTCCCTGCCGCACCGCCACGGGCTCGCCCCCGAGGGTGGCGAGGACGTCCACGCCCTCGCCGATCGACTCGATGCGAGGCGCGCGGATGAACACGCCCCGGAAGGGCAGGTCACCGAGCTCGGAGACTGTGATGTCCGCTTCGAACGAGTCGACCTGGCTGCCCCAACCGTTGCGACGCACGGCGATGTCGAGGGTGCCGGTCGCGAGCTGGTCGGGGCGGCCGTCCGCGATGGTGCGGCTGAGGAGGATGAGGCCGGCACAGGTGCTCAGAGTCGGCATCCCCTCGGCGAGGCGGCTGCGCAGCGCGTCCTCCAGCGCGAAGGCGCGGAGCAGCTTGCCCATCGTCGTCGACTCGCCGCCGGGGAGGGCCAGTGCGTCGACGGACTCGATCTCCGCTGCGAGACGGACCGGGACGGCCTCCGCGTCGCAGCGACGAAAGGCGGCGAGATGCTCGCGGACGTCGCCCTGCAGTGCGAGGACGCCGACAGTGGTGATCTTCAGCGTTCCCAGCCGGCCGGGAAGCACCGGTCGTCCCGGAGCCCGAGCAACGTCATGAGCACGATGCCAGTGTACGCCGCCGAACCATCGGTCACCTCAGGCCCGGCTACCAGCCCCGCGTGGACAAAAGTTCCTCGCGGGGCATCCCGGCAACGTCGAGGCCGCGCATGGCGGGCCCGAGCCCGGCGCTCACGTCTGCGATCACGTCCGGCTTGTCGAAATAGGTGGTGGCGGCGACGATCGCCTTGGCGTAGTTGAGGGGATCCTCGCTCTTGAAGATGCCGCTGCCCACGAAGTTGCCTTCGGCTCCGAGCTGCATCATCAGAGCCGCGTCGGCCGGCGTGGCGATGCCGCCCGCGGAGAAGTTCACCACCGGGAGGTGCCCCGTTTCGGCGATCTCGACCACCAGCTCGTAGGGAGCCTGGAGGCGCTTGGCCTCGGCCATCAACTCGTCGCGACGGAGGCCCTGGATGCGCCGGATGCCGCCACGCACGGCGCGCATGTGGCGCACCGCCTCGACGATGTTGCCGGTGCCCGCCTCGCCCTTGGTGCGGATCATCGCCGCGCCCTCGCCGATGCGGCGGAGAGCCTCGCCGAGGTCGCGGGCGCCGCAGACGAACGGGATGGTGAACGCCCACTTGTCGATGTGGTTCTCTTCGTCAGCCGGGGTCAGCACCTCTGATTCGTCGACATAGTCGATTCCCAGCGACTGCAGCACCTGAGCCTCGACGAAGTGACCGATGCGGGCCTTGGCCATGACCGGGATGGTCACCGCCTGCTTGATCTCGCGCACCAGGCTGACGGCGCTCATGCGCGCAACGCCCCCGTCGCGGCGGATGTCCGAGGGGACGCGCTCCAGAGCCATGACCGCCACGGCGCCGGCGTCCTCGGCGACGCGGGCCTGTTCGACGGTGACCACGTCCATGATCACCCCGCCCTTGAGCATCTCGGCGAGACCGCGCTTGACGCGCAGGCCGCCTGTCTGGTGGTGGCCGTTCTTCTCGCGGACGGCGTCGGCGCTCACGGTGCTGGGTCCGGGGTGTACCTAGTCATGACACCGATTCTACGCGCGACCGCGGCGAGGCCAATCCGCGGTCGGGGTTACTGGCGGCCGGGGACGCTGATGCCGGGAACGCTGCTGCCCCGCGGAAAGCCCCCCGCCGCTGCGCGCAGCCAGTCGACCGAGCGGAGGAAGAGAGCGGGGGGACGGATCATCTCGGGGACGTCGAGGGGCAGGCTGTCGCCGGCGATCGCAAGAACAAGCAGCACAGCGGGGATGTAGTAGTAGTTGAAGTACGCCCACTTGGCGACCAGGAAGGACACCGTGGCCAGGATCGCCGTGCCGGTGAGCAGGTCGCCGTAGGTGGAGGGTCGGCGGCGCAGTACCAGGATTGTCGCTGCGGCGACCACCATCGCCGACACCGCGAAGGGCAGCGTCGGCAGCGAGAAGGTCTTCAGGAAGGTGTCGATGGTGAGGGCGTTGAAACGCGGAAAGACGTCGAGCTGGACGCCGAGCACGTTGTAGTAGAACTGTGAGAGCCCGGTGGCGAACGCGAATGGCACCACGAACAGCGCGGCAGCCACCGCGGCGATGACAGTCTGCCGGCGAGCGCGCACCGACCAGAAGAAGATCGGCACCAGGGCGATCAGGGTCGTCGGCTTGGCTCCCAACGCGAGCGCCAGCGCGACGGTCGCCACCCTGGGATGACTGCGGAAGTTGACCAACCACACCGCCAACAACGCCATGGTGATGATGTCCACCCAGCTGCTCATCACCATGCCCACCGACAGGGGAAACGCCATCACCACGCAGGCGGCCCGGTCGATCGTCCCGGCGCGGCGGGCGAGGGTCAGGACCGCGGCCGCGGTGATCAGCGCCGCAAGGATGTGCAGGACGCGAACGTCACCCAGCAGCCGGAACGGGGCCTCGAGAACGGGAAGGATGGGGCCGTACGGAAAGTGCAGGTGCAGGAGGGTGGAGACACCGGGCGCGACGACCGCCGGGCTGACCACCAGCGGGGTGTACGGGTTGTGCCCGTGCAGCAACGCCGAGGAAGCGCTCTGCTGAAACTGGAAGACGTCGATGCCCGCGGTGCCCCACGTGATCGTGGTCGCGATCCCCACAGCCCCGGCGAGAGCGGCAAGGGCGAAGGCCGCGGCTTGCGCCACCCTGGCGCGGACGAGACTGAACAGCAGCACGGCCCCGACGAGCAGGGCGGCGCTGACCAGGAAGACCGGATGATCAAGCTTCCTGTCGTAGAGCGCCGTGCTGGCGGCGAGGCACACGACCAGGACGATCCCCGCCCAGCGCGGTAGCTCGGGACCGCGCGGGGTCGTGCTGAAGCCGTTGAAACAGAAGGCCAGCGACAGCAGCACGCAGGCCAGCGCGAGGATCGAGAAGTAGCCGGCGTCGAGGAGCACGGCGGCGCTGAGCAGGAGAAGGCTGAAGAGGCGGCAGTCGCTTCGGCTCACCGTTCGGTCGCCCTCAGCGCAGCGAGAACTGGCAGCCGCCGATCAGGCGGCGACGTGGGCCGCATCGACGGCGACCTTCGCCGGAGTGGACATCTCGAACTGGTAGATCAGCTGGTAGCCGAAGAGCGTCGGCCGAAGCGTCACCGCGAGGCGGTCCACCGCCTTCACCGCGCGGGTGAGGGGACGCTGTGGCGCCGGTCAGGACGTCGAGCGGAAGACCGGTCACGTGGCGACGGAGGGG
>DAISRJ010000038.1:12187-16457 GCA_036828955.1 Candidatus Dormiibacterota bacterium | reverse complement strand
GGCGCGGCCGACGATTCAAGGAGCGAGCTTCATCGCGCCTCCCCAGAGCATACACGCGGGCGTCCGTCTCGCCGAGTCGCGCGCTGGGAACGACTCGGCGGGCCCGGCTGCGCCAGTCAACTCACTCGGCGAAGATCTCGTCCCAGGCCGCGGAGTCTTCAGGGTAGAACCAGCGCTCGAGCTGCTGCCCGTCAAGGTAGTGAAAGACGCTGACAACGCGTGTCTGGACGTCGACGCCGTCGCGGCGTGCGCCCATCGTGCTGAGAGCGACAACGTGCTCCTCACTGCCGAGCACGTCGTGCTCGGCGAGCCAGAAGCCCCTTGCCCACAGCTTGGTGAGCCACGCGAGGAGCGCGTCACGTCCGCGGATCTCTCCAGCCATCGGGTGCGACCCGGGGACGTGCCAGGTGACCTCGGCAGCGATGAGAGACGTCAGAGCAGTGTGGTCCCCGGACCGAAACGCGTCGTCGGTGCGGCGGTACGCGGTCGCGTTGGGGTGCTCGTCTCCCACGGGCGCACAGTACAACCACCGAGTGCGGGCCCATGCGGCAGCCGCAACGTGGGGCGCCCCGCGTCAGCCCAGCAGTTCGTAGCCGGGGAGCGTCAGGAATTCAACGAAGGTG
The DNA here is from genome assembly GCA_036828955.1 of Candidatus Dormiibacterota bacterium. Lineage (GTDB taxonomy): Bacteria > Chloroflexota > Dormibacteria > Aeolococcales > Aeolococcaceae > Aeolococcus. The sequence goes on along the minus strand of DAISRJ010000038.1, from coordinate 15,834 downwards.
TCGCTGTAGACGAGACCGCCGAAGAGCGAACGCGCCTCCTCCAGGAGCCCGGCCTCGCGGGATCCCGGGGGCAGCTCGGCGCGGAACTTTGCCGCTTCGTCAGCCTCGACCTCGGTCAGCATGGCGCGGCTGACTCGCCTCCCGTCGGGCAGCGCGGCACTGCGGTGCAGCCACTGCCACAGCTGTGACCGCGCAATCTCGGCGGTGGCGACATCCTCCATGAGGTTGAAGACGGCGACAGCCCCGTTGCCGGCCAGCCACGACGTCAGGTAGCGAAGGCTGACGCTGACGTTGCTGCGCAGACCCGTCTCGGTCACCACGTGACCAGCCGACGCGAAGTCCAACAGCTGCGCGGCGGAGACGTCCACGTCCTCGCGGAGGCGGCCGAGCTGGTTCGGTTGGGCGCCGAGCACCTTGTCGAACTCTGCCAGTGCCACGCCGACCAGGTCCGGATGTGCCACCCACGTGCCATCGAAACCATCGCCGGCCTCGCGCTGCTTGTCCGCGCGCACCCCTGCCAGCGCGGCCTCTGTCGCCTCCGCGTCGCGGCGGTTGGGGATCAGCGCGGCCATCCCCCCGATGGCGTGGGCTCCGCGGCGGTGACACGTGCGAACCAGGAGCTCGGTGTAGGCGCGCATGAAGGGCACCGTCATGGTCAGCGTCTGGCGGTCGGGGAACACATCGCCATCGCGGCTGGCGAATGTCTTCACACTGCTGAACATGTAGTCCCAGCGACCCGCGTTGAGGGCTGCTGAGTGAGAGCGCAGCTCGTACAGCATCTCGTCCATCTCGAACGCGGCTGGCAGCGTCTCGATGAGAACCGTGGCGCGGATGGAGCCCTGGGCGAGCCCCAGCTCAGCCTCGGCGACATCGAACACGTCGTTCCACAGCCGCGCCTCGAGGTGGCTCTGCATCTTGGGCAGGTAGAGATAGGGGTTGCTGCCCCTGTCGCGCAGCTGCGCCGCGTTGTGGAGGAGAAACACCCCCGCGTCGAACAGGCTCGCAGAGACTGGCTGCCCGTCCACCAGCACGTGCTTCTCGACGAGGTGCCATCCTCGGGGGCGGACCAGGAGCGTGGCGACGCGGTCGTCGAGCGCATAGACGCGGCCATCGGGATTGGTGAAGGAGATGGTGCCCGCCACGGCGTCACGCAGGTTGGCCTGGCCCTCGACCATGTTCTCCCACGTCGGCGAGTTGGCGTCCTCGAAGTCGGCCATGTACCCGGTGGCGCCGGAATTCAGCGCGTTGATGAGCATCTTCCGGTCGGTGGGCCCGGTGATCTCCACGCGCCTGTTGGTGAGGTCGTCCGGCGCCGGGGTGACCGTCCACTCGGCCGCTCGCACGCCGGCTGTGTCGGCGAGGAAATCGAGCGAGCCACCCGCATCGATGTGAGCCTGGACCTCGGCGCGGCGCTGGAGCAGGCTCTCGCGCGTCGGGTTGAAACGACCGTGCAGCATGGCCACGAACCGCCGTGCCTCCGGGCTGAGGACGGTGTCCAGGTGCGGGGTCATCGCACCAACCACCGTCACCGAGTCCTCCGCTGCGGACAGGGCATCGGCCGGCACGGCGCCCGCTGCGTCGGACCCCGCGGCTGGCACTCCGGGACCGGTCATTTCGCGAACCGTAGCACAGCGTCAGCGTGGGTCCGGCTGCGCGGTTGCTGTGCTACAGTGGTTACGCACTACGGACGTAGTGACTGCACGGGGCGGGACCCGCCCAGTGGCCGCGTCACCGTACTGACCAGGGTGGAATGCGATGGATGACCGAAGCGAGGTAATCGCCGGGCGACTCACTCAACTGGGGTTCTCGCAGTACGAGGCGCGCACCTACATCGGCCTGCTGCTCTCCAACGGTGCAACCGGCTATTCGGTGGCCAACGACACCGGCGTTCCTCAGCCCAAGGTCTACGAGACACTCCGCCGTCTGGTCGAGCGTGGGGCCGCGGTGCGCACCGGCGAAAAGCCCGCGCGCTACACGGCGATCCAGCCGGACATCCTCCTCAAGAGCCTCGAGGCGGACTTCGCCACCCGTGTCGCCGCCGCGCGTCGCGACCTCGAGACACTCCCCAACCGGGTGGTGCCGGCAGAGCTGCTCCCCGTGACGCGCGTGGTCACCTTCGACGCCGCTGTGCAGAGCGCTGTCGCGGCGATCTCGCGAGCCAGGACTCGCATCTACATGAGCGGGAAGCGCGACGAGCTGACCGGCCTCGGCACGGCAGTCACGGCGGCCTCGGACGCGGGCGTGGAGTTCGTGATGGTCCACTTCGGCCGCCTGCCATTCCGCTCGCCGCGCGGGCGCGTCACGCGCCATGCCAGCACCGATGGGACCCTCTACCGCTCCCGCCTCGCCCGCCACCTTGCGGTCGTGGTCGACTCGCAGTGGTCGCTGTGGGGCGTGGCCAAGGATGGCAAGAACTGGGACATCCTCACGAGCGAGTCGCCACTCCTCGCCGGCCTGGTGAAGGCGTACATCCGCCACGACATGTTCGTGCAGCAGATCTTCGCCGACTTTCCTGCCGAGCTCGAGGCGCGCTACGGGTCCGGCCTGCTCGAGCTGGCGAGCCTGTCGCCGACGGTGGAGCCAAGCGGCGCAGACCAGCTCGAGGGGGCTGGGTGACGTGTCCGCGCGGGTGACGACCGCTCTGCGGGGTTCGCTCGCGCCCGCGCTGGCGTGATGCGCAGGATCGACCTTCACTGCTATCCCGGCACGCGTGAATGGATCACCTCACAGGGTCCGTTCGCCGACGCGCTGGCCGCGTATTGGAAGCGCGACTGGGTGGGTAAGGATGAGGCCGAGGTCGCCTCCGAGTTCCGGGCCGCCGGGGTCGAGGCTGTGCTGGTGGCCTTCGACATCGAGTCGCTGACGGGCGCTCCCCCGTGCACCAACGACTACGTCGCCGCCATGCGTGACCGCAACCCGGACACCGTCCTCCAGGTGTGGGGCGCGGTGGATCCGCTGAAGGGACCGGCGGCGATCGAGGAGGCGGAGCGCGCCGTACGGGAGTTCCACGTCCTCGGCTTCCACTTCCACCCGATCATGGGTCGATTCCAGGTCAACGATCCCGCCCTCCGGCCACTGTTCGACGCCATCGACGGCCTCGGCGTGCCAGTGATGATCGACGTGGGCACCACCGGTATGGGAGCGGGACTGCCGGGCGGGCTGGGAACGACTCTGCGCAGCGCCCACCCCCTGTGCGTCGACGACCTCGCCGCGACGTTCCCGACCCTGACGATTGTCGCGGCGCACCCGGGCTGGCCGTGGGTCGAGGAGATGACCGCCGTGGCGCTGCACAAGGGCAACGTGTACTGGGAGATGTCGGGCTGGGCGCCGAAATACTTCCCGGAGAGCCTCAAGCGCGACATCCGCGGCCGGCTCAAGGACAAGATCATGTTCGGCAGCGACTACCCGAGCATGCCGTACGAGCGCATCTTCCGCGAATGGGACGAGCTGGGCTACTCCGAGGAGGTGATGGCCGGCGTCTTCCACGCCAACGCGGAGAGGGTGTTGGGCCTGGCCCTCTCGACGAAGTCGGCGGCGCCGAGGAGGTGACTGCCCAGTCCACGAGGCCAGTGGCGCTGATCACCGGGGCGGCGCGGGGCATCGGGCGCAGCGCCGCGCTCGAATGCGCGCGTCACGGCTTCCACGTG
>DAISRJ010000038.1:0-12177 GCA_036828955.1 Candidatus Dormiibacterota bacterium | reverse complement strand
GCTCAACTTCAGCCGCAGCCGCGAAGCCGCGGAGGGGGTTGCCGCTGAGGCGGCGGCGCTCGGAGCCGAAACCCTGCTCTGCCAGGCAGACGTTGCCGACGAGCCGGCTGTCGTGGCCATGCTCGAGGAGGTGAGGTCCCGATTCGGCCGGCTCGACGGACTCGTCAACAACGCCGGCACCACCGTCGCCACGCCTCCCTCCGACCTCGACGGCCTGAGCATGGACGACTGGGACCGCGTCTTCGCAGTCAACGTCCGGGGCACGTTCCAGGTGACCCGCGCCGCGGTGCCGATGCTGCGCGACGCGCCGGCAGCGGCGGTCGTCAACCTGGCCAGCATCGTCGGCCTGCGCCCGGGGCCGCAGCCCTTTCCCTACGCCGCGAGCAAGGCGGCGGTGGTCAACCTCACCAAGACGATGGCGGGAGCGCTCGGACCGGCCATCCGCGTCAACGCCGTCGCCCCGGGGTGGATGGTGGGCGACTGGATGGAGCACGCCCTGGGTGAGAACTACGAGCGCCTCATGGAGCGCCGCGCCAAGCTGACCCCGCTGAAGCGCTGCGTGACCCCCGATGAGGTGGCCGTGACCATCGTGAACCTCATCGTCAGCAACCCATTCGTCACCGGCGAGGTCATCGTCATCGACGGCGGCTTCAGCGCCACCACATAGGGGCTGCGCGCACATGGAACCGCTCGACGGGGTCGTCCCCTATCCGCCCGAGTTTGCGGCACGCTACCGGGCGCGCGGCTACTGGAAAGACCGCACCCTCGACCAGGTCTTCGGCGAGTTGTTCGAGCGACATGCCGATCGGGTCGCGCTCGAGCACGGCCGGGAGACGATCACGTACGCGCAGCTTGCCGATCGCCGCGCTCAGCTGGCCGCAATGCTCCACAACCTGGGACTGCGCCGGCGCGACCGGGTGATCATGCACCTCCCCAACGCGCCTGAATTCCTCTACCTGTACTTTGCATTGCAGATGATCGGCGTGATCCCTGTCCTGGCGCTGGCACCGCACCGTCGCCTCGAGCTCGATCATTTCGCGAGGCTCACCGACGCCGTTGCGTACTTCGGAACCGACGCCGGGCTCGGGCGGGCCGTCCAGCAGGCGAACCCCAGTGTGCGTCACATCGTCCTGATGGACGAGCTCCTGCCTGGTCCCAACGTCGGTTCCGCTCCCCAGGTCGACATCGACCCGATGGACCCGTGCTGTCTGCTCCTCTCTGGAGGCACGACGGGCGTCCCCAAGCTGATCCCGCGCACGCACAACGACTACGTGTACAACTCTCACGCCGCCGCCGCGGTCCACTACATCGACAGGGACAGCTGCCAACTGGCGGTTGCACCGCTTGCTCACAACATGCCGCTGGCGTGTCCCGGCGTGCAGGGCTTTCTGATGCACGGTGCGCGTGTCGTCCTCAGCGAAGGAACCCGAGCGGCGGAGATCCTCCCCCTGCTGAGCCGCCACGGCGTGACCCACATCGCCGCCGTCCCCGCGCTCTACATCCGATGGCTCGCCGACCCCGATGTGGCCAACCACGACCTCTCCTCGGTGGAGCTGCTCCAGTCCGGCGGGCAGCGGCTTCAGCCGGAGCTTCGCAGGCGGATGGCCGAGGTGTTCCCCAACGCCTTCGTGCAGGAGAACTTCGGAATGAGTGAGGGCACGCTCTTCTTCGTGGGCAAGGACCTCCCGGAAGATGCACGCATGGAGACCGTCGGTACCCCTGTGTCAGCCGACGACGAGGTCCGCCTCACCGACGAGAGCGGCGCCGAGGTGCCGGACGGCGAGGTCGGCGAGCTCACCGTGCGCGGGCCCTACACGCTGCGCGGCTACTACCGCGCGCCTGCGTACAACATCAGGCAGTTCACCCCGGACGGCTTCTACCGCTCCGGCGACCTGATGCGACGGCACCCTTCGGGCGCGTACCTGGTCGAGGGGCGGATCAAGGACCTCGTCAACCGCGGTGGTGAGAAGATCAGCGCAGAGGAGGTCGAGAACCTCATCCTGACCCATCCGTCGGTGCGCAACGTCGCCTGCGTGCCGTATCCCGACCCCGTCCTCGGTGAGCGCATGTGCGCCTGCCTGATCCTCCACGAGGGCACGATTCTGACGATCGAGTCGCTGCGAGAATTCCTTGTCGACCTCGGCATGGCCAAGTTCAAATGCCCGGAACGCGTGGAGATCATGGACGACTTCCCCCTCTCCCCCTTCGGCAAGGTATCCAAGAAGGCCCTCGTTGAAGGCATGAGCAACACAGGAGAGCTGGCGTGGTCATAGACGCGTACGCGCATGTTTTCCCAATGCGCCTGATCGAGGCGCTGGGCGAGGTGAGCACGGGAGCAGAGCTCAGGGCACTGCAGTCGCAGAGCTCCTATCTCTGGGACGACGAACGCCGCATCTCGTTCATGGATGAGCACGGCTTCGACAAGCAGGTGCTCGTCCTGGCCCGTCCTCCCGTGTGGCTCGGCATGGAGCGCACCGAGCTCCATCGTCTGACGCGAGTCGCCAACGACAGCCTGGCGGAGTTCGCGAGCCGGCGCAGCGACCGGTTCCTCAGCGTCGGCGTCCTCCCCGTCGTCGACGACGACATGATGGAGGAGTTCGAGCGCATCCACGGCGAGCTGGGCCTCTGCGGCGTGCTCATCTTCTCCAACATCGAGGGCAAGCCCCTCGACCACGACTCGATGTGGCCCCTCTACGAACGCGCGGCCGCCCTCGGGCTGCCCATCTGGATCCACCCGCAGCACGCCAACATCTACCCGTGGATCGGACGCGACGTCCTCGACCGCACCCTGGCCTGGCCGTTCGACACCTCGCTGGCGATGGCCAGGCTCGTGTTCGGGGGCGTTTTCGAGAAGTACCCGGACATCAGGTTCGTGACTCATCACATGGGCGGGATGATCCCCTACTTCGCACCGCGCATCGATGCCTTCGCGCGCAGCACGGCCGTCGAGTACGCCCGCCTCGGCATCGGCGGGAGCAGCGGCGCGGTCCTGACCGGCCCCGCCATCGACCACTTCCGCCGCTTCTACAACGACTCGATCAGCAACGGCTCCGTCGAGGCCCTGGCCATGGCGCGCGCCTTCTTCGGCGCTGATCACATCCTCTTCGGCACCGACTTCCCGTTCGGCCCCGAGGACGGTTCGTGGGCTCTCGACGAATTGCGCGCCGTCCGCGAGGCGGACCTCACCCGCGAGGACCGCGAGAACATCCTCCACGGCAACGCCGAGAGGCTACTCGGCCTCGCGGACTGACGTGCGCACCATTCCGCCGCGCTCGGCGCCGGGCTCGTCGGAGGGGGCTGTTGCCCCGAGGAAGATCTCGCGCATGTCCGGCTTCTCGAGGACCTCGTGGGCGTCGGCGGACATGACCACCTCGCCGCGTAGGAGCATGTAGGCCCAATCGGAGACGCCAAGCGCGGCGACGGCCTTCTGCTCGACCAGGAGCACCGCCTTGCCGAGGTCGCCGAGCATTCGCACCTGGTTCTCCAGCACGGTCCGCGAGAGCTCCGGGGACAGGCCGGCGGTCGGCTCGTCGAGGATCAGCACCGACGGATCGAGCATCAGCACCCGGGCGATCGCGGTCATTTTGCGTTCGCCGCCACTCAGCGTCTCGACGTAGCGATTCAGCCGCGGCTTGAGCTGCGGGAACACCTCGAGCGCACGCTCCATGCGCTCCTCCCTCTCTGCGCGGTTGAACAGGTAGCCACCCATGTCAAGGTTCTCGCGCACGCGCAGACCGTCGAAGACGTCGTCAACCTGGGGCACGTACCCGATACCCAGCCGCGCGAGCTTCTCCAACGGCACGCCCGTGACGTCCGCGCCGTTCAGCTCGACACGTCCGGCCTGGACCCGGGCGATCCCGAGGATGGCCTTCAAGAGGGTGCTCTTGCCGGCGCCGTTGGGGCCGACAACGGCCACAACCCGGCCGCTGCCCACGTTCATGTCGACGTCGCGGACGATCGGCGGCCCGCCGTAGCCGGCTGTCATGCCACGGATGGAGAGCGCCAGGGGGGGCATGTCCTGCTCAGCCGATGACATACGCGTCCTGCACTTCCCGGCTGAGCCGCAGCTCCGCCATGCGTCCCTCGGAGAGGACGCGGCCCTGGGCCATGACCACGACCTTGCCGCAGAGCCGGTCGACGGTGTCGAGCTCGTGCTCGACGAGGAGCAGCGACAGCCCGTCGCCGGCCAGCCTGAGGAGCATGTCCTCCAACTGGCGCGAGAGGCTCGGGCTCAGACCCGCCATGGGCTCGTCGAGCAGGAGCAGCTTGGGTTTCATCATCAGCGCCCGCATGATCTCCACGGCACGCTTCTGGCCCCCGCTCAGGGTGCGCGCCGGGTCGTCGGCGTTGGTGGACATCCCGAAGGTGTCCAGCAGCGCGCGAGCGTTCTCCACCAGGTGACGCTCCTCGCCCCGCCAGTACCGCTTCCCGGCGAGGATCCCCGCCGCGCTCTCACCGCGCTGGCGCGGGACTGCGACGAGAAGATTCTCGATCGTGGTGAGGTTGCCGAACACACGGGCCATCTGGAAGGTGCGTACCAGCCCGATCCGGGCGCGCGCGTGCATGGGATACCCGGTGATGTCGGCGCCGTCGAAGTGGATCCGGCCGGCGGTCGGCGACACGTAACCCCCGATGACGGCCAGGGCGGTGGACTTGCCGGCCCCGTTGGGACCGATCAGCCCGGTGATGCTCCCTCGCTCCACGGTGAAGGACACCCCGTCCACAGCGTGCACGCCGCCGTAGTGCTTCTCGAGACGATCCACGTCCAGGATCACGGTGCCGGCATCGCCGCTCACGCGATCAACCCGGCGATTGTGACGACGATTTGCGCAGGTACCTCGGCCGCCGCTCCGGGAGTACGCCCTGCGGCCGGAACCAGATGAAGATGATGGTTGAGGTGCCGAGGATGATCCAGCCGAAGTCCTCGCTGAGCCCGGGGCTCGACGATATCTGGGGCAGGAACTGCACGCCCTGGAGGAGGAGCACGGCGATGATCAGGGTGCCCAGGCTCACCCCGCGGTCGCTGCCCATCCCACCGACGATCACGCAGCTCAGGAAGGCGAGCGTCTCGATGTACACCCACGCCGAGGGTGACCAGCCGCCGATGAAGCCGGCAAGCAGAGCGCCGCTGAGTCCGCCGAACGCGCCGCCCACCGCCTGCACAACGAGGCGCAGTCCGATCACGTTCTTGCCCGCCGCGGAGGCCGCCGTATCGTCATCGCGCATCGCCCGCAGCGTGCGACCGATGGGCCCGGTGGTGAAGCGGCGCAGCACCAGGAACCCGATGAGGCAGCACAGCGCGACCACTCCGACGTAGGCCCAGCGGGCGACCTCGGGGTCGAGGTCCACGAACGGGTTGGGGATCAGCGCCAGCCCGGCGCTGCCATTGAGGAAGCCGGTGTCGGCGCTGACCACGGTGGCGACCATCAGCGACACGACCAGCATGGCGACCGCCTGGTAATCCTGGCGGAGCCGTTTGAGGCCCGTGACACCGATGAGGGTGCCGACGACGGCGCCCGCCAGGGCTCCGGCCAGCAGGGCTACGGGAAATGGCAGCGTGAAGCCACCGATGTACGTCTGGAATCCTCCGTTGCCGGACGAGGGCCCGAGGGTGCAGATGGCGAACGTGTATGCGCCCGCTGCGACCACCACGATGTACGCCAGGTTGGCCACCCCGGACACGCCGAACTCCAGGTTCAGTCCCCAGACGGCCAGCAGGTCCGTTCCCAGGTAGACCAGCATGACGACGAGGTAGTACTCCCAGGCCATGCTCGACCTAGCCCTCCATGAGCCGGCGCGTCGACCAGGCGGCCCCGAAAAGACCCCGGGGGCGCACCAGCAGCATGATGATCAGGATCATGAACGCGACCACGTCCTTGTAGTTCGGGTTGCTGACCGCCGCCGCCAACTCGCTCGACACGCCCACGATCAGGCCGCCGAGCATGGCGCCGTAGGGCTGGCCGATGCCGCCCAGCACCGCCGCGGCAATCATCGGGATGAGGAACAGCGAACCGAGTGAGAAATCGAAGCTGACCGTGGTGATCGCCAGGGCCACCCCGGCCGCGCCGCAGAGCGAGCCCGAGATGAACCACGCGATGTCGCTGACACGGTCGGTCGAGATGCCGCAGCTGCGTGCCAGCGTTCGATTGGACGATGTGGCGCGCATCGCCTTGCCCAGCGTGGTGCGCGTGAGCAGGAGATGCAGCCCGAGCATCAGGCTGGCGGTGAGCACGATGATCGCGACCTGGCCGGCGGAGAGCGTGAAGCCGATCAGGTGCAGCGTGGAACCGCTCTGTTCTCCGTAGCTGTGCGACTCGGGTCCGGCGAACGAGACGATCACGTACTGCAAGATGATGCCGGCTGACACCGTCACGATGACCATCGCGATCGCCCGCGTCCCGCGCCTCACCAGGGGGGCGAGCAGGGCGCGGTGGTACACGACAGAGACGACCCCCACGACCGCGGCGCCCAGGACGAGGGCGAGCCACGCGTTGACACCGTGCTCGATGAGGAGAAGGCCGACGTATGCCGCCAGGGTCATCAGTGACCCGTAGGTGATGTTGAGGATGTTGCTGATGCCGAACTGCACCGAGAAGCCGACCGCGCCGAGGGCGATCACCGCCCCGGTGGCGATGCCGAAGCCGATCGCCTCGATGATCAACTGCACGTGTCAGCGTCCTCCGGTCGCGCGCGTGGGAGCCGCGGCCGACCCGTGGTCGTCACGGCTCCCACTGTGAACGTGATTGCGTGAGGCTGAGCCTCAAGGGGTCACAGGAGACCGAGAACCTTGCTCCCGGAGATGGTGCCAACGCGGCTGGCGCTGCCGTCGGCGGCAAAGACGTTGGCGGCGAACTCACCGGCGGCGTTGTGGTACTTGTTGAAGACCACGGCGCCGATCACACCCACGTACTGGATCTGCTTGCCCGCTTTGAGCGCCGCCAGCCCACTCGCGTAGTCGCTGACCACCACGGCGCCGGGCTTCGGCGACACCACCTGGGTGACAAACTTGTTGTAGTACGAGCCGATCGTTGTCTTGGCCATGACCATCGCCAACGCCAGGATGTTGATGCCGTCGTACGCGGACGCCGGCGGACCCACCGCGCTCAGCACGTCGGCGATTGCGCTGGTCTTGGAGTCGGCTGACAGGGCACCCTTGTAGGTCGCGAACGCGGCCGTTGTCTGGCTGAATGAGGATCCCACCAGGTAGACGTTGTTGGTCACGTAGTCGACGCCGACGACGTGGGTGAGCGCTCCGAAGAAGTCGGGGGTGAGCGAGTCCGTGGCGGTGACCATCGCCGGCAGCGACCCGTTGTTCAGCTGCTTGTACTCGGACATGAAGGTGGCGGTGGTCTGCGGGTCCGCGGACCAGATCAGGGCATCGGGATGGGCGGCGATGACCCGCGCCACCTCGCTGGAGTAGGAGGCCGCGTCAGCGGGGATCGTCAATTGAAGTCCGAGTGTGCCGCCCAGCTTGGGCATGGCGGACTGCAGCCCAGGCAGGTTGCCCTCTGAGCCGATGCCGTTCTGGAAGACGACGGCCACGTTCTTGTAGCCCTTCTGCACCGCCCAGACGGCGAACGCCGCCCCGTTGGCGTCATCCGAGGGGGTCAGGCGCCAGTAGTACGGAAGGTTGTTGGTGGTGAACGCCACCAGGCCGTTGGTCGTGATCGTCGGGATCCTGGCGGCGTTCACGAGCGGGACCGTGGTCGCCGCGGTGTTGCTCTCGAGGCCGATAGTCATGTCCAGGTTGGTCGTGGTCGCGATGGCCCGCGTGACGTTGGGAACGGCGTCGGCGGCGTCGCCGGTGTCGTCGATGGCGGAGCAGCTGATCTGGTGCCCGAGGATGCCGCCCGCCTTGTTGATGAGGTCGGTGGCGGCGAAACACGGCGCCGACAGGAGCTTGCCGAACTGCGCTGCAGGGCCAGTGAACGGTGCGATCACGCCGGCCGTGATGTTGCCCGTCTGTGTCGGCACCGTCGTGTTGTTGCCGCCGTTCGAGCTGCCACAGGCGCTCAGGCCGACGGTCGCGCCCACCATCACGGTTGCGACCCGCCAGATTCTCGGGGAGCCCATGGGAAACCTCCTTGTGAAGGTCGCGCCGTCAAGCGGTAGCAGCGAGCAGGCATCCACCCTACCGTAGTGAGGACTACCATAGTGGGCACGACAGACAAGTGCAAGGGGGCCGCTCTTGTGCGCAACACCCACATACGCCACGGGCGGCGCTCACGGCCGAAGGAGAGACGGTGATCGATGAGGGCTTCGAGATCAAGTTCCTCCCCGGCATCCCTCCGGCGGAGGGGGGCTGCCCCCCGGTCAACCCACGGGTGGTGCACGCCGACGGGATGATCATCGATTACGACGCCCGAGTGCGTATGCGCGACGGCATCGAGATCTACGTGGACGTCTTCCTCCCCGACGGCGCGGACCTCGTGCCCGTCATCGTTGCGTGGGGTCCGTACGGGAAGCACGGCCCGGTCAAGTACGACCTCTTCCCCAAGCACGGCGTGGACCCGCGCTGGAACTCGCAATACGCGGGTTTCGAGGCGCCCGATCCCCTGTACTGGACTCGGCACGGATACGCCGTGATCAACGTCGACCCGCGCGGCATGTGGAATTCCCACGGAGACGCCACCTTCTACTCCTCGCAGGAGGCGCGCGACGTGTACGACCTCATCGAGTGGGCCGGCACGCAGCCGTGGTGCAACGGCAAGGTGGGCATGTCCGGCGTCTCCTACCTGGCGATCGTCCAGTGGCGCGCCGCCGCCGCCCGGCCGCCGCACCTCGCCGCCATCAACCCCTGGGAGGGCGTCAGCGACAGGTACCGCGAGATGGCCTACCACGGGGGCATCCCTGAGGACAGGTTTGGCCCGATGTGGCGCTCGCGTCGGGTGCCCTACTCGACGGGGCGGGTCGAGGACACCATCACCATGTACGCCGATCACCCGCTGTTCGACAAGTACTGGGAGAGCAAGACCCCCGACCTGGCGCAGGTGGAGGTGCCGGCCTTCGTGGTGGCGAGCTGGTCCGACCAGGGCCTCCACAACCGCGGCACCCTCGAGGGCTACAAACACATCTCATCGACGGACAAGTGGCTGCTCATCCACGGCAGGAAGAAGTGGCAGTTCTACTACGAGCCGGACAACGTCGAATTGCTGAGGCAGTTCTTCGACAGGTTCCTGCGCGGCGTTGACAGCGCCATGGACTCGTGGCCCCGGGTGCGCCTGGAGGTTCGCGAGCGCTTCGATGTCGGCGATCACCGCGACGAGCCGGAATGGCCCCTGGCGCGGACAGAGGCACGTCCCCTCTACCTGCATGCAGAGCGCCGGCAGTTGCTGCCGACTCCGGCAGCAACCGAGGGCGAGGTCCGGTACGCCGCTGATGGGACCGAGCGACTGGAGTTCGTCCATCGCTTCGACGCCACAACCGACCTCATCGGTCCGATGACCCTGCGCCTCTGGGTGGAGGCCGCCGGGTCGGACGACATGGACCTGTTCGTGGCTGTTCAGAAGACCGACGCAAACGGCGAGATGGTGCCGTTCTCGTTTCTCAACGCCCTCGAAGACGGTCCCGTCGCGCTGGGCTGGCTGCGGGTGTCTCATCGCGAGCTCGATGCCGAGCGGTCGACACCCCTGCAACCGTGGCACACACACCGGCGCGAGGAGCTGCTGACGTCCGGGCAGGTGGTGCCGGTCGACATCGAGGTCTGGCCGTCGGGAACAAGGTTCGCGGCAGGTGAGCAGCTGCGCCTGGTGGTCCAGGGCAGCGACGTCTACACCTATCCTCCCGGGACGGTGAGCATGGGCCACTCCAAGACGCGCAATGCGGGCACGCACGTCATCCACATGGGCGGGCGCTACGACTCGCACCTGCTGGTCCCGGTGATCCCGGGGTAGAGGGTCACACGGTGGCTGCGCCCGTCAACGTCCTGATCCTGCTTGCGCTCCCCGAGGCGATCGGCAACCAGTACCTCGAACGCCTCCGCGCCGAGTTCCCGCAGATCACCGTCGATCTCGTCGACCACCACAGCAAGGCCGGCGCCCACATCGCGGACGCTGAGATCCTGGTGACCTTCGGGGCTCACATGGCCGACCACGTGCTCGAAGAGGGCGTCAGGCTGCGCTGGATCCAGGCCCTCGGCACCGGTGTCGACGGCATCGCCGACCGGCCCGCGCTGCGCGATGGGGTCATGGTCACCAACCTCCGCGGGCTCCACGGGCCTGCGGTGTCGGAATCCGTGCTGGCCTCGATGCTGGCCCTGGCCCGTGACCTGCGCCGCTCGCTCGCCAACCAGGCGCAGGCCAGGTGGACGCGCTTCCCGGTCAGCCTGCTCAAGGGCAGGACGGTGGGGATCCTGGGCATCGGGGTGATCGCCGAGGAGCTGGCTCCGAAGTGTCGTGCCCTGGGAATGCGCGTGGTCGGCATCTCCTCAGTGGATCGCCCGGTTGCCGGGTTCGAGAGGATCTGGAGCCGCGACCAGCTGGTGGATGCGGTGCCGGAGCTCGACCACCTCGTCCTCCTGACGCCGTACAGCGAGGCGACCCGAGGCATCGTCAACCAGCGTGTCCTGGCGGCCATGAAGCCGACCTCATTCCTGATCAACGTTGCCCGGGGTGGCATCGTCGACGAGCCCGCTCTGATCACAGCGCTCACCGAGCGACGGATCGCCGGGGCCGCGCTTGACGTCTTCAGCGAGGAACCACTTCGGGCAGATCACCCGTTCTGGGCGCTCGACAATGTGCTGCTCACGCCGCACATCGCGGGCTTCCACACCGGCTACGCGGATGACGCCATTCCCCTCGTCGTGGAGAACATGCGGCGATTCCTCGCCGGCGACGTGGCCAGCATGGTCAACGTGGTCCCGCGGTGACCGGACGGACGCCATGACCACTGCCTCCGAGCGCGTCAATCATCCCATCCCGACCGCGGAGCTCGAGCGCCGCTGGAGCGCCATCCGCGCCGCCATGGAACGCGAGGGCATCGACGTGCTCGTCGCCCAGGCGAACAACGACTTCATGGGCGGTTACGTCAAATACCTGACCGATCTCCCCGCCACCAACGGCTACGTCACCACCGTCGTCTTCCCGAAGGATGAGCCCATGACGGTCATCGGCCAGGGCGCGTTCGGCATGGACCTGCAGCCACCCCCAGGGGGCGACGGGGTGCGCCGCGGTGTCGCCCATGTGCTCGGCACGCCCAGCTACGCCTCCGCCCACTACAGCGCCGGGTACGACGCCGAGCTGGCGGAGACGGCCATGGCGCGCTTCGCCGGCGGCACCGTCGGGATGCTGGGCACGGCGTCGATCTCCTTCGCGCTGATCGACGGCCTCCGCCGCGGTCGGCTGCAGCGCGCTCGCTTCATCGATGCCTCCCCCGTAGTGGACCCCATCAAGGCGGTGAAGAGCGCCGTGGAGATCGAGCTGGTTCGCCGGGCGGCGGCGGCCCAGGACGAGGCCATGGGCGCGGCGCTGGCGGCCGTGCGCCCGGGCATGCGCGAGCTGGAGGTGGCGGCTGTCGCCGAACACGTGGGCCATTCGCTCGGCAGCGAACAGGGCCTGTTCCTCGCCTGGTCGGGGCCGGCGGGTCAGCCGGGCCAGATCGTCAACCGTCATCTCCAGCACCGCGAGCTCCGGCCCGGTGACCAGTTCAGCCTGCTCATCGAGAACAACGGTCCGGGCGGCTACTACTGCGAGCTGGGCCGCAGCGTTGTCCTCGGGAGGGCGACGGCGGCGATGCGCGAACAGCACGAGTTCGTGCTCGAAGCGCAGAGGTTCTGCGTCGACCGGCTCCGCCCCAACGCCGATTGCCGGGACATCTGGGATGCGTACAACGCCTTCATGCGCGAGCACGGTCGCCCCGAGGAGAGGCGGGTGCACTTCCATGGGCAGGGATACGACATGGTCGAGCGGCCGCTTGTGCGCTTCGACGAGACCATGCCGATCGCCGCCGACACGTACTTCGCGCTCCACCCGGCGTTCAGCACGCCGGCCAGCTACAGCTGGATCTGCGACGACTTCCTGCTCAGCGGCGACGGCAGCGTGGAGCGGTTGCACAGCTACCCCCAGGACCTGGTGGAACTGGGTTGATCTCGGATGCGATCCGGCCTGGCGTCCATGCCTGAAGCGGTCGTCGTCGCCGCCGGGCGCTCGCCCATCGGGCGGGCCATGAAGGGATCGCTGG
>DAISRJ010000037.1:0-19678 GCA_036828955.1 Candidatus Dormiibacterota bacterium | reverse complement strand
CAGCTCCAGGATTCGCGTCCAGGGCGAGATCATCGCGGACCTCGTCAAGCTCGCCGAGGCCGCCGCCGCCGAGGCTGCGCCGCCGCCCAGCCCGCCGGCCTAGCCCGGCGCCCGCTCGGACGCCAGCACCACGCCACCCAGCGCGCCCGAGAGATCCCCGAGCCCCGCGCTGAGCACCGTAACGCTGGCGCGCCCATCGTGGAGGAGATGTGGCTGCATGGCGCGATGGATGCGCCGCGAGAACGGCTGACCGAGGCGCGTGCCCAGCCCTCCACCGATGACCACGGCGTCGACGTCGAGGATGTTCACCGCCGATGCGATCACAGGTCCGGCGGCGCGCACCGCATCGTTGATCAACTCGTTGGCGAGCAGGTCGCCCTGGTCGAGCGCCCGGGCGATCACACCCGAGGTGAGACGGGTTCGCGCGGCCTTCCTCATCAGCGTGAACAGGGTCGTCTTGTCGCCCTTGTCGACACGCTCGCGGGCGCGTCGCTCCATCGACGAACGGCCTGCGTAGGCCTCCAGACAGCCGCGACGCCCGCAGGCACAGCGCCGCCCCCCGGGCGTGGCGCAGGCGTGGCCGATCTCGCCGCACGCGTCCAGCCGTCCCCGGCGGATCAGGCCGTCGAGGAGCAGGGCGCCCCCGACGCCCGTGCCGAACCACACGGCGAGCACGTCGTGGTAGGGCGCCGCCGCGCCCAGGCGGTGCTCGCCGAGCAGGGCCGTGCGGACGTCGTTGTCCACAGCGACGGGCACGCCAAGGCGTGTCTCGAGCTCTGCCTGGAGGGGGTAGCTGGCCGTCCATCCCCGGATGTTGGGGCTGCGCGCCACCGTGCCCGTGGCCCGGTCAACATGGCCGGGCACGCCGATGCCGGCCGCCAGCAGCCGCCCGTGCGGGGCGGCGGCGAGTGCCTCGGCGACCGCCGTCTCGATGGCCGTGACCACCGCGGGGGGACCGCCCCGCAGTGGGGTGGCTGCGCGGGCCCGGGACAGGGGGGTGAGGTCGGCCCCGGTGACGACCACCTCGATCTTGGTCGCGCCCAGGTCGATGCCCAGGTAGGTGGGCGCGGTCGAGGAGCGTCTGGGCGGCACGCCGTGCATTGTGCGCGAGCCCGACGAACTGACGGTGACGTCATCGGCAGGGCAATCGGCCGTCCGCGCGTCGCTGCTGGTGGCGGTGGCGACGGACATGGCCGACACCAGAGCCTACCCGGACGGTCTTAAGGCGCCGTTATGGGAGTGCTATGGACGCGTGTGCGAGTTGCGCCGGAGCGCCGGCACACGCGCCTCCTCACAGGGCGCCGGGCAATGTCCCCGCCAGCGTCATGTGGTCTGCGCCGGTCATGGTCAGGCTGACCACACCACCTGTGTCAGTCGAAAGCACGCCGAGGGTGGTGCTGTCGATGTCCACCGCGATGTGGGTGTCGTCCATCCAGCCGAGCACGTTGTAGCGCCGGCCCAGGTTGTGCGGTGCCGTCTTCGGTGCCAGCAGCGTCAGTGCCTGGCTGGCGTTTGCCGAGCACGCCATCTGCCCGCCCGAGGGCGCCAGGTAACAGTTGCCGTAGTCGAGCTGGTTGGTGTTGGACGTGAGGTAGGTCGTCTGGTGGCCGGACCAGTCCACGGCGAACAGGGTGTTCTGGTTTTGCGTGGCGGTGGGCTTGTTGTAGTAGTACTCGGACTCGACGCAGGCGACCCCGGCGGTAACGGGCAGCCCGTTGACCGTGAGGTAATCGTTCTCGGTGCTCGGCGGCGGCGAGGGCGTCTCGCACAGGGTCGCCGTGCGTGAAGTTGTGGTGCCGTTGATGACGTGGTACGAACATGGCGTGCTACTCGTCGATGGCCCGTTGTACCCGTAGCCGCCGCACTGGTAGCCCACGCCGTCGATGATCTGCGCGCCGGCCCAGCCCACCGGCCAGCGGAAGGAGGAGGTGCCGGTGTTGTCGAACAGGTCGAGGTGGTTGGTGGGCGCGGTGAGGTCCTCCACCCAGCCGTGGCTGGTGTCCTTGGAGGCGTCTGTGGTCTCGTTGATCAACGAGACCGCGATACGTTGGTCGTCGGGGCTCACCGAGAACGCGAGGATGGAGCCTGCACCCTGCGCGATCGTCTTCACCAGCGTGACCGTCCCGCTGGGGGAGAGGGAGTGGATCTCGGTGTCGCCGTCGAGGTAGTACACCTTGTCGTTCGACGCGCTCACCAGGGGCAGGTCGATGTTCTGGTTGGGCTTGAGCAGCGGCAGCTTGGCGGTGACGCGGGCGACGACCTGGCCGGCCGTGTCGATGAGCATCACGTTGTAGGAGGAACCCACCCGCGTCTGGTTGCCGACGACCACCGCATAGGGGCCGGGCGGAAGTGGCACCGCTGTGGGCGTCACCGTCACCGGCAGGGGAGTGGGCGTGGGTCGCGCCGTGGGCTTGGCGGAGGGGGTGGATGCGGGCGAACCACAGCTCGCCAGCGCGGCCGGCACCAGCAGGAGGATGGCAATTGCGCGGGCCTGGCGGAGCATGGGAGAAACCCCCGGTGACTGGACGACGCGTGAATAACGCGCCGAACACGTCGGGGGTTACCAAGCGGGATGCGCGCGAGGCTGGCGAGGTGTCAGCGCCGCCCCCGGCCCACCAGCCACCACGCGCCGGGGAGCAATCCTGTGGCCAGCACGAGCTTGATCGCGTCGCCGAGGAGGAAGGGCTGCACCCCGAGGCTGAAGGCGGTCCCCGCGGTGAGGTGAAGGTCAAGGGCGAGCCAGCTGGCGCCGATCAGGTAGATGAGCACCGTGCCCGCGAGCATGGTCGCCAGCGTGCGAGCCACGGTGCGGTCACCGCCCCTCCCGGCCAGCCACCCCACCAATGCCGCCGCGCCGATGAAGGCCACCACGTAGCCGAAGGCGGGACCGCCGAAGCCGGAGCCATGGTTGGCGTACCACGGCACGCCGGCGATGCCGGCCGCCATGTACAGGAGCATCGACAGAGCGGCGCGACCGAAACCGAGCGCCGCCCCGGTGAGCAGGACGGCGAAGGTCTGACCGGTCACCGGCACCGGCGTGCCGGGGATGTGGAAGCTGACCTGCGCCGCCAGGCCGGTGAGAACTGCGCCGAGCACCACCACGACGGCGTCCCGCACTCGTTCGCCCGGGAGCATGTCGGCAAGCGTTGTGCGTGGTCTGGTGGCTGTCGCCATGGCGGCTCTCCCTTGTGGCGCGAGGGCTTGCTGGCCTCGGTGCCGGGCAGAATACGGAACCGGGGCCGGCGCCGGTGAGTGGCGCAGGTCAGCGGATGTCGGCGCCGTCCGCCTGGGCGCGACCAGGCCGCCCTCATAGGCAAGCACCACGACCCGCACGCGAGACGACGACGCACGGTGGTGCTCCGCGGCCGTCGCCGGTCACAATGGGCCGGGAGGAACGACGTGGAACTGCGCAGCGGGACATGGACCGTCGGCCCGGCAGAGGGAACCCTTGTCGTCAGGACCAAGCGCGAGGGTGCCGCCGCTCGCATGGGCCACGACCTCACGCTGACAGCGACGCGGTGGCATGCCACGGTCAGCATTGACTCCGAAACCCCCGATGCCTCCACGGTGCGCGCCACCGTCGACAGCGGTTCGCTGGTCGTCACCGAGGCGACGGGTGGCGCCATCGGCCTCAGTTCGTCCCAGAAGATCGACGTGGAGACCAACATCCGGGAGAAGGTCCTGCATTCCGAGAAGCACGCGGAGATCACCTTCTCATCGACCTCCGTGAGCAGCGACCCCAGGGCCGGCTCGGTGAGCGGGGACCTCACCCTGGCGGGGAAGACCCGGCCGGTGACCCTCGCCGTTCGCCTGGACGATTCCTCCGGTAGCCTCACGGCGAGCGCGACCACGTCGATCGTGCAGAGCGAGTTCGGCATGAAGCCGTACTCCGCCATGCTGGGCGGGCTCAAGGTGAGGGACGTCGTCGAGCTGTCTGTCGACGTGACGCTCCCCCGTCAGTGACCACTGTCGTTGTCGACGCCGGCTCCGCGATCGTCGAGCAATGGGTTGCCGCCGAGCTCGGCAACAGCAGTTACATCGTTGTCGACAGCCGCGGTGGCGAGGCCGCGGTCATCGACCCGACTCGCGACGTCGACAGCTACCTCGCAGCGGCCGCCGAGCGGGGCTGGTCGCTGGTGGCCAGCCTCGACACCCACGTGCACAATGACTTTCTCTCCGGCGGCCCCGACATGCGCGCGTCCGCCGGCAGCGCGCTCGTGGTGCCGGCCAACAGTGGCATCACCGGTGCCGACCGTGAGTTGAGTGACGGCGACGAGGTCGCGGTCGGGTCGCTTCGGCTTCGTGCCATCCACTCGCCCGGGCACACCCCCGAGCACCTCAGCTACCTCCTTCTGGACGCTGATGATCGCCGGCTCGCTCTCTTCTCCGGCGGCGCGCTCATGGTGGGAACCATGGCCCGGCCCGACCTGCTCGGTCCCAGCCACACATACTCACAGTCTCGGAGTGGACGCGACACGCTGCGGAACCGGCTGCTGACCCTGCCTGACGACCTGTGCGTGCTTCCCACCCACGGCGGTGGCTCGTTCTGCGGCGCCGCTGTGTCGGACCAGAGGGTGACCACGATCGGCGCTGAGCGGCGCGACAACCCGCTGGCCACGGCCCCTGATTTCGCGCACTTCCTGGCGATCCACACCAAGCAGGGCAGGTACCCCGCCTACTACGCCCGGATGGCGCCGCTCAATCGCCTCGCCCGCGCCACCGCCGCGGTGGAGGCGCGCGGGCTGACGCCCGCCCAGCTCCAGGAGGCGCTGGACGCCGGGGCGGTCGCCGTCGACTGCCGCCCCCACGCAGAATTCGACGCTGCCCATGTGCCCGACTCGCTCTGCGTACCGCTTGACGGCCCCTTCTCCGCATGGGTCGGGTGGGTGACCGACATCGACTCCCGCCTGGTGCTCATCGCCGGGTCGGCGAGCGCCGCTGACGAGTCGACCCGTCAGCTCGACCGCATCGGTTTCCGCGACCTGCGTGGCTGGATCGACGCCCGCGACTGGGTGGCCGAGGGCCGGATTGTGCGCAGCGTCACGCGCTGCACCATGGGCGACCTCACCGAGCGCATCCTCGACGGCGACGACATCACCGTGATCGACGTGCGCCAGGACGACGAATGGGCCGGCGGCCACCTGCCCGGCGCCGTGCACGCCCCGGCTCCCGAGCTGGCCGGGATCATCGGACGGCTCGACCGCGAGTCGCCGATCGCGGTGCACTGCGCCACGGGCTACCGCGCGGCGCTGGGCGTGTCCATCCTCCTGCAGCACGGAATCAACGACGTCCTGCACGTCACCGACGGCGTCGATGCGTGGTCGGCGCTCGGACATCCGCTGGTCACGTCGGCCTGAGCGTCAGCGGATCCCGGACGCAGCGGCCAGCCCCAGGCTGGAGACGCTGACCAGCACCCAGAGCGCCGCGCCGAGCACCAGCGGGCGCGGGCCCGTGCGGCGCACCCCGCCGATGTCGGTCGACAAACCGATCGCGGCCAGCGCAATCGTGATCAGGAACACCGCCACAGCGCTGAAGAGGCTGCGCAGAGATGGCGACGGCGGCACGACGCTGACCACCGCGCTGATCGCCACGAACGCGACCAGGAACCACGGCACGAGCTGCCAGATCCTGGGCAGGTGCGCGCCGCGGCGCCAGCGGCCTCGCCACAGGGCGAGGCCGACGCAGATGGGCACGATGAACAGGGTGCGCGTCAGCTTGACCACCACGGCGTGCTGCGCGGCGCCGGCTCCGTAGACAGCACCGGCGGCGACGACCGAGGACGTGTCGTTGATGGCGGTGCCCGCGAAGAGGCCGAACGCCTGCTGCGACATCGCCAGAGCGTGACCGAGCAGCGGGAAGACCACCACCGCCACCGCGTTGAACACGAACACCGTCGACAGTGCGTAGGCAACGTCCTCGGCGGCGGCATCGATCACCGGGGTGACCGCCGCGATGGCGCTGGCACCGCAGATGGCGGTACCGACCCCCACCAGCGTGCGCAGGCTGGAGCGCACCCGCAGTGCGCGTCCCAGCAGCGCGGCGGCGAGCAGACAGAGCGCCAGGGTGCCGACCATGACCGGGAGCGAGTGGACGCCGGCTGACACCGCCTCCCCGAGGGTCAGCTGCAGCCCCAGGCTGGCCACGGCAACCTGCAGCACCTGGTGGCTGCAGAGGTGCAGCCCGGCCGCCAGCGAGCGCCCGGGGCGGCGGCGCAGCGAGATGAGCACGCCGATCACCAGGCCGATGACCGGGGCGCCGACGATCGGCGCCAGCCGTCCCAGCGCCGTCGCAGCCACCGCAACGGCGACGCACAGGCCGACCCCGAGCACCGCGCCGAGGCTGGGTCGGCGCCCGGGTGGTCCGCTGGCTGGCACGGTGGGAGCCTAGAGAACGGGTTCGTCCCGGCGCAGGACGCCGCCCGAAACCTCCCCACCGCGTTCACACGGTGTGCACACCCAGCGGCGATCGTGATGGTCACATTCAACCGGCGCCACAAGGAGATCGCCATGTACTACCGACCAGCCCGGACCCTCTTCGGACTCATCGCCGTCGGCGGAGCCGTTGCCGTGGGGGTCACAACCCACGACGCGGGTTTCACCGCTCTCACGTTCGTCGGCGGTCTGCTGCTGCCCCGCATCCTCGGCATACGCACCCACCGTGCGCACGGCTGGGGGTGCAAGGGAGGTGAGGGCCGCGACCAGATGCGCAGCCGCCTCGAGAACCGCATGGAGACCTGGCATCGCCAGGCGCACGGCGACGGCCCCGGCGACCCGGCGCCGGCGACCGGTCCAGCCGGGGCATGAGCCTGCCTGCCGGGGCCGCTTCGGCGGTCCCGGTCAGCGCGCTCCGCGCCCGTCTACGATGAGCGCCACGTGAGGACTGTCCTAGTCGTCGATGACGAACCCGAGATCGTCCGCATCCTTCGGGATTACCTGGAGCGGGCGGGGTTCGAGGTCCTCACCGCGAGCGACGGTGAGATGGCGGTGGCCGCGGCCCGGCGCCAGAGACCGGACCTGGTCATCCTCGACCTCACCCTTCCGTCGCTTGACGGGCTCGACGTCGCCCGGGCCCTCCGCCGCGACGGTGAGGTCCCGATCATCATGCTCACGGCGCGCACCGAGGAGAGCGACAGGGTCGCCGGCCTCGAGCTCGGAGCGGACGACTACGTCGCCAAGCCCTTCAGTCCGCGCGAGGTGGTGGCGCGCGTGCGCGCCGTCCTGCGCCGCGTCGACGCCGTGCAGTCGCATGGCGACGTGGTCCGCGTCGGCGACGCCATCGAGCTCGACGTCCCCAGGATGGAGACCTCCGTCGATGGCAACCATGTCGAGCTGACCGCGACGGAGTTCCAGCTGCTGCTCCACATGGCGCGGCAGCCGGGCCGCGTCTTCACTCGTGCGCAGCTGCTCGACGCCGTCCATGGCGTCGCCGTGGAGTCCTACGAGCGTGCCATCGACGCGCACGTCAAGAACATCCGCCGCAAGATCGAGCGCGACCCGCACGCCCCGCGCCATCTCCAGACCGTGTTCGGGGTGGGCTACCGCCTCGCCGACACCGCGGCATGACCGGGCCTGGTGACGGTCAGCGGTGGTGGGGGCCGCGCGGCGAGCGTCCGCCGTGGTGGCCCGCCGACCGGCCCTGGCCGCCGCAGCCGGGGCAGGACTGGCGGCGCCACGGGCGGCGCGTGGCGCGGCGCGTCGGCTGCGCGGTGGCCATGCTGTTCGTGGTTCTCGGAGGTGCCGGCGCAGCCCTGATCTGGCTGCTGCTCAGCGTCACCGGCGCGGTGGGCTCGGCGCCCTTCGCGCGGGTCGTCTCCGGTGCCGGGTTGTTGCTCGGGATCGCCGCCGTGGTCGGCGCCGCGGTCGTCGTGCGCCGCCTCACCACCCCGGCCTCGCGCCTCGTCGAGGCCGCCCGGCGCATCGAGTCCGGCGACTACTCCGCGCGCGTTCCCGTCCGAGGGCCGAGCGAGTTTCGCTCGCTGGCGCGAGCGTTCAACGCGCTCAGCGGCAGGCTCGAGGCCGACGAGGCGAGGCGCCGGTCGGTGCTGGCTGACGTCGCCCACGAACTGCGCACGCCGATCACGGTGATCCGCGGACAGGCAGAGGGCATCATCGACGGCATCTACGCCGCTGATGCCGAGCACATGCGCCCGGTCCTCGCAGCCACCCGCAGCCTCGAGGTGCTTGTCGACGACCTGCGCACCCTCGCTCTCGCCGACGCGGGCAGCCTGCACCTGCAACGCGAGCCGATCGAGCTTGCCATCCTCGTCCACGACACCTTCGCGACCTTCGCGGACGTTGCGATGGCTGCCGGCGCGCGCCTGTCCGCGCGCATCGAGCCACCGGGGCTCGTGGTCGACGCCGACAGCGTGCGCCTCGGCAGTGTTCTCGCCAACCTCGTCAACAACGCCCTGCGCCACGTCCATCGCGGGGGCGAGGTGCGCGTCGACGCCCGCGACGTCGGCGGCGGGGTCGAGGTTGTCGTGGGCGACGACGGCGACGGCATCACGCCGGCACTTCTGCCGCGCGTGTTCGATCGATTCGTCAAGGGCGTGGACTCGCCGGGGTCAGGTCTCGGCTTGGCTATCGTCCGTGACATTGTCGAGGCGCACGGTGGCACTGTGACCATCACCAGCACGCTCGGCAGAGGAACCGAGGTGCAGCTGACACTGCCGCCGGGCGACGAGAGCTGAGGCTGACGATGAGGGTCGATCTGTTGTGAGCAGCGCGCGAGCACCCGCCACGGCGCGAGGCGTCCTCGGCTACCTGGGCGCGCTCCTTGCGCCGGTGGCGGCCACCGCGGCGCTGGTGCCGCTGGGCGGCGGCGTGTCTCGCGACTACGTGTTCATCTACCTCGCGGTGGTCGCAGTCCTCGCCGTGGTGAGCGGGCTGGGCGCCGCCACCTGTGCCGCGTTGGTGAGCTTCCTGCTCGTCGACTACTTCTTCGTCGCCCCCGTGCACACACTGACCATCGCCGACCAGACGGACGTCATCAACCTCATCGTGTTCGTCGGCACCGCGCTCCTGGTCGGCGGCCTTGGCTCGCGGCGGCGACGTGCCCAGCTCCGTGCGGAGGCGCTGTCGGTTGCGTTGCGCCACGCCAACGCTGAGCTGGAGCGGCTCAACCGCGAGCAGGCGGAGGCCGCGGCCGTGGCCGTGAGGCTGGCGCGCACCGAGCAGCAGGTGCACGCGCTCGAGGAGACCGACCGGCTCCGCGCCGAGCTGCTCGCCAACGTCTCCCACGAGCTGCGTACCCCTCTGGCCACGATACTGACCGGCACCACCGACCTGCTCAACGACGGGGACCTGGCGCAGGCGGCGCGCGCCCGGATCACGAGCGTCGTCGCCGAGACCCAGCACCTCGGCCGGCTCGTCTCCGACATGCTCGACATGGCCCGCATCGAGGGCCGCGCCGTGCGTCTCGACGCGACCGAGGTGGACCTGCGCGACGCGGTGCAGGTAGCGGTGGAGCGCCTGCACCGCGTTTCTCCCGCCCGCGTCGTGCTGAGCGACTTTGACGAGACGATCGAGGTCATGGCCGACTGGGACCGCCTCGGCCAGGTCCTCGACAACCTCCTGCGCAACGCCGACCTGTACTCGCCACCCGGCACTCCCATCCGCATCGAGGCGGCGCGCGGCAAGCGCTCGATGGTGGTGACCAGGATCATCGACCAGGGCCCGGGGATCCCGGTCGACGAGCGTGAGCGCGTCTTCGAGCGCTTCGTCCGGTCGACCGCTGACGCCGGTGATGCGCAGCGTGGCGGAACCGGCCTCGGCCTCGCCATCGTGCGCGGGCTCGTCGAGGCTCACGCCGGGCGCGTGTGGGTGGAGGAACCGCGCGAGGGAGAGGGCACCCGCCTCGCGTTCGCGCTGCCCGCGGCCGGCCCGTCAGGCGTCGCTGGCGAGGATGTGCACGTCGACGTCGACGAGTAGGCGAATGAGGCGTCGCAGCGTCCGCGACTGGCGCCGACCCGGGGTGCGCATCAGCACGATCTCGGTGATGCCGTGGTCGCGCGCGAACGTCGCGATCGTCGCGGCGATGTCGTTGCCATCGACGGTGGCGAACTCGCCTCCCAGCTTGTGCGTCAGCGCGGCATAGCCGCCGAGCAACTTCTTCTCGGCTTCGGTGCGGTGCGAGGTGCGCACCGAGATCGCGGTGAGATCGTCGTCGCGGGTGGCGGCGATCCGTGCGGCGCTGGTGATGAGGCGTTCCTGGTCGGGCAGAGGCGGGACGCAGACGAGCACGCGCGGTCGTGCCTCCCAGGGGGCGGCGATGTGCTCGGAGGCCATGTAGCTGAGCAGACGTAGGTCGGTGTGCTGGGCGACGCGACGGAAGGTGAGCTCGCGCAACATGGCCAGCACCGCCGGGCGATAGGCGCCCTGCAGGGCGTGCAGCGCCTTCTGCGGACTCATGATCAGGCCCTCGCGCAGCCGCTCCTCGAGCTCGGCGGGCACGATGTCGACGAGCTCGACCTCGTCGGCGGCGTCGAGGGCGGCGTCGTCGACGACGGGGGCGTGGGGGTCGCGCTGCAACACCGCGTCCATCGCCGCCACCGTGCTGCGCAGGGAGCCGATCTCAACTGTTCCGATCACGGTGACCCCGGCGGCGCGGATCAATGGGATCACCTCGGCCACCGACCGGCCGTCGGTGGTGCGCCCGGCCAGGTCGTCCACGGCGGCGACCTCGGGGTTGCGTGCAAGCAGCGCCGGGAGGTCGAGCACGCCACGCGCTGCCGGCGACCTCGGACCCCCAAGCAGGGGCAGTCCTTCGAGATGACGACTATTGGTGTGCGAAACCGCGGCGACGACCACGTCGGTGCCACGCCCGGCGCGACGCTGCGCTTCGTCGAGCATGGCCGTGGTCGTGCCGCAGCCCGGCGCGTAGGCCAGGTACACGCGCAGGTTTCCGAGGCTATGGGAGTCGGCTTGGAGACGGCGAAGCAAGCTGTCGGGATCCGGCCGACCGAGATCGCCGCCGGCCGCGATGCCGTGGCGCGCGATCACGTGCACGTCGACGTCGGGGAGTCCCTCGACAACGCGGTCGACAATGGTGGGGCGCCGCGAGGCGACCAGCCCCGCCGCCTTGGGCTCCCCGATGACCACGTGCCGCGCGCCGCGATCGCGCGCGGCGGCGATGACGGTGGCGGCGATGTCGCCCTCATCGCGTTCAAGGACACCGCACTGCAACTCGAGCGACAGTCGCCGCCAGGTGACGTCGTCGGCGTCGGGGCTGGTGGCGTGCTCGTGGACGTGGACGATGGTGCAGAGGCCGTGGCGGCGTCGCGCCAATCGCACCGCGCGGCGGATCAACTGCTCCGCGCTGCTCCTCCCGGACACGGCGACGATGACGTCCTCAGGTGGCGCCTGGACCCCGCCGCGGTCGGTGCCCACCCGCTCCGCGACGAAGCGCAATCCGATCTCACGCAGAGCGGCGAGGTTGCCCGGGCGGAAGAAGTTCTCGAGCGCGGTGTCGACGCGATCGGGCGGGTACACGTTGCCGTGGCGCATGCGCTTGCGCAGGGCTTCGGGGCTGATATCGATGAACTGAACCTCGTCTGCGGCGTCGAGGACGGTGTCGGGGACGGTCTCGTGGATGGTGACACCCGTGATCTGCTCGACGAGGTCCTTGACCGATTCCAGGTGCTGGATGTTCATGGTGCTGATCACGTCGATGCCCGCGGCGCGGATCTCCTCGATGTCCTCCCACCGCTTCAGGTGACGCAACCCGGGCGCATTGGTGTGAGCCAGCTCGTCGATGAGGGCCACGTGCGGGTGGCGTTCGACGACACCGTCGACATCCATGTCGGAGAGGGTCGTTCCCTTGTAGGTCACTGTGATCCGGGGGATCACCTCGAGCGTTCCGATGGCATCCGCGGTGTGGCGGCGGCCGTGCGTCTCCACGAAGCCGACCACGACGTCCTCGCCGTCCTCGCGCCGATCACGTCCCTCGCGGAGCATGGCGAATGTCTTCCCCGAACCCGGAGTGGCGCCGAGGTACACCTTGAGGAGCCCACGCCGCCGCGTCGGGTCGGTCAACGCGACCGCCGCTGTCGAGGATTCGCCGTCAGGAGGCTGCGCCTGCATCAACTGCTATGTTGAGCGACAGCACGTTGACATAGGGTGACCCGAAGATCCCCAGCGAACGGCCTGTCAGATGGCTCTCGACGAGCTGGCGGAGCTTGGCGGGATCGAGGTGGCGTGCGGCTGCCACCATGTTCACCTGGGCGAGCGCGCCGGCCTCGCTGATATCGGGATCGAACCCCGTGAAGTCCCCGGTGACCAGGTCCACTGGCATGGGCGCGTTGCTGCCGTCGAGGTTCTTGGCCACCCCAAGACTGTGCAGGTAGTCGGTGTAGCCCGTGACGCGACTGACCAGGATCTTGCTGCTCGGCGCGAGGTTGCTGCCGGTGGAGTTGGCCGCGTTGCACGGCAGTGGCTTCCCGTTGGCGTCGACGGTGAACGACGGCCTGCTCTGGAAGTACCTGGTGTCGATGACAAAGATCGTGTTGCCCTGGTCATCCTTGCTGGTCTGGTAGACGACGTTGCCGCTCTTGTCGGTGGTGGTCTTGTAGTAGCACTGGCCGATCAGGCTGGAGCCGATGATGTTCCCCTTGCTGTCAGTGACAAGACTGCCGTTGGCCTGGTGATTGAACGCCACCTGAGAGACGCCGGTCATCACAAGCGGATAGGCAATGCCGCACACGACTGTGATGGCCAGGGTGATGCGGGTGCCGACCCAGAGTTCACGAAGAAGCTTGCGAAGCATGTGAGGCCTCCTAGGCCAGATGAACGGCCGTGATCAAGATGTCAATCACCTTGATCCCGATGAACGGCGCGACGACCCCTCCGACGCCGTAGATGAGCAGATTGCGACGAAGCAAGGCGGCGGCTCCGACCGCGCGATATCCGACGCCCCGCAGGGCGATCGGAATCAGGGCAATGATGATGAGGGCGTTGAAGATGACCGCGGACAGAATCGCGCTGTGTGGCGAGTGCAAGCGCATGATGTTGAGCGCGCCCAGATCAGCGAGCGCGGGAGTGGCGATGAACAGTGCGGGAATGATTGCAAAGTACTTGGCCACGTCGTTCGCGATCGAGAACGTGGTCAGTGCGCCGCGCGTCATCAGCAATTGCTTACCGGTCTCCACAATCTCGATGAGCTTTGTTGGATTGGAATCGAGATCAATGAGATTGCCTGCTTCCTTTGCTGCCTGGGTTCCGCTCTGCATGGCCACCCCGACATCTGCCTGCGCCAGGGCGGGCGCGTCGTTGGTCCCGTCCCCCGTCATGGCAACCAGTTTGCCCTCGCCCTGCTCCTTGCGAATCAGCGCGAGCTTGTCCTCCGGGGTGGCCTCGGCGAGGAAGTCGTCGACCCCCGCCTCCTTTGCGATGGCCGCCGCGGTGAGGGGGTTGTCGCCTGTGATCATGACCGTGCGCAAACCCATCCGGCGCATCTCCTCGAAGCGCTCCTTGATGCCCGGCTTGACAATGTCCTTGAGGTGAATCGTTCCCAGGATCTTCTTGTTCTCGGCGACGACCAGTGGCGTGCCGCCGCTCCGAGCGATCTTCTCGACGTCGGAGCTGACCTTTTCGGGCAGGTCCCTGGACCCACCGTCAGAGCACCAACGCGCCACCGAGTCCGCCGCCCCCTTGCGAATCGAGGTTCCGGACTGGTCCACGCCACTCATCCGCGTGGTCGCGGAGAAGGGAACAAACTCCCATCCATCTGCGGAGCCCTCCGATGCACCGAGCCGCTTCGCTAGCGCGACGATGCTGCGGCCCTCAGGGGTTTCGTCAGGGAGGGACGCGAGATTTGCCGCCTGCACCAGCCGCTGCATGTCGACACCGCCTGCGGGGAGGAACTCTGAGGCTTGCCTGTTCCCTAGGGTGATGGTTCCGGTCTTGTCGAGCAGCAGGGTATCGACGTCGCCCGCGGCCTCCACCGCACGGCCTGACATCGCAATCACGTTCTTCTGCATCAACCGATCGATACCGGCGATCCCGATGGCCGACAGGAGAGCCCCGATGGTCGTCGGGATCAGGCAGACCAGGAGTGCGATGAGCACGGTCACGGTCACCGAGGTCCCGGCGTAGACCGCAAAAGGCTGCAGCGTTACCACGGCAAACATGAAGATGATCGTCAGCCCGGCCAGGAGGATGTTCAACGCGATCTCGTTGGGCGTCTTCTGCCGAGATGCCGACTCCACCAACCCGATGATCTTGTCGAGGAAGGTCTCGCCCGGGTTCTGGGTGATCTCCACCACGATACGATCGGACAGCACCCGGGTACCCCCGGTCACCGCGCTGCGGTCGCCTCCGGCCTCGCGAATGACGGGGGCCGACTCCCCGGTGATGGCCGACTCGTCGACCGATGCGATGCCCTCGATGATGGTCCCGTCGCTGGGGATGACGTCTCCCACCTCGCAGATGACGATGTCACCCTTGCGGAGTTCCGGAGCCGGCACGAGAGCCTCCCTGCCGTCGACCAACCTGCGGGCGATGGTGTCCGTTCGTGTTCTCCGCAGCGTCGCCGCCTGCGCCTTGCCACGGCCCTCGGCCACAGCCTCGGCAAAGTTGGCGAACAGCACCGTGAACCACAGCCAGAGCGCGATCTGAAAGACGAAACCGCTGTTGGGGTCGTGGTTGAAGAGCCCCGTGACGAACGCATACGTGGTCATCAGGGCTCCGATGCCCACCACGAACATGACCGGATTGCGCGCCTGCCAGCGAGGGCTCAGTTTCCGGAAGGAGTCGCCGAGCGCGGGAATCAGGATGGCGCGGTCCAGCAGGCTCTGGGTGCGACGGCGACGGGACCGGACGGGAGCGGGCTGCGGGTTTGGCGTGGACGCTACAACTGTCATTCCTGCTCTCAGTGAAGGTGACCGGCGACGATTTGCAGGTGCTCGAGGATCGGTCCGAGCGTCAGCGCAGGGAAGAACGTGAGCGCCCCGACGACCAGAACCACACCGATGAGCAGGAGCGAGAACAGTGGGGTGTCGGTGGGAAAGGTTCCCGCGCTCGCGGGGATCACCTTCTTCTTCACCATCGATCCGGCCAGCGCCAGGATCGGAATCAGGAACAGGTACCGTCCCATCCACATGGCGAGCTCAAGAGTGGTGTTGTAGTAGAGGGTGTTCCCGGTCAGGCCGGCGAACGCGCTCCCGTTGTTTCCTGTCGTCGAGCTGAAGGCATAGAGGATTTCGCTGAACCCGTGAGGCCCGGAGTTCAGCGGACCCACCTGACCGGGTGTCACCAACACCGACAGCGCGGTGAAACCGAGAATTGACAGTGGAAGGATGAGGATGGCAAGCGCCGCCAACTTCACCTCCCGGGCCTCGATCTTCTTGCCGAGGTACTCCGGCGTGCGACCGACCATGAGCCCCGCAATGAAAACGCCGAGAATGACGAACATCAGCATCCCGTAGAGCCCGGCGCCGATGCCGCCAGGGGTGATCTCACCCAACTCCATGGAGAGGAGCGGTACCAGGCCGCCCAGCGCGGTCAGGCTGTCGTGCGAGGCATCCACGGACCCGGTGCTGGTCCCCGTGGTCGATGCGACGAACTGCGACGACTGTGGAATGCCGAATCGGACGGACTTCCCCTCCATGTTTCCGCCTGACTGAGAGGCGCTCGCCACCTGCGTCACACCGGCTCCGTTGAGCGCTGGATTCCCGGTTTGCTCGGCGTAGATGGCGATGCCGGTCATGCCGGCCAGGATCACGCCCATCGCGGCGAGAACTGCCATGCCCTGCTTGATGTTGCCCACCATCCGCCCAAAGGTGAAGGTGAGTGAGATCGAGATGAGCAGGAGACTGAAGATGGTGAAGGCGTTGGTGAACCCGTTGGGATTCTCATAGGGGTGCGCCGAGTTGGCATTGAAGAACCCACCACCGTTGTTCCCCAGGTCCTTGATGATCTCCTGCGACGCGACCGGCCCCTGCGCGATGGTCTGGGTGATACCGGTCAGGGTGTGGGCCTGGGTGTACCCAGAGAAGTTCTGGATCGCCCCTTGGGACACGTAGATAAGGGTCCCGATGACCGCGATCGGCAGCAGGACGTAGAGGATCCCCCGCGTCACATCGACGTAGAAACTGCCCAGCGTCTTCCCGGACCGTCGCGCCAGCCCGCGGATCAGAGCAATCGCCAGTGCCAAGCCGGTGGCTGCGGATAGGAAGTTGTGCATCACCAGCGCGACCATCTGCGAGAAATAGCTCATCGTGGCGTCGCCCGCATAGTTCTGCCAGTTCGTGTTGGTCGCAAAGCTGATCGACGTGTTCATGGCCAGGTCAGGAGCCACACCGGGAAACCCCTGAGGATTGATCACGCTCTGGAACGGCAGCCTGTCTTGGAAGCGCAGCAGCAGGAAGGTGACAAGAATGCTCACCACCGTGACCACCAGGGTTGCCGCCAGATAGCGAACCCAGGTCTGCTCGTCATCCTCCTTCACCCCGATGAGTCGGTACACACCCCGCTCGACCGGGTGGAGAACGCGGCTGAGGAACGTCCGCTCGCCGCTGAACACCTTGGCCATGTACTTGCCCAGCGGACGGGCGCACAAGACCACCGCGGCGAAGGTGACCACGACCCCAATGATCTCCCAGAGCATCAGAATTTCTCCGGAAAGAGCATTGCGGCAACGAGGTAGATTGTTGCCAGCAGAGCGATGATGCCGGCGACGATGTAGCCGGCCACGGGGCTCATAGCTTGGTGAGAGCGGCGACGTACGCCGCGCTGGCCAGCGTCAAGATGGTCAGGACAATGATCATGAGCAGGTCGACGTTCACGCTGCATCGCCCCTTGCACGGTGCCCAGCTGCGGTGAGCTGGATGACGGCGGGCAAAACGTGCCTCTGCACGGCGCGCGGATGGTAGACGAATGTCCGTCCCCTCGTGGTGATCGCGTCACCCTGCAGGCGGAGGTAACGGGACCTGCGGAACAGCCGGCGACGTCGCACGAGCAGGTCGACGGTGGAGTCGCCCACCACCCGTCCCACAACAACGCCAAGGCTCACACCCGCCGAGTCGATCACCTGCAATCCGATCAGGCTTGCCAACGGCTGCCGGAGAGCGCGGCTCCTGCCCTCGTCCATGCCGGCAGCATCGCTCTGCAAGCGTGAACGCATGGTGAACGTTCTTTGCCGGTCAGCCTCTCGCCGCGCCCACCTCCGGGACGGGTCCGAATCGGTAACCCTGGCGGCCGACGGTGACGATGACTCGCGGGTCGGCGGGGTCGGCCTCGAGCTTGCGACGCAACCGCTTGACGAAGGTGCGCAGGTACGCGCGATCACCGGCATACGACGGTCCCCACACGCGCGAGAGAAGGGTGCGCTGCTCCATCAACCGTCCGGCGTTGCGCGCGAGCTCTGCCAGTAGCACGTACTCCGTCGGCGACAGCCGCACTTCGGCGCCGGCCTTGGTGACCGCGCGGCTGCCCAGATCGACGACAACGTCGTCGCAGCGGATCACCTGGCGCGTCTCCGTCGCGGGCCGCACACGGCGGAGGACGGCGCGCACGCGGGCGAGGAGCTCGTCGGCGCCGAACGGCTTGGTGAGGTAGTCGTCGGCGCCGAGGTCGAGGGCGCGCACCTTGTCGGTCTCCTCGCCTCGCGCTGAGATGACGATCACCGAGGGCTGGCGGCGGCCCTCCAGCGTCTCGAGGATCCGCCAGCCGTCGACGAACGGGAGCCCGATGTCGAGCAGGACCACGTCGAGGTCACCGCTGCGCAGGCTCTCGATCCCGGCGCGTCCGTCGGATGCCGTGCTGACCCGGTGGCCGTGACGTTCCAGGCTGCTCACCAGCACCTGGCGCAGCGCCGCCTCGTCCTCGATGACGAGGATCCGTCCCGTCTCCGTTGCTGCCATTCACCGTTCAGTGTGGGCGGTTGGTGGGGCCGGATGCCGCATTGCCGGTAGCATCCACGCATGATCCGAGCCCGCCTCGACGGCCGTCTCCTGCCCGACGTCAATGAGGTCTCCGACCTCGACCAGGTACACCAGGCGGCTGGCCAGCTGCTCTGGGTTTTCTGCGAGGCGCCGGCCAGGGTCGAGGTCGACGCCATCGCCGCACGCTTCGACGTTCACCCACTGGCCGTCGAGGACCTGCTCAACAGCAACCAGCGACCCAAGCTCGACGACTACGGACACCAGTTGTTCATCGTGCTCTTCGGCGCCGTTCCATCTGATGACGGCAGCATCGGTCTGGCCGAGGTTCACTTCCTGGTCGGCGACGGCTACCTCGTGACGGTCACCAGCGCCCACGTGCCCGCCCTTGACGACCTCGAGAAGCAGCTCGACCTTCGCAGCGAGCTGGCGGCCTGTGCTCCCGACATGCTGCTCTACCGCGTCTGCGATGCCCTCGTGGACAGCGTCTTCCCGCTGCTCGACCACATCGGCCAGCAGATCGACGACGTCGAGGACTCGGTGCTCCAGAACCCCGACCGGGCGACGCTGCGCGCGATCTTCGAATTGAAGCGAGACCTCCTGACCCTCCGCCACATCACCGGCCCCCAGCGCGATCTGCTGCAGTCACTGACGTCGCCGCGTACCGAACGAGTCGGCAAGGACACGCAGCTGTACCTCCGCGACGTCTACGACCACACGGTGCGCATCGTCGATGAGGTCGACACGTTCCGGGATCTGCTCAGTGGCTCCCTCGACGCGTATCTCACGTCCATCTCCAACCGTCTCGGCGAGCAGACGCGGCGGCTCACCGTCGTCGCCACCATCTTCCTTCCATTGACATTCCTCACCGGCTTCTTCGGGATGAACTTCGGCTTCCTGGTGGGCCACATCGCCAGCACGCAGTCGTTCTTCCTCGGCCTGTCGCTCATGGCAGTGTCGGTGCCGACTCTGGTGTTCATCGTGACCCGACTCAACCGCCGCGCCGACCCGCTGCCGACGGAATACACGCATCGGGGACGAATTCGGATCAGCAGTCCCGCGCCGAGTGGCGTCCTCGAGCGTCCTCCTCGCGACCGGAACGCCTGAGGGTGCCGCCGCGCGCGAACCCAGCCGCCGGAGACCTCGCCGTCGTCGGACCGAAAGCGAGCGCGTTCGTTCCTCACGACCTGGCTGCGCCGATGCCAGCGACAGCCAGCGGACCACTGACCGGCCTCAGCGCCGTGGTGAAGGACGTCTTCGACATCGTCGGGGAACGTGCTGGCGGCGGCAGCCCCGAGTGGCTCGCCGACGCTGCGCCTGCAGCGTCGACAGCACCCGCACTTCTCCAGTTGCTCAACGCCGGAGCGACCATCGTCGGCAAGACGGTATGCGACGAATTTCTGTACAGCGTCACCGGCGCCAACGCTCACTATGGCACGCCGGTGAATCCGCGTGCCCCCGATCGCCTTCCCGGCGGGTCGTCGAGCGGCTCGGCAAGCGCGATGGCGGCTGGTGCCTGCGACTTCGCGCTTGGCACCGACACGGGCGGCTCGGTGCGGGTGCCCGCCGCGTTGTGTGGTGTGTTCGGGATCCGGACCTCACATGGGCGGGTGCCGATCGGTGGCGTGCTCCCCATGGCGCCCTCCTTCGACTCGGTCGGCTGGTTCGCTGCGAGTGCCGGCGTGCTGCGGCGGGTGGGCGATCATCTCCTCGGCCCCGGGCGGGTTGCCGCGGGCATCGATCGAGTTCTCCTTGCGACCGACCTCCTGGCCTCTGCCGACCCAGAGGTGGAGGCGGGTGTCC
>DAISRJ010000036.1:0-22101 GCA_036828955.1 Candidatus Dormiibacterota bacterium | reverse complement strand
GTCGAGCAGCGTGTGGGTCTTGGCGACCTCGTCGAGGGCGCGGAAGAGGGAGTCCTTGCTGAAGCCGTCCGTGTACACGAGGCTGGTGAGCAGGGTGCCGTCCACGGTCGTGTCGCCGCGCACAGAGGCCGGGCGGCTGTCGAGAAGCTCCGCGATGTCGCCGTGCGTGGCGCCCGTGGGCGAGGTGGAGGTCACGGTCACGTGGTCGGAGCCCTCATCGAGGCGCACGGTGAGCGGGACAGTGCCCGTCGCGGAATGGCCGCTGGAACGCAGCCCGAGCACGAAATTCGCTCCCGGCTCGGAACGGTCCTCGACCAGCTGCAGGGTGGTGCCCTGCTCGCACCAGCCGGTGATGGCGGATTTGATCTCGTCAGGTGTCATCGGTGAAGACTCCCATGGCAGGTGTGGGCATGTGCCCAGCTCGGCGGACTATACGGCGCATGTTGTTCGAACGGCCATTCGGCGTGTCTGCGACGATGCTCACCCGCCGCGCCGGATGGGAGCGCGCCACCCGCGTGTGCGTGGCGACGGCGAGCACGGTCACGTCGGGTAGACGGCGATATGCCACACGCAGTCGGGCGAAACCGCGGTCACCTCGAGTTGGAGATTGCCCCCGGTCGCCATCAGGGTGGTGCTGCTGTCCGTCCAGTCCCCGCCCTCGGTCGCGGTGTCAGGGCCGGCTGCGCCCCCGGGCAGGACCTCCGTCACCGTGATCACTGGGTTGGTACCACCCTCACCCGATGATCCCACGGGGCAACTGTCGGCGATGCCCAGTCCCCAGTTGCCGCCGGTCATGAACCGCGCCGTCCCGGTGGGCAGGGTGGCGCCGCCACCGCCGCAGAAATCGAGACCCGGCACCGTTCTCTGCCCGCTTCCCGGACCACCGGGCACACCGAGGGTGTGCTGATCGGTGGGTGTGGAACCGGGGCAGGGGACGACGCCCTGGGGCACCACCAACGGGATCTGCACTGGCGCGGATGTGGCCGGCGACGGCGCGGCGGTCGGCAGCGGCGAGCCGGTGGCCGCCACGCGGGACGGTGCCGGCGGCGACGGGGGTGACCCGCACGAGACCCCCGCCGTGATGAGGACCACGCCCAGCATCAGCCGGATGAGCACCTTCGCGAACGGCGCGCGCTTGTCAATCGACAGCATCGGTCACCTGGCGGCGGGCCACCCACACCTCCTCCGCGGGCCATCGCCGCGCCCACTCCGTCGTGACGTGCTCGTAGCGCGTGGTCGCCGACGCGGCGGGACGAAGTTCGACCAGGTTCTCGACCTCGAAGCCGGACGCGCGCAGGAGCCGGATCCAGTCGCCATGGGCTAGGTGGAACTCCACGCCGTCGCTGTCCGGCCACTCGAAGCGGTGCATGCCGAAATAGTCCCGCTTGAGAAAGGCGTCGGCCGGTCCGTCCGCCTCCAGGTCGGGCACAGTCAGGACCAGCAGCGGACCGTTGCCGAGAAAGATGAGCCGCCCGCCGGGACGGAGCAGGCGCGCCGCCTCGGGGATCCACAGGTGGGGATCGCACCAGATGGCGGCGCCGTACTCGCTGATGGCGAGGTCGAAGCTGGCGTCCGGGTAGGGCACCTCCTCGGCGTTCCCAAGGAGCAGGGGAAAGTGCAGTCCATGCTCGTCCTGCAGGGCCCGTGCGGTGGCCAGCTGTGACTGGGAGTTGTCGATGCCGACCACGCGCGCGCCCCGCCGCGCCAGCCACGCCGACACGTACGCGGTGCCGCAGCCGAGCTCGATGACGTCGAGTGAGTCGACGTCCGGGAGGATGCGCGCCTCGGTCTCGGGGATGCCGAACATCCCCCAGCGTGGCTCGGCCGACCAAGCGCGGCGACCGGCGTCCACGTACTCGGCAGCCCGTCCGTCCCAGTAGGCGCGGTTGCGAAGGACGTGATCGTCCTGTCCCTGGGGCACACGCACACTCTAGCGACGGCTCGCGGCGACGTACCCCCGGCAGGACTCGAACCTGCGACTCACAGAGTTTAGGAAACTCCGGCTCTGTCCGACTGAGCTACGGGGGCGCCGGGACATTGTCGTCGACCCGCCTCACCGCGATGGCAATCCTGTTGTCCCGGCTGCGTCCTCGCGCCCCGCATAGCCTGGGCGCGTGAGTGACGGAGCCGTGCCACGTCCGCGATCGCGGCGGGCGGACCTCATCCTCGTCGGCGCGTTGCTCGTGCTGTGGCTGGTGCCGTGGACACTGCTGACCGCTGCGGCGTACGTGTCCGGAGTCCGTCCCGTCATCTCTCCGGTCGACTTCATCAACCCGGTTCGCCTCGTCGCCCTGTACCACGCCGACGGCAACGCGATCGTCTGGTGGCACCTCGTGGGCGCGGGGCGGCCGGCGCATGTGTGGCTGTTCGTCGGCGTCATCGTCGCGGCCGCTGCAGCGCTTCTGGGGGCGACAGCGGCGTTGGCGCTGGCGTGGGCAGGTGGGGTGCCGGGCATCGGCGCGTCGCGGATGCTCATGCCGGGGCGGCTGCAGCGCAGCTCGCGGTGGGCGACGTGGCGCGACCTGCGCCCGCTCCGGGTGCGGCGACCGAGGCCCGGCACCCTCGTTCTCGGACGTCGCGGGCCGCGGCTGATCGCCACCGAGGCGGAGACATCGGTGCTCGTGATCGGTCCCACGCGAAGCGGCAAGACGTCGGGACTGGTGGTGCCCAACCTGCTCGAGTGGCAGGGACCGGCGATTGTCACCTCGACCAAGAGCGAGCTGGTGGACCTCACCGCCGCACATCGCCGGTCGCTCGGCCCCGTCTACGTCTACGACCCGACCGGAGAGATCGGTGAGCGCGCCGATGCGGTGACATGGTCGCCGCTGGCAGGTTGCGAAGTTCTCGACGTCGCCTGGACGGTCGCCGCGTGGTTGTGCGCCGGTCTCCAGCAGGGAGGCGGGCGCGGCGACAACGACTGGGCGCACTGGGCGGAGTCGGGCAAGTTGCTGATCGCGCCGCTGCTGTATGCCGCGGCGGCGTGTGACCGCACCATCATCGACGTCCGCGACTGGATCCACTCCTTCGACCTCGAGACCCCGTCGGAGCTGCTCGCCGCTCTCACCAGGGAGCAACCGGGTCGCGATGCCGACCCGCAGCGCGCGATGGCCATGCTGACCTCGGTCGACCAGCGGCCTGAGAAGGAGCGAGGCACCGTCTTCTCCACGGTGATGCGCATCTTCAGCGTGTTCAACGAAAGCGCCGTGGCCGCGTCGGCGATGACGTCGCAGTTCGATCCACAGAGCTTCCTGCGCGATCGGGGCACGCTCTACCTCTGCACCCCGCGGCAGTCACCGGAGCGCATCGCATCGCTCTTTGTCGGGATTCTCATGACAGTGGTCACGCGCGCGTACGCGGTGGCGGCGCGCCTCCCCCGCGGAAGGCTGCAGCCCGAGCTCGCGCTGTTCCTCGACGAGCTCGCCAACGTCGTGCCCATCGAGGAGTTGCCCGCGCTCGCGTCGCAGGGAGCCGGGCGTGGCATCGTGCTGATGTCGATCATCCAGGACTTCTCGCAGTTGCGGGTGCGCTACGGAGCTGACCGTGCCAACTCGATCCTCAACAACCACGGCTGCAAGATGGTGCTGCCAGGCGTCAGTGACCCGGAGACAAGCGAGGTCATCGCCAAGCTGATCGGACGGGCCGAGTACACCGACGTGCAGGTGAGTCACAACGATGGGAAGGCCTCGCGTTCCTACTCGCTTCGGCGGGAGCAGATGGCGTCGCCGGACGCGCTCCGCCAGCTGCCGGAGGGCACCGGCGTGGTGCTCTACCGGGGAAAGCCGCCGACCATGGTGCGACTGCGGCCCTGGTACGCGGAGCGGACGTTGACGGATCTTGTGCGCGGGACCGCGTCTGACGCGAACTGATCCCGGAGGAGTCGTGACCTTCGGCACTGTTCTCTGCGAGAGCCCCTCCCTACCTTCGGTTGTGAAGAGTCAATCGAGGAACGGAGGACATTGAGATGTCTGTCCTGGTCGGAAAGCCTGTCAATCGGACAAGTGTCACTGAGGACGTCGCCACGGCGAACCCGACGTTCCTCTTCCCCCACAGCGAACCAAGGTCGCGGTGGGCTGTCTTCGGGATTGCCGGGCTGCGCCTGGCCATCGGCTTCGAATTCCTGTGGGCCTTCTTTGACAAGACCTTCGGGCTCGGCTACGCGACACCCGCAGCCAGGGCGTGGATCAACGGCGGATCCCCCACCACCGGTTTCCTCGGCGGCGCCAACGTCGGTCCGTTCCAGGGAATCTTCCGGGCGATGTCCGGAGTGGCTGTCGTGGACTGGCTGTTCATGCTGGGGCTCCTCGGCGTCGGTGTGGCGTTGGTTCTCGGCGTCGCGCTCAGGCCTGCGGTCATCTCCGGTGTGACCATGCTGCTGCTCATGTGGGCTGCCGTGTGGGTGCCGGCAACAACCGCTGCTGGTCAGCCCACCGGGTCGAACAACCCGATCGTGGACGAGCACATCGTCGGCATCTTCGGGCTCATCGTGGTCGGAGCGCTGGCGAGCTGGGGTAGCGGCTTCCTCGGACGGAGGTGGGCGGCGCTGCGCATCGTCAAGAACAACCCCGTGCTTCGCTGACCGCAACCTGCACTCAACGGACGGCATCACCTCGCGGCTGGTGAGCGGTATCGACCCTCACCAGCCGCTTCGACGACCAGGAAAACACGGCGAGCCGGTGCACCGCCGGTGACGCACAAACCCTCGAAGGGAGAGCCAACATGAAGGCACTCGTCTACCACGGACCTGGCAACAAGGCATGGGAGGACGTCCCCAAGCCCGAGCTCGCAGCTGACACCGACGCCATCGTCAGGGTCGATGCCACGACCATCTGTGGCACCGATCTCCATATCCTCAAAGGCGATGTGCCCCAGGTCACCGACGGCCGCATCCTCGGGCACGAGGCGGTCGGCACCGTCGAGTCGGTCGGGTCGGCCGTCAAGCACCTCCGGCCCGGCGACCGAGTGCTGGTGTCGTGCGTGACCGCGTGCGCCACGTGCCGCTTCTGCCGGGAGGGGCGCTACGGCCAGTGCCTCGGCGGCGGTGGTTGGATCCTCGGGCACCTGATCGATGGAACCCAGGCCGAGTTCGTGCGCGTGCCGTTCGCGGACACGTCCACCTACCCGGTCCCCAAGGGGGTCAGCGATGAGGACCTGCTCATGCTCGCGGACATCCTCCCCACCAGCTACGAGGTCGGCGTCCTCAATGGCCGCCTCGCCCCGGGTGACGTCGTGGCCATCGTCGGGGCCGGCCCGATCGGCCTCTCGGCGGTGATCACCGCGCAGCTCTTCAGCCCCGCGCACATCGTTGTCATCGACCTCGCCGACACACGGCTCGAGGCAGCCAAGCGTTTTGGTGCCGACGTCACCGTGAACAGCGCCCGCGAGGATCCGTTGGAGGTCGTGCGCGGCCTGACAGACGGGCTGGGTGCGGACGTTGCCATCGAGGCAGTCGGTGTCCCCGAGACGTTCGAACTTGCCGCGGAACTCATCCGCCCCGGGGGACGTGTCGCCAATGTCGGCGTGCACGGCAAGCCGGCGACACTCCACCTCGAGACACTGTGGATCCGCGACGTCACCATCACGACGGGATTGGTCGACACCTACACCACCCCGACACTCATCCGTCTGCTCGCCGGGGGTCAGCTGCAAACCAACTCGCTGGTGACCCAGCGGTTCGCCCTCGACGACATGGCGGCGGCGTATGACACCTTCTCGAGAGCCGCCGAAACCGGCGCGCTCAAGGTCGTCCTCTCGCCGGAGTCCGCTCGCACCGAGCGCAAGGTGCAGGAACTCGCGGGCGCAACCGCGTAAGCCGCTCCACGACTTTGGGCCGGTCGGGGACGTGACCCCGGCCGGCTCTTTGTCATCCTGGGCGCGGGACTTGCCACCTGCAGCTGTCCTACATGTTGGGACAGGGGTGCGTGGTGCTGCCAGTGGATGGTGAAGCCGAGGGCGTCGGCGTGGTCGTGGTTGCAGCGTGGGCAACGACGAAGCCACCACCCAGCCCCGCCGCTGCGAAGCCGAGCGATGCGACGGTCACGATCACCCGGCGCCTGGCTCCCCCGAACGCCGGGCTGCGTGGCCCGACGGGCGGCGGGGGTGGCGGCGGCATCAACTGTTCGTCCATGTCATCCATGTCGGTTGTCTCCTTCCTTGGGAGTGTTGTTGCGCCCTGTCGACGTCGGACGCACGGCGTGCTGTGGTCGAGCTTCTGTCTCACATGAGCTTGCCCTCCAGGGTGTCGTGACCGCTGTGCGCCATGCAGCTCATGGTGGTCCGCCACCCTGACGGCCACCTGACAGCCGGATGTGAAAACGGTGTGAGTCCGTCGCCTACAGGTTGGCCTTGTAGAACGCGACCGCGTTGGCCAGGATGGCGGCCCGGTTCTGCGTGAACTGGTGGTCGTCGCCCGGATAGGTGTTGTACTGGACGCTCTTTCCCGCGGCCTGCAACGCGGCCACCAGGTGATCGGCGAAGAGCTTCGGCACGACGGTGTCGCCCACATCCTGGTTGACCTGCACCACCGCCGTGGTGAAGCTCACGTCGTTGATGGCGGAGGCGCTGTCCCAGAAGGTGGGGTCCGTCCTTGGTGTGCCGTGCGCTGCGATGGCAGCATTGCGCAGCTGCTGGACGATGGCGGGCACATCGGTCGTCACCGGTGAGTTGGGCCAGTTGTAGAAGATGTCGAAGAACGACCCGACGACGCCGGCCATGAACACGACGGCCTTGATGTCGTGTGAGACGACCATGGCGCGGAGGGCCTCGTGCCCACCCATGCTGTGTGCGAACAGCCCTATACGAGTTGGGTCGACGAGCGGGTCGGCTTTCAGCGTGCTGATCAGGTTGAGCAGGTCATACGCGTAGACGGGCGAGAAATGTCCGCCCTCCGGCACGCCTTGGCTCTGCCCGTTGCCGCGGTAGTCGGGTTTGACGACCATGTCACCGGCACGCGCGAACGCGGCGATGAACTGCGCGTACGACGCGTCATCGGTGCGATACGTCGACGGGTCGATGTACCCGTGGTTGAGGACGATCACCGGCCACCCGGCTGCTGGTCGCGCACCGTCAGGCGTCGCCACCAACGCGTACACGCGCAGGGAGTCCGACTGGTACGACACCACGGTGTTGACGTAGCCGCCCTGGTCGCCGTCGGTTCGCACCAGCGTGAAAGAGCTCGCGGGATAGGAGCGCGCCCGCATGGCAGCAATGGTGAGACGGTCAAGCGCGGGGGACGCGGTGTTCGGCGGCGAGGCACTCGAAGATGCGGTCGCGGCCGGCGATGGTGGCGTCGTCGAACCTGACGATGCCGCGGGGGCGCACGACGCAAGAACGATGAGCACGACGCCGGCCGTGAGCCCCTGACGCCGACTCATGAGCACACACCTTCCTGGATTCCGCCGATCAAGCCTACGCCGCCAGGGGCGCGGAGCCGCCCTCGACAGAGTGCTGTGGGCCGTGCCGTTTCGGCACCACGTGCGCCACGCCCGACATGAACGACGGGCCAGCACGATGCCGGCCCGTCGTCCGAGGGGGATGATGACGTCGCTACGGAACGGTCGGGCGCTGCCCCGCGTTCTCCTGCGCCTCGCGCGCGGCACTCTCACCGGCCTCATGCGCCGCGCTCTCATTGGGGTGGAACGCTCCGCCCGCACCCCCGACGAATGTGCCCGAGTTCTCCTGCGCTTCGCGCGCCGCGCTCTCGCCGGCCTCGTGCGCCGCACCCTCGTTGGAGTGGAACGTGCCGGTGCC
The DNA here is from genome assembly GCA_036828955.1 of Candidatus Dormiibacterota bacterium. Taxonomy (GTDB): domain Bacteria; phylum Chloroflexota; class Dormibacteria; order Aeolococcales; family Aeolococcaceae; genus Aeolococcus. The sequence continues at coordinate 14,355 of DAISRJ010000036.1, read as the reverse complement.
CGACGGGGTGGGCGTGGCCGCGGCGGCCACCGTCGAGGCCGTGGTCACCACCGATGGCAGGGTTGTCGCCGTGGCCGCGTGGGTGACCATGTAGCCGCTGGCCGCGCCACCCAGGACCAGACCTGTTGCGGCCACGCCGATGGCCGCGCGACGCCCGGGTCGGCGCGGCGTGTCGTCGGGCGTAGTGTCGTCGGTGCTCATGACTGTCCTCAGTTGTCGATCTGACGGGTCGCCTCCGGAGCACGATAGGCTCCCCACCTCAGGCGCGCATTCAGCAAAGCTGGCAATCTGCTTGGAATCCGCACTCGTTTCTGAGAGAGCCGGGCGCCGCGGTCGTGGCCGCCGGGCGTGGTCAGCGCCGCTCTTTGGCCACGAGCATGCGGATGGCCAGCACGGGGCACTTGGCCACGGCCTGGCGGGCGTGCGGCAGGAGTTCCTCGGGGACGGGTCCTGGCTCCATGATCGGGTACCCCCACTCGTCGAGACGGATCATCTCGGGGAGGAGCTCGGCGCACAGACCGTGCCCGTCGCAGCGGATGCGATCGAACTGCAGTGTCACCACGTCCATCGGGTTGCTCCTGGAACGGGAGGCGGCATGCTGCAGCTCAGCCGCTGGGTGTGCCGTGTGACCTCGGACTCAAACACCTGGAAGGCGGAGAGCACCATCCCGGCGGCGCCGTCGGGATGGCGGCAGGCGCCGCGTCCGCGGACCTCGATCGCCCAGCTGAGCACGCGTGCCGCGTCGTGGGACTGAGGGCGGCAGGCGGCGATGCGATGCAGTGCCTCGGCGATGGCACGCAGGCCAAACACGCACGGGCCGCACTGCTGGGCGCTCTGCTCGGCGAGGTAGCCGGCGATGCGCGCGGTGACCCGCACGCCGCATTCGTCGTTGTCGAGCAGGCCGAGGACTCCGCATCCCAACGAGCGGCCGGTTGCGCGGAGCGCGACGCTGTCCAATGGCAGGCGCCAGGCCTCGGCGGCAGCAACCCAGCCCCCGAAGAAGCCACCGAGCAGAATCGCGCCGATGCCGCCGACGGAACGGCCCGCCGCGTCGATGGCATCGCCGACGGAGCTGCCCAGGGCGACCTCGAGCACGGTGCGGTCCGGCTTCCCTGAGCTCACCGTCACGAGGGCGGTTCCCGCTGCCGAGTCGCGCCCCAAATCACGGAACCACGCATCGCCGAAGCGTGCGATGAGCCCGACGTGGGCAAGGGTTTCGACGTTCTGTACCAGGGTGGGGTGGCCACCGACGCCGCGCTCGTACGGACGCGGGGGCGTGGTCACCGGGAGGGCGACGCCCTCGTTCGCGCAGTGGACGGCGGCGCTCTCCTCGCCCGCGACGTAGCGTGCCGGTGCCGCGACGATACGGACGCGCGCCGGCGCGTCGCCACGCTCGGCGAGAGCGCGCCGCATGGTCTCCTCCGCGTGCCCGAGGTCTTCGCCGATGTAGAAGATGACCTCGCCGGCCTTGACGGCGCGAGCGGCGAGGAAGGCCCCGTCAATGACCAGGTGCGGGCGGCTCTCCATGAGCAGGCGATCCTTGCCGCTCAGGGCCTCACCCTCGGCGCCGTTGGCGAGGACCACAGCCGTGCCGCGGCTGCGCTGCGCGATCGACTGCCATTTCGCCCCGACGGGGAAGGACGCGCCGCCACGACCGCGCAACTCGCTGCGGTCGAGGACGCCTATGAGACGACGTTCCAGGCCAGGCAGCGGGCCGAGCCGCGCGACGTGGGCAGCGGCCCCCTCCATTCCCAGCGCCGGCTCCGGTCCGGCGAGCAGCGCGCCCCCGGTCATTGCGGGATGGTGCGATGGCGTTCGACGGCCAGCCTGCGGACACCGGACAGGGGGTCGGAGGGTGCCGCGATCAGACGCCACAGGGTCACCGCGATCACGGCGACCACGCAGACGATGGTGACGCCGAGTGACCAGGCTGACAGGGCGTCCGTCCCCGTCCCGAGACCGTGCAGGACGGCGATCGGCCACGCCGCGTAGGCCAGCCAGTGGATAAGGCGCCAGGCGCGCAATCCGACTCGCGTGCGCAGCAGGCTGGTGATGACCAGGGCAAGCGTGATCTCGAGCGCCAGGGTGCCGAGGCCGAGCCAGAAGCGACGGTAGGCGGAGCCGAAGGGGACGAGCACGGGGGCGATGCCGAGGCTGGTGAAGGGGTCAACCACCGCGGTGACGATGTGGATGGCAAGGAAGACGAGGCTGAGAAGCGAGAGGTTGCGGTGCAGGTCGGCGCTGAGGAACCTCGGCCAGCTCGCCGACGCCACGCGGAGGCGAGCCAGCTGGCCGAGGATCACAACCGCGGTGAACAGGATCAGCGACACGACGCCCGCGGCTCGTGTCGTGTACCACAGCACCTGACTGTTCACCGGGCCACCTCGGCTGGTTGCGGCCAGCGACCGATACGCACGACGGACCCGTCGTTGGCCACCAACCGCGCGGGAAGCGCGCGCGCGACCAACCACGCTCCGGCGCGGACGCCGCGGATGATCGCAGCCGTCGAGGCGATGTTGGCGTCGACGCAGGTGTCGGCGACGGCGGTCGCGAGGCGCCACGGCGTGCGCGCGGGGGCGCCGGTGCGTGGGTCGATGATGTGGTGCTGCTCGACGCCATCGCGAACCCATCGACGCACCGTGGTGCTCGACGTCGCGATGGCGCCGCTCTGCAGCGTGATCCGCTCGGAGGCGTCGTCGAGGGGAGCGCCGCTGTCCTCGCTGACCTGTATCGTCCAGCCACCGGGCGGCGGTGTCCCGGCAAGCGCGATGTCCCCGCCCAGGCTCACCAGGACCCCGCCGGTGCCGTGCAGCGCCTCGAGGGCTGCGACGGCGGCGAGATCGGCGGCCAGCGCCTTGGCCGTCGCACCGAGATCGATCTCGATCCCCGCAGGAGCATAGAAGCGATGGCCGGCCGCCGCGTAGCGAACGAGCCTCCAGCCGGGAATGGGGCGGGCCGTGACCGTGATGGGACCGCCATCGGCGGGGATGGCGGCGAAATCCACGTCGTACCCGGCTCGGCGCACGGCTCCGCCCACGGTGAGGTCGACGTCCCCGTCGGTGAGCGCGGCGGCGCGGAGAGCCTCCGCGATGGCGCGGCCGAGTAATGGGCTGACGGCGTGCTCGCGTCCGGCACCGGCATTGAGACGGGTCAATTCGCTGTCCTCGCGGAACCGGCTGCACGTGTCATCAATGTCGCGCAGCACCGCATCCATGGCGGCCTTGGCGAGGGAGAGCGCCGCCTGGTCGCCTTGAGCGAGGACCAGGCGGACCCGCGTTCCAAGCGCCCAGTCCTCAGCCCGCAGCAGGGTGTTCGGCGTCGTCATGCCCCGCGGCCGAATGTGGCTGCCGCTCCGCGCGCCGGCAGGTGTGTGGGAACGAGCAGCGGTCATCGAACGATGGCCGAACCGCCGGTGACGGCGGCGGCGCTGGCGGTCGGCGCAGCGGGTGCGATAGGCGTGGTGCTCTTCAGCGAGCCCTCAGCCGACGCATCCGAGTCGTCCGAGGTGGAGGTGGTGGTCGTGGTGGTGCCGACGATGCCGGCGGTTGCGGAGCCGGTGTGCGCGGTGGCGGCCAGTGCGATGGCCACCGCTCCTGAGCCGGCGGCGGCGGCGACTGCCACCGCCGTGGTCATCCGGCTGAGGCGGCGCTGGGCTCGGTCTCGATCCGTGGGGGTGCGAGGCGGGTTGCCTGTTGTCATGTTGTTGTCCTGATGCGATGAACCTGTCGGATGTCATCAGGATGGAATGGCCCGCTGGGCGCCCCGTGGGCAATGTCTGGGGATTCGCTGTGAGACCAGCGGCGGCAGCCCGGCGCGGACCAGCCCGGCGGGATGCTTGGATCGCCGGTCGTCGCCGAGGCTCAGGTCAGTGCGACCGATACTCCGCAGCGGCGATCTTCATCTCGGCGACCATGGCGTCGACCGTGGAGGGCATGACCCCACGGATGCTCATGGCACGAATCTCCTCGAGCACCGAATCCAGGGGCCTCTGTTCCCGAGCCGCCTCGTCGAGAACGATCTCGACCCGCGACGCTGAGAGTTGCAGCCTTCGCTGGGCGATCGAGCGCAGCCCGGCAAGCATGTCCCCGACAGACGGTCGCGCCGCCTGGGACGAGGGGGCGGCCACCCCGGATCCAATCGGTTCCGCGCCCAGGACCTCCTCCCGCCACGGGGTCTGCCACGGGGCCACCCAGGTGAGATCGGGCAACACCTCGTCCGCCACCGGGAGAGCCCGTTCCTCTCGTGACGCCTGGGCCGGCGGCACGAGGTCTGCCGTGTCAAGGCCGGTGGCACCTGCCGGCTCCGGGATGTCGGGCGCCGAGCCGTTGCTGTCGTCGTCCGAGCCCTGGAGCGCCGCGTGGGCTGCCGGGCTCGGCTCGGGGACGGCATCCTCCGTTCCACTCCGCGGCCTTGGCGCGAAGGCGGCGGTTGCGAGGCGCCGCACCCGGATGCTCCCGTCGCGGTTGGACGCCATCGCCTCAAGGAGCGCGGGGTCACCGAGGGAGGGGTGGATGTCCGTGTACGACAGGGTCTGATCGCCGGCCGCGACGCAGGTCACGCCGCGCCCCGCCGGGGTGAAGATCTCCACCGCGTACGTGCCGCCGCGCCGTCCCAGGTCGGCGAGCAGCGATGGCCATTCCACCCAGTCGAGGCGGAGGTCGGCGTACATGACCTCGCCACGCACGAGCGCTTCGCAGACATCGACGAGGAGCGCGTCGAGGCGGTGCGCCGACACCAGCGCATGTGACCAGGCCTGCACCTCGGCGAGCACGCCATCGCCGCTGCGCACACTGCTTCCGTCGAAGGCGTGGACCTCGACGAGGGCGCCGTCGCGCACAAGCACCACCGCGCCTCGATCGCGGTCGCGCACCACGAGGCAGCCGTGGCCCAGCGTCGGCGCCAATGCCTCCAGGACCACGGCCCTGACCGGAATCTCCTCGAACAGCACGTCGCCGCGGGGCAGAAGTGGGAGCGCGTCGAGACCAGCGTCGGTGGACGCCTGGACGCTGGCCTGGTCGCTCATGATCGCCCTTCCTGAACTGCTCGGTTTTCTGCGCTAGGTTACGGCGCGGCAATGGCCGGGCGTTCGAGGGCGCCGCCACGGTTGCGCACCCACAGGCGCATCGTGTGATCGCTGCCCTTGACGTCGCGAGCCACCGTGCCGGCGTCGCGGAAACCACCAGCCTGGGCGACGCGCTCCGAGCGAGTGTTGCCGGGCAGGGTGGTCAGTTGCAGGAGCTCGAGGTCGCAGGTGGCGAATGCCCACTCGGACAGCAACCGGAGAGCGCGTCTCGCGACCCCACGCCCACGGGCTGACTCGAGCAGCCAGTAGCCGACCTCCGCTTCGCCGCTGTCATTGATCCACACGGTCACCATTCCCGCGGGTGACAGGTCGGGGAGGCACACCTGGAGCCGGACAACGGTGGGGTTGCTCGACCACCCGGCGGTGACGAGGCCGGCCTCAAACAGGCTGATCGCCTGCGGCACCTGTGTCCATCGCGTGATCTGCTCGTCGTGCGAGGCGGCCACCAGCAACGCGGGCACGCCCTCGTCGAGCAGGAGGAGACTGAGGTCGCCGTCGCGCAGCGGCGTGGGCGCCGCCAGCGCCGCGGTCAAGCCTTCGCTGGCGAGTGGAAGTGGTCGGAGATCTGCTGCCAGCTCGACGAGTTGGCGCCGCCGGGCAGGGGGGTGTTGCCGTCGAAGTAATGCACCGCGCCGGTGCCCGTGTTGCGGTACTCGCCGGCGCTGACGATGGTTCCCGCCGTGAATCGAACCCCGGTCGACGATGGCGACCCCGGCTCGCTGCGCCGGCCGGCACTGCCGCGTCCCGACTCGGGGTGATGGTGATCGGACACCTGCTGCCAGCTCGCCGCATTGGCTCCGCCGGGCAGCGGGCTGTTGCCGTCGAAGTAGCGGACCGCGTTCGTCTCCGCGTTGCGGTACTCCCCGGCACTGACCACCGTCCCCGCGGCAAAGCGCACACCCGCCGACGACGGCCTGTCCGGCTCGCTTCGAAGAGCGGGACGGCTGCGTCCGGTGTTGGGGTGGTGATGGTCCGAGATCTGCTCCCACGAAGCGGAATTCACGCCGCCCGGTACGGGCGAACCTCCATCGAAATAGCGCGTGGCGCCGGTTTCGACATTGCGGTACTCGCCCGGGCTGACGACGGTTCCCGGACGAAAGCGCACACCGTGATCAGACATCGCAATCTCCCATGTGGGATGGATGGTACGACGGCACGCCGGCTTGCGCAGTGCCCTCAGGCGCGAGCGTAGGAATGCAGCCCCGCGATCCAGAGGTTGACTGCGTAGAGGTCGGCGAAGATGGCCACGAGTCCGATGACGGTGATGAGGGCCGCGCGTGTCTCGCGCCACCCGTAGGTGACCCGCGCGTGCAGGTAGATGGCGAAGATCACCCACACGATGAAGCTGAATGTCTCCTTGGGATCCCACCCCCAGTAGCGGCCCCATGCGTGCTCCCCCCAGACCGCCCCCATCATCACCCCGAAGGTCCACACGGGGAAGCCGATCATCACGAAGCGGTAGCTCCAGGCATCGAGCGTCTTCGACGCGGGCAGCCGTTGCAGCGACCCGGCCAGCGACGACAGCGGACCGCCACCGCCGGTCATCACCGCCGCTCCGCCGCCGCCTGACACGAGCGTTCCGCCCCCCCCACCGATGGCGCCGGCGAGCACATAGCCGTCTGCCCAGCGGCGGGCAAGAAAGAACATGGCGAAGAAGCTGGAGAAGACGAGAAGCCCCGACGCAGTCGCCATCGAGGTGACGTGGATGGTCAGCCAGTAGCTGTGCAGAGCCGGGACGAGGTTCCCGGGGGGCACGTAGAGCATGTAGGCCACCGCCATCAGCCCGATGGTGAGGATCATCGCGGGCACACCGATGAGCCGCTGACCGGCGCGCAGAGAGATGACCAGGAAGGTGGTGGCCACGACGAATGAGATTCCCGTCGAGTATTCGTAGATGTTGCCCAGCGGCCAGTGCCCGGACTCGAAAGCCCGGGTGAGGATGGAGGCGAGGTGGAAGGGCCATGCCAGCGCCACCAGGCTCAGGGCCGCGTCGGCGAGGCGGCGGCGCCGAACCGGGATGTACACGATGAAGCCGATCAGGGCGGCGACGTAGAAGGCCACAGCAACCCCGAAGAGTGTGAGCGACAGCGGAGTGGCATTCATCGGGTCAGCACCTCCTCTCGCGTGGGACCTGGGGACGGTGCAGCCGGCGGGGTCGAGGCTCGCCCACCGAGTGCTGGAGCGGACGCACGGGCCCGGCGGCGCCGCTCGAGGAATGGTCGCAGATAGAGCTTGCTGAGCAGGCCCACCATCGTGAGGACGAACGCCGTGTAGACCAGTGGCACGCCGTTGTCCTTCTTGACGTGGAAGAGCGAGAACTGGCGGAGGTCGGGGAAGGAGATGGTGAAGTTGGCGGTGCCGCCGTTGGCTGCGGGCAGGCTCAGCGTGGTGGTCTGGTGGAGCGGCAGCGCGAAGGCCGCGGCGCCGAGGTAGTACGGCGACATGGCACCGGTGTCGAGGGTGAACACGTCCTGCGACGCGCCGTTGTCGATGCCGAGGTCGCCGATGAACAGCTGCACCTCGAGCACCGGGTTGTCGGCGGCCGCACTGCCGGGCGCGTAGGAGAAATTGAGCGCGTTGGACGCGCCGGTCACCTGCGGGAGCGCCTGCGCGTCCGGGTACAGCACCAGCTTGGCGCCGATCTGCATTGGCTTTGTCTGTCCGGGCAGGGTGTAGTTGAATGCGGGCACCTTGAGCACCCCGGTCGACGCCGTCTTGTCGTCGCTGATCATCTGGATGTCCGTGTCGCTGACCACCTCGCCGGCGGGGTTGCGCACCACCATGTGGGGCGCCCAGCCGTAATCCTGCTGGTAGAAGTCGACCCCGTCGTAGCCGAGGAAGTCGTTGACGCGCACGTCCTTGGTGAGCACCGCCCTGCCGCCGTTGTACACGGTCATGTTGCTCACGAAGTCGGACGGCATCCCGTTGGCTTGCAGCGGCGCGCGGAAGCTGTTGAGCTGCACCTCATAGCCGGCGTGGTGACCGTCGAAGAGCATGCCCTCCTGGAGGGTGTCATAGCTGGCCCGGGTCTCCGCGACGCGCTGACCCTGGGTGATCGTCATGATCCCGTCGAACCCGGTGGCCTTGCCCCACACGACGGCGACGACGAGTAGGAAGAACGACGTGTGGAACAGCCACGACCCCCACTCACCCCAGTACTGGGGGGTGCGCGGATATCGCCGCACGGTGCGCACGATCAGCGCCCGGCCGCGGGTGATGACGCACGACAGCAGGGCGATGTACAGGCTGGCCAGGAGGATGTAGAAGAGCGGCGAGACGAACACCGATGTCAGGGGCAGGCCGAGGTGCGTGAACAGGTCGTTGAGGTTGGGGTGTGCGGTGAGGAACTGGCTCACCCGCTGCGACGCCGAGGTGAACTCCTGCGGCACGAAGGTGCCGATGAGCACGATCACGAGGATGCCGATGAGGAAGTAGATCGCCGTTCGCATGCGCGTGTACTCGTGCCAGAACCGTCCCAGCGAGGAGCGTGCTCGAGAGCTCCGGCGGGGCGGGGGCGCGGCTGCGCGGCGCGGGGTCGGCGGCGGGGCGGTGGTCGTGGCCATCTCAGGCGCCGCCAAGCAGCGAGTTGAGGGTCGAGGTCACGTCGACCAGGGTGCCCAGCTCACGCAGGCGGATCGTGCCTGAGCCGTCGACCACCAGCGTGGTCGGGGGAGCGTCGACGTTGAAGGACGCCGCATCGTCTGAGGCCGGGTCGAAGACGCTCGCGTACTGGACGCGGAACTCATGGACGTAGGCGAGCGCGTTGGCAGAGTCGTCGCGGATGTCGACCCCGACGAAATCGACACCGCGAGCGGCGAAACGAGAGGCCAGCGAGTTGAGCTCGCCCTGCTGGGCCCGGCACGGCCCGCACCACGACGCCCAGAAGTCGATGACCACGGGGTGCCCGTGGAACGCCGACAGGGCGATGGGTGTGCCGGTCAGCGAGGTACCGCTTAGGGCCGGCGCCGGCTGACTGGTGCGACTCTCTGGCTGCACCTTGCTGGAGACGTCAGGCTGCAGGCTGCAACCGCTGACGAGAAGAGCGGTGAGCGCAGCGGCGCCGAGCGCGGCCACGCGGCAAGGGTGCTTGGGCATGGGCATGGGAGAACGCGCGAGTTCGCGGGGAGAGTACTCCAGCGGCGGCACCAGGCTGCTGTCTGGCGCCGTGCGCGCTGGCCGGTGGGCGCTACTCTTGCGCGGATGCGCCGCCGCCTCGCCGTCACCGGTGCAGTCCTCGCCGCTCTCGCCGGCGAGTGGCTGGGACACGGCCTCGCCTACTACCGTGTCGCCGGCGTCGCCGGTCTGCGGGCAGGGCTGAGCGGCGGGGTTCATGGATACATGCTCCCGATCGGACTGGTCATCCTGCTCGGAGCCGCTGCGAGCGCCACCGTGTGGGCGCGGGCCTGGATTGTCTTGGGCAGGCGGCTCGATCGCTCCGCCGCGGTCCTCGCCCGCCTGCGGGCGGGGAAGCGCGTCGGTGAGGTGCCGGCAGCCGTGGCGGCGACCGGCCGCCGGGGCGCGACGTCATTCGCTGCCCGGGTGGGTGCCCTGGCCCTGCCCATCGCGCTGCTGCAGTGTGTCCTGTACCTGGTGCAGGAGAACCTCGAGCGCGTCCTGCACGGCCTCGCTGCCCCCGGCCTCTCCCCCATCGTGGATGGGTTCGGTGCGGCGGCATGGATCCAGGCGGCGGTGGCGCTTGTCCTCGCCACCGCCATCGCTGTGGCGACCTACCTGCTCCGCACCCGCGCCGTGGCGGCACGGTCGTGCGAGCGCCTCGCCCGCAGGCTGTGGGAGCGAGCCCGGCGCAGCGCCACCTCACCGCAACCACGCCTCCCGCACGTCACGGCTGCGCGCCTGCTGCTGCGCAGCGCCATCTGGCAACGGCCTCCCCCGGCTCCCTGCTCCGCCTGAGCGACGTCGCCGCGCCCGGCCTCGTCGGGCGCTCCAGGCCACGCAACGGGAGAAACATCACGTGACACAAGGACTTCTCGCCGCACACGACGGCATCACAGCGTTCATTCCGATCGTCGCCCACGCCTTCGGCAAGCGTTACGACCTCCCCGTGCCCCTGTGGCTCTTCGTGTTCGGGGGGGCGGCCGTCGTGTTCCTCTCCTTCCTCCTCGTTCTGCCACGCGCGGTGGCCCCGGCCACGTCCGGGGAGGCGGCGGCCGTGGACCGGGTCACGATGCGCTCGCCGACACCGGCGCGCTGGGTGATCGCAGGGCTGGTCGGGCTCGGCCTCGTGGTGTGCGGGTGGGTCGGATCCCAGTCGGTGGCCGAGAACATCGTCCCCACCTTCTTCTGGCTCGCGGTGTGGGTGGCCGTGCCGATCAGCTGTGGCGCGCTCGGCGACTGGACCCGGCCGGTCAACCCGTTCGCTGCGCTGGCGCGCGCGTGCGACCTCCCGGCGCTGCGTCGCTCGCTCCTCGGCGACGTCCGCGTCGTGTCCTGGCCCCGGGCCCTCGGGTGGTGGCCCGCGGTCGCGCTGTTCTTCACGGTTGCGTGCGGTGAGTTGATCTACAACGGCACGTCCACGCTCCCCGCGTTCACGGCATGGGGATTGGTGATCTACGCCGCGGTGAGCGCTGTCTGCGGCCTGCTCTTCGGGGCCGAGGCGTGGATCACGCACGGCGAGTTGTTCAGCGTTCTCCTCTCGACATGGGGCCGGCTGGGTTGGTTCCGTTTCGGAGCTGAGGGCAGGCGCGGCTTCGGTGGTGGGTTGCGCGTACCTTTCGAGGCGCACGCGAGCCGGGTGACGTTCGTGCTGCTCCTGCTCGTCTCGGTGTCGTTCGACGGACTCCTCTCAACGGACGCGTGGAAGACGATCCGCGTGCACGTGGCCCTCACAGGGGTGACGTTCCAGCTCTTCGAGACGGCGGCGTTCGCGGCACTTGCGCTGGTGGCGTGGGCACTGTTCGGTGGCTTCGCCGCCCTGGTGCGGCGCGCCGGCGACGTCGACCGCTCCACACTCGAGGTGCTCACCGGGTTGCTGCCCTCACTGCTGCCGATCGCATTCGGGTACCTCGTCGCCCACAACGCAGAATACCTGGCCATCAATGGGCAACTCTTCATACCGCTGCTCGGCAATCCCGCGGGCATCGCCGGCGTCAAGCTGCTCCCGCCACCGTTCAACGACAGCTACGAGATCAACTCCAACCTGCTGCCCTCATCGGTGGTGTGGTACCTGCAGGTGGCGCTGATCATCTTCGTGCACATCGCCGCGGTGGTGCTCGCCCATCGGTTCCTGACACAGGCGTCGCGCAGCGTGGCCGCCGCGCGGCGCAGCGAGTGGCCGTGGATCGTCGCCATGGTGGGCTACACGATGACCTCGTTGTGGCTCCTCGCCCAACCGCTCGTACAGGAGACGTCCGCGGCTGCGCTCCGGGCCACCACCGCGCCCCTCGCCGTGCTGCTGCGATGAGGGGCCCGATTCTGGCGCACATCATCGGCGGAGGACCGGTGTGGCCCCTGTGGCTCACCGGCGCCCTGCTCTTCGGCGGCGCTGTCGCGGCCATGGCTGTGCCCCACGCGCTGCGCCGCATCTGCCTGGCGGTGGCCGGGGTTGGGTTGGTCGCGACAGTGGCCGTGTACGTGGCGCTCCCCAGTGCCCCGCCGGCGCCGGCCGGCCTGTCGCTGAGCATCGCCGCCCCCGTCGCCGGAGCCATCGTGACCAGCCCCGTCGTGATCCGTGTCTGCGCCGGTTCGACAGCCCTTCCCGGGACGGGCCGGCTTCTGAACATCAGCGTCGACGGTCGCCAGGTGGCCGAGGTGGACGCCGGGACGGCTGCCGTCAACGTGGACACCGGGACGCACACTGTGCGCGTCGAACTGGTCACGTCGACGCATCGTGCCTTTGCACCGCCGGTGCTCACGGACGAGACCATCACGGTGTCCGGGGTCGGGCCACTGTCGCCGCCGCCGGACTGCCCGTGACGGCACCATGAGCCGGCGCCGCAAGCAGCAGCCCCGCGCCCGGCCTCGCGGCGGCGCCGTCGCAGGCCGCGCACACTGCCGCCTCCACCCCCGCGAAAGCAGGTGATACCGCCCCCAAGTCCGCCCCAGCCGCTGCCCCGCGGCGCCAAGCGCGGCGCCAGCCTCAGCCCCACCTGCAGCGCCGTCCGCAGTCAGCGCGGCGCCGTCCTCCGCAACGGCGACGACGGGATCATCCACATCGAGTCGCCGGTACAGCGCACCTATACGCTGGGCAACTGGTGCGACATCTGGGGCGTCCCCCTCGACAACGGCCACGTCGGTCCGGCGAGCGGGACGGTGATCGCGTATCTCAACGGGCAGCGCTACACGGGCGACGTGCGCGCCATCCCGCTCGACGCCCACAACCTCATCCAACTCGATGTCGGCGGCGACGTGGCACCGGCGCCCTTCACCTTCCCGGTGGGGGATTGATGTGACGAGGGTTCACGGGCGGCGCGCGATGAGCGCCCAGACCCGGTGCGGAACCTGCAGAGGCTCGTCGGGAAATCGCTGAGCCAGCAGCCCGGCGAGCTCGGCGTCGAATCGCCCGACCGCGTCGGAATCCAAGGTCGCGCCCACGCCGGCGCTGGCTCGGATGCGCCCACGCCAACCGTCGTGTGAGTACGGCACGTCGACGTCATAGCTGAACGTCTCGATGCCCGTGATCCCTGCGCCGGAGACGTCGGCCGCCCAGCGCGGGTGCATGCCGGTGCCACCGGCGGCGCGCCATGAGGGGTTGTGAGCCAGGATCAGCTGCTCGGTGGCGTCGACCATGTTGCCGGGGAGTGGCAGCCAATCGAAGTGGCAGATGACGATCGCACCGCCCGGCACCAGCACCCGTCGGGCCTCGGCGGCGGCGCGGGGACGGTCGAACCAGTGCCAGCACTGCCCGGCGGCGTAGACGTCTACCGACCCGGCGTCCAGGTGCGTGTCCTCGGCCCTGGCGATGCGGTGGTCCACATCGACTCCTGCCTCCGCATCGAGACGTCTGGCCTCTCCGATGAGCTCCTCGGAGGGATCAATCCCGATCACGGCGCAGCCCCGCCGGGCGAAGCCGCGGGCGACGGTGCCGGTGCCGGTGCCGACGTCCACGACGCGCTGACCGCGGATGCCGACGCCGTAACCACTGAGGCGGTCGAACATGCTGTCCGGGGAGCCGGCCCGGTGGCGGCCGTAGTCACAGGCGGTGCGGCCGAAGTCGACGTTCATGACCACAAGCATGCATCGCTGCGCGGTGATCACCGAGGTGCCGCGGCACCCAAAAAGACCGGTCACCCGAGAGTACAGTCACGAGCCTGCAGATCCCACTTGGGACCTGGTCACAGTGGGAGGATGCGCCAAATGTACGCCTGAGTTCTTCGCGTCACCGGAGACCCTGGAAAGGCCGACGATGGGATCGAGGCCTACAGGTCACGTGCAGCGGCCGCGCTCAACGAACAGGGCGGCTACGCGGGCGCTCGATTGCTGATCGACCGCGAGACCGGCGCCGGGATGAGCATCACGTTCTGGCAGGACGAGCAGACGCTGCGGGCCAGCGAATCGGCGCTCGCCGGCGTGAGCGGCGACACGGTGTCGCGCTTCGGTGCCGACGTGCCGGTCGTCGAGAACTACGAGGTGGTCGTCCAGCATCGGCCCCAGCCGACTGAGGCGGGCAACTTTGTGCGGATCACGAGCCTGGACGGTGATCCCGCCAAGGTCGACGACGCCATCCGTCACTTCGAGGCGGAGGTGGTGCCCGCCGTGTCGCAGCTGGGCGGCTTCCGTGCCGCTGTGCTCCTCGTCAACCGCGCCACCGGCAGTGCGCTGGTCGCAACTGTCTGGGGCACGAGGGAGGACGTCGAGGCCAGCGCCAACGAGGCCAGATCGAACACGGCCAGGGCCCTGGAGGTGGCAGGAGCGAGCAACCCCCGGGTGGAGCCGTTCGAGGTCGCCTTCGCCGAGCTCCTCGCGCCGATCCGCAGCTAGCCTGCTGGGTTCGCTGGGCGCGTCTCTCGATCCGCGCGATGTGACGGTGGATGCCGCCATCGGCGTGGGAGGCGCGCCCGCTTGCCCGGCACACTCCACAGCTGCGCCTGGCGGGGCGGGATCGAGCCGCGCGTCCCGCCAACAAGTGCCACAGCCCGTATGCGCCGCCCGACGGCGCTGCTACCGTCGCCCGCGGTATGCCTGACGATCACCAGTCGCTGGACCCTGACGATGTCGTGGTTGTGGCCGTCGGTCAGGCCTCCCGAGCTGGCGGCGGCGCCGATCAGATTGAAGCCGCCGTCGGTTGTGACCGTACCCGAGATGTCGGAGGCGCT
>DAISRJ010000035.1:0-22322 GCA_036828955.1 Candidatus Dormiibacterota bacterium | reverse complement strand
ACGCCGCAAAATCGGGCAGACGGGCGACGATGTCGTGCTGGAGATCGTGGTAGTTGGTCGGCTGGGCGATGGTCAGGATGAGCAGCGTGATCGCGATGGCGAACACACCGTCGCTGAACGCCTCGAGACGCTGCTTGCTCACCTGTCGCTCACGGCGGCAAGACTAGCGCGGGTGGGGACTAGGCGCTGCTGGCCAGCGCGGCGGACGCGCTCGCGCTGCGCACCTTCTTGGCCTGTTTGGCGGCGTAGAGCGCTTCGTCGGCGGCGCGTGCGACATCCTCAGGCGGGTCGCCGACGGCGCCGGCCGCCGAGCCCACGCTGATGCTCGGCGTGCCCCAGGCGAAGCGCACGCGCTCGGCTGTGCGCGCCAGTCGTTTGCCGAATTCCACGGCACCCGCGGCGTCACAGTCGGCGAGCAGCGCCACGAACTCGTCGCCGCCCATGCGCGCGAGAAGGTCAGACGGGCGCAGCTCGGCGGCCAGGGCGGCAGCGAGCTTGGCCAGCAGTTCGTCGCCCGCGGAATGACCGTGGACGTCGTTGACCTTCTTGAGATCGTCGACATCGAGGGCAAGCAGGGCGTACCTGGTGCGCGGCAGATGGTCGAGGCGATCTGCAAGTGCGCGGCGATTGCCCAGCCCGGTGAGCGGGTCGGTGAGCGCCAGCCTGGCGACCTCCTCGTGCGCCTCCGCGTTGCTGAGCGCCAGCTCGCCCATCGAGGCCAGCGTGTAGAGGCGCAGCAGCTGCCGTTCGCTGACCAATCCCTCCTGGCGACCGCTGACGGCCAGGATGGCGACCACGCTGCCGGCCCTGGTCAGCGGAACCCAGACGCAGTTCCTCAGCCCGTGATCACGAAAAGTCTTCGCGACGCTGGGTCCAAACTCGCTGTAGCGCAGCTCCGCAACCGCCGCCTCCCTGGTGGCGATGACCTTCTGGATGTACGGATGGTCGGCGAGCTGGAGGTGAGCCCCCTCGATCTTGATGTTTGTCTCCGGGTCCTCCTCGCCGGTGATGACCAGGATCGGGCCGTAGACCATGAGCAGCGTGGCGCGCCGGCGGCGCTCGCCCGGCGCAGAACAGAGGTCGCCGGCCGCCCGGGTGAGGGCACGGATCACCTCATCGGACACCAGCGACGAGGTCAGCTCCGCCGAGGCGCGGCTGAGCACCTCGAGCTCACGGTTGGTCTGCGTCGCTTCGGTGACGTCCCAGGCGCAGGAGACGTAGCCGAACAGCTCCTGCTTCTCCCCACGGATCGGGAAGGTGCTCATCGACAGCCACTTGATCGTGTCGTCGCTGCGCTTGCGGATGCCCACCACCACGCGCTCGGCGGTCACGCCCGTCAGCATCGCCTTTCCCAGGGGCCGCTGCTCCCTGGGCAGGGGTGTGCGATCCTCGCGGATGAACTCCCACTTCGAGATCAGCGCGTCGCGGGTGAGGTCATCGGCGGCGAGTTCGAAGATCCCGTCGGCGGCCGGGTTCCGCGAGATGAGAATGCCCTCGGCATCGAAGACCTGGATTGCCTCGGTGATGCCGTACTGCACAGTTCTGAGTTGCGCTTCGCGCAATTCGTGCTCGAACCCCGAGTGCTCGACGCGCAGCCTGTAGATCCTCACCGCGGCCGCAGACACCGCAAGCACGACCAGCAGCGCGACGACGACCAGGGTCACGGCAGCACCGCCGAGAGAAGCACTCGCGAGGCTGCCGCAACCGACCACGACGTGGACGCCAGGGGGGTCGGGCCGTGGCGCCGCGGACTCATGGGCTAGTGTGGGCCTCCGTTAGCGGGTTCACCCCGGCCCTCGGCGGACGGCGCCAGTGCACCGCGACGGTGAGGTCAGTGATCACACCGATTGTCGAACGGCGAAGCCCGCCGCGAGGACAGGGCAACGGTTCCGTTGGATGCTGGTGCAGACCCGTACGGGGAGCCGCGATCAGGGGCCGATTCCGCCGCCGATCGGCGACACCTATGATCGAGCCCTGATGGCGCAGGTGGGTTGGCGATGAGGGAGCGATGAGCGTGCCCACCGCGGCCGGTGATGTCCTCGAGTCGGTCGCCGGCGCCCAGCAGCGCCTGCTGGCCTCGCTGTCCCCGCTGGGACCGGAATCTGTGGCTCTTGGCGATGCGCTGGGCCGCGTCCTTGCGGAGACCCTCCACGCCGGCCGCGATCTGCCGGGATTCGACAACTCCGCGATGGACGGGTACGCGGTCCGCGCCGTCGACATCGCCGCCGCCTCGGCGTTGCTGCCGGTGGCGCTTCCGGTGGTGGGCGAATCACGAGCCGGCGGGCAGGCCCCGGAGCTGGCCCCCGGGCGGGCCATCAGGATCATGACCGGGGCGCCGCTCCCGGCCGGGGCCGACACCGTGGTCCGCCAGGAGGACACAAGGCGTCAGGACGGCGACGTGCTCATCGAGGTCGCCGCCGCCACCGGGAACTACATTCGCCGCCGCGGGGAGGACCTGGTCGCCGGCCAGGCCGTCCTCGCGGCCGGCCGCACCCTGACGCCGATCGAGGTCGGGATTGCCGCCGCCCTGGGCCACGACAGCGTTCGCGTGGGCCGTCGCCCTCGCGTGGGCGTGCTCGCCACCGGCGACGAGCTGGTCAGCGCCGGGTCCGCGCCCGGCCCGGGACAGGTCGTCGATTCCAACTCACCGATGGTGATCGCGGCGGTCCGCGAGGCCGGCGGTGAGCCCACCTTCATGGGCATCGCCGCGGACACGGCCGACGACGTCCGCCGCCTCCTCCAGCGCGCCGAGTTCGACATCATCGTGAGCAGCGCGGGCGTCAGCGTCGGCGCCCATGACCACGTGCGCGACGTCGTCGCCGAGCTGGGCGAGGTGAACACCTGGCGAGTGGCCATGCGCCCCGGTAAGCCGATGCTCATCGGCACCGTCGGGCGCGCCCTCTTCCTCGGCCTGCCCGGCAACCCGGTGAGCGCATCGGTGACCTTCGAGCTGTTCGTGCGCCCGGCGATCCGCCGCCTCCAGGGCGCCACGGAGCCGATGCGCCGGCGCATCCCCGTGCAACTCGGCGAGACGATGACCAAGCCGTTGGGACTGGAGACCTACACCCGCGCCGTCGTGGAATGGGTCAGCGGCGGGTTGCCGGTGGCGACGAGCAGCGGTGGACAGGGTTCGCACATGCTCCGCTCGCTCGCCGCCGCGGACGGGCTGCTGGTGCTCCCCGCTGATGCGGCCGAGCTGCCCAGCGGGTCCGTCGTCGACATGATCCCGCTGCGATGACCCAGGTCACCGTGCTGGTCTTCGGGCCGCTCCGCGATCGCCTCGGCGTCCGCGAGGTGGCCGCGCAGGGCGCCACCGTGAGCGAGGTGTGGGATGACCTGACCCGCCAGTTCCCGTCCGCGAGCGTGATCACCGGCATCCGCCCGGCCCTCAACCTGACCTACTGCGACTGGAGCGCGCCGGTGTCGAGCGGCGACACGGTCGCCTTCCTCCCGCCCGTCGCAGGAGGGTCCGGCGCCGAGCCCATCACCGAAGCGGTGCACGTCGCCATCGTCGACGGGCCGATCGGCGTCGCAGCCGTCATGGAGCTGGCCAGCCGTGGCGACGGGGCTGTGGCGGTGTTCGTGGGGCGGGTGCGCGACAACAGCGACGGCCACGCCGTGTCGCGCATCGAGTACGAGGTCTATCGGGAGATGGCCGAACGCGAGATGCGGGCCATCGCAACCTCGCTGCTGGCTCGCGATGAGATCAGCGCGATCGCGATCGTGCACCGCGTCGGGACCCTGGACGTCGGTGAGGCCAGCGTTGCGATCGCGGTCGCCGCTCCGCACCGCGCGGCCGCGTTCTCCGCGTGCCACGACGCCATCGACATGATCAAGCAGTCAGTTCCGGTGTGGAAGCGCGAGCACCGCGACGACGGCGCCCGCTGGGTCGACGCGCGCCAGGGCCACGACGAGGGCTGGGCGGCCACTCCCTGAGCGGCAATCCGCTCCCGTGCGTCAGCTCGCCGAGCTCGGCTCCGGGTGGTGCGCCGTGTCGCCGCGGAGCAGCGCGAGCGCGTGCGGCAGGGCGGCCCAGACGGAGTCGAGCGACTGGGCGACGGCGCGCGGGCTCCCCGGCAGCGAGATGACCAGGCACCGTCCGGCCACGCCCACCACCTGACGGGAGAGCATCGCGTGGGGAGTGCGCTGCACGCCGTCGTGGCGCATCGCCTCGGCGAGCCCGGGCACCTGGTAGTCGAGCAGCGGCTCGATCGCCTGCGGCGTCACGTCCCGGGGACCGAGGCCGGTGCCGCCGGTGAGCACGACGAGGTCCGCGCCGCTGATCGCCCGGCGCAGCACGGCCCGGATCGCGTCGACCGAGTCGGCCACGACGTTGCGCTGCACGACCACGGCCGGCAGGCTGAGCAACCGTTCGGCGATGACGTCGCCGCTGGCGTCGCCGGGCCGCCCGGCCGCACGGCTGTCGCTGACGGTGATCACCGCCGCCCGGCATGCCGGGGTCGCGTCGATCGCCAACGTCGGCCTCCGTGAGGGGTGGGGGCAGGCGCCCGGGGCACCGCCTCGCCGAGGGTGCCAGATTGTGGGCCCGCCGGGGAGCATCGGGGCCAGGTACAAGCCCGCACGTGCCGGTTCTCTGGCTCAGATATCCTGCAAACAGGGTCATTGATTGCCAGATATCGGTCAGATGCGGTATATCTGCGCGATGTCGACGTACCGGATGGGAGAGGCCGCCGACCTTCTCGGGGTCAGCTCGGACACGCTGCGCCGCTGGGCCGACGCGGGCCGCATCGGCGCCACGCGCACCAGCGGCGGACACCGGCTCATCGACGGCGCGGCCCTCGCCGAGCTGGCGGTCGAGCTGGCCAGGGACCAGAAGGCGCCGCGGATCGCCCGCGAGTCGGTGCGCAACCACTTCCTCGGCCTGGTCACCGAGGTGGCCAAGGACGGGGTCATGGCCCAGGTCAAGCTCCAGGCCGGCCCCTACCAGGTGGTCTCACTGATCAGCCGGGAGGCTGCGGACGAGCTCGCTCTTGTCCCCGGCATGCTGGCGGTGGCGGCGGTCAAGGCGACCAACGTGGTCATCGAGCTGCCGGCGGTGACCTGAGGTGCAGCGCGGCAGCGGGCGCCTCCTGGCGCTGCTTGCGGTGGGCCTGCTCGGCGGCTGCGGCAGCAGCGCCGCGCCGTCGACCCCGGCGGCCACGGCCACCGCTGTCCCGCTGAGCGGCTCGCTGACCGTGCTCGCCGCCGCGTCGTTGACCGAGGCGTTCAACGATGCCGAGCCCACGCTGCAGGCGGCCAATCCCGGTTTTGTGGCGACGTTCTCGTTCGCGGGCTCACAGCAGCTGGTCACCAACGTCATCAACGGCGCGCCCGCCGACGTCATCGCCACCGCCGACCAGACGACCATGCAGAAGCTGGTGACGGTCGGCCTGGTCGACACGCCGGTGACCTTCACGCGCAACCGCCTCGAGATCGCCGTCGCGCCGGGCAACCCCAAGGGCATCCACACCCTCGCGGACCTGGCCCGATCGGACATCTCCGTGGTGCTGGCCGCCCCGGCCGTGCCGGCGGGCAACTTCGCCAAGCAGGTGCTGGCCCTGGCCGGCGTCACGGTCACCCCGAAGTCGTTGGAGCTCGACGTCAAGACGGTGCTGGAGAAGGTGGAATCTGGTGACGCCGACGCGGCCATCGTCTACACCACCGACGTCGCCGCGGCGGCCAGCATGGTCACCGGCGTGGTCATCCCCGACGCCCAGAACATCATCGCCACCTACCCCATCGCCGTGGTCAAGGCGACAGCGAACGCGGCCGCCGCCGCGGCCTTCGTGACCGAGGCGCTGTCCGGCCTGATCCAGAAGGCGTTGCTGAAGCGCGGCTTCCTGCCGCCATGAGGCGAGGAGCGGCCGGTCGCCCGCTCCTCGGCCTGTACATCCCCGCCGCGGTGGCCGTGCTGTTCATCCTGGTGCCCCTGGTGGGATTGCTGGCCCATGCGTCCCTGGCCGACATCGGGGATGCGCTCACCTCGAGCGCCGCGCTCACCGCGTTGCGGCTGTCGCTGGAGTGCTCGCTGCTGGCGGTGATCGTGTCGGCCATCGTCGGCGTGCCGCTCGCCTACCTCCTGGCGCGCACCGCCATGCGCGGCCGCCGCCTGCTGCGCGGGCTCGTTCTGCTGCCCCTGGTGCTCCCCCCGGTGGTGGGCGGCATCGCCCTGCAGTCCGCGTTCGGCCGGAGCACGCCGATCGGGGGGGTGCTGCACAGCCTGTTCGGGGTGACCCTGCCCTTCAGCACCGCCGGGGCGGTGATGGCGGAGGCCTTCGTGGGGCTGCCATTCCTGGTGATCACCGTGGAGGCCGGTCTGCGCCAGCGCGACGCCGGCTTCGAGGAGGTGGCGGCGACGCTGGGCGCGCGTCCCTGGCGGCGTTTCTGGCTGATCACCATGCCGTTGCTGGCGCCCTCGCTCACAGCGGGCGCCGCGCTGTGCTGGGCGCGCGCCCTCGGCGAATTCGGCGCCACGATCACCTTCGCGGGCAGCTTCCCGGGCACGACGGAGACGCTGCCCCTTGCCGCCTACAGCGCCTTCGAGGGCTCCGGCGCCGTGTCGCGCGCGATCACCCTGTCCCTGATCCTGCTGGTGATCTCGGTCGCCGTCCTGGTCGGACTGCGCGATCGCTGGCTGGGAACGGTGGCGTGAGCCTCGACGCCGACGTCGGACTGACCCGGGGCAGCCTCGAGGTTCGCTGCGCGGTCCACGTCGAGCCGGGGCAGACGATCGCCGTGCTCGGCCCCAACGGCGCCGGCAAGACCACCGTCCTGCGCGTGCTCGCCGGCCTGGACCACAGCCGTGACGGCCACGTCGTGCTCGACGGCCAGGTGCTCGAGGACACCGCCAGCGGCGCCTGGGTCGAGCCGGAATCGCGGCGGGTGGGCGTCGTGTTCCAGGACCACACCCTCTTCCCCCACCTCTCCGTGCTCGACAACGTGGCGTTCGGGCTGCGCTCGCGCGGGGTGGCGCGCGTGGTGGCACGGCGCCGCGCCCACGAGTGGCTCGCACGCCTCGGCGTGGAGGATCACGCGGCCAGCCGTCCCAGCGCGATCAGCGGCGGCCAGGGGCAGCGCGTGGCCCTCGCTCGCGCGCTCATCACAGATCCCCGGCTCCTGCTGCTCGACGAGCCCCTGGCGGCCGTCGACGCCTCGGCCAAGGTCGACCTGCGCCGCACCCTGCGCGAGCAGGTCTCGGGCTTCGACGGGGTGCGCATCCTGGTCACACACGACCTGCTCGAGGCGGCGGCGCTGGCGGAGAGCGTGGTGATCCTCGAGGACGGCCGGGTGAGCCAGCAGGGCTCGTTCGCGGAGGTCACGGCGCGGCCGCGCTCTTCGTGGGTGGCGCGCATGGCCGGTCTCAACCTCCTCTCCGGCCAAGCGGCGGCCGACGTGCTGCGCCTCGGGAACGGTTCCGAGCTGGTCGTGGTCGGGGGCGTGCGTGGCCCCGCGCTGGCCACCATCCAGCCGCGCGCGGTCGGGCTTCACCGCGAGCGCCCGGGGGGCAGCCCCCGCAACGTGCTGCAGAGCACGATCGCGGGCATCGACCCGCATGGCGACCGCTGGCGCGTGCGCCTCGACGGGCCGGTGCCCCTGGTCGCCGAGGTCACCCCGGCAGCCGCCCACGAGCTGCGCCTCGCCGACGGCGGCGTCGTCTTCGCCTCGATCAAGGCCACCGAGATCGACGTCTACCCCATGTAGCGGGTCTCGGCGCGCAGGCTCAGCTCTCGGCGCCCACCAAGCGGCGGTAGTCGTCAAGCGTGTCGATGTCGATCGGGTGACCCGACCTCCCCACTGCCGCCAGCGGGGCCACGGACTCGGGGCGGCCGCGGATGATCGCCCGGCAGCCCACATCGCCCTGCAGGTCGGCGAGGTCCGCCCAGAGGCTGCGCTCCAGCACCACCGGCGGGTGGAGCAGCCCGTCGAAGCTGAGCGCCGCCGCGGGGCGGCCCGACGTCTCCTGCAACTCCAGGAGCGAGTCGATCAGTGCCGAGGACACGTCGGGCTGGTCGCCGAGCACGATGATCACCCGGCTCACGTCGTCGTCCATGGCCGCGATCCCACTTTTCAGCGAGGAGCTCATCCCCTCCGCGAAGGCCGCGTTGACCACGATGCGCGCCCGGCCCATGTCCACCGCCGCCACGATCTCGTCGGCGTGGCCTCCCAGCACCACGACCACCTCGTCGAGGCTGGAGGCGCAGGCGTGGGCCACCACGACACCGAGCAGCGGACGCCCGTCCACCGGCAGCAGCTGCTTCGGCTGACCCATCCTCCGCGAGCCGCCGGCCGCCAGCACCAGCCCCGCCGACCGTCCCGTCACCCGCCCGCCGCCTCGGCGCCGACGGCCGGGGCCGCGACGAGCTCGCCGTGGACGGGCCCCGACCGTCCCGAGAGGGCGAGCACGCGCTTGCCGTAGCGCAGGGCGATGATCTCGCCGGCGATGGACACGGCCACCTCCTCGGGGGTGCGCGCGCCGATGTCGAGGCCGATGGGGCCGCGGATGCGCTGCAGGTCTGCTGAGCTCAGTCCCTGGGCGCGGAGCAGGCGCATGCGGTCGCGGTGGGTGCGCCGGCTGCCCATCGCTCCCACGTACCCGGCGCGCGTTCGGACGGCCGCCATGAGCAGGGGCACGTCGAACTTGGGGTCGTGGGTGAGCACGCACAGCGCGGTGCGCTCATCGACGGGGGCATCCGCCAGGAACTCGTGCGGCCAGCGCACCACCACCTCGTCGGCCTCGGGGAAGCGCCTCGGGGTTGCGAACGTGGCCCGCGCGTCGCAGACGGTGACGTGGTAGCCGAGCAGCTTGCCCATGCGCACCGTGGCCCTGCTGAAGTCGATGGCCCCGAACACGTACATGCGCGGCGGTGGCGCAAACGACTGGATGAACACCTCGAGGGCGTCACCGCGCTCCTCGCCCTGCTCGCCGAAATGGCGCGTGCCGGTGCTGCCGTGGGCGAGCATCGCCCGGGCGTGGCCGCTCACCGCACGGTCGAGGGCCGTGCTGCCGAGCGAGCCGAGGACGGTCTCGGGAGACACCAGCGCCTTGGCCCCGATGCCGGGTCCGTCGACCACGGTCACCAGTGCCACCGGCTCGCCCTCGCGGACGGCCGCAAGCAGCGACTCCAGGATCGAGGCTGTCACCAGTCGACTCTCTCCACGAAGAGGTGGATGGTGCCGCCGCAGGTGAGGCCGACCGCGAAGGCGTCCTCGTCACCGATGCCGAAGGACAGGCGCCGGGGGACGCCGCTCTCCAGCACCTCCATGGCCTCGATGACAACCGCTGACTCGACGCAGCCACCCGACACCGACCCGGCCACCTCGCCCTCGTCGTTGACGGCGAGTGCCGCACCGGGATCGCGGGGGGCGGAGTTCTCCGTGCCGATGACGGTGGCCAGCGCGACCCGTCTGCCGCCCGCCACCCAGCGTTGCACCTGGTCGAGGACGTCGTCCATGCGCCTACGTCCGGCTGCGGCGCCGCCGCCGCATCACCAAGGCGGCTAGGGCGGCGACGGCGATGCCACCGGCCACCCGGGGCTTGCGCAGGCGGTCCATCACGACCGAACCGATCACCGACAGCACGGGCAGCGATGCATCGTCATTGGGAACGAACGGCGCCGCAGCGGGAGTGGCCCTGGCGGCCCCGGGGCCGGCGCCGTCGTCGGCAGGGGCGGGGGTTGCGGGCACCAGCATGCTGGCGAGGTTGGTGCTGAAGGTGTCGATCATCTTCTTGGACACGTCGGCGATGACGCCCTGGCCCATGCTGGCCGCGCGGCCACTCAGCTTGACGTCCGTCTTGATGACCGCCACCGTCAGGTCGCCGTCCTCGCTGAGGAGCATCTCTGCGTCGGCTTCCGCGGCTCCCTGGCCGCGCAGCTCCTTGCCGCTGGCGTGAAGAACGGCGCGATGGGCCACGGGATCCTTGGAGACGATCTCCACGTTTCCCTTGTACTCCATGCTGATCGGGCCGACCTTGACGCGCATGGCCACGACGTACTGGTCGTCGCCGGTGCGCTCGATCACCTTGGCGCCGGGCACGCACGGGGTCACCCGCTCGACGTCGAGGAGGGTGTCCCAGACGTCGCCGATCGGCGACATCACCGTGAACTTGTTCTCGAATTGCATCGCTGTTGTCTCCTCTTGGTGCGGCTAGCGCCTCGCGGCGATGGCCGCGGCCACCTCGCGCATCGCTGTCAGGTTGTGCCCGCTGGCAAAGGCATCACAGTATGGAAGAGCCGCCGCCATGCCCCCGGCGAGCGGCGCGAAATGCGGGCTGGCCTTGTGCGGGTTGACCCAGACGACGCGGTACGCGAGTCGCTTGAGCCTGGCCATCTCCTGGCCCACCTCGCGCGGATCGCCCACCTCCCAGCCGTCCGAGAGGATCGCGACGACGGCGTCGCGGGCCATTCCCCTGCTCCCGTACTCGCGGTTGAAGGTGCGCAGGGCGTGGCCGATGCGGGTGCCGCTCGACCAGTCCGGCGCCGCCTTGGCGGCTCTCTGCATGGCCACCGCCGCCGGTGCCTTGCGCATCACCCGGGTGAGGCGGGTGAGCCGCGTGGCGAACACGAAGGCCTCTGCGTCGCTGCCCCCGACTGCGCACTGCAGGAACTGCAGGTAGGCGCGTGCGTACGGCTCCATCGAGCCCGACACGTCGCAGATCACGACCAGCCGGCGCGGCTGCATCCGTCGCCGTCGCCAGGCGAGGCGGGCCGGGTAGTCGCCGGCGCGGATGCCCCGGCGCAGCGTGGCCCGGACATCCAGCTGGTCGCCGCGGCGCGAGCGGCGGACGCGCCGCGAGCGGCGCAGGGGCGGAGACAGGGAGAGCATGGCCATGAGGCGGCGCAGGTCGGCGAGCTCTTCGGGGCCGAGCTGGTCGAAGCTCTTGCCGGCGAGCAGCTCGTGGGGGCTGGCGGCGGCCAGGACCATCTCGGCGCCCGCGTCGTCGCTGCGCTCGGACTCCTCCGCCGAGCCCGCCCAGGGTGACGTGGTGTCTCCCCCACCGGACTCGACCGAGCGCAGGCGCGCCTCGTCGGCGCGCCGCCGCCCCGGTTCGGCGCCGATGCTGGCCGGCGCGTTGGGGTCGCCGCGCGAATCGGACGGGTCGGCGATGCCGTCGACGAGGGCGGCGAAGACGCGGTTGAAAACGGCGACCTGCTCGTGCGACGCGACCAGGCTGGTGCGGAACGCCCAATAGAGCTGGTCGCGGGTCTGGGGACGCAGCACCGTCAGCGCCTCGGCGGCGACCACGGAGCGGTCCGGGGTGACCGGGACCCCGGCGCCGCGCAACGCTCGCGAGAGGGTGACCACGAGCGCCGCCGCATCCCAGTCGGTCACCTGCCGGCCTCGCCACCGACGAGCCACGGGAGACCGCGAGCCCGGACCATGTCCTCGTCCTCGCGGTACTTGATGACGGCGCCGAGGGTGCGCTCCGCGGCAGCGACGTCGAGGGTGCTGGCGCCGAGCAGGCGCAGCGCCGCGACCCAGTCGATGGCCTCGGCGATGCCCGGCGGCTTCTGGACATCACTGGCACGAAGTCGTTGCACCGCGGCCGTGGCCTGGACCGCGAGGTCGTGGCCGCTGTGGGGCACACGACGGCGCACGATCTCCACCTCGCGCTCCGGCGTCGGGTAGTCGATCCAGTGGTAGAGGCAGCGCCGCTTCAGCGCATCGTGCAGCTCGCGGGTGCGGTTCGACGTGAGGATGACGATGGGCGGGCAGGTGGCGTGGATGGTGCCGCGCTCGGGGATGGTGATGGTGGCGTCGGAGAGCAGCTCGAACAGGAAGGCCTCGAAGTCGTGGTCGGAGCGGTCCACCTCGTCGACGAGCAGCACCAGCGGGAAGGGACCGGGATGTTCGAGCGCCTGGAGCAGGGGACGACGGATCAGGTAGGCGTCACCGAACATCTCGTTCTCGTCGAGGTGCGTGCCCCGCGTCTCGGCGAGCCTGATGGCCAGCAGCTGACGCGGGTAGTTCCACTCGTAGAGCGCTTCGGAGGCATCGATGCCCTCGTAGCACTGCAGACGGATGAGCGGGGTGTCGAGGGCGCGGGCCAGCGCCTTGGCCGCCTCGGTCTTGCCCACCCCCGGCTCGCCCTCGAGCAGGATGGGGCGCTGCATGCGCACACCGAGGAACAGTGTCGTCGCCAGGCCCTCGTCGGTCAGGTAGTCGACGGCGTTGAGATCCCGCTGCAGAGACGCGATGTCGGGCAGGCGAGCTGCGAGCGCGGCGGTCAGCGTGCTAGGTGCTGGCTGTGGTTCGCTCACGCGCACCGCCGCGGCGCGCCGGGTCCTGCTCAAAGGCGCGCAGGCACCCTTCGCTGCAGAACCAGGCCACAACGCCGTCATGTTCACTGTGGAGCGTGGCGTCCACCGCCGCGACCGTCATGCCGCAGATCGGGTCGACGGCGGTGGTCGGCGCCGGTGACAGGCCCGGTCGAGCGCCCTGCGCCTCCCCCACCGCGGCGGGCGCCTGATCGGACGGCGCCTCGTGCCGCGATGCTGCCGGTGCGCTCGAGCCGTGCAGCGAGATCAGCTCGGCGAGGATCGAGAGCGCGATCTCGTGCGGCGTACGGGCGCCGATGTCGAGCCCGGCAGGAGTGTGCACGCGAGCGCGGTCCTCGGCCGACAGGTCGAGGTTGGCCAGCACGGCCCCGCCGCGTTTGGGGCTGGCCACAAAGCCGATGTACGGCACCCCTGCGCCCACCGCTCGCAACAGTGCGGGCTCGTCGATGCGGCCGAGCGACGCCACCACGACGGCCGTGGTCTCGTCGGCCAGCTCGGCGTCGGCGTCCTCGGACTCGGTGACCTCGTAGCCGACATGGCGGCTCAGGTCCGCCAGCGCACGCGCCACCGGCGAGCTGCCGTACACGGTGATCCGCCGCGGCGGCAGGTGCGGCTCGAGAAAGATCTGCAGGGCGCCTCCGCTCAGGCATGGGTTGTGCACGGTGACCATCCCGTCACTGTCGGGCGGGGTCTCGCCCTCACCCGGGACGACGCGGAGCAGCACCGGCTCGCCGGTGGCCATCGCCTGGAGCGCGTGCATGCGCACCGTCGCCTCGGCGCAGACGCCACCGACGAAGCCCTCGATCCTCCCGTCCGCGTGGACGACCGCCGAGTCGCCGGGCCGGGCGCTGGTGGGGCGCTCGACCTGGACGACGGTGGCGGAAACCCATGGCTGGCGAGCCCTGTCGACGGCTCCTGCCAGAGGGGCTGTGGCCTGGGTCACGCGGTTGCCTGCTTCCCCTTCTGGATTGCTTCCCACACCCGGCCCGGCGTCGCGGGCATGTCGATGTGCCTGACCCCATAGGGCTGCAGCGCGTCGACGATGGCGTTGATGATGCAGGGCGGTGAGCCGACCGTGGCCGACTCGCCGACCCCCTTGGCCCCGATGGGGTGGTGCGGCGAGGGGGTGACGGTGAAGTCCGTCTCCCAGTCCGGGCACTCCATCGCCGTGGGCAGGAGGTAGTCCATGAACGAGCCACCCAGGCAGTTGCCCTGCTCGTCGAAATCGATGATCTCCATGAGCGCCATGCCGACCCCGTCGGTGAGGCCGCGATGCACCTGGCCCTCGATGATCATCGGGTTGATGCGCGTGCCGCAGTCGTCGACCGCGAGGAAACGGCGCACCACGACCTTGCCGGTGCCCGCGTCGACGTCGACGACGCAGATGTAGGCGCCGAACGGGTAGGTGAGGTTGGGCGGGTTGTACACGGTCTCGGCGTCCAATCCGCCCTCGATGCCGTCGGGGAGGTGAACCGAGCCGTGCGCGCCCATGGCGATCTCCTGGATCGTCTTGCCGCGCTCGGGATCGCCCTTCACGAAGAAGCGCCCCTTCTCCCACTCGAGATCGTCGGCGGACGCCTCGAGCATCGCCGCCGCCACGATGCGGGCCCGCTCGCGCACCTTGCGCGCCACCACCGCCGTGGCCGCCCCGGACACCGGCGTCGACCGGCTCCCATAGGTGCCCAGCCCGAACGGGGTTCGGTCGGTGTCGCCGTTGACGACGTCGATGTCCTCGGGGGGAATGCCCAGCTCCTCACCCACGATCTGCGCGTACGTGGTCTCGTGGCCCTGGCCGGTGGACTGACAGCTGACCCCCAGCACCGCCTTGCCGGTGGGATGGATGCGCAGGGTCGCCCCGTCCGCCATGCCCAGGCCGAGGATGTCCATGTGCTCGCGTGGACCGGCGCCGACGGCCTCGGTGAAGAACGCCACGCCGATGCCCATCAGCTCGCCGCGCTTCCGCTTCTCGGCCTGCTCCTTGCGGAGCTCGCTGTAGCCGATCTTGTCGAGTGCCTTGCGCAGAGTGACCTCGTAGTCACCGGAGTCGTACTCCCAGCCCGTCTTGGTCATGTACGGGAACTGCTCGGGCTTGATGAGGTTCTTGAGGCGAAGCTCAGCCGGGTCCGCGCCCAACTCGGCGGCAAGGCAGTCGACCATGCGCTCGACCAGGTAGACGCCCTCGGTGATCCGGAAGGAGCACGCGTAGGCGACACCACCGGGCGCCTTGTTGGTGTAGACGCCGGTCACCTTGCAGTGCGCGGCGGCGAGGTCGTACGAGCCCGTGAACATGTGGAAGAACCCGGCCGGGTACTTGCTCGGCTGCGCGGTGCCGTTGAAGGCGCCGTGGTCGGCGATGACGTTGACCCTCACCCCGAGGATCTTGCCCTCCTTGGTCGCCGCGATCTCGCCGTGCATGTGGAAGTCACGCGCGAACGACGTGGACATGAGGTTCTCGGAGCGGTCCTCCATCCACTTGACCGGCTTGCCCGTGACCAGCGCGGCGACGATGGTGCAGACATAGCCCGGGTAGACGCCGACCTTGTTGCCGAAGCCGCCGCCGATGTCCGGCGCGATCACGCGGATCTTGTGCTCGGGCAGCCCCGCCACCAGCGCGTACACGGTGCGGTGCGCGTGGGGCGCCTGGGTCGTGGCCCAGAGCGTGAGCTGACCGTCGATGGGATCGACCTGGGCGACGCAGCCGCACGTCTCCATCGGCGCCGGGTGGCTGCGCGGGTAGAACATGTCCTGCTTGACCACAACGTCCGCGGCCGCGAAGACGGCGTCGGTGGCGGCGCTGTCGCCGGACTCCCAGTCGAAGATGTGGTTGTCCGTCTTGCCCTCTTTGTCATCGCGGATCACCGGCGCACCGGGCTCCAGCGCCTTGCGCGGGTCGACGACCGCGGGCAGGATCTCGTAGTCGACATCGATCAGCTCGAGGGCGTCACGAGCGGCGTAGCGGTCCTCGGCGACCACGTAGGCCACCTCCTGGCCCTGGAAGCGCACCTTGTCGGTGGCCAGCACCGCCTGCGTGTCCTGTGACAGCGTCGGCATCCAGGCGAGCTTGAGGGGCTCGAGGTCCTTGCCGGTGATGACCGCAACGACCTTGGGGAGCGACGTCGCAGCCGAGACGTCGATCGACCTGATGCGCGCGTGCGCGTAGGGGCTGCGCAGGATGGCTCCGTAGAGCATCCCCGGCAGGTTGATGTCGTCGATGTAGTTGCCCTTGCCGCGGATGAACCGGGGATCCTCCTTGCGCAGCAGGCGGCCATAGCCGATGGGGCGCTCGTATGGGGGCTTCTCGACAGTGGTCATGCTTCCGCTCCTGCAGCCGCGGGCGCCGCGGCGGGATGGTCGGCCGCCCAGTGGACCGAGCGCACGATGGTGGCGTAGCCGGTGCAGCGACACAGCTGCCCGGACAGCCCTTCACGGATCTCCGCGTCGGTCGGGTGGGGGTTGCGGTCGAGCAGCGCCCGCGCGGCCATCATCATGCCCGGCGTACAGAAACCGCACTGCAGTCCGTGCTCCTCCATGAAGCCCTGCTGCACGGGGTCGAGCACACCGTTGGTGATCATGCCCTCGACGGTGCGCACCTCACGTCCGTCGGCCATGGCCGCGAGGACCGTGCACGACTTGACGGGCTCACCATCCATGTGCACGACACACGCGCCACAGTTGCTCGTGTCACAGCCCCAGTGGGTGCCCGTGAGGCCGAGGTGATCGCGCAGGAAATGGACGAGGAGCAGGCGCGGCTCGACGTCGCGCGTCACCTCGTCACCGTTGACCCTCATGGTGATGTGCACGTCATGCCTCCTGGCGCAGGGCGCGGGCGGCGGCCCGGCGCAGCGCACGCAGTGTGAGCTCACCAGCGAGCTGGCTCTTGTACTCGGCTGATCCACGCTGATCGCTCTGCGGAGCAGTGGCCGCGGTGGCGAGCTTGGCCGCCTCGGCGAACACCTCCTCGGACGGGGCCTTGCCCTTCAGTGCCGCCTCGGCGTCGCCGGCGCTGAAGCCCTCGACGCCGACCGCGGTCAGGCCGATCCCGGCGTCGCTGATGAGGCCGCCGGAGAGCCAGAGGGCGGCGCCGGCCGCGGCAATCGCCCAGTCACCGGCGCGGCGCTCCACCTTCTCGTAGGCGCTGCCGGCGTCCGGGCGCACCGCGATGCGGACCTCGACGAGCATCTCCTCAGGCTGGACCGCGGTCTCGTATGGACCCTTGTGGAAGTCCGACATCGCCACCGTCCGGCGGCCTCCAGGGCCGGCGATCACGGCGCTGGCGTGGAGCGCGGCGCAGACACCCGAGAGATCCTCGGCCGGGTCTGCCTGACAGAGCGAGCCACCGATGGTGCCGCGGTTGCGGACGATGGGGTCGGCGATGACCTGCTCGGCATCCCGGAAGATGGGGAAGAGGCGGAACAGGAGATCGGAGTCGAGGATCTGGCGGTGGCGCGTGAGCGCGCCGATGCGGACCTCGTCGCCCTCCTGCCTGATGTAGTCGAGCTCCTTCAGGTCGTTGATGTCGATGAGGTGTTCGGGGCGGGCCAGGCGAAGCTTCATCATCGGGAGCAGGCTGTGCCCTCCTGCCACCACCCGTGCCTCGGGCCCGAGGCTCTTGAGCAGCGAGAGCGCGTGGTCGACACTTGTCGCACGCTCATATTCGAAAGCCGCGGGGGTCTGCATACAGTCCTCTCCTCCTGTGCGGTGGCGACAACCACCTTGCCCGAGCGCACTCTAGTTGCCTAGAATGGCCGCGCACAACACATCTTAAGGCATCGGTTAAGAGTCAGATCGGAGGGTCGCCCCGTGCTCGTCGACCTGCCGCCCTGCGGTTTTCGTGGTGTCGGCGGCGGCCGGCCGTGACCTTCGCCCAGCTCAGAGCCTTCGTCACCATCGCCCGCTGCGGGTCCGTCAAGGCCGCTGCCCTGGAGATGAAGGTGAGCCAGGCCGCGATGTCGCAGGCCATCTTCGGACTGCGCGCCGAGTTCGACGACGAGCTGTACGTCCGCGATGGTCGGGGCGTGAGCCTCACCCCGCGGGGGCGGCAGCTCGCCGGCATCGGCGCCGAGATCCTCGGCCTGGCGGAGCACGCCAAGCGCACCGGTGAAGACGCCCACGGCACCCCGGGGATGCTCCGCGTGGTCACCACGGGCACGGTCGCCGAGTGCGTCATTCCCTCTCTGGTCGAAGCCTTCGCGCGTCGCCGGCCCAACCTCGAGATCCAGGTGACCGTCGACTCGCCGGCGTCGTTTCGCGAACTTCTCCGCCTGCGCCGGGCCGACGTGGCCGTGGGGCCGGACCCGATCACCGAGGTGGGCATCGAGTGCGTGCCCTTCCTCCGCTACGAGCTGATCGTGGTCAGTGGCCGGGGCAACGAGGCTGCCCTCACCGAGGATCTCTCCGTTCTCGGCCAGGAGCAGTGGCTGCTCGGCCCCAACGACACCGACGCCGCCTCCGAGGTGGGGCGCTTCTTCGTGTCCGGGAGATCGAGCCCGCGGGACGTGCGCGTCTACCCCAGCCACGCCGCGGCGGCCGCAGCCGCCGCCTCGGGCCGCGGGGTGACGCTGGCCGTCGCGCACACGGTCTCCGACGAGCTGGGGCGCGGGATGCTGGTCCGCGTCGGCGTCGCCGGCACCCCGGTCTCGGGCATGTGGTACGCCAGCACCCTGGCCACAAACCAGGCGCCGACGGCGGCTGTGGCGCTGCGCCGCTTCGTCACCACCCCCGAGGCGACGCACGCGGCGCGCGCGGGCGGGGGCATCCCTCCCGGGCGGACGCACCCTCCCATCCACATCACGCTCTGGAGTGGGATGTCCGCGCGTGCGCAGACGGGCGGCTCGAGCCCATCCACGGGCGACAGAGGCGCGGTCGCATCATGGTGAGGCAGGGCATCGCCACGGCCGCGCCGGCGATCGCACCCGATGGCGAAGCGGGGCCGCTCGATCGCCTCGGCCGTCCGATGCGAGACCTGCGCATCTCGGTCACCGATCGGTGCAACTTCCGCTGTCCGTACTGCATGCCCGGCGAGGTCTTCGGGCGCGACTTCGTCTTCCTGCGCTCCGACGAGGTGCTGCGCTTCGAGGAGATCACCCGGGTGGTGCGCGTCGCAGCCGGCCTGGGCGTGACCAAGATCCGCCTGACCGGCGGCGAGCCGCTGCTGCGCCGGCAGATCGAGAAGCTCGTGGTGATGATCGCGGCGGTCGACGGAATCGACACCGCCCTGACCACCAATGGATCGCTGCTCGCCGGCAAGGCGCGAGCCCTGAAGGAGGCGGGACTGGGACGGGTCACCGTCAGCCTCGACTCGCTGGACAACACCGTGTTCCAGGCGATGAACGGCGTGGGCTTTCCCGTCGAGCGCGTGCTCGAGGGGATCGCGGCCGCCGCCGAGGCCGGCTTCGGGCCCATCAAGGTGAACGTCGTCATCAAGAGGCACATCAACGACCGCGGCGTGCTGGACATGGCCCGGTTCGGGCGTGAGAACGGACACATCGTGCGCTTCATCGAGTTCATGGACGTGGGCGCCACCAACGGCTGGCGTCTCGACGATGTCGTCCCCGCCGCCGAGATCCTCGAGGAAATTGACGCGGTGTTTCCCCTCGAGGCGGTGCCGGCCGACTACCCGGGAGAGGTGGCTCGCCGCTACCGATACCGTGACGGCGGCGGGGAGATCGGGCTCATCGCCTCGGTGTCGCAGCCCTTCTGCAGAACGTGCACGCGGGCACGGCTCACCGCCGACGGCAACCTGTTCACCTGCCTCTTCGCCACCGCCGGGCACGACCTGCGCACCGTCCTGCGTGCGACCGAGGACGACGCCGAGCTCAGCGCGCTGCTCGCCCGCGTGTGGCGGGCGCGCGGCGACCGCTACTCGGAGGAGAGATCCTCGCTGACGTCACCGGGGAAGCGGATCGAGATGTCCTATGTGGGCGGCTGAATGAGAGGCGTCCGTGGCGGTGCATCCGCTGCCGCGACAGCGCGGGCGGGTTCTGGGAGATTCACCGCCATCGGTGGCATGCGCCGACAGCGGGTCTACGCGGTCGCAGCGGCGTTGTTCGCGACGGCGATGCTCGTCGTCCTGGCGCTGATCGCTCGTGACGGCGTCAGCGGGGCCACCGACCGCGTCCTGTTCGGGATTCAGCTGGCGCTCTGGAGCGTGGTGATGACAGCGTTCCCGGCCGTGCTGCGCGCGGCTCTGCGCGAGTCCCACCCGAAACCGCACACATTTGAAGCCGATCGCTGAGGAGCCGGGGCGCGCCTGACCCCGGCGCGTTGATGTCAATGTCGGCCACTTCGAGGGCAGATCGCACCGGCGTCGCGCTCACCGCACTCTCGGCCGCATTCTTCGGGAGCCTGGCCATCTACGGGAAGGTGGCCGACCGCATCGGCATCCCGCTCAGCGAGCTGCTGGCTGTGCGGTTCGGGTTGGCTGCTGTGGCGCTGTGGATCCTCGCGCTGGTCAGGCATGAGCGCCTGTGGTGGGGCCGGCGCATGGCGGGACTGGTCGTGATGGGAGCGCTGTACGTGGCCCAGGCGGCGACCTATTTCACGTCTCTCAAGACGGTGCCGGCGGCTGTGACCAGCATCCTCCTCTACATCTACCCGATCGTCGTGATGCTGCTCGCTGCAGCCTTCCTGGGTGAGCGGCTGACCCGGCGGCGGGGCGTGGCGCTGGTCCTGGCCGTCGCCGGTGTTTTCGCCGTCGTCGACCCGCTCAGCGCGCATGGCAACATCGGCTCCGCGGGCGTGCTGTTCGGCCTTGCCGCGGCGGCCATCTACGCCACCTACATCCTCACCGGGCGTGCGCTCCTGCGCGACGTCCCCGCGGTGGTGGCCACCGCCACGATCGCGACCACGGCGGGTGTTGTGTTCGCGGTCGCCGGCGCCGCGGCTGGGCAGCTGCGCCCCCTCAACGGTTCCGGCTACGCGCTCGCCGGCTCGATGGCGATCGTGGCCACAGCCATCCCGGCCACCCTCTTCCTGGCAGGCCTGGCGCGGGTGGGGGCGACGCGCGCGGCGATCATCAGCACCCTCGAACCCGCCGTCACGGTGGTGCTGGCGGGGTTGGTTCTCGGCGAGGGCCTCGGACCGGTGCGACTGTTGGGTGGCGCGGCGATCCTCGGCGCGGCCATCCTCGTGGCGCGCACAGTCACGCCTGGGCTGACCGAGCCGCTCGTCCGCGAATGAACGCCGCCCGAAGGGTTCAGCCCTGGTCGGTGTCCTCGCCGGCCGGCGCATCGGCAGGGGCGGGGTCGTGTGTTTCCCCCTCATCTGCCAGACGGTCCGGGTTGATCGCGGCGCGCAGCGCCGCTGCCGCCTGCTCGAGCGGAAGCAGGAGGGCGTTGACCTCGCCCGAGAGTTGCCCGCTCTCGTCGGCGACCACCTCGTCGGCAGCCGCCTCGGCGGCGTCGAGGCGCTCGCGGATGGTGTGGTGGTGCGGCGGCGTCTCGCTGTCCGTCATGGCGACGTCATGGTACGCGAGGTCACAGTACCGCCCGTGACTGACGCGCCCCCGTTGGTGTCCCGGCGACCACACCTGCGCGGCTGGTCGCATGTCCTGGCCACGCTGCCGTGGGCGGTGGGCACGATCGTGCTTGTCAACCTCGCCGCCGGCCACCCCGGTCGCCAGCTGACGCTGGCCATCTACGGGCTCGCGTCGGTCTGGCTGTTCGCCATCAGCGGCCTGTACCACGTGGTGACGTGGTCACCGCCCCGCCGCAGGGTGCTTCGCCGCCTCGACCACGCCAACATCTTCGTGCTGGTGGCGGCCACGTACACGCCGGTGATGCTGACCCTGACCAGCGCTGCCTGGGGCATCTCGGTGGTGACCTCCGTGTGGGTGCTGGCCTGCGCCGGCGTCGGGGTGTCGGTGAGTCCGCTGGCGATGCCCCGCTGGGCCGTTGCCGGGCTGTACCTGCTGCTCAGCTGGATCTCGGTCATCGCCGTGCCCGTGATCGCCGCCGCAGTGGGCGTGGGTGGCCTCCTCCTGCTCCTCGCCGGTGGCCTGCTCTACACGCTCGGCGCTCTTGCCTACGCGATGCGGCGGCCGGCCCTGGCGCCGTCGTGGTTTGGGTACCACGAGCTCTTTCACGCCCTCGTGATCGGCGCCAATGCACTGTTCTTTGCGTTCATGGTGGTGGAGGTGGTGCACCACTGAGGTGGCGCGTCAGGCCGGCGGGGACTGCTCCAAGAGATTCACTACGGCCTGGTGACCTTTCTGTCGAGCGAGGTCCGCCGCCGTGCGTCCGTGGTCTCCGCGTGCGCTGCGGTCAGCGCCGTGCTCGAGGAGCATGCGCACGATCTCTTCGCTTCCGTGTTGCGCTGCGAACATGACGGGCGTCGATGACTGGTTGTCTCGCGCGTTCGGATCCGCATTCGCGTCGAGCAGCAGCCGCGCGCACTCCACCTTCCCGCTGTTGGCCGCCAACATCAGGGCGGTGTAACCCTTGTTGCTGCGCGCCTCCAGTGGCACGTGACGCGCGATGAGGTCCGTCAAAAGGCCGATTTCGCCCCGGTGTGCGGCGAGCATCAGCATGGTCACGTCCTGTTGGCCGTGTGCCGCGGCCACCGGATGTGCCTTCTCCAGCAACTGAATCCCTGCCGGCCGGCTGTCCACGATTCGCTTGAAGACATCGTGGACGTGTTCCGATGGCTCGTGTTCGGGATCGTCGCGGCTGTAGATCAGCCGGCCGCCTGACGCGCGCAACTCGACCAACTCATCGTCCAATCGGGCCCGCGTCATCCACGCCTGGCGTCCATCGCCGCGCACGACGAAGATCCCTCCGTCGAACGCGAGATGCACGTACAACGCCTTGGTGGCGTCCTCCGTGCTGGCCGTGGCCTCCTTCCGCCCGAACACGGGGCGAGTGTATCGACGCCAGACCCGAAGGAGGCCATGACCACAGGTCCGTGGCGATTCGAAACGCTCGTGTGCACGCTGGGCCTCATCTGCTCCCGAGGCTCTAGCTTCTGAGCAACTGTTCGCTTGTGCCACGATGACCGCTTGTGGAGCCGGCGGACGGATTCGAACCGACGGCCAGCTGTTTACAAAAC
>DAISRJ010000034.1:1742-22399 GCA_036828955.1 Candidatus Dormiibacterota bacterium | reverse complement strand
GGTGACCGACAGGCTGATCGTCCCCGACACGCGGGGCGACACACCCGCGGACCGCGACGAGCGCGAAACCCTGATCGCGTTCCTCGACCTGTATCGCGAGACCATGCTGGTCAAGCTCGACGGGCTCGACGGTGAGCAGTTGAGCCGGCGGTTGCTGCCCTCGCGCACGACCCTGCTGGGCATCGTCAAACACCTCCTCCTCGTCGAGATGTGGTGGCTGGGCACCGTCATCGGTGGTGAGCCTGAGCCGCCCGACGACCCGGACGACCGTGACGCCGAGTGGCTGATCACGGCGGCCGACAGCCCCGAGCAGGTTGTCGCCGACTACCGCGCCGCCTGCGCCCACAGCAACGAGATCGCCCGGGCCGCCGGCCCCCTGGATGCGCGGGTCCCGGGACCGCACCGTCCCGACAGGACGGTGCGCTGGGTGCTCGTCCACATGCTCGAGGAGACGGCGCGTCACGCCGGCCACGCCGACATCCTCCGCGAGCTCATCGACGGTCGCACCGGCGACTAGTGCTGCAGGTCCCCGACACCCGGCACGGCCCCAGCCCCGACCTCGACGAGCGCGAGATGCTGATCGGCTTCCTCGACTATTACCGCGAGACCGTGCTCACCAAGCTCGACGGCCTGCCCCGCGAGGCTCTGGTTCAACGCGTGGCCAGCTCGCGCACCACGCTGCTCGGAATCGTCAAGCACCTCATCCACGTGGAGGAGCGGTGGTTCGTCGCGGCCATCGGGGGAGCGCCGATGCGGGCGAGAAACCCGAACGACCGCGACTCCGAGTGGTTGGTCGACGAGGACGAAACAGCCGAGGACCTGGCGACACGGTATCGAGTGATGTGGGCGCGGAGCAATGAGATCGCGCGCGCGGCGTCACTTGACGAGCACCGCCGGCGCGCCGATCGTCCGGAGACTGACCTGACCGTGCGCTGGATCCTCGTGCACATGCTGGAGGAGACGGCGCGCCACGCCGGCCACGCCGACATCCTCCGCGAGCTCATCGACGGCCGCACCGGCGACTGAGCCCGCGCCACATCAGGGGAACTGCACCTGGTGCCAGTGGGCGCCGGCATCGTCGGTGCGCCACAGCTCGCTCTGCCCGGAACCTGTCAGAGCGAACGCGAAGCCGTCCACCTGCGTGGTGAACCCCACCATGGTCCACTGCGCTTGCATGTTCTCGACGGTCGCGAACGTCTGACCGCCGTCCGTCGTCCGCAGCAGAACCTGTCCACCGATCACCGCCGTCGTCGAAGACACCCCTGCGATGGAGGCGGAGTTGGGCAGCATGACTGTCCCTGCCAGCTGGGTGAACTGCTGGCCGCCGTC
This sequence comes from Candidatus Dormiibacterota bacterium, assembly GCA_036828955.1. Classification (GTDB taxonomy): domain Bacteria; phylum Chloroflexota; class Dormibacteria; order Aeolococcales; family Aeolococcaceae; genus Aeolococcus. The sequence continues at coordinate 21,070 of DAISRJ010000034.1, read as the reverse complement.
GACTGACTGAAACGCGGAGGCCTCGGTGCCGGTGGCACAGGTCGCCCACAGCGCGCTGCTGTCGACCGCATATTCGTTGGCGTATCCGAGGGCGCTGGGGCACGCCGTCTGCATGGTGAAGTTCCGACCGCTGTCGGTTGACGCCAGCAACCACCCGAGACCGCCTGCCTGGGACTCGATGGCCACCCAGACATGGGCTCCGTTGACACTGAGGTGATTCAAGCTCCCGTGTCCGGCCGACGCGGCCAGCGTCGTCCAGCTGTCCTGGCCGGTGGGCGAGCGTTCCACGGTGCATCCGCGCGCCCCTGCACAGCTGACCGCGTACACCGCCCCGCCCGACGCCTCGAGATCTGTCACCGAGCCAGCGCCGCTGTCATGGATCCACTGAGCGCCGCCGTCGTGCGTTGACCACAGCACGCCGGTTGCGCTGACCACCCAGCCGTCGGCCGGGTCGGCGAAGCGCAGCCGAACGGCTTGCTGGCCACCTGGAGCGACGGCCACGGGGGGCACCGGGACGGAGCTGAAGGTGCGTCCTGCGTCGTCGGTATGAACGATTCGGACGAACGCGCACGATACGCCCGCGGGACACCCCAACGACGAGGAGTTGTACCCGAGGACCCACCACTCGTCGGAACTGACGGCTGTGACGTCGGTGGGCACGAATCCCTGCACTGCCGGCCCCACCGGCACGCTCGGCAAAGTTGGAGGCGCCGACGCTGGCGACTGACTCGCTGACGGCGAGGCGCTCGCTCCGGGACCCGGCGCGGGCCCGATCGGCTGGTTGTGATTGGCCAGGGCCACCACCACGACCACAGCAACCGAGGCGGCGGCAAGGCCCGCCCCTGCGATGCCGGCAAAGAGACGCCGGCGGCGCGCTCCTGTGTCGCCAGCCGCCAGCACCCTCCCGCTGACGTCGGGAGCAGGCTGCTCCCCCAGACGCCGGTAGTACTCGCGGAGCTCTGCTGCGAGCCGTTCGTCCTGCTCAGGCATCACTCATCTCCCTGCGAAGCGTGGCCAGCGCCCGGGCGAGGTGGCTGCGCACCGTCCCCGGCGCCAGCCCCATCAGCTCGGCGCATTGATCGGCGGAATAGCCGTACTGGTAGCTGAGGACCAGGGCCGCACGCTGCTGGCGTGACAGCGCCGCCTGGGCGCGGTCGAGGTCGAGGAGACGGCCCTCGAACCGCGGGTGATCCGCCGCCCTCACCGACACATCGGGGTCGGCGAGGAGCCACCGTCGCAGCCCGCGGCGCCGGCGCAGGCAGTGGCGCACGCAGATGCTGGTGAGCCACTGGGGGCGGCGGGCCTCGTCGCGCAGCGTGTCCCACCTCCGCCAGGCGAGCAGGAAGCTCTCCTGCACCGCGTCCTCGGCTTCGGCCGGGTCGCGGAGGATGGACAGGGCCACCAGGAACAGGCGGCGCTGATGGTCGCTGACGAGGCGCTCGAGCGCCTCGCGGCGCACCCACTGGTCAGCGGCCATGGCCTGCAACGCCACAGGTGGGGTCATGACCAGTAAGAGACACGCGGCGCTCGAACGTGTTACGCACCAGGCGCGGAGCCTAGCGAGCCGAGCCAGGTGTCAGGTCAGCGGGAGCGCTCGCCTAGCGCCCGTGGCACATCTTGAACTTGCGGCCGCTCCCGCAGGGGCATGGCTCGTTGCGCCCCACCTTGCGCTTGCCGCCAGCTCCGATGGTGACACCGCCGCTCGGCACGCCGGGGGTCCTGGCCCCGCCGTTGGCGGCGCCGTTGACGGGCCCGGCGCTCGGCGCGGTCACGCGCGTCCCCGTCGGGGAGCTCTCGACGATGTTGGTGATGGTGGGCTGCAGCATCGGGCTCAGCGACGCCGGCTTCGTGGTCGCCGTCGCCCGGGCCAGGGCCTGGCTGGCCGCCGCCGCCGCGGGACGCGCGGGCGGGGCGGTGTCCGCCGACATCTGCGAGCCGGGCGTGTCGGCGCGTCCGCCGCGGGGGGCTGCGGCCTCGGCAGCCGCGTCGGTGGGTTGCTCCGGCGGCGTCTCGACGCGCTGGATCTGCACGTGCATGAGCAGGCGCACGATGTCCGCCTGGATGTCGGCGGTGAGGCCCTGGAAGGACTCGAACGCCGCCTGCTTGTACTCGATGAGTGGGTCCTTCTGGCCGTACGCCTGCAGGTTGATGCCGTCGCGGAGGTGCTCCATGTCGGTGAGGTAGGCGCGCCACTTGGTGTCGATGACGTTGAGCATCAGCGACTGCTCGACCGAGCGCATCAACTCCACGCCGTGCTGCTGCTCGCGCTCCTCGTAGAGGGCCGACATCTCGCTGACCAGCGTGTCCGCGATGTCGTCGACGGTGTCCCCGAGGCTGTCGAGGTTGATCGTCTCCAACTCTGGCAGCGGAGCGATCTGGCGCATCCGCTCCCAGAGGCCCTCGAGGTCCCAGCCTTCGCGGTGGCGTCCCTCGCAGTAGGCCGGCACCTCCTGGCGCACCGTCTGTTCCAGCATCGACATCAGGTTCTCGCGGGTGTCGGTGCCCTCGAGGATCTTGCGGCGTTCGCCGTAGATGATCTCGCGTTGCTTGTTCATGACGTCGTCGTACTCGACGACGTAGCGACGTGCGTCGAAGTTCTGGCCCTCCACACGGGACTGCGCTCCCTCGATCTGCCGCGACACCAGGCGGTTCTCGATGGGCACGTCCTCCTCGATGTGGAGCCTGTCCATGATGCCCTGCATGCGCTCACCTCCGAAGACGCGCATGAGGTCGTCCTCGAAGGAGAGGAAGAAGCGGGTCTCACCGGGGTCGCCCTGGCGCCCCGAACGGCCGCGCAACTGGTTGTCGATGCGACGCGACTCGTGTCGCTCAGTGCCGATGATGTACAGGCCACCGGCGCCGGCAACGCCCTCGCCGAGCACGATGTCGGTGCCGCGGCCGGCCATGTTGGTGGCGATGGTCACCGAGCCGCGCTGCCCCGCGTCGGCCACGATCTGCGCCTCGCTCTCGTGGAACTTGGCGTTGAGCACGCTGTGCACAAGGCCTTTCTTCTCCAGCAGCCGCGAGAGCCGCTCGCTCTTCTCGATGCTGGTGGTGCCGACGAGGATCGGCTGGCCCACGTGGTTGCGCTCGGCGATCTCCTCGACCACCGCCGTGTACTTGGCTTCCTCGTTCTTGTAGATGAGGTCGGTCTCGTCCTTGCGGATCATCGGCTGGTTGGTGGGGATGGGCACCACCTCCAGCTTGTAGATCTTGTCGAACTCCTCCGACTCGGTCAGCGCCGTCCCGGTCATGCCGGCGAGCTTGTCGTAGAGCCGGAAGAAGTTCTGGAAGGTGATCGTCGCCAGGGTGATGTTCTCCTGCTGGACGCGCACACCCTCCTTGGCCTCGATCGCCTGGTGCAGGCCGTCGGACCAGCGCCGTCCCGGCATGGTGCGTCCGGTGAACTCGTCGACGATGACCACCTCCTTGGCGTCGTTGACGAGGTAATCGCGGTCCTTCAGGTAGAGCGCATGCGCCTTGAGCGCCTGGTTGATCTGGTGCGCCTCGGCGACGTGCTCGAGCTCGAAGACGTTCTTGATGCCCGTCCACTGCTCGATCTTGGCGACACCGTCGTCGGTGAGCGCCGCCGACTTTGTCTTCTCGTCGATCGTGAAGTCGTCCTCGGCGACCAGCCGCGGGATCAGGCGCGCGTACGTGTAGTACTTCTCGGTGGGCTCATTGCCCTGGCCGCTGATGATCAGCGGCGTGCGCGCCTCGTCGACGAGGATGGAGTCGACCTCGTCCACGATGGCGTAGTGGAGATGGCGCTGCACACAGCGGTCGAGCGACTGCGCCATGTTGTCGCGCAGGTAGTCGAAACCAAGCTCGTTGTTGGTCGCGTAGGTGATGTCGGCGGCGTACGCCTCGCGGCGCGTGCAGGGACGCAGGTGCTGCAGGCGCACGTCGGGGTGGGTCTGGTCGAGGAACTCGGGGTCGTAGATGTACCCGAAGTCGGGATTGTCCACAGGGCCGGGAACGATCACGGCGACGGTCATCCCCAGCGCGGTGTACAGCGGAGCGTTCCACCCGGCGTCACGCCGTGCGAGGTAGTCGTTGACGGTGACGAGGTGGGTGCCGCGCCCCTCGAGCGCGTTGAGGTAGAGCGCCAGCGTGGCCACGAGGGTTTTGCCCTCGCCCGTGCGCATCTCCGCGATCTTTCCCTGGTGAAGGACGATGCCGCCGATCAGCTGCACGTCGTAGTGGCGCATCCCCAGGGCGCGCACGGCGGCCTCGCGGACCACCGCGAAGGCCTCGGGGAGCAGCTCGTCAAGCCCCCGGCGGCGCTCGACGGCACGCTCGGCTGCCTCCTTGCGCGCGTACTCGGCCTCCGCGTCCTCCTCATCATCGCTGCTGAGACCCTGGCTGTAGGTCTGCCCGAAGGTGAGGTCCGGGCCGGTCACGCCAAGGCGGGCGCGGAACTCGTCCGTCTTGGCGCGAAGCTCGGCGTCGCTGAGCGCCTGCATCTCGGGCTCGAGGGCATTGGTGCGGTCGACCGCACCGCGGTGGCGCTTGAGCTCGCGGTTGATCGAGTCGCCGAGGATCTTGGAGAAGGCTGGCATCGAGTTGCAATTCTCGCAGGGCAGGGGCGAACGGGCGCACCTTCTAGAGCACGGCCGCCAGTGCCGCGACCTCGACGCGGGCCGCCCCGGCGGAGAGCAGGGCCTGGCGCGCCGCCGCAACCGTGGCCCCGGTGGTCAGCACATCGTCCACCAGCCAGACCGTGGCCCCCAAGGATGCTGACGACGCGGTGAAGGCCCCGGCGACGTTGGCGCGTCGCGCGCTTCGGTCCAGGGCGCTCTGCGGTTGCGTGTGGCGGCTGCGGGTCAGCAGCGCGGCGTCCCGGAGGCGGTGAAAGTCGGCCAGGGCCTGGGCGACCACCTGCGCCTGGTTGTAGCCGCGCTCGGCGGCTCGGCGGCGCGACAGCGGCACGGCGGTGACCAGTGACCCCGGCGGAGCCTGCAGCCGCGCCGCTCCCATCCAGGCGAGCGCCCGCAGCGCGGACCGGCAGTCACGGAACTTGCCGCAGTGGAGCACCCGGCGTACCTCGGAGCTGAACGGGAAGGCCGCGCGGGCGCCGCTGATCAGCGGCGTCGGCGTGGCATCGATCGCCTCGACGCATGTCTCGCAGAGCACCCGTCCGGGGCGGTCGCAGCCGGCACATCGCGGCGGGGCCAGGACGTCGAGCAGCGCTGCCATGAACATTCGGGACAGGCTCAGCCGCGGCGACGGACGGCGTGCGGACGTTCAGGGCAGCACCCTCGCGGTCGCGGACACCAGCACCCCCTCGGATGGGTGGGCCAGCACGATCGACATTTCGCCAACCCGTTGGGTAGGGTGGTCGCCGAGCCGGCCCAACAGGCTGGAGAAAGGCGTCTTTGACGGGGGGCGAGCCATGCAGACAAGGAGATGGGTGAGCGGCGGGGCCGCGGCCATGGTGGCGACGTTGGGGCTCGGAGCAACCTCAGCTGCGGCGCAGGGACACCGCACCATCCGGGTGGCTCCCGGCCATTCGATTCAGGCGGCCATCGACGCCGCTCATCCAGGCGACACCGTCGCCGTCGCGGCGGGGACGTACCACGAGAGCCTGCAGATCACGACCGACGGCCTGACCCTCCGCGGGGCGGGCCAAGGCCGCACGGTTCTCGAGCCGCCGGCCACGCCTCCGTCGAACCTCTGCACGATGGCCAACGGCGCGGCCAGCGGCGTCTGCGTGCTCGGCGCGGTCGACGCCACCGGCACCGTCCTCAAGGACGTCAGCAACGACCACATCAGCGGCCTGACCATCAGCTCGTTCCCCGCCAACGGGGTGTTCGGCTACGGCACGTCGGGCCTCGAGGTGAGCGAGGTGACCGCGCTCAACGACGGCGGCTACGGCATCGCCCGCTTCCAGTCGACGGAGTCGACGCTGCGCGACAACTTCGTCTCGGGCAACGGCGAGGCCGGCCTGTACATCGGCGACTCACCGGACGCCGACACGGTGGTGACCGGAAATCGTAGCCAGGGCAACGGGTATGGCATCTTCGTGCGGCATTCCGACGAGGTCACGGTGAGCGCCAACCAGGTGTCGGGCAACTGCCTCGGGATCCTCGTCCTCGACGACGGTCAGCCCGGAGGTGCCGGCAACGTGACCGTCACCGGCAACAATGTGCACGGCAACAACCTGTTCTGCCCAGCCTCGACGGAGGGGCCGGCCCTCACCGGGGGCGGCATCGCCCTGGTGGGAGCCACCCACACACTCGTCGCCGGCAACCACGTCTCGGGCAACAACGCCGGCGGCACACCGGGATCGGGCGGCATCGTGCTCCTGTCGGCAGCGCCACTCGACGGCGGCAGTGACATCATCGGCGACACCGTCCGCGGCAACACTGCGACAGGGAACGCCCCCGCCGACATCGTGTACGACGGCAGCGGCCGCGGCAACCGGTTCACAGACAACGAGTGCGCGACCTCGCTGCCGGGTCACCTCTGCCAGTAGAGGCAATCGACGGCCCACTCTGGGTCGCACGGGCCGGGGCGCGATCGCTCCGGCCCGTGCCTGGCGAGGCGCCGGCAGAGGACGTTGTGGACGCAGGCAGACGAACGGACCGCCTCAGGCGCCGGCCTCGACCATGCGCACCACCATCCGCGGCACCAGGCCAACGCCCGCGGCCGTTCCCGCGGGAAGCTCGATGGCGGCCTTGGCGCCCCGCACGATGCCGCTCGCTCGCCACGGCCGGATGCCAGCGAGGATGCGCACGACGCGACCCTCCCCGTCCACGAACACCACGTCGAGCGGGAAGCGCATGAAGAACATGTGGACCGAGCTGCAGGGGCGCAGCGCCAGCCCGTGTCCCGGCGCAAGCTCCGGGCGGAACATGAGACCGCGGGCCCGGGAGAGCAGGTCGTCGGCAACGTCGACATGGTCCGCGACCAGGATGCCCCCCTCTGTCTCCAGACGGTAGAACGGCCTCATCTCCGGGGGATGGTACGTGGGCAGCGTGGCTGGGGACGGGAAATCGGCCGATCGGACTACTGTGTTTCCATGAAGCAGCAGAGCGTCGAACTGCTCATCGACCCCGCCTGCCCCTGGTGCTGGCTGACCTCCCTGTGGCTCTTCGAGGCCGAGCGCGTGCGGCCGTTCGCCGTGGAGACGAAGGTCTTCTCGCTCGCCGAGGTCAACCGCGCCGCCGACGACATGCGTGACTCGCACAATGCAGGCGAACGGGCCCTTCGCGTGCTCGTCGCGGCGCGACGGAGCGGCGGCGAGCAGGCCATCCGGGCGGTGTACCGCGAGCTGGGTCAGGCGCACCACGAGCGGGATGAGCCGCTGGATGAGACGGCAACCCTCGAGGCGGCGGTGCTCGCCGCCGGGCTGCCGCGCTCGCTGGTCGCCGGTGCCCTCGCCGACGAGACCATCGTGGCCGAGATCCTCTCGGAGCATGCCGCGGCGATCGAACGCGGAGGCTTCGGGGTGCCCAGCCTCAGCGTCGACGGAAGCCGTCCGTTCTTTGGCCCCATCGTGGACAACCACATCACTGGGGCGGCGGCGGGCAAGCTCTGGGACGTGGTCGCGCCCCTCCTCGTCAACCCGCACGTGTTTGAGTTGAAGCGACCTCGCACCGGCTACCCGGAGGTGGGTCGTTACGAGTCTCAGATTGCCGCCGCGGCAGCGGCTGCCGGATAGCACGGCCGATCGGCGCCACGTCGCCGGCGCACTGCGGACTCAGCCTCGTCACCTCGTTGGCGCTTGGCGTGGAGCGCAGCGGGGGATAATCGCCTCATGACTGAGGCCGCGCCCGTCGCGACCACCCTGTCGCGGGTCCGTCTGGCGATCGGGTGTGTGGCCCTGATCGCTGTGACCGAGGTCGCCGGTGGAGTCGCCTCGGGCTCGCTGGCTCTTCTCAGCGACGCCGGCCACCTGGTCACCGACACGGTGACCCTCGGCCTGACCTGGTTCGCCGTGTCGCGCAGCCGCCGCCCCTCCGGCGCCAGCCACACGTTCGGCCATCACCGCGGCGGCATCGTCGTGGCGGCGCTCAACGGCACCCTGCTCGTGGCCATCGCCGGGTTCATCGCCAGCGGGGCGATCGCACGGCTGCAGCACCCGGGCAGCGTGGCTGCAGTCCCGGTCGTGATCATCGGCTCCGTGGCACTCGTCGCCAACGCCGGCATCGCGCGGATGCTCCACGGCGCCGGGGGCGGCCTGGGCGTGCAGAGCGCCGCGTTGCACGTGATCGCCGACGCGCTCACCGACGCGGCCGTGGTCGTCGGCGCCATCACCCTGCTGGTCTTCGGCTGGACGCGCGCCGACGCCGTGGTGTCGCTGATCATCGCCGCACTCATCCTCGTCGCCGCGCTCCGTCTGCTTCGCGAGACCCTCCACATCCTCAACGAGGGCACCCCACGCGACGTCGACGCCGAGGTTGTGCGCACGCGCATCGCCGCCCTCCCCGGCATCGACGGCGTGCACGACCTCCACATCTGGTCGCTGGACCGCGAGCACCGAGCTCTGTCCGCCCACGTGATCGTCGGTGACCGACCCCTTGCCGAGGTCACCGCGATGATCCGGACCGTCGAGCTCGTCCTCTGCGAGGAGTTCGGCATCGAGCACACCACCATGCAGCCGGAGTGCCCGTCATGCGCGACAGAGGCGCCCCTGTACTGCAACATCGCCGGCCACCATGAGATGAGCCACGTCGCGGACCACCTCCCCGTCTGACCAGCTCAGTCGGGACTGGGAACGGTGGCGCGCACCTCAGTACCCTGGCCGACGAGACTGCGCACGTCGAGGTGACCGCCTTCGATCTCGGCGCGCTGGCGCATGGTGATCAGCCCGAGCCCGCCGCTGCGACCAAGTCGCGCCTCGGTGGCGCCGACATCGAATCCCTCGCCGTCGTCCAGGATCACCACGGCGACGCGCTGAGGCTGGAAGAGCGCGACAACCTCCACGTTGGCGGCGTGACCGTGGGACACCGCGTTGGTCACCGCCTCCTGCACGACGCGGAAGAGCGCGATCTCCACGCCCGGGCGCAGGCGCCGCGCCATTCCGAGGGCGATGACGCGAGCCTCCATGCCGCTGGCCAGGTCGGCGACGAGCCGGCGCAGTGAGGGAAGGAGCCCGAGATCACGGAGTTCATCAGGATGGAGGCGAAAGACAACGCGCTGCAGCTCGCGGAGCGCGGCATCGGTGGAGCGGCGGCAGCTCGCGGCGCTGGCGCGGGCCCCGGCGACGTCCTCCGTGACAGCCCGGCCGATCAGCTCCGTCTGCACCGCGGCGTCGGCAAGAAGTTGCATGGGCCCCTCGAAGATGTTCTTCGCCGTGCTGTCGTGGTCGACATCGATGAGGTGGAAGAGTTGCCGTACCGCCTGGTTGGCGGCGGCGCCCGGGCCGTCGATCGAGGCGGCCCCGAGCGTGTGGATGTGGGTGAGCGAGGAACTCAGCTGGCGCAACGTGGCGCGTTGCTCGCCGAGCTGCTGGATGCGTCCCACGAGGCAGGTGATCCTCTCCTCGATGCGTGCCAGTTCGGCGCGGAGCTCGAACTCCTCCTCGAGGTGCAGGCGGTACTTGGCGGACGTGCCCCGGGTGAGGCGCTGGAGCATGGCGCGGTGGTTGACGTCGTAGGGCTTCAGTTGCGCGGCCACGGCCTCCCTCTCGACCGCCGAGGCCGCCATGGCGGCCTCGAGCCGCCGAACGAGGTCATCGATGTCGGTGGCCCGGCCGTCGACTCCGTACCGCAACCCGACCAGCGGCGACCGCGCCACGCGCACGTCCAGGGTGAACGGGGGCGCCGAGAGATCAGTGGTCACCATCTCCCCTTCCTGAACCGTTTGGTGCGGTGTCCGGGTCGCAAGTCTACGCTCCCCACCACCCGCGCGCATGGTCAGCGGCGGATGAAGCGCAGCCGGATGAGGTCGGCCAGGACCACCCCCGAGTCGCGCAGTGCGCTGACCCGCGAGTCGTCGCGGTGGTTCCAGTGCACGGGCACCTCGGCCACCACCCAGCCCTGGCGCCGGGCCCGCACGAGCACCTCCGCGTCGAACCCGAAACGCAGGGTGCGCAAGGGTTGGAAGCACACTGTGGCCGCCTCCGCGCTGAACACCTTGAATCCACACTGGGTGTCGTGCAACCCGGGCAGCACGAGCAGGCGAACGAGGCGGTTGTAGGTCCGTCCCATCATCTCCCGGCGACCGGGTTGGTGGACGCCGATGGTCGCCCCCTCCAGCGCCCTCGAGGCGATCGCCACCTGGCACCGGCCGCCGAGACGCTCGCGGAGCCTGGGCAGTTCCTCGATGGGGGTGCTCAGGTCGGCGTCGCTGAAGAGGCGGTGCTCACCGCGGGCCCGGAGCATCCCCGCTCTGACGGCGGCCCCCTTCCCGTGGTTGCGCGGCAGGGCGATCAGCGAGAGTTGCGGCCACGTCCGCGTCGCCACCTCCACGAACTCGACGGTGTCATCGACGCTGCCGTCGTCGACCACGATGACCTCGTACTCCTCGCCGGCGGCGTCGAAGTACTCCCGGACGCGCTCCAGGGTCGCGGGGATGCGCGCTCGCTCGTTGAAAGCAGGGATGACGACGCTGATCACCGGCGCACCTCACGGCGCTCGAGGAACCAGAACTGAGGGAGCGCGAGCTGGCGGCGCCAGCGGCTGGGTTCGAGGCCCAGCCGCCACAGCCACTCGAGGCCGGCGTGGCGCACGGGGGCTGGGGCGCGGCGAGCTGTGCCGGCGAGGTAGTCGAGGGTCCCTCCGACACCGATCCCGAGGCGTGCGCGCATGGTCCGCAGATGGTCGCGCAGAAAGCGTTCCTGCCGGCCCGCGCCGAATGCCGCCGCGACCAGGCGAGGAGCCTGTGCGCCGACGCGGAGCGCCGTGGCGGCGGTGGGATCGCCCCCGTCGGCCACCACGTCGAGGCTGGGGTAGGTGTTGCGCAGCACGGCGGCGGCACGTTGCGCCACACCGTCGCTGGCGCCGACGAGGGCCACCCGGTGGCCGAGCCTCTGCGCGTGCGCGAGATACGCCTCGACCAGGTCGGCGCCGCCGATACGCACCGCCTCACGGTAGCCACGCCGGCGCAGGGCGCGAACCACGCCGACGCCGTCGGGGACGATCAGCGGAGCCGACTCGAGGATCGCCAGGAAGTCAGGCTCGCGGCGTGCGCGCATGAGGATTTCCGGGTTGAGCGTGACCACGATCGCCGCCTCCGGCGGCACGGGCCCCTCGGCCAGCTCAACGAGGCGGCGGACCGCCGCGTCCATGTCGACGACGTCGACAGGACAGCCGAGGACGCGCGCGCGCGTCGTGAGAGGCATCGCCGCGGAACACTAGCAGGCCACTGCCCTCTGAGCCGGCGGCTTCGGCGGCGACACCTCTCTCTGCTACATATGTCGGCCATGGCAGCCCTCTCCCTAGCCCACCACCGTTTGGAATTGGTCCGGCACACGAGCACGGGTTGCGAGGGCGAGTGAAGAAGGCATGCTGAGGGTATGCATCGCCGGCGCCACAGGTTGGGCGGGACGTCCCATCGCCGAGGCCGTCCTCGCCGCTGAAGACCTCGAGTTGGTGAGCGCCGTGGCGCGCCGGGCGGCCGGGCAGGACCTCGGCGAAGCCTGGGGCACTGCACGCAGGGGCGTGCCCGTGTACGCCACGGTGGGAGCCGCAGTCGACGCGCCCGGCGCGCGCATCGACCTGCTCATCGACTACACGTCACACGATGCTGTCCTTGCCAACGTCATTGCCGCGCTGGAGCGAAACGTTGCGGTCGTGGTCGGCTCATCCGGCCTCAGCGCCGACCAATACGTCGACATCGACGCCCGTGCCCGCTCGCGCGGCCTCGGCGTGATCGCGGCGGGGAATTTCTCGGTCACCGCCGCGATGGCCCAGGCGGCGGCGGCGCTCGTCGCACCCTTCCTCCCCCACTGCGAGATCATCGACTACGCGTCGGCCGCCAAGCCCGACGCGCCCAGCGGCACGTCGCGCGAGCTCGCCGAAAGGCTGGCCGCGGTCCGACCACCCATCACTGCCCTCGCGGTGGACGATGTTGCCGGACAGCGCGAGGCCCGCGGCGCCACCGTCGCCGGCACCCAGGTTCACTCGGTTCGCCTACCCAGTTTCGTTGTCTCGACGGAGGTCGTCTTCGCGCTCGCCGACGAACGGCTCTCGATCCGCCACGACGCCGGGTCGACTGCCACGCCGTACGTCGCGGGAACGCTGCTCGCCGCCAGGGCTCTGTCGCGCACCGTCGGGTTGGTTCGCGGCCTGGACACGCTGCTGCTCTCCACCACCTCGAGCACCGGCTGACGCCGTGCCACTCCCTGTCCTTCTCGCCCACGGTGCCTCCGGCACAGCCGCATCGATGCGCCCCCACGTCGACGGCCTGCGCACCCGAGGCGTCGAGGCCACGGCGATCGACCTTCCCAAGGGGCGGGCGGAGCGTGCCATCCCGGTGTACGCGGCCCGGCTGGCGGCCCTGGGCGGCCCTGCCGTCATCGGCGGGCACTCGTACGGCGGACGCGTCGCCAGCATGCTGGCGGCGTCTGACGCGGGGGATGCCGTCGCCGGGCTGGTGCTGCTCAGCTACCCCCTCCACCGCCCCGGCCATCCTGACGAGCAGCGCACGGAGCACTGGCCCGACATCCGCTGCCCGGTGCTGTTCCTCAGCGGCGACGCGGACCCGTTCGCACGCATCGAACTGCTGCGCCGAGCCGTGGCCTCGCTGACCGGCGCTGAGCTGGTCGTGTATCGCCGGGCCGGGCACGGCCTCGGCGGCGTGCTCGACGACGCCCTCGACCAGGTGGCAGCGTTCGTCCGACGGGTCAGCCCGTAGCCGCGACCCTCAGCGCTTGGTGTACTGCGGGGCCTTGCGGGCGCGCTTGAGGCCGTACTTCTTGCGTTCCTTCTCGCGCGGGTCCCGGGTGAGCAGGCCCGCTTTCTTGAGCACTGCTCGCAATTCCGGGTCGGCGACGATGAGAGCTCGCGCGATGCCGTGGCAGATCGCCCCGGCCTGGCCGGCGACGCCGCCGCCCTCGACCTTGACGCTGGCCACGAATCGACCGAGGTTGTCGGTCACGCGTAGCGGCTGCGTCACCACGGTCTCGAGGTCGCGTCGGCCGAAGTATTCGCTTGGGGAGCGGCCGTTGATGACCAGGCTGCCCTCGCCGGGCACAAGGCGCACGCGCGCCACCGCGCTCTTGCGGCGTCCCGTCCCGTAGTAGTAGTGCTCGCTAACTGGTGGCACGCTTGATCTCTCCGAGTTCACCGAAACTGATCGGTTGCGGTCGCTGGGCGGCGTGCTGGTGCTCGGGGCCCGCGTAGACGCGCAGCCGGGTGAGCATGTCCGCGCCGAGAGTGTTGTGCTGGAGCATGCCCTTGACCGCATGCATGATGGGGTACGTGGGATCGCGCTCCATCTGCTGCTCGAAGCTGCGCTCGTGGCGGCCGCTCGGGTACCCGGAGTAGCGGTCGTAGCGCTTCATCGTGCGCTTGCGGCCGGTCACGACGATGTCGCGGGCATTGATGACCACGACGTGCTCGCCGGTGTTGATGTGCGGCGTGAACTGCGGACGATGCTTGCCGCGCAGCACGCGCGCAATGTTGGCGGCGAGGCGGCCCAGCGTCTGACCACGCGCGTCGACGAGGTACCAGTTGTCGGGAAGCGTTCCCGGCCTGGCGGTGTAGGTCCGCTGCGATGTCTGGGTCATGAGGTGATCTCCACCGGTGCCGCCTCGCCGGCCGCCGGGTACGTCACCGACCACTGATGCAGGCCACGCGCCGGCGCCACAGTCACGGGGGGTGCGGAGCCGGGGTCGGCGAGCATGGCGGCGAGGTCGGCGACGGTCATGCGGCGCAGGCCCACGGCTACGACGGCGCCCGCGATGGCACGCATCATCCCATGCAGGAATGCGTTGGCGCGAACCTCGATGACGAAGGAGGTGGTGCCCTCCGCGTCGGGGGCGGCGACACGGTGCAGGGCGATGTCCTCAACGGTGCGCACCGTTGTCCCGCCGGGGCGTGGAGCGCGGCCGAATGCGCGGAAGTCGTGCTCCCCGCGGAGTAGCGCCGCGGCGTCGCGCATGGCATCGACGTCGAGGTCGCCCGTGATCTGCCACGAGTAGCGGCGCAGCAGCGGGGCACGCGCGTCGCGCGAGGCGACGACATAGCGGTAGGTACGGCTCAGGGCGTCGAAACGAGCGTGGAACTTGTCGCCTGCGAGCTCGGCTCGGCGGACGGCGACGTCGCGCGGGAGCACCGCGTTGAGCGCTGTCGACAGCCGGGCCGGCTCCCATTCCCGTGACAGTGGAACGCCGACGACCTGACCATGCGAGTGCGCGCCCGCGTCGGTGCGACCGGCAGCACTGAGGCGCGGCTGCTCGCCGGTCACGTGCAACAGGGCGTCACGGACGACACCCTCGACGGTGCGCACCGATGGTTGCGCCTGCCAGCCGTGGAAATCCGTCCCGTCGTACTCGAGCACGAGCCGCACCATGGTCATGTTCAGTCGACCAGCTCGATGATCGCCATCGGCGCGGCGTCGCCGGGACGGGGACCGACATGGATGATGCGCGTGTAGCCCCCGGGACGCTCCTTGAACCGGGGCACCAGCGTGGTGAACAAGCGAGCGCTGACCTCGCGGTCGGTCACGTAGAGCGCCACCTGGCGACGGGCGTGGAGATCGTCCGGCTTGGCGGTCGTGATGACCCGCTCCACCCATCGTCGCAACTCCTTGGCACGCGCCTCGGTCGTCTGGATGCGCCCATGGCGCAGCAGGGACGTGACCTGGTTGCGGGTCATCGCCTGGCGATGCGCGGCGGTGCGACCGAATTTGCGGCCGGCGCGACGATGGCGCACTGCTCTCCCCTATCGCCCGCTGGGCTGGAAGAGGGTCTCCAGCTCTTCGGCCGTGACCATCTCGCGCTCGACCAGCTTCTCGCGGATCTCGTCGAGCGACTTCTGGCCGAAGTTGCGCAGCGTGAGGAGATCCTCCTGGCGCATCGCCACCAGCTGGCCGACCTTGGTCACGTCGTTGGCCTTGAGGCAGTTGAGGGCCCGCACGCTCAGCTCGAGGTCCTCGATGGGCGTGTCCGCGAGGCGGCTGGGCAGGTCGTTGCCCCGCTTCGGGTTCTGCGGTGGCACGGCGAGGTTGTCGCCGAAGCGCACGAAGAGGTCGAGATGCTGGGTGAAGAGTCCGGCCGCCTGGCTGACGGCGTCCACCGGGCTCAGGGTTCCGTCGGTCCACACCTCGACGACGAGCTTGTCCCACTCGGTCTCCTGACCGACGCGGGTCTTCTCGATCGTGAAGTTGGCGCGACGCACCGGCGTGAAGATGGCGTCGATGGGGATCACCCCGATGGGCTGGCCCTCGCGCTTGTTGCGTTCGGCGGTGACGTAGCCCTTGCCGCGTTCCACCGTGAGGTCCATGCGCAGGTGCGACTTGGGGCCGTCGAGGGTGCAGATGTGCACGCCGGGGTTGCGGATCTCGACGTCGCTGCTGGTCTGGATGTCACCGGCGGTGACCTCCTTGGGACCGCGCACGTCGAGGGTGACGCGCACCGGCTCGTCGCTGTGCGACACGACGTTGATCTCTTTGATGTTGAGGAGGATCTCGGTGACGTCCTCCTTGATGTTGGGGATCGCGGAGAACTCGTGGGCGACGCCGTCGATCGAGACCGACGTGATGGCGGCGCCGTTGAGTGAGGACAGCAGGACTCGGCGCAGCGAGTTGCCCAGGGTGGTGCCGAAACCGGGCTCAAGCGGCTCGATCTCGAATTTTCCGTAGTCGGTGCTGCTTTCGACTTCGCGAACGGCGGGAGCGGCGATGGTGTCAACCATAAGCAGTGGGGTGCCTCACAAGGGTGCCGGCGTCGCGCGTCCGCAACGCCGGGCGTGGTTCTACTGGGAGCCGTCGCTCCTGGATTTCGGGGAGAGGTTGAGCGGCGTCATCGCGAGTAGAACTCCACGACGAGTTGCTCGTCGATCGTCTGCTCCATCTCGTGGCGCTCGGGAAGCCGCACCACGGTGCCGCGCATTGCTGAGGCATCGAGGGTCAGCCAGTCTGGAACGGTTCGCCCGGCAACAAGCTCGCGCGCGTTGATGATCGGGGGCAGCTTGCGGCTGCGCTCGCGCACCTCGACGACGTCACCGGGGCGGACCTGCGCGGATGCGATGTTGATGGTGCGGCCGTTCAGCTGGAAGTGGCGGTGGGACACGAGTTGACGCGCCTCGCGTCGCGACGCGGCAAGCCCCAGCCGGTACACGACGTTGTCGATGCGACGCTCGAGCTGCTGGAGGAGAACTGTGCCGGTCACACCGCTGCTGCGTTCGGCACGAGCGAAGTACGTGCGGAACTGCGCCTCCAGGACGCCGTATTGGCGGCGGGCGCGCTGCTTGGCGCGCAACTGGATGCCGTAATCACTCGTCTTGCGGCGGCGCGCCAGACCGTGCTGCCCGGGCAAGAGAGCGTTGCGCTTGTCGAACGTGCAGTTGGTGAGGCACTTGTTGCCCTTGAGAAAGAGCTTGGTGCCCTCGCGGCGGCAGAGGCGGCAGACGGGTCCTGCCTGGTTGGCCATATCTCTTTACCTAAACCCGGCGCCGTTTGGGAGGGCGGCAGCCGTTGTGCGGGATCGGGGTGACGTCGGTGATCGCGGTGACCTCCAGGCCCGATGCCTGCAGGCTGCGGATGGCGGCCTCGCGACCGGCCCCGGGACCCTTGACGAAGATCTCGATGCTCTTGAGGCCGTGCTCCATGGCGCGCTTGGCAGCGCCCTCGGCGGTGATCTGGGCTGCAAAGGGAGTGCTCTTGCGCGAGCCCTTGAAGCCTTGGCCGCCGGCCGATCCCCAGGCGATCACGTTGCCGGACGGATCGGTGAGGCTGACGATCGTGTTGTTGAAGGTGGCCAGCACGTGGGCGTGACCGACAGCCACGTTCTTGCGCTCACGGCGCCGGGTGCGAACGACCTTCTTCTTCTTGGCCACGCTTACTTCTTCTTGCGGCGCACGCCGACCGTCTTCTTGGGCCCGCGCCGGGTGCGTGCGTTGGTGCGAGTGCGCTGGCCGCGGACGGGCAGGCCGCGACGATGACGGAGGCCGCGGTACGTGCCGATCTCCATCAGCCGCTTGATGTTCAGTGCGATCTGCCGACGAAGATCGCCCTCCACGCGGCCCTGCAACTGTTTGGCGATGATGTCGCGGAGCTTGCCGACCTGGGCGTCGCTGAGGTCACGGGTGCGCAGGTCAGGAGAGATCTGCGCCAGGGTGAGCAGCCGCCGCGCCGTCGTCGGCCCGATGCCAAAGATGTACGTGAGCGCGACCTCGATCCGCTTGTCGCGCGGGATGTCGATACCTGCGATTCGTGCCACTTGTCGCTCTACCCCTGTCGCTGCTTGTGTTTCGGGTTGTCACAGATGACCCGGACGGCGCCGTGCCGCTTGATGACCTTGCAGTGGTCACACATTTTCTTGACCGACGCCCTGACCTTCATCGCTGTCCCGCTGTCCTTTGCACTGGTGTCTGTGGCTCACGCGAGCCGTTGGAGGATGCGCCCCCGACCGGGGTCGGCCGCGCTGAGCTCGACGTGGACCCTGTCGCCCGGCAGGATGCGGACCGCTTGGAGGCGCGCCTTTCCGGCTGGATGACAGAGAACCCGGTGGCCGTCGTCCAGTTCGACCCGGTAGAGCGAGTCGGGAAGGGGCTCGATGACCCTCCCGATCAGCGGCTCAGCCACGACTCTGGGAGAGACGTGCCGAATCGGGCTGAACGGCAGCCACGACCGACGAGTATACGGAAAGACCGGCTGATACGGCAAACCAGCCGACCTTCTTCCTTGGGCGCCACCACATGCGTGCGCTGATCGTACGCCCGACCGCCGCGATGGCGGCGCCGGTCAGGACGCCTCGAGCAGTTCCACCGCCGGCCGCCGCTGCGGCCTGGCGTCGAGCCTCGACGCCAGGAACACCACCGCGGCACTGAGCAGGGCCAGGCCGATGACGATGCCGATCGCCAGCGTGGGCACGTTGACCAGCTTGAGGCCGGAGGCGACCAGCACGACGCAGAGCGCTGCCCGAAGCGGACCTGTGCTGGCCCGCGACGACACCAGCGAGCCGGCCAGCACCCCAGGGACGGCGCCGACCACGATCGACAGCGTCAGGGCCAGCTTGAAGTCGCCGAAGAGGACGTGGCCGAGGGCAGCCGCCCCCACCATCGGGATGGCCTGGGTGAGGTCGGTGCCCACCGTCTGCGAGCCGCGCAGGCGGGGGTACAACACGATCAGCGCGACGATGATCAGGGTGCCCGACCCGGTGGCGGTGATGCCCACGATGAAGCCGACCACCAGCCCAACGGCCGCGGTCGCGAGGCGGCGCACCTCGAGCGGCTCGGCATTCTGTGGGTCCTGGCGGCGACCGCGTTGACGGCGGTCGATCAGCCATTTGGCGGCGAGCGCCGAGACGGAAAGAAGCAGAACCGAGCCGAGGGCGAGCTGAACCACGTTCTGCACCGCACTCCCCTTGCCGAGCATCTTCAGGAAGCTCACACCGAGGAACGCCCCCGGGACCGACCCCAGGCTGAGCCAGCGCACCAGCGGCCACTGCACGGTGCGCTTGCCGGCGTGGACCATGGCCCCCAGCGGCTTCATCAGCAACGACGCCACCAGGTCGCTCGACACCGCCGCCAGCGGCGGCACGCCGAAGATCAGGACAAGCACCGGGGTCATCAGGGCCCCGCCGCCCATCCCGGTCAGGCCCACCGCGAATCCAACGATCAGCCCCGCCAGCGCGATGTACAGGTCGATGTGCATCGTGTTCCCCTTCCCCGTCCCTTCTCAATCAAAACGGTCAAGTTGACCGAAGTGCCAGCATAGGGCGCCGACGCGGCCGCGTCAACCGTCGTGTTCCTTCCCCCCTCAGGCGGCGAGTAGACCGCGTCGTCGAAGGAGAGCGCGCTCCACCGGCGAGAAGATGACGTCGTCGACCGCGATGCCGACGATGAGGATGGTGAGGACGGCCGCGAACATCTCCGGCAGGTCGAGGAGCGCGCGACCGTTGTCGAGCAGCGTCCCCAGGCCGGCCCCGGCGAGCGAGCCGATGATCAGCTCGGCCGCCATCAGCGACCGCCAGGAGAACGCCCATGCCTGCTTCATCCCGGCGACATAGCCGGGAAGCAGCGCCGAGAAGATGAAGTGGCGATACAGCTGCGGTCCCCTCGCCCCCAATGAACGCGCCAGGCGAAAGGTCAGCGGAGGGATGTTGTCGTAGGACGACATCACGCCCATCGCGATCGACGGGAACGCCCCCATGACGACGACGAAGTACATGGCGTTCTCGTCGTGGCCGCCGGCCACCAGGAAGAGCGCGGCGA
>DAISRJ010000034.1:0-1642 GCA_036828955.1 Candidatus Dormiibacterota bacterium | reverse complement strand
CGCTGTGACGCAGCCGCAGCGGGAGCTCCACGTTGCGCCGCACCGTCAGCCAGGGCAGCAGCCCCGGCTCCTGGAACATCACTGCCGGATGGGCGACCGGGGTGTCGATCCGCCCCGCCGTGGCCCGGTCGAGGCCGGCGATCAATGAGAGGAGCGTGGACTTGCCGCAGCCCGAGGCGCCGAGGATGCAGACGAACTCACCCTTGACAACGTCGAGGGAGACGTCTTCGAGGGCCGTGACCGACCCCCGCCCCTTCCCGTAGCCCTTGGTGACGCCGGCGAGGCGCACGGCGACCTGGTCGGCCTCCTCCTCCACGAGCAGGCGAGGGCGGGCGCGCAGCGCGAGGTTCATGACCCCAGGCCCGCGGCGCCAACCGGCGGCTTGCCGGCGGCGCTGAGAAGTGCGTTGAGAATCCCGACGTCGATGATCCCCTTCAGGTTGGCGGTCTGGACCACACCGGCCTTCAGGGCGTGGCTGGCGTCGCTCTGGACGTCGGCGGCGAGCGGGTCAACGGTGAACTTCAGGTGGGTCCACGCCAGCTGTACCACCGCAGCCGGGAGGGCCTTGGCTCCGGTCAAGGCGGTCAGGTCCGCGCTCGCTGCCGTCTGGGCCGCCGCCGGGTTGGCATTGATCCAATCGACACTCTGGATCAGCCCCTTGACAAGGTCCCTGACGATGTCCGGGTGGTTGGTCAGGAGGCTGGTGGTGACCACCAGCTCTGTCGCCGGGAACTCCTGGTTGGGCCACAGCGAGGACTCGTCGACAACGAGCTTGCCGCTGCCCTTGAGGATGTACTCCGACTCGTACGGCTCCGGCTCCCAGCCGCCGGCGATCTGACCGGCGATGAAGTGCTGCAGGTCGACGGAGTTGCCCGAGGTGGCGTCGATGGTCACGTCGGCACTGCCCCCGCTGGTGCTGCTCGAGAGACCGTTCTGCGACAGCCACGTGCGCAGTGCCACGTCCTGTGTGTTGCCCAGCTGAGGGCTGGCGAGCGTCTTGCCCTTGAGGTCGGCAGGGAAGTTGCCGGCCGCAATCGCGGGGCTGACCACCAGCCCGGCGCCCCCGGCGTCGGCGCCGGCGACGATGCGGATGCCCTTGCCCTTGGTCGTCAGGAAGGCCGAGATCGCCGGGTTGGGCCCGACGAATGCGGCGTCCAGCGAGCCGCCGAGCAGCGCCTCGCTCTCCGCGGGACCGGCGCTGAACGTCTTGGTCTGCAGCGCCGTGGTGGCGGGCAGGTTCGCCTTGAGGTATCCGCTGCTGACCCCGATGAGAGCGGGCGCGTGGGTCAGGTTGGTGAGGTACCCGACGCTCACGGACGCCGGGTCCGGCTGCGGTGTCGAGGACGGCGCCGACGCGGCCGCCGACCCGCAGGCCGCCACTCCGAGCGCGATGATCACCATGGCAATGGGCGCGGCGGCGAGGCGGGCCAGCGGCGTCTGGCGCCCCCCACCGTCGAACGGCCGGGCGCCTGTCTCAACGTCGTTTGTCGTGCGGTTCACGAAATCCCCTCCTTCGTCGTCGACCATTCTGTAGTAATCCGATCGATTTGACCAATGAACTTCGCGAGACCATACAGGGAGACCCCACGGTGTGTCAAGCGAACGGAGCGAACGCGCCGCCTAGAGGCGGGCGGGCTTCTGT